>CAUOLC010000036.1:0-2553 GCA_963456285.1 uncultured Candidatus Saccharibacteria bacterium | reverse complement strand
TGGACTTTTTGGAGCAGTTTTAAGGAGCTATTGCGCACAGGATAATAGTAGCATCTCAAAAACTTGTAATAAAAGAGGCAGTTCTGTGTGCCGATAGAGAAATTGTTACAGCGAGAGAGATCACTAAAAAAGATAGGAGGATATAAATGGATACACAACAATTTGACGCACTTATTATTGGTTTTGGCAAAGCTGGCAAGACATTGGCGGTGACGCTGGCGAATGCGGGCAAAAAGGTAGCGCTGGTGGAGCGGTCACCAAAGATGTATGGCGGCACCTGTATTAATATTGCTTGTATTCCTACTAAGGTGCTGGTCAGTGCGGCCGAGCATCATCAAAGTTTTGATGAGGCGATGGCACATAAGACAACGGTAGTGACGCGGTTGAATGAGAAGAACTATCACATGCTGGCGGATCGTGAAACGGTGAGTGTCATTGAGGGTGAGGCATCGTTCGTAGATGATCGTACTGTGAAGGTTGTGGCGGGTGACGACGAGCTAATAGTGAGTGCACCGCAGATTTTTATTAACACCGGTGCGGAATCAATCATCCCAGATATTCCAGGTATTGATAAGCCGTTTGTATATACCAGTACTGAATTGCTGGATAAAATGACGCAGCCAAAACAGCTAGCTATCATTGGTGGCGGTTATATTGGGTTAGAATTTGCCTCAACTTATGCCAAACTTGGTACAAAAGTAACAGTATTTGAGAGGGGCGATGCTCTGCTTGCACGTGAAGATCCAGCAATTGCTCGGGCTACTACTGAAGCATTGCAGGCACAGGGTATCGAGATTGTGTTTAGTGTGGATGTGACAGCGATTGAGGGTGCGTCTACTGCGACGATTCGCACAGTAAATCATGATGATTACGCTGGTTATGATGCGGTTTTGATAGCTACTGGCCGTCGCCCGGCGACGATGAGCTTGAATTTACCAGCTGCTGGTGTAGCGACGGATGAGCGCGGGGCAATTGTGGTTGATGAAACACTTCGCACTAGTCGGTCGCATATTTGGGCAATGGGCGATGTAACGGGCGGGCCACAATTTACCTATGCGTCACTGGATGATTTTCGGATTGTGAGAAGCCAGCTGCTGGGTGATGGTCTGTACACTCGCGCCAAACAAAAAACCTTGCCGTACGCGATATTTATGCAAACGCCGCTAGGTCGGGTGGGTATGACAGAGGCTGAGGCGCGTGCGACAGGGCGCGAAATTATCGTAAAAGAGTTGCCTGCTATGGCGATTCCACGCCTGCATGTTGATAATGCTACAACAGGCTTGCTGCGTGCGGTGATTGATGCAAACACTGAACAAATTTTGGGTGCTAGTTTATTGTGTCGTAACTCACCAGAAGTCATTAATATTATAAAAACTGTAATGGATAATGGTCTGCCGTATACTGTACTGCGTGACCAAATATTCACTCATCCAACGGTGAGTGAGGCATTGAACGATTTATTTGCATAAAGGAGGAGTATGAATCATACAATTTTCGACGATATCGTATCAGGCAAAATGAAATCATGGAAGGTCTGGGAGGATGATAAATTCTTGGCGTTTTTAACGCCGTTTCCCAACACGCCAGGCTTTACGGTGGTGATTCCCAAAGAAAATCCGGGTGATTACGCGTTTTCCTTGGATGATGAGATATATTCTGAGATGATGTTGGCAGTCAAAAAGGTTGCGAATATTTTGGAAAAAGCATTTGACGCGCCGCGAGTAGCATTAATTTTTGAGGGGACGGGCGTGGCGCATGTGCATGCCAAGCTGGTGCCGCTGCACGGTGATTTAGCAAAAGGAATTGGTTCGCCAGTGTCTCATGAACAGGCGTTTTACGAAGAATATCCAGGTTGGTTGACGACTGCCGATGGCCCAAAAATGGATGATGCTCAGCTGGATGAAATTCAGAAAAAAATAATTAATATACAGGGCAATATTTAGTGTAAATTGAAAAGGCTGATTACCTAAGAAGATAATCAGCCTGTAGATCCGACTATTTACTGTTCTAGCACAAGAGACAATTCAGAAGGCTGTGAAGGTTGCTCTTCCTCTGTTTCTGTGTCTTCAATTGTGTTAGATTCAGCTAACGCCGAAACTTTTTCGCCAGTATAAGCTTTATAATACATATCATAAAGCTTTTCCTTGTGCGGAATTACTAGCGGGTCGCCTGGGTTGATAATGCCGTGCTCAAGTCCCATAGACTTTGGCAACTCGACATACTGATATTCTGCTCCCGATGAGTCTGCCATCTTCTTTGAGATATTGGCAGCTTCACTGTGATCGATTCCTGTATCTCCCTCGCTGAGGATGACACTGATGGATTCGACACCAGGAGCGTACATATCAGGCTTGTAAGAATCCACAAGCAATAGATATTTACCAAGGGCGCGAAGTGACAGGTTGCCATTAATTAAAATATCTGGGAGGAGATTCCATCCATATACCTTTTTCACTAAGGTATTTTGGAATTTATCATAGGTTGCATAGAAGGGCTCGAGCAAGAGAAGTTTTTTAACAGTACCCTTGCCGTATTGAGCAATCCATGTTGCAA
>CAUOLC010000035.1:0-2581 GCA_963456285.1 uncultured Candidatus Saccharibacteria bacterium | reverse complement strand
CCACAGCCGTGCCGCTATTGATGTTCAGGCTGGCGCGCACCAACTGCTCACGCGTACCGTTATCACGCCGCCACGCTGCGGCAATGGCCTGCTCGATTACCTCTAGAACAGTTTCTTCTGGCAGGTTCTTTTCCTCGGCAATCGTTCGCACCGCCAACGTCAACTGCTTAATGTTCAAATCTTCCATACTACTCTCCTTTATCACTTATGATTATACCACGATACGAGGTTGCACCGCGATGCATATATCCTCATACGAAAAATTCCGACCTTGGCGGCCGGACGTACACTACACATTCTATACCAGTTCGCTGGCCATGTCAAGCATACCGCGTAGTCCGCGCCTTCTCCGTGCCATATCGAGCAAAGCGGTCCTGCAAAGACCGGCCGTAAACCCAGTAAACGGCTGGTCAAAGAGGGTGAATATTTCGGCATACTCTTTATTTTCCGTCACCTTAACACCCGAGAAGATATTCGCGCCCTCATTATACTCACGCCGCATATCATTGATGAGCACTCTTGATGCAAAACGCCCAATCACCCTATCAATCTCCCGCTGGATACGATTCAACTCATCCATGATGGCATAATAATTACGACTATCCTTGTCCATGCCATATTGTTCTCGCAATGATCTACCCGGGGCTCTCTCGACGACGGCGGCAGGTGGTGAATAGCCATCACCTACCAAGGCCAATACTGACGAGGTCGTGATGTCTGAATTATCCTGCTCAAGTTCTTCACCTAACATATTCAACGTGAGCGTTTGTATCTGCGCCTCATCCTTATCCCGATGTCGCTTACTCAAATACGGAATGTCAGGACCTGGATCAATAACATAAGCATGTAATGCACCTAATCGAGCTGCGGCAATCTTATTTTGTATCACCTTTTCTTTACCCCGCCCATGATATTGCATCCAATCTGGATTTCGGCTGACCGACGCAATAGCCGTCAGCTCCAAGGTTCGCTGAAAACCCTCATCATCAGCCAGCTCTGGACGGAATAAAACCGCAGTCACTTGATGGTTTTCCTGGTCCATCGGTGACTTGACCGGATACTGGCGAATTTGCTCACTTCTCACCTTATTATAATAGCATTTTATTTCTTTATTGTCAATGTAATTGTGTCCGTGTCGTTGCTTATTTTGCTTTTCCATGTCATAATACTACTATGTTTACCGTCCGCTCAACCAATAAGAATAGCCAGCCAAGTTTTCAAGTGGACATCGCGCCAAACTGGCCTATTTTAGACCAAACAAAAACCAATTGGTTGACTGGCAAACCGGCTACTGTCGACAAAGTCCCTATATATCCTGAAACACGCGACTGGGTGCTTGGGCCGGCTATTCAGGTTTATAAAGAAACAATGTTCTATCTAAAAGATAACCGGATTCCAGATTCTCCAATCGAGACAGCCAATGATGAAGCACGTTGTGGCATAATGGATCACTACGTTAACCCTGAGGATATCACAACATTATTATTGATACCCCACCTCGATACGGTATTTGACATTGATTCGCCCGAAGAAGCCGCGTCAGCTGAATCGTATTTGAACCGCAAAATAGGCTCAAAAGTACTCCGCATGATATTTAAAAATATTCCTGAATTAAAGGACCCAATTTTGCGAAGAACAATCGATAATTCCCTGGTTGAAACAAAAGCTGATATCACCCTGGCCGTTGAAGCCCGTAAAATTCATGAACTATCAGCAGATGACGAGTCGGTGAGCCTCATCAGGCAAGCTGCCTGCAAAAAAGTCGACAGACAACTCTCCGCCATGCGAGATGCCATGACAGAACTTGCATATGTCAGTGGCACCTATCGACCGAAACACAAGCCAGAGCTAAATACTGCCGACAGAAGAGAGATCTTCGCTGAGATGATCGCAGCTAAATACGAGCCGCCAGCTGAGTCTTAGCTCACCCCTTACATTTTTCCAGAACATTGGCAGAGGCTTGCTTCTCAGCGTCAGTGACCCACAAGTGGTATTTTTTCTTCACCGCAATTTGCCGGGCAACATATTGGCAGCGAAAATCCTTGTTAGGCGGCAACCAAGTTGACGCATCGCTATCACCCTTATTCTGGTTTGCTTGTCCTTCTGATGCCAACAAGTTCAGTGGATCATTCGCCAATTTTTCCCTGTCAATCGCTGATAAATTCTGCGCGCCCTTTTGCCAGGCGTCACTTAGCGCCACCACGTGGTCAATCTGTACTTTGGAACTGGTTTTTTCACCGCGCTGAAAATGAATGGTTTGACCAGTGTATGGATCTTGCAAAACACCAGAGAGCACCTTGCAGCCTTCGCCTACTTTTTCATCGCTCAAGTCCCTGGCTAAAATCACTTCACGCACCGAGCAACCATCGATTTTACCCCAGCCGTTGCCAAACTGCTTGCGCGTATAGCCTGTTTTGGGTGCACGCCCTTTTACTTCCAGTTTGTTCAATTCATCAAGCGCGGTTGAATTGCCAAAATACTGTTGCTGTAAATCAGCCGGGACAGGAGTCAGCTTTGGTTGTGACAATTGTGACGACCACACCGCCAAAACCGACAACACCACCACAAACAAGGCCATGAT
>CAUOLC010000034.1:0-2805 GCA_963456285.1 uncultured Candidatus Saccharibacteria bacterium | reverse complement strand
GGATTTCATTGTTAATCAGCGCGTTCGTCGTGCGGGCGCTTAGGTTTAATTCTTCGATGGACGTATCCAATTCAGCTTCACTGTCTTCAGTGGTTGTGCCAAGTGCAGGTGCGCTCACGACAGTGGTGCTACCAGCCAAGGCTGTGTATTGATTGACCAAAATAGCTGCAGCCTCTTCAAATGCCTCGCGTGGCGTCATGGTGCCGTCAGTTTCAATAGTCATGGTCAATTTGTCCAGGTCAGTTTCGTCGCCAACACGAGTTGGGTCAACCTTGTAGCGTACGCGCAACACTGGCGTAAAGACTGCGTCCAGAGCGATCATGTCTGAGTGTAAACGTGATTCGCTGGAGTCTTCAATCGTTTGGTAACCGCGACCAGCTTCTGCCACCAAGTCCATGATGACCGTTTTCTTTGGATCATCGATGGTAGCGATGACGTGGTCTGGGTTAACAACCTCTACTTCTCCGTTTGCTTGGATGTCGCCAGCAGTGATGACGCCACCAGTTTTTTCCAGACGCAGCTCAACTGGCTCGTCGGTGTGAACGCGGAGTCGAACACCCTTCAGGTTCAGCATGATGTCAACGACATCTTCTTTGATGCCCTCAACGGTAGTGAACTCGTGTGTCGCACCTTCGATGCGAAAGGCAACGATTGCGCCACCGCGGATGCTTGAGAGCAAGACGCGGCGCATTGAGTTACCCAATGTGTTGCCGTAGCCTGAGTGGAGCGGCTCAATCAGAAAGGTTGCACTGGTGTCAGAAACATCTTCGATGCTTGCCAGAGCTGGATTATAAATTGCTTTTGCCATACTTTTCCCTAACCCTTCTTTTATCGTGAGTAATACTCAACAATTAATTGCTCGTTGATGTCAGCTTCTGCTTCTTCACGCTTTGGCTGTCCAGTGATCTCAATCTTCAATTTTTTGACATCACTCTTCATCCAGCTGAGCGGACCTTGAATTGAGTTACTGACAATGTCGTCGATGTGTGTAAAGTATACCGACTTGGTACTCTTTGGACGTACTTCGATGACATCACCTGCTTTAACGCGAATTGATGGAATATCAACACGGCGACCGTTCAGTAGGAAGTGACCGTGTCCGACCAGCTGGCGAGCAGCGCGGCGGCTGGTTGCAAAACCAGCACGGTACACAACGTTGTCCAGGCGGCGTTCCAACAGCTTCAACAGGTTCTCGCCTGCCAAACCTTCTTGGGCGCGTGTTGCCTCGTCCATCAGCCGAGCAAATTGCTTTTCAACCAAACCGTACAGGCGGCGAACTTTTTGCTTTTCGCGCAGCTGTGTAGCGTACAGGCTTGGTTTGTTGTGTCGGCTGTGTGCGTGCTGACCTGGAATGCCAGATTTTCGTGCCAAAACTTTATGTGCTTTTGGATGAAGCGCATAACCTTCGCGGCGGCTTTGCTTGACAATCGGTGAATTATCTCGTGCCATAATTATGCCCTCCGTGCCTTTCGTGGACGAACACCGCCGTGAGGCACGCCAGTTACGTCCTTAATGCTTTCTACTGAGATGTCGAACGCGCCAACCGCACGAATAGCGGCATCACGGCCCAAACCGACACCTTTGACGAAAACGTCAACTGATTTCAAACCATACTGAGTTTTCGCAGCTTCAGCAGCTTTTTCAGCAGCAACCTGTGAAGCATAGGCGGTGCCTTTTTTGCTACCACGGAAACCACATGCACCAGCTGATGAAGCGGTCAACACGTTACCCTTCTTGTCTGAAAAGGTAACAATGGTGTTGTTAAATGTTGCTTGAATATGCAGCTGACCAGCTGGGACTGATCGGCGCTGCTTCTTCTTGGTAGATTTTGCGTCTGCCATTTCTTAGTCCTTTCTTTAGGTCTTACTTGCTGCTTTTGGTTGTGTACCGCCCACGGCGATGGCGCGACCCTTGCGAGTTCGTGCATTCGTACGAGTCCGCTGTCCGCGTGTCGGCAGTCCTGCTTTGTGGCGAAGACCGCGATAGGCGTTGATATCCTTCAAGCGCTTAATGTTGTTAGTTACCAAGCGCTGGAGATCACCTTCGACGGTGTATTCGCTGTCGATAATTTCGCGAATCTTGTTTTCTTCAGCCTCGGTGAGATCTTTCACCCGAGTGGTCGGCTCAATCTTAGCCGCCGCAAGGATGCTCGAAGCGTGCTTTGGCCCAATCCCATAAATATAGGTGAGCGCAATTTGCACCTGCTTCTCTGTTGGGATAACTACCCCAGCAATTCGAGCCATGCTTAACCCTGCCTTTGCTTGTTCTTAGGTTTTTTCTTGTTGATGACGCGCAGTCTGGCGATACGCTTGCCCTTTTTACGGCCAACGCGGCGCACGAGTACGTCATCGGGACTGATTTTTCTAACACTTGCACGAACTTTCATAAAGTGCTTAAATCTCCCTTCCCGAGTAAACCCGAGATTAACGTTAATATTTGACTACCGGCTCTGTTGAGGTCGGTCGTCACGTAGGCGGAAGCTGATTCGTCCCTTTGTCAGATCGTAAGGGGTCATCTCAACCTCAACCTTATCACCAGGCACCAGGCGAATATAGTGCTTGCGCATTCGTCCTGAAATGTGCGCGATGATACTATGGCCATTCTCTAGTTCCACCCTAAATTGAGTATTAGGCAGTGCTTCCACTACCTTACCAATCATTTTGATGACTTCCTTTTGACTCGCCATAAGTTACAGTTGTCAATTATACAGCACTCAGCGTGGTTTGACAAGAGGTATTTTCATAAATTTGTGTGCTATATGTATTATCTCACAACATTTCTTAGAATAGACTTTTTAAGTTTTTT
>CAUOLC010000033.1:0-2817 GCA_963456285.1 uncultured Candidatus Saccharibacteria bacterium | reverse complement strand
ATCTGACTCTTTCGAAATCCAGACATTGTCTCGATATTGAAACGGAACTCCAGCCCTGGCGGCGATTGACTTTTTGCTTTCACTTCGCTTTCGGCTTGTCGACTTCAGCTCTTCGAGCCTAGCCTGAAATGTCTTGGCACATGAATCAAACTCGGCCTTGGCACGTTTGAATTCAGCTTGTGCGCGTTCGTGCTCTGTTTTAGCGGATAAGAATTCCTTCCGAGCTTGATCATACTCGCTTTTAGCCCTTTAAAAAGCTGGACTGACAGCCTCGAACTATTCAAGAGCGTTGCGGATTTTAGCGACAAGCCGTCGCCGTTCGGTGACACGGTCTTGGCCTCTGCTTTGTAAGCATGTCCCTGGTCTGCGTACATGTGTGCGCTGGCGCCGTCATGTGCATAGTAGACTGATGAAGCTGATATCATGTTATGATATGCTCGTTCTTACTGAGAATTCAGACTATCAATTCGTGGACCATTGGCCCGTTTAACGGACATGTAAGCATCCCAGGCTGATCGCTGATTTGCATAGGCAATCTGTTGAGCCTCATAGGCTTGATTCATAATATCATTAGCTGAAGAGCGACGCTCATAGGCTGATTGCTGAGTTTGCCAGGCTGTTTGCTGCCGTTGTTTTGCAGCATCGCGAGCTGAACGTAGACGATAAAGTTTGGCGTCTTGGAGGTGTATAACCTAATCCTTCCTGTAAAGGAGCGAAATTACAGCGGTTGCTGTAATTTTATTATTCTATAATATAAAAAAGTATCTTGGCAATAGTTGATAAAATGATATAGCTTTATAACTTCACTATAAACCGCATGCCCCGCCCGTGTGGCGTGAAGTCGTAGTCTAGGCCCTTGGCGTCGAGTAGCATTTTTACGGTGTAGAGGCCGATGCCGCTGCTGTCGGCGTGCTGTTTCTTGTCGCTGTTGCTCCGATAAAACGGATCGAAGACGTGTTGGAGTTGTTGCTTGGTGAGCGGTGTGCAGGCGTTTTCGATGGCTAGTTCGTGCTGATCGCAGGTGATTGCTATTACGCTTCCCGCGTCGCCATGGCGCACCGCGTTTGACATCAGGTTCGAGATGACGTGGCGCATCATGTCACGATTAGCACGAATAGTCGTCGGATGTGCGTCAACCGCAAAAGTCATGCCGCGCGTTTTCGCTAGCAACACATAATCGTCAATCACTTCAGCAACCAGCTTATCGATCCTCAGTCGCTTTTCCTGACGCAAAGCCTGCTCGGTGACACTGCCAGAACGCAAAACGTCATTCACCATCGCCGCCAAGCGGTCAACCTGCGCCACCGATTCCGCCAGGTACTGATCGCGATTTTTATACTCGCCGATGTTGAGTTGCATATTCTCAAGCATGATCCGTAGCGCCGCCAATGGCGTTTTTAGCTCATGCGAAGCCGCACGGAGGAAGGCGATTTTCTCTTTCTCCAGCTGAGTAATCCGCTTGTTTTCATGCTCTAACGAGCGAATCGTCTGCCATAGATTTTGATAGAGCTCATTGATATTTCGCCCGAGTACGCCGATCTCATCATGACTGTTCACTGGGTAGTGCGCACCCTTTTCCAGCCGCTGCATGGTCGTAGTCACCGCCGCCATCTGGCGAATCGGCCGCGTCACAAAACGGCTGTAGATATAGGAAAATATCAACGCCACCAACAGCGAGCCGAGCATAGTATATGGCAATACGTGCAAGGTGGCAAGCTTGGCCTGAGTGACGGGTGCCACGTCAGCCAGCAGCTTGACGGCGATCGTTTGGCCTTGGCTATTCGCCACACTGCCCTGCCGCAAAATCACCGAGCGCGGATCAACCGTTTGGCCATCAGCGATTTTCACCACGCTAGTATCGACCGATTTGCCGCTATCGGTCACGATGTTGATCGACTGAAAACCTTGAAAATACTGGTCGCGCCCATCAATCGTCAGCGTGATATTGACATTTTTCACCTGAGCGAACTCCTGGCTGAGACGACGCATCTCCTCAGTCGATTTGCCGCGTAGTTCAGCCACGAGCGCCGTGAGATTTTCCGCAGCCTCGCGCTCTTTCTGCTGCAAATAAAATTGCGGCATCAAGGTGTAAACCAGCGCATGCACCAGGATGATCAACGCCGCGAACAAGCCGATCGACACCAAAAATGTTTTGGGAAATAATTTAAGATTCTTCATAGCGGTAGCCCACTCCCTTCACCGTGATGATGCAGTCCAGGTGCAATTTCTTGCGCAGGTTTTTGATGTAGACGTCAATCACTCGGTCAAACGGCACCTCATCATCACGCCATAACTTATCAATGATAGCTTGCCGGCTCCAGACCATGTTTGGATTATCGACGAGCAGTTTGAGTAGCTGCACTTCTTTGGGCTTAAGGTGCGCGTCAGTGCCATCATAAAACCCTTGATATGCCATAAAATCTACCGAGGCTAGATCGCGCTGCCACAAGGTTTTTTTGACAGACTGCTGGCGGCGAAGTAGCGCCTTGATCCGCTTCTCTAAAATTACCAGCGAGAACGGCTTACTCATATAATCATCTGCTAGCTCATCAAAACTCGCAATTTGCGTCGGCTCATCATGCAGCGCTGTCAACATCAATACCGGCACGTCGCTGGTCTGGCGAATTTGGTGCAGCGTCTCGATACCACTTACCCCCGGCAACATAATGTCAAGGATAATCACATCCGCCTCAGTAAATTTCTTTAGCGCCTCCTCGCCGCTGGTCGCCGTCACTACCGTAAAGCCGCGCTGGCGGAGGAATTGCTCGGTACCCTGGCGGACGGTAGGTTCGTCTTCGACTAAAAGAATTTGTGATT
>CAUOLC010000032.1:0-2955 GCA_963456285.1 uncultured Candidatus Saccharibacteria bacterium | reverse complement strand
AAGAATTTCACCAAGTCATGCGCCGTTGAGCAAAATCCCGTGGCTGGCTGCAATACACCAGTTGTGACGTGTTGAAACGGACGGCGCTGCTGCTGCAAATCAAACCTACTATAGCCAGTTGCCATACGAAGTTCTGGCAAATATTCCGTGGTGGTTTGTTTCAAATCAAGTGGCGCGATAATGTTTTCCGTCACAAAATCAGCGTACGATTTGCCGCTAGCTTGCTCAATTACCAAACCCAGCAAGCCAAAACCAAAATTGGAATACTTGAATTCGGAGTTTGGTTCGAATACTAGCTGCGATTGCATGATTTGCTTCTTGAACTCGTCTTCATCCGGAAATTCTCCTTGGAACTGCCAAAAGCCTGACGCCTGGCCGTCGCGAATCACGCCTGCTGAGTGGCTCAACAATTGACGCAAGGTTACGTCGCGCCAACGCTGGTCGCTGTGCTGCGCCAGCCACGGTAGATGCTCTGTCACTAAATCATCGATGCGCAACTTGCCGCGCTCCTGCAGCTGCATCACGGCCGTGGCAGTAAATGTTTTTGATTGCGAAGCAACGTGAAAGAGATGGTTGGTTGTTAATTTCTCATTATTTTCTATATCTGCCAGTCCATAAGCTTTATTGAAAACCACCTCGCCGTCCTTGGCTATCGCCACCGTAAATCCCGGCCAGCGCGCCCACTGGCTGCGCAGCGTTAGCCATGAGTCAATAAATTTCAGCGTTCGTTTGGAAATTGATTTCATAGCCTGCTTATACCTCCTAAGATATTACACTTCTTGCGGCCACCATTTCAGCACAAAATCCCGATAGCCTGGCGCGAGTTTATCGGCAGTCTCAACTTCTGCCCGCGTCAGCCAAATTATACGTTCCTCGCCGCCATCACACGCCCGGTCTGGCAATTCAACGTTACTGTCAACTGTAGCCGTATAACTAAGAATAATTTTATGATCTTTGACGGCATTGTCCTGCGGGTAGCGCACATAAAAGTCCGCTGGAGTAGCGTCAATTGCAATACCTAACTCCTCGCGCAGCTCTCGCTCTAGCGCCACGTCAGGCGTTTCGCCAGCGTCAATATGTCCGCCCGGCAAGCCAAAGCCATCATCGTGCGGATAATACATCAGCAGTACACGCTTGCCGTCGCTGCTATACAGCGCTACTTTTACGCTAACTTCGTGTCGATCATACATTGCACTCATAGCCCCAGTTCCTTTAGCTGCACTGGATCAACTGTCGATGGTGAATCCATCATCACATCGACACCGGAGCCGTTCTTTGGAAAGGCCAATGTCTCGCGGACATTAGTTTCGTCAATGAGTTCCATGAGGATGCGGTCAACGCCAAAGGCGCAGCCAGCGTGCGGCGGCGCACCGTATTTGAAGGCGTTTAGCATGGCGCCAAACTTTTCCTCGACGTAGCTTTCACTAAAGCCAAGTAGGTCAAACACTTTGTATAGCACTGCTGGATTGTGGTTGCGCACACCGCCGGAGCAGATTTCGTAGCCGTTCATCACCATGTCGAATTGATCAGCCACGATGGCCAGTTTGTCGGCGTCAGTCGTCGCCGACTCCAGAGCTTGCAACCCGCCCTTTGGCATACCAAATGGGTTGTGGCCAAAATCAAGCTTCTTGCCATGGTCGTCCCATTCATAGAACGGAAAATCGATAATCCAGGCAAAGGCCACCACGCTCGGGTCTTCCAGGTTGAAATGGGCGGCAAATTCGTTTCGCAGGCGACCAAGCACGGCGTTGACGACTGAGCGAGCGTCGGCGCCAAAGAACACGGCGTCGCCATCAACTGCACCAGTTTGTTGCTGAATTGCCGCAAGCTCTGTTTCGCTCAAGAACTTGGCAATTGGTGATTTCGCCTCACCGTCTTGATAAGTGATGTAAGCTAATCCGCCCGCCCCTTCACTTTTGGCAATGTCGGTAAACTGGTCGATTTGCTTGCGGCTGAGACTGGCGCCATTTTTGACGCAAATCGCCTTGATACACTCAGCATTTTTGAACACGCCAAATTCGGTGCTGGCGAACACATCGGTCAGCTCAATTAACTCCATGCCAAAGCGTAGGTCTGGCTTGTCCGAGCCGTACGTCTCCATGGCGTCGCGGTACGAAATGCGCGGAATTGGCTGGCCATCGCCCACCGGCAGATCGCTCAAATCCAGCAATTTCTTGCCCGCGAAATCGGTCGCGAGCTGACACATCAACGGCTCAACTTCCTGGCGAACTTCCTCGCCGTCCTCAACGAAGCTCATCTCCAAATCCAGCTGATAAAACTCGCCGTACAGTCGATCGGCCCGCGGATCTTCATCGCGAAAACACGCCGCCAACTGGTAATACCGCGGCACACCGCCAACCATCAGTAGCTGCTTGAACTGCTGCGGTGCTTGCGGCAGAGCATAGAACTTATTTTCCTGCAAACGACTCGGGATCAGAAAATCACGCGCACCCTCGGGGCTGGAATTTGCCAAAATCGGCGTCTGAATCTCGATGAAGTCGCGGCCATCCATGTACTGATGCATTCGGCGATACATTTCAGCGCGTTTTTTCAGCATCTGTTGCATCGCTGGGCGACGCAGGTCGAGGTAACGATACTTAAAACGCAAGTCCTCACCTGCCTGGTTTTCCTCGGCAAATGGTTGGATTGGAAGAGTTTCAGCTCGGTTCAAGATTTCCAGATTTTCCACCACAATTTCCACATTACCACTGGCGATATTTGGATTTTTCAAACCTTCGCCACGCTCCGTCACCACACCGCTAGCACGAATCACAAACTCATCGCGCAGGCTTTCCGCCAGCTTAAAAGCCGCCGGTTTATCTGGATTAATCACCAGTTGCACCACCCCAGTATGATCGCGCAAATCAATAAAAATCAGCCCGCCGTGATCGCGTCGCGAGTGCACCCAGCCCGCCACCGTAATATTTTTTCCAACTTCAGCAGAAGTTTCCGCCG
>CAUOLC010000031.1:0-3020 GCA_963456285.1 uncultured Candidatus Saccharibacteria bacterium | reverse complement strand
AAATATTATACGTTGTTTATATAATACTCTAAAATTCTAACATCTCTTAGAACCATAAAACGTGTTCGATAAACCGAGTCATAGTCAGATGATTCAAGTTTTTCTAGCGACTCTCTCATCTTTTTTAGTGCTTGTAATTTTGGTAGCCAAATATATTCAGTGCCTTCAGCTTTTTCTTTTTCAGTTAGGTTATTTGACTCCAGCTCGTCAACCTTTCTTGCTTCATAAACGAACGACAGTTGTTTGAAATTTTCCTGTGATTTATATTCAATAGCCGTTCCTAGCTCTTTGGTTATGTCGACAACACACCCCAGCTCTTCTTCACATTCACGCCTAAACGCTTCTTGAGCTTCCTCGCCGCTATCAATGCCGCCACCAGGTAATTTGTATTCGTTCTTAGCTTTTTTATATATGACGGCTATTTCGCCTTTATCATTCAAAACAATTCCTCTAGACCCCAGCCGTATCGTAGTTTTCTCTTTATGATAAACGGGAGATATGTTAAAATCCTCATCGGTTACCTTAACAATTTCCTTCAGGGCATCAGACTCTTCTATGTTAAAATTGGAGCTCATCTTTCTTCCTTCATATATAACTATACCAAAAATCTATTACAAATAATTCACTCATTTCACATTCCCTTCACATACCCTTGCTACACTGACATAGAACCAAGAAAGGAGATCTATGTCATTTATACAACGTGCCTGGTTGTATATCACCAGGAAAAAACTCAAAACGCTGATTTTGCTGGCGATTTTGCTGTGTATGTCGACGATTATGCTGAGTGGATTTGCCATCAAGCATTCGACCGACGCAGCAGCGCAGTCGCTAGACAAAACGCTCAAGGCCGGCTTCACGCTGGGCAATAATCCGCGCACCAATCCGGGAACAGCCCGCGGTTCGGGAACGGTGTCGAACAAAGACATCGACGCGGTGAAGAATCTGGAGGGCGTGACGGATTATGTCAAGCGCCAGAACGCCACGGTCGATTTTATCAATACCAAACTAGTGCCACTACCGAGTGGCGGCAGCGGTTATGATGCCGAGAAAGACAAACAGTTTGGCAACGCCGCTACCATCATCGGCGTCAATAAATCTGAGTCCGAGAAAAAGTTCCGGGCTGAGTCGCTCAAGCTCATCGCTGGCCGGCACATCACCGAGAACGATTCGCACAAGATTTTGGTGCACGAAGATTTTGCCAAGGCTAACAACCTGAAGCTTGGCAGTAAAATTAAGCTAAAGGCCAATCAATACGACACCGACAACGAGCATCCATCCAAGGACGAGGTTGAAGTGGAAATCGTCGGTATATTTAACGGCAAAAACCCAAAGCAGGCGACGTACCAGGTGGAGCTGTTCGAGAATTTGTTCCTGACTGATCTCACGACAACTCGCCAGTTGAACGCCTATACCGAACAAAATGAGATTTACCAGGACGCCACGTTCTTCACCAAAGGTACCAAGCAGCTGGACGAGGTGATGGCGCGGGCAAATAAATTGCCGGTCAATTGGCAAAAGTACCAGCTCAATAAAAATAGCCAGGAGCTGGCCGGCGTGACTGGCGCAGTCAACGGCGTGTACGGTCTGATCGACGGTATGTTATGGGCAACAGCGCTGGTCAGTGTCGCGGTGATTGGCATGGTGCTGTATTTGTGGATGAACGAGCGCAAGCGCGAGGCGGGCGTACTCTTGGCGACGGGCGTGCCGCAGTCAAAGATTGTGCTGCAATACATCGCTGAGCTGGTGATGATCGCGGTGTTGAGTTTCGGTGCGTCGTACTTTACCGCGGGGCTGATTGCTCAACAAATGGGTGATCACGTGGTGTCGCAGGCGGCACAGAATGCCACGCGTCAAGCTGGCAGTTCCCTCAACGGTGCGTCGCTCGGTGCTGACGCCGACTCGGTGACGTCATCACGCACGCTGGACAAGGTGACGGTTGGTGTGCAGCCGACGGATCTGCTGGCGGTGTGGGGCGCTGGACTGGCGGTGATTATCATCGCGGTACTCTTGGCCTCTCGGCCGATCACCCAGTCAACGCCAAAAGAATTACTAACCGAAGTGGACTAGGGGCGAATGATGACAATTATCAAACGAGCCTGGACGGCTGTGGCGCGCAAACGGCGTCGCAGCCTGACTATCGCCCTGATCATGACGCTGATTTTCACGCTGCTGATCGGTACGCTGACAGTGCAGCAAACGATGGCACAGCTGAAGCAATCAATTGAACGGAATATCCGCGCTGGCTTTAGTATCGCCAGCAAGCAGCCATCGGGCGAAGTGCCGATGGAAATGGCACGACAGGTGCAGCGCCTGAACAATGTCAAAGCACACAATTTCCAGGCAGAGACCACTGCGGGGCTGCCGGGTAAACAATTGGTCGACGTGGCAGGCGGCGGCGTGCAGCTGGATACTGGGATTGCTGGCGAGGCGAAGGTGACGGGCGCGACAGAGAGCAATCTGCTGAGCGAATTCACTGGTAAATTTTACCAACTGGAGCAGGGCAAGCACTTGACCGAGCATGGCCAAAACGCGGCCCTGGTTCACAAAACGTTTGCCGAGAAAAATAATATCAAGCCAGGTGATAAGCTGGAAATTACCAAAGACGGCCGGCGGGTGACGGTGTCTGTCTCTGGTATCTTCAGCGGCAAAGGCGAAAAGCCGGCAGTCTTGCAGTCCGACATGGCGGAGAATCATCTCATCACCAACTTGGCTGCTGCGCAGCAGCTGACAGGTAGCCAACAGTTGACGCGGGCGACATATTTCGCCGAAAATCCGCATCAGCTGAAATCGCTGACGGACCGCGTCAAAAGTCTACCAAACGTCGATTGGCAGAAATTCAACCTGACTGACAACGGGGCCGTGTTCGCTGGGGTTCTCCAAAACATCGCTGGCATTCAAAACATTTTAACGGTCGCCACCATCGGCGCAGCCGCGGCAGGATTGGCGGTGTTGTCACTGGTGCTGGTGTTCTGGGTGCGCGGCCGCTTGCATGAAATTGGCATCTTGCTGTCCATCGG
>CAUOLC010000030.1:0-3591 GCA_963456285.1 uncultured Candidatus Saccharibacteria bacterium | reverse complement strand
TTATTTCTGGCGAATCGACGGGCGAGGAAATTTTGCTCCACGCCAAAGATTTGACGATTCAATCCGCTACTATTGATAACCAGCCAGCTGAGTTTTCTCATGGCGAGTTTGACGAACTGCGCCTATCGCAGCCAGGTTTGACCAGCGGTGAGCATACTGTTCGCATTGACTTTTCTGGCACCATCACCGATGCTATGCATGGACTATATCCGTGTTATTTCACCCACGACGGCGTGAAAAAGCAGCTGTTTGCCACCCAATTTGAGTCGCACCATGCCCGCGAAGTGTTCCCGTGTGTTGACGAACCAGCCGCCAAGGCGACCTATGACGTAACGCTCGTGACCGCTCCGGGATTGACTATCCTTGGTAATATGCCCGTCACTGAAGCATCTGAGAGAGACGGCGCGCTGACAACCACTTTTGCCACCACGCCACGCATGAGCAGCTACCTCCTGGCTTTTGTTATTGGCGAACTCCACAAGAAAACCGCTCACACCACCTCTGGTGTTGAGGTAAATGTTTGGGCAACACCAGCCCAAGGCGAAGAGACCCTGGATTTTGCGCTGGACATCGCCACGCGCTCCATCGATTTTTATGACGAATATTTTGGCGTACCGTACCCGCTACCAAAATCTGACAATGTAGCGCTGCCAGATTTCTCATCTGGCGCTATGGAAAACTGGGGGCTCATCACCTACCGCGAAAGTTGCTTGCTGGCTGATCCAAAATTAACGCCGGAATCATCTAAGCGCTTCATCGCCACCGTCATCGCTCACGAACTCAGCCACCAGTGGTTCGGCAATTTGGTGACCATGCAGTGGTGGAATGACCTGTGGCTGAACGAAAGTTTCGCTAACATGATGGAATACGTGGCGGTTGACGCGCTACACCCTGAGTGGCGGATGTGGGAGGAGTTTGCGACAAATGAGGTTACCGCTGCGCTTCGACGCGATAGCCTCGACGGCGTACAGCCGGTACAGGCCGACGTCAATCACCCAGACGAAATCAGCACTTTGTTTGACCCAGCAATTGTCTATGCCAAGGGTGGGCGACTGCTGGTGATGGTGCGGCGGTTAATTGGCGAGGAGGCGTTTCGAGCTGGTTTGAAGTCATATTTTGAGAAATTTGCCTACCAAAACACTGTTGGCAATAATTTGTGGCAAGAACTAGAAACCGCCAGCAGCCAGCCAATCATTAACCTGATGAACACTTGGATTTCCCAACCAGGACTACCGATTGTGCAGGTTGAGCAAAATAATTCTGACGAGAAATCTATCGCCACACTACACCAGGAACGATTTTTCATCGGCGTGCATCAGCCGTCCGATGCACGCTGGCCAATTCCACTGTTCGCCAACCAGCCACTTGATGATGCAATGCTAACTGAGCGTGAGCAGACATTCAGCATTGAAAAACCGCTGCAGCTGAACTGCGGACTAAGCGGGCATTTCGTAACACACTACGACGCGACAACTCGCGAGCATCTGCTCAGTCACATTCACGCTCTGCCAACGCTGGATAAAATCTGCCTACTCCAAGATACTACGCTACTAGCTCGGGCTGGACATGAAAACTCAGCCTCACTCCTGCCACTGGCGCTTTCGCTGAAACATGAAACCAATGAAAAGGTTTTTGACATGGCGGCCAGTGCACTGGCGGAGCTACGCAAATTTGTTGACGATGATAATGACGGCAAAGCCCGCTTAAAGCAAATTTCTGGCGAATTTGCTCGCGCTACCTTTGACGAATTGGGGTGGGACGAAGCACCCAGTGAATCTGACGACGACCGCGAACGGCGTGTTACTGCTCTAGGCTTGATGATCTATAGCGAAGACCAAGCTGTGCTAGCGGAAGCCAAGCGACGCTTCGACAGCCAGCCTCTTGAGGAATTACCAACAGAAATCCGTTCGCTGATCATCAGCGCCAATGTACGATATTTTGAAACGCCAGAGATGATCGACAGCCTGTTCCAGACCTACCAGCAGACGCCGTCAAACGACCTGCAAGCTGACATCACTCTGGGACTTACCGCCACTAAAAACCCCGAAACTGCGCAAAAAATCCTTGCAAATATCAAGCGCCCTGACGTCATTCGTCCGCAAGATGCCAGCCGTTGGTTTATCTATCTCATCCGCACCCACGAAAGCCGCCAACTCACGTGGGATTGGCTGAAGGACAATTGGTCGTGGGTCGAAACAACCTTTGCTGGTGATAAAAGCTACGACGATTTCATCCGCTACGCTGCCATCGGGCTGACAACGAGCGACGAACTGGCTGACTTCCGCCGCTTCTTTGAGCCGATGCTGAATATCCCAGCCCTGACTAGGACGATTGAGCTAGGCATCACGGAGATTGCCGCCCGTGTCGAGCTGATTGAACGGGATAAGGCTATGGTGATTGCTGCGCTATCATAACAATACTACCTCTGAGCTTCGCCACTAAAAAATTGATTTTTTATTCCAGATATGATATATATCTATTAGCCGCTAACTGTGGCTCTTCCGTCTCAGAGAAAGGATAGACATATCATGAGCGGATTCAAGGTAGGAGTAGCCCTATTCGTGACGTCCGTTGCGTTACTGACAGCTTGTAGTACTGATGCTGATGTGACATCTAGTAATCTGTCACAGGATGCCGACAACTTCAAAATAAAAAGGAGGATAGTTTTTTTCAACGGCATTACAAATACCTACCTGCTGTCGATCGAGGGATTTTTTTCAATCAAGGATGAGAACAAACAGCTTGAAGTTACATGTAAAACAGACCCAGGAACTTACAAGAAACATTTTCTTGGCCTTTCTGACAATGTCTCCTACTTTGTAGAGCAGATGGAATCCGCAAAAGTGGACTCGTATTACTACAAAGTAGTATTCAAGCCAGAAACTATCGCCCCAGATATCGAGACAAAAACATCGGGCAGCAACGACAGCAAATAGCCTTGGCTAAACACCTAGGCTCACGTGGGTGGCTGTAGCTGAGTTACAACAACTCACCAGCCACCCATATTCTCACCTCGTCATTAACCTATAATATTATTTCATAGCTCAATCACGTACTGTACTGCTGGCTGCTTACTACCTATAGCGATTACCAAGAATCCGACACCGCATTCGCTATAGCCCGGGTATTGATGCTGCGTTAAAATAATTCTACTACAAAGCGCATTTGTCGCTATTTTTTAGTGGTAATCACCGCTAGTTCAATCATTCTTACGGTATTTAACTTCAGTAAACCATAGCACGTCATCTTTCATGCTGACAATATCAATCTCACAGTACCGCGTTCGCCAATTCTGCTCTATAATTTCATGACCGTCAGCCAATCCGCTGCCACCAGCTCACCTTTGTCACCAATTTGACGCAAAGCCATACCCTGGATAGACCACGTTTTGCTCGTTCATAAACTGGTCGCGTACTACTTTGGCGATGATCGATACTGCCGACGGAAACTCGCGCCGAGCTGGATAACTTCACCGCTCCCTTGCGCGCCGAACCAGCCCTGACTCACACCATTAATCTGGGCGTTCGCGAAATCGTCAGCAGAGTTAAATTAATAAATCGAGATAAGGCGGCTGTGATTTTAGCCTTACAA
>CAUOLC010000029.1:0-4204 GCA_963456285.1 uncultured Candidatus Saccharibacteria bacterium | reverse complement strand
CCGGGTGAATATCGTGAAAAATGGAGCGGGCTAGGTTTGGACAAGTCAGTGGTTAATTCGTTATTGTCCAACCCAAATTACGCATCCATCATGCTGGAAGTGCAGGAGAAATCAGGCGATGCGTCTGCTAAGCGAGTGGCACACTGGTTTGCCAGTGCTTTGACAGCCAGTAGCAGTGATTCTGAAAATGACTCCGCGTCAACTAACGGTGGTGCGCCACATGTGTCGGTTGATGATCTGGTGGAGTTAGCGGAGATGACCGAGAAAGCAGAGATTTCCAGCACTAATGCCAAGGAATTGTTTAATGAATTATTGGCGGGCGCCACGCATCCGCGAAAACTCGCTGAAGAAAAGAACTTGCTGCAGGTGTCTGACGAATCAGCCATCGCTGCCATCGTTGACGAAGTATTGAATGACCCAGCCTCGGCAGCTTCCATCGCCGACATTCGCTCGGGCAAAGACAAAGCCATTGGTTACCTCGTCGGTCAAGTTATGAAGCGTTCCAAAGGTCAGGCTAACCCAAGCTTGGCGCAAAAATTGATCCGCGAGAGGCTATAGCTGATGATCATCATTACTGGCATCCCTGGATCTGGTAAAACGACGTTAGCAAAGCGTTTGATGCAAGATATGGGAGTGCGTGGTGTCGCGCAAGATGCTGTCAAAGAGTTTTTGGCTGATCATCTGGGCGGGACTTATACTGATCAGCAGAGTAGCGCCTTGGGTCGTGTGACTCGACGGGCGGTTTTGGAATTGGGTATTGAATTTGAGAAATTGGGCGAGCAGATCATCATTGAGTCGGCATTGCAAACGTCAGCTGCAGAAGAGATTTTACAGCATAGCCCACATCGACCAATTCTGCAGATTTACGTGACGTGTGGCTTGGCGGAAGTAAAGCGGCGATTTTATGCTCGCAGGCGGTCTGGCAATCGCCACTCAGTGCACACTGATGATCTATATGATAAATTGACGGAACACGAAATTCGTGACAAATATCGTCCACTGGTTGCGGATAATATCACGACAGTGATCGTTGATTCGGAGAATTTGGATTATACGGCACTGCGGGATACGGTGAAAGATTTTTTGATGAATAAGGCGATAACAAAGGAGAACGAGATATGAGAAGACCGACAAAAGCAGTGATTGCAGCGGCAGGATTTGGCACTAGGTTTTTGCCACAAACTAAAGCGATGCCTAAGGAGATGATGCCACTGATTGATAAGCCAATCATCCAATACGTCGTGGAAGAATTGGTCGCTGCCGGTATTCGCGACATTATCATCGTCGGAAGCGCCAACAAGCGTGCCATTGAAGATCATTTTGACGTGCCGAACGAAGATTTGTTGGCAAATTTGCGGGCTGGTGGCGATAAGAAGCGCCCGTTGATTGACCTGGTTCACTCGCTGTCGGAAATGGCTAACTTTGTGTACGTTCGCCAAAAAGGTCCATATGGTAACGCGACTCCTTTGGCATGTGCTGCGCATTTGATTGGGCCGGACGAGCCAGTGATTTATACGTTTGCTGACGACTTTATCGACGCGACACCAAGCCGTTTTCAACAGATGATTGCTGCTGCAGAAAAATTGGACGGCGCAGTGTTGTCTTGCAAAAAAATCATTGATGATGCAGAGTTTGATCGCTATGGCATCGCGGCTGGTCAACAGCTTGATGACGGAACGATTGCCATCACAAACATTGTCGAAAAGCCAGGCAAAGCCAACGCACCGAGCGACTTGGCTAGTGTGAGTAGTTATTTGCTGGCGGCTGATTTCTTCCCGTACTTGGAGCGCGCCCGCCAGGAGTTTAATGGCCACGGTGAGTTTGCCATTCAGCCAATTATGCAGCGTATGATTGATGAAGGGCATAACTTCTATGGCGTGGAAATCACCAACGGCACGTATTATGACACCGGCGATAAACTTGAATATCTCAAAACTATCATTGACTTTGGGCTGCGGGATGACAAACTTGGTCCGGCACTCCGTCAACATCTGACAGATCGGCTGAAGTAGGCTATAATAGCACCATGAATGAGATCGTTATCATTTTGTCAATTGTTTTGGTTACCTTGATGATCATCGTCATCACATTGATGTGTTTGGTGATCAGCCTGAGTCGTCATGTCCAAAAAACCATGCAGCACTCACGAGCTATCCAGCAGAATTACACCGAAGCATCATCAATGCTTTCGGTCGTTTCTTCAGCGTTGGCATTTGGAGCTCTGCTGAAAAAGGTTACGCGAAAGGCAAAACGTGGTCAAAAATAATACTTCAGAAAAGTCATTAATAAAAAGGGCTACTAAAAAAGTCATTCGTGACAATGAAAATGGCGCCCGTCAGGCAATTTTAGAAGATTTGTTTTATGATTTTCACCGTTCTCGCCGTCAGGTTTACGGCATGAACTTTTGGCGCGGCATCTTTTTTGGCTTTGGTTCAGTGCTGGGCGCCACGCTTTCGGTAACTATTTTAGTTTGGGTACTGGGTCATCTAGTTGACGTGTTCCCGCCGCTGGCTGATTTCTTTAATACACTGATCAACACCATGCAGAGTCGCCGCTAACGTGCTATACTAAGACTAATGACGACAGAGGGGAATAATAACGGCGGTACGTCGGCGGTTTTGAAACCGTCTGATTATGTACACCTGCACAATCACACTCACCACTCACTGCTCGATGGATTAACCAAGATTCCTGACATGGTCGCCCGAGTGAAGGAGCTCGGCATGGAAGCTTGTGCTATCACTGACCACGGCACGATGTCGGGCGTCATTGAGTTTTATAAAGCAGCCAAGAGTGCTGGCATCAAGCCAATCATCGGCATCGAGACCTACGTGGCAGCGCGGAGTCGTCACGACCGCGACCCTGCCAAGGACAAGGCGCGTTATCACTTGACGCTGCTGGCTATGAATCACAAAGGTTATCAAAACCTGATGCAGCTCAGCACTATCGCCAACCTCGAAGGCGTCTACTACAAACCGCGCATTGACCACGAACTGCTGGAACAATACAACGAAGGTATCATCTGTATGTCCGGCTGTATCGGTGGTGAGCTGGGCGAGAATTTGCGCAATGACGATTATGAAAAGGCTAAGGAAATCGCTGGCTGGTACAAGTCAGTCTTTGGCGATCGCTACTACATGGAGCTGCAAGATCATGGTCACCCTGAAGCGCGCAGTCACTGGCCGGAGCAGAAAAAGGTCAATGATTACATCGAGCGCATCAGTGAGGAACTGGACATTCCGTGCGTGGTGACCAGCGACGGTCATTATCTTAATCACGAAGACCAAGAAGCGCATGAGATTTTGCTGTGCGTCGGCACTGGTGCGTATTTGAGTGATGAAAAGCGGATGAGCTTGAAGGATTTTGAGCTGCATTTGACCACGCCAGAAGATATCATTTCGCGGTGGCAAACAACCAACCCACAAGCAATTGCCAACACCAAAGCCATCGCCGACCGCTGTGACGTGGAGATCAAACTGGGCGATATTCTCATCCCGAAATTCCCGACGCCAAACGGCGAGTCTGAAAAAGAATATCTGGATCATTTGGTGTATAGCGGCATGGCGGCGCGGTACGCTGGCATGAAGTTGGAGGACGCCAAGAAACTGCCAAACGACGAGCTGCGCGCCATGTTATCTGACGATCAAATTGAGCGGCTGGACATGGAGTTTGGCGTGCTCGACAAGATGGGTTATAACGGCTACTTCCTCATCGTTCAGGACTTTATCAACTGGGGCAAATCTCAAGGGATTATTTTTGGACCAGGGCGTGGCTCAGCAGCTGGCTCCATCATCGCCTATGCGCTGAATATCACTGACCTTGATCCGCTGCATTATGACCTGCTGTTCGAGCGTTTCCTTAACCCGGATCGTATTTCCATGCCCGACATCGACATCGACATTCAAGACACCCGCCGTGGCGAGGTTATCGAATATTGCGCCAAGAAATACGGTTCAGAACGAGTCGCCAATATCTGTACCTTTGGCACCATGGCAGCGCGTGCCTCGGTGCGTGACGTGGCGCGGGTATTGCAAGTTCCATACGGTGAATCTGACCGGCTGGCTAAGCTCATCCCACCACCAGTCCAGGGTCGCCATGTACCGATCAAAAAGTCGCTGGAGGAAGACCCTGACCTTAAAAAAGAATACGAAACTAACCCGACTGCCAAAACCGTCTATGACTTTGCCTCACGGCTAGAAGGGAC
>CAUOLC010000028.1:0-4734 GCA_963456285.1 uncultured Candidatus Saccharibacteria bacterium | reverse complement strand
TATTCTCGAATCTCGCAGAAGACGAGAACTGTGTGGTGAACATCACTACTCTTTGAGTGTAACCTAATATGTAGATAATGTAAATATTGACAAAGTATTAGCAGTATGCTATTATGTACTCATAACACATATCATGTGTGATATATAAAGGTGAGGGTTTCCACAATAATGCATGTGGAAATCTTTTAATAGTGGAGGAAAACTTTCATGGCAGGAACAAAAGCAGGCGGTAAGAAAGCAGCAGCTAAAAATTTGGCAAAAGACCCAAACTTTTACGCAAAAATTGGTGCTAAAGGTGGACGTAACAGTCGTACTGGCGGCTTTGCTGCTAACCCAGCATTGGCTCGTATCGCTGGTGCTAAAGGCGGCAGGATTTCACGTCGCCGCAAGACAACAGCTGTCTCAGCTGACTAGTTAAATCTTATTTTGGTGATCAATAACACACCTTGGAATGCCAGGTGTGTTATTTTATTGTCCGAATTAGGCGGCAGGTTCTTGCCTCATTGACCTGCCACTGGACGTGACAATGCATGCAAGAATAGGTATCTTTTGCCTTCTGTAACCCAATAGCTCCACAATGAGGGCAGCTACTACGGGAGGTGAGCCACAACCGATAGGAATCAAGCGATTCCTGGACAACATCGTCGTCCATAGCTAGCGACACATCATAGCGTGGCGCTAGAACCTTAGTGCAGTATTCCCAGGCCTCTCGCTCCATTTCTATGAGCTGAATGTCTCGAGAGAAGGTCTGGTGACCAAGCTCGGCGTGGGCAACTTCATGAAGTAGCTGAGCAGGCGAATTATGCTTAGTATCAACTGTAATCGTTTTAGCGGCTGGCGCCCAACTAAAATCATCACCAGTAGTGATGGTGTAATTCGGAAAGTCACGCCTAACTAACAGGAGTAATTCATCGATCGACATAGTAAAACTAGTATACCATGTTACTTTACAGAGGTAGAACAGATGTGCTATAATGACTCGTAATAGACAAATGTGCAAATGTGGAGACTAGTATGAAGCAGACCAATCAACAAAGAGGCTCAGTGATGACTTTTACGGTGGTAGGAGTAATGCTGGCTATTTTGGCGCTTGGTTTGTTGTATACTGCTCGTCAGCAAGATAATAATGCTATAGTGCCTGTCGCCACAGATAACAATGCACAAAAACAAGAACTTGCCCAAAAAGATGAAAAATCCGAACAAAACAAATCTGAAACATCTAAGCCAAATACTACGACCAACATTCAGTCAAATAACTCACAAAAACAAGAACAGCCTAAGAACCAGTCTACGGGCAATGCTCAGAAGCCATCAGTGACACAGCAGCCCGCCCCTACTACTCCGACTGGCCCTGCCACTCCAGCTGCTCCTGCAGCCGCTACTAATGGCAGTAGCACTGCGAATCTACCGACAACCGGTCCAGCTGATCACATCGGGGAGTTATTGATCGTTGGCGTTATTCCGGGTATGGCAGTCGCATACGCCCGTTCTCGGAAGGTTGTATAGCCTCTCTTTGACTTTTGCTAACAGATTGTGGTACTATAAAGATAGCTTGATGTCTACTTTTTTAGTGTGACTCAAAAATATTAATTTTAAGGAAGGAGTCTGAAAAGACTTATGGCAAACGCCACAATTACAATGGATGACCTGCTGGCACAAGCAGGCGATAATGTTAAACAATTGACAGCTGGTGAAGTAGTTCACGGTACAGTTTTGTCAGTAAAGAAGCACGAGGTGTTGATTGACCTGGGGCCGTTGGGCGTTGGTTTGGTCCCAAGGCGTGAAGTTGGTTTCTCAAAGACTTGCGCTGTTGGTGACGAAGTTACCGCAAGTGTTATTGATACAGAACTTGACAACGGATACAGCTTGTTGAGCCTGCGCAAAGCGGCTAAAGATCGAGGCTGGGATGAAGTTGCTGAGAAGCTAGAGAGTGGTGAAATCATCACGATTACCCCATATGACGCAAACCGTGGTGGTTTGTTGGTTGAATACGAAGGGGTTCGTGGTTTCTTGCCGGTATCTCAATTGTCAGCTGAGCACTACCCACGAGTTGGTTCAAGCGACAAGGATGAAATCTTGCAGCGCTTGAATGCATTGGTCAATGTTGAAATGAAAGTTCGCGTATTGGACGCTGACCGAAAGGCCAACAAGTTGATCTTCTCTGAAAAAGAAGCTATCAAAGAAGGATTGGCAGAACGATTTAAGCAATTGTCAATCGGCGACACAGTTCGTGGTGTTGTTACCGGTGTTGTTGACTTTGGTGTGTTCGTGAATGTTGAAGGCATCGAAGGCCTGGTGCACATCTCAGAAATCAGCTGGGAGCGCGTCAGTAGCCCAAGCGACTACGTGAAAGTTGGCGAGACGATCGAAGCAAAGATCATCGCTATCGACAAGGATCGTTTGAGCCTCAGTATGAAGCAGCTGACCCCAGACCCTTGGTTGAAGGAAGTTGAGCAGTTCAAGTCGGGAGACCAAGTTGAAGGAACGGTTACTCGCATCACTCCGTTTGGTGCTTTCGTACAACTAAGTCCAGCAGTTGAGGCATTGGTTCATGTGTCTGAGCTGGGTGGTGATGGCACTGATCCAGAGAAAGTATTCACTCTGAACGAGCGCAAGAACTTTACAGTGCTTGATATTGACAAAGAGAGCCGCAAGATCTCTTTGACGCTTGGTGAAGCAAAGAAAAAATAATTAGAACAAAATCCCTGAGGCGTGGTGACGTACCAGAGGTGAGAGGAGCTTATTATGGCAGAAAAAATCGTCAAAATTGCAGATTCAGTAACTGTCGGTGAGCTTGCAGAGACCCTTGGTTTATCCGTGACCACGTTGATTGGTGAGTTGTTCAAAAACGGTATTGCCGCAACAATTAATCAGCGCCTTGACTTTGATACTGCTCAGATTGTAGTGGAAGAGCTTGGTCTGGATGTGCAGTTGGAACGTAAGCAGACGGCTAGTACGGATACACCATTGCGTCATGTGCATCGGTTGACAGACAAGGCCGTGGCGCGTCCGCCCATTGTGGCAGTTATGGGGCACGTTGACCACGGTAAAACAAGCTTACTGGACGCTATTTTAGACAAAAAGACTGCCGAGGGCGAAGCTGGTGGTATTACACAGCACATTAGTGCTTATCAAGCAGAACGTAACGGCCGAGTAATTACACTGCTTGATACACCTGGTCACGAAGCGTTTGCTGCACTAAGGCAGCACGGAGCGGTTTTGACTGATGTGGTGATCATCGTGGTGGCGGCTGACGATGGTGTTAAGCCTCAGACGGTAGAGGCTATCCGATTTGCACGTTCCGCTAATGCCAAGATTGTGGTGGCGATTAACAAGATTGATAAAGACACCGCTAACCCACAGTTAGTAAAGACGCAATTGGCCTCTGAGCACGGGCTTAACCCTGAAGAATGGGGTGGCGATACGGTCATGGTTGAAGTGAGTGCCAAGACAGGTCAAAACCTTGATAAATTGCTGGATATGGTCCTGTTGGTGGCAGATATGGAAGACCTGCGTGCAGACGTTGATACACCAGCGGAAGGGCTGGTGATTGAAGCGCACATGGAGACTGGTCGTGGTGCCGTGGTTGGTTTGTTGGTGGAGCATGGACAGCTGAAGCCATCGCACTATTTGGTTGCAGGGACAGCTTACGGCCGCGTGCGTACTATGTTGGACTTTCGTGGCAAGGCTATGAAGTTAGCGGGCCCTTCAACACCAGTGAATGTGACAGGATTTAAGGAATTACCACAGTTTGGGGATAGTTTTGTTATCGCAAAAAATGAAAAAGAAGCGCGACAAATGGCAGCTAAAGCCAAGCTAGAACAGGAACGTCGTGCAGCAACTACCAATGTGACAGGCGCTGATATCCTTAAGATGATGAATCAGAAACATGACGCGCAGGAATTTAACGTCATTATCAAGGCTGATGTGCAGGGCTCCCTCACTTCGGTTATTGATAGTTTGAAATTGATCGAGACCAACGGCGAAGTCGAGTTGCGGGTAATTGGTCATGGTGTGGGTAATATCTCTGAAAATGATATTCATCTGGCAACTGGTGAAAATACTGTCATTTACGGTTTCAACGTTGATCTGCCTCCTGCTGTTAAGCGGTTGGCTTCTCGCGAGAAAGTAGAAGTACGCCTGTACCGAGTGATTTATGAACTGCTGGATGACGCAAAATTGTCCATGGAAAACCTGTTGGCTCCAGAAGTGGTAGAGACAGAGATCGGTGCGCTTAAGGTGAAGGGTGTGTTCCGTACGATGCGTGAAGAGGTGATCGCTGGTGGTGAAATGATGCGTGGAAAGGTTTCAAAGGGCCTCCTGGCTCGTTTAAAACGTAAAGGTGAACAGATAGCCGAAGTTGAGGTTTCAAGCATACAGCGCCAGCAGCAAGAGGCTAAAGAGGTATTTGAAGGCGAAATGTGTGGCTTGAGCCTGAAAACTGCCAAGAAGATTGTGGTAGAAGAAGGCGATGAGCTCGAGTTCTTTACGCGTGAGCTGGTGAAAAAGACGCTCTAAGTGTCATATTTAAGCAAGGTTATTGACTTTTTTGATAATTTGTGCTAGTATTTCTTTAGAGAAAAACTCCAACTAATCTTGGCGCATCCAAGTGAAAGGAACCACCACGAATGAATAAAGAAACGCCTGCATCACGTTCGACTACTGAGGACTATTTAGCGGCTAATCAAGGTCAGCTTGACTCTTCTACTAAGGAATATTACCGCTGGAGGCAAG
>CAUOLC010000027.1:0-6636 GCA_963456285.1 uncultured Candidatus Saccharibacteria bacterium | reverse complement strand
GTCACCAAAACACCCAATTGCGAATCCGCATAATTCACTGATTCCGTTTGAGAAGTATAATCAATTAGGTTAAATGAGTTCGTTTCAAGCAATGCCGTGCCACGGTTGTCTTTCCAGGTGGCAAATACACCAATCTTCTGGATAGGATGGTTGATTTCGCCTCCTTGTTCGTCAAGCAGTGGCCCGCAAATTGGTCCAAAGAAAATATTTTCTATATCTGGCAAAATCTTTTTCAAAACATGATCAGGCGGCAATGAAATTACTACGCCCAGTCGCTCATCAAATTCTTGAGACAATGAATACCGTACTGTCTCTGAATGACCTTCAAAGTCATTAACTTTACGGCGTGGATCAAGGTGTTTCACTTCTGGTGGCGAAAATAGCAGTCTGGAATTTTTGGAAAGATCGGAAGCGTTGGAGATAATGTGAGCGCTCTTTTCAAATAGATCTGGTCGCCCCATAACACTAAACGGCGAAGCATACTGCTGTACTCGAGAAGGGTCTCCGGGTACTTTTTCCAGATCAAAACCAGCTTGCACAAGGTTTTGTATGGTATCAAACGCACACGCCGTGCGTAGCTCTCCGTCCTCACCTTGGATTTGGTTTGGCATCAACAATTGATGCCCCAGTCCTTTACCCAACTCTGGACCCAATAGATGGCCTACTTCATGCGCAACAATACTACTAGGAGCGCGATTATAATTAGCAATAAAATACGGGAAATATGACCCATCTGCGTCGTCAGGCTTCTGATAGGCCCGGCCACCATAGGTCTTCTCTTCTGTATCACCACCGTTGATCATCACAGTAGTAATAGCACGACTGCCCAATACGCCTTTGTACTTTTCACGATATGATTTGGTAATTCTTTCTATTAATCCGTCAGAAAAACACCCGCCAGGAAGATCGGGAGGAGTTTTATCTGTCCAATGAAGTATTTTAGTGAATGCATAAGCTCCAGCAGTCGTGTCAGTTATCCACTCCGTTTGCTGCTGAACCTCCTCTGTAATATCACTAGTGCTTCTGCAATTACGGTAGCCCTCAGGTTGTAAAATCACCGCGCCAAGAGCGATATCATATGGCGGTAATGAACTAGCAGCCTCCTGTGGCCTGGGTTGAGAAGGTTTCCCTCCATATCGAGCTCCAAGCTGATATCCTGCACTCCCCACTAGTCCAGCGCCAATACCAACCAGTGCAGAAAGTCCCAAAAAATGACGGCGAGGCATTGGCACCCGTTCTAGAGGAGAGTCTAGCTCGCATTCGGTAGTAGATTGTTGCGAAATCTTCGGACGACGTTCACACATAACTAAGTCTTATTTTACACCATAAATGCATTTTTGTCAATACCAGCAAAAGCGGTATCGGTGTCACCCAGGCCACTCTTCAAAGACTATTTGTTCAGTTCTATCAGTTTTTCGACCGTTTTGTCGGTGATCATGCGGTTTGCGATGTCACGGTGAACATTTGGATCGTTGAAGCGTTCAGCTATCTTTGGATCTTTGCCGTACTGTTGCTTCATGGTCTCAATTTGTGTGGATAGTTCTTCGTGAGAAACTTCTACGCCCAGCTCCTTGGACAATTCCGCCAAAACTAATCCAGCCTTGACGCGTTTTTCGGCCGCAGGACGGGCTTCTTTGGCTCGCCAATCGTCCTTGTCCGTAAACTTTTGCGTCTGCAAGTAACTGTCCAGTGTCAATCCACGATACATCAAGTTCTGCATCAAATCTTGCTCAATTGACCGAATCTGATCGTCAATCAGCAGCTCAGGCAATGCCACCTTAGAAGCTTCCGCCAACTCTCCTACCAAATCATCTTTCAATTTTTCGTCAGCTTCACGCTCTTTTTGGTTGGTGATTTCACGCTTGATGTCAGCTTTGAATTCGTCTATTGAAGTAAACGGACCGCATTTGGCAGCAAACTCATCGTTCACTTCAGGCAGCGACAATTCATTGACTTTGTGCAAGGTCACCGTAAAGACGACGTCGGCACCAGCCAGTTCCTTGGCGTGGTAATCTTTCGGGAACGTTAATTTCAAATCAAATGTTTCGCCAGCTTTGTGACCAACCACACCCTCTTCAAAGCCAGGGATAAATTGGCCAGAGCCAAGTTTCAGTGCAAAGTCTTTTGCTGCGCCGCCATCAAACGGCACATCATCTTTTTTGCCAGTAAAGTCGATGACCGCTTCATCACCTTCTTTGGCAGCGCGCTTAACTTCTGTTTTCTCAGTAAAGTTTTCACGCATCCGAGTGATGATTTCTTCTACTTCGTTGTCCTCAACTTTGACGGCTTGCCGCTTGGCTTTCAGTTTTTTGTAGTTGCCTAGTTTCACTGGCGGGATGATTTCTACTTCTGCAGTAAACTCCAATTCCTGACCTGGCACAAATTTCTTCACGTCAACCGCTGGACGGTCCAGGGCTTGGATCTTTTCTGCCATGAAAGCTTCAGCAACCGCCTTGCTCAGGGCGTTGTCCAGTGTCTGCTCCTGCAGCGCCGCTGGGTTGACATGTTTTGCGGCAACACTGACAGGGACTTTACCTTTGCGGAAGCCTGGCACCTTCAAGTCGCTCGCCATTTTAGTAAGCGCTACTTGCTCAGCGGCCGACAGCTCTTCGCTACCCAGTGAAATGGTCAATTCTACTTTAGTATCTGATAGTTTCTTTACAGTCGTCTTCATATCTGTTGATTATAACAGATATGGGACTAAGCCTCAAATAAGGCGTCCTCGTCACCGTCGTATCGGTGATCAGTCACCACGCTGATCATGCGAGTAAAATTGACTTTTTGTTCAGTTGATTCGACTAAGTTTTTCACGGTGTAGGTTTCTGATTCTAACTCTTCTGGACCCACAAACACCGCAAACGGCACTCGCTTTTTCAGGGCAGCTTTCAGTTGTTTGTCGATCTTGCGACCCGTGATGTCGAGCTCAGCAAACACCCCTTCAGAGCGTAACTTCCTGGCAAGCGCATCGGCGCCGCTCATGACTTCTGGACTAACTGGGATAATATACACATCGGTGTGCGTGGCTAGCTCTGGCAACAAACCGTGGACTTCCAAAAATACCTGCATGGTCGTTGCACCCATACCGACACCAACCGTCGCCATTGGCTCAACACCAAACAATCCGACAAGCCCATCGTACCGACCACCACCAAACATGGCACGATTGTTTTCTGGCGCATTGTCAAAGAATTCAAAAACCGTGCCAGTGTAATAGTCCAGGCCCCTCATCAGCGTCACATCAAACACGGCATTAGTCACACCTTTTTGTCGCAACAGGTCCATGACCGTACGTATCTGCTGGACGCTTGGACTATCACTCAGCTCAGCTGGTAAGTCATCAACACTTTTCATGCTGATCATCTGAGCTAGTTTCGGCAACCCCTCACGTGATCCCTCAGCACCAAAAATTTCTATGGCTTGTTGTTTGAAAGTTTCTGGCGGAATCTTATTTTTCTTATCAAGCAGCTTGGTCATCATATTGGCGCCGATGACATCCAGCCCTAAAAATTGGCCAAGGAGCTGATTGACCAATTGGCGGTTATTTACTCGCACCGTAAACATGTCGGGGCGCGCGCCAAAGTTCAGCACCGAACGATAACTCATCTCGATGATTTCGGCATCGGCCATGGGGCCATCCACACCAAACAGGTCGGCGTTTAGCTGCCAAAACTCACGCTCTCGCCCGCGCTGCGGTCGTTCGTAGCGCATGAAATTTGCGATCGAATACAGGCGCGCTGGCACTGCAAATTCGTGCCGCCTGGCTGCCACCATGCGGGAAATTGACGGCGTCATCTCTGGTCGGATGGTCACCTGCCGACCGCCACGGTCTTCAAAAGCGTAGGTTTGCTCGCCTGCCAATTCTTGACCTGACTTTGCCAGATAGATATCCATGGGCTCCAGCAACGGAGCGCCGTATTCTTCGTAGCCAAAACTTTCGACGGTTTTGCGCCACACGTTAAAAATATAATTTTGCAGACGTTTTTCCTCTGGGAAATAGTCTCGCGAACCTTTGTAACTTTGTGTTGATAAACTGCTCATGTTAGTTCCATTATGTCATTATTTCTTCTATATATCAATCAAAAACGCCGAGGCAGAACTCGGCGTGGACAATCAAAAAAATAGAGTTCTACCTCAGCAACACATGTGAATGATGGAATTTAGGCGAAATCATGGGTTAATTATAGGGCATCATAGGCTGTTTGTAAACATGTTTGTTGACAAGCACGCGAATAATTGATATATATATATATCAGCTTTTGCAACCGCAGAGGCTGGCGTCTCGCCTGGAGCCACCAGGCTGGAGACACCCCACTTCGCGGAGAATATTTCTCTGCCCGACTCCAAGAGGAGTTATCATGGTCAACCCGCAGACTAGCCCTGACTTCGGTAACGGAGAGATCGGGGGTGACAACAGCTGGACGCCGCCGGTCTACGGTGCCACGGGAGACGGGAGACCGGTCACGGTCTCCTTCGGACAGGGCGGTCGTACCGGTCACACCCTGATCGCCGATGGTCACGTCAGCGGTAGTGAGTTCTACCACCGCGACGCAGACGCCGACGAGAAGGGGCACGACCACTACGGCCCGCACGGCGAGTCCTTCGGGGACTACGGCAAGTACAGCGGCTGACCACACAACCGTCCTGAGCAAGACATAAAACTGCTCACTTATCCTGATATAATTTTATTTAATAGAGGGGTATACGCCATGAGAGATAAATTATTAGCTCTAACCGATTTTCTAGTAAAGAAAAAAGATGCTGAAGGTCTGAGACTGTTGCGAGAAGTTACGTTTGATTTGTTTTGTTCTGAGTTTGAAGTTGAGAATCTTAGTTTGATTGAATTAAATGATTACATTAGCGATGCGCTAACTGAGATGAATAGAGGAACAAGTTCAGAAGAGATCTTGGCGCTACCGATACGCAAGCTTATTGATGATTTCTAGATTTTTGCCCTACTTCTCTCTGTACACCGTCCCACCGCAAATCACATAAAATAACCCTATGACGGACTCTCACTCCTCCGGTACATAAACCAGGCCGTATTCATTAGCGGAAGCCGTCGCCCAACTACTCATACTTTCATCATAATGATATTCAAATACTTGCTTATTCTTTATTTCAGCTCCTCCCCAGCTAGTATGAATGAGGGAATTCCCACTTCGCGGAGAGTATTTCCCTGCCCGACTCCAAGAGGAGTTATCATGGAGCAACGCGGTCGCTTTGACGGAAGAGAGGCGAATATCTATCGGTCCGGAGGAATGATCAATGTCCACTACGGTGGTAGGTAGATAACACTTCTAACGATGGCCACGGTCATGTGAAAGCTACAGGTGGTCCACTTGGTGAAAATATCGTCTACTGGCGACTACCTGCTGATGAAGGAGGTGATACCATAATAGGCAACAGATTCACGACCATGAATGGCAACGATCTGAGACTAGACGTCTATCTGACCGGCCTATATTAGGCCAACAGACCTGGATAAGTCATAAAACTGTCCACTTTTCTTGATATAATTAAGGTTGCTGTATGAATAATTATTCAAATATCCTATTTCCGGAAATAATCAATGAGGCTTTTCCAATTATCAATGATGCGTCGTATGTTCGCCAGCTGGCGTCGCTTGTGCCACTCTGTCCTGATACGACATTTCATCTGTTTGCTGATAAGAACGGATCCTTCTTCGCGCTAGTAATGACTGATTATCCCGACCCTACTAATCAGAGTGTAGAGCTCAAACAGATTTCCGGAGAATATGAATTTGAATTCACCAACCTCGTCAAGCCGTATACCGACGACAAATATATAGAAGTTCGTGAGAATGATGAGATGAATGAATCGTTTTCCGTTCCAGATCCAAATAGTTATTATCATTATTATCTGGCAGCAGTGAAGCAAAAGCTGGACTAGTAATAGCTAATCTGCAGCAGACTGTCGCCTTAACACATGCTGCTGCAACCAGCAATACATCGCCACGGTCGCTGCCGCGCCGACATTGATGGAGCGGGTTGAGCCGAATTGCTCGATGGCCACAATCTTGTCCGCCGCCTGCGCCATTTCCTCGGAAATCCCTGGGCCTTCCTGGCCAAACACTAGCACCGCGCGCTTTGGTAGGGTTGTCTCCGCCATATTGACGCTTCCCGGGATATTGTCAATCGCAATAATCTCCCTGCTCTCCTCACGCATCTTCTCAACAAATTCTTCTGTCGTCGCCAAATATGTAATGTGCAAATATTTATCCGTCATCATGGCACCTCGCTTGTTCCACTGCCGCCTGCCGATGACGTAAATCTGCCGCACACCAAACGCATTGGCACTCCTGACGATAGTCCCCATATTAAAGTCCCGCTCGGTGTTCTCCAGAACAATCACCAAGCCGTGGTCCTCGGCATCCAGCTCCTTTACGATCTCCGCCTCACTCCGACCTTTGAATTTGTCAATCACATTTCGAGTATCTTGCATCTCTGTTATTGTAGCAAAATCATCAAACAAAAGACAAAGTCCCGTATATCTATTGACTTTTTAGCATAAGTGTGATATAATGAAAATCAGCTTTCGTTGATGAGTTGAGTAAATCCTTGTCCGAAAGTGAACTTTGACAGGCAATCGAATACAAGATGAGGTTTTATTTCTTTT
>CAUOLC010000026.1:0-6864 GCA_963456285.1 uncultured Candidatus Saccharibacteria bacterium | reverse complement strand
TTTGGAAAGAAGTTAGAAATTCAAAAAATGAAAAAATTTATTCAAAGAATCTTTTAACTGAATATGAACATGAAATAAAAGAGTATCACAATTAGATAATCCCCAATGTGTTAACACCCAATGAGTAGTTAATCATGGATATTGGAAAGACAAAATATACGGTAGGCGAAATGGTATCAGCCATTTGGCGTTCGGGTGTAGTATAATGACTCTCATGACAAAAATCACCAAAGGACATATCATTACGCAGAATCTAGATGGAACGGACCATCTGGATTGTTTGTATCGTATCTCGCTTAAAGCACTAATTTACAACAATGCTGGGCAGATTTTGGTCGTTAGAGAAATTGATCGGACGTATTGGGATTTGCCGGGTGGTGGTATGGATTTTGGCGAAACGATTGAGTCGTCACTGAAACGCGAGCTATATGAAGAAGTTGGCTACAAGGGCGGTTTGCGCTATCAGCTTTTTGACGCGTCGGATGAGATGTACATTGAGCGGATTGATGCTAATCAAATCTGTCTTTATTGTCGCGTCTGGCCAGAGAATTTTGATTTCATACCGGGTGAAGAGGGCGACGAAATAATGTTTATTAACCCTGAGGAGCTATTGCTTCAGAAGAGCGAGGTTGACGCGCCAGAACGGGCATATGCGGCGCATGTGAAATGGCAAGAAATCAGTGGCTGCATGAAATGATATAATTACGCTATGACGAAACCGTTCTTACTACTACAATCGCGCCCTGAGGCTGAAGCATCAGATGATGAATATCAAGCATTTTTGAAATTTGGCGGGCTGGCTGCTAACCAATTGGTGCGGCTGAGGCTAGAACGCAGTGATCAGCCAGCGGTGAATTTGGATGATTATGCTGGGATCATCATGGGCGGCGGTCCGGCTAATTTCGCGTATGACGAAGCGCAAAAATCGCCCGAACAGAAACAATTTGAAAGCTATATTTTGCCGTTGATGCATCAAATCATTGAGGTAGATGCACCATTTTTGGGAGCGTGTTTAGGTGTTGGCGCGGTGGTGACGGCCATGGGTGGACGGATGAGCTTTGAGTATCCTGAGGCGGTTGGCGCGGTGGATATTTCTACAACGTCAGAAGGTGAACAGGATGATTTATGTAAAGATTTTCCATCAGTTTTCCGTGGTTTTGTCGGACATAAAGAGGGCGTGATTGACCCGCCGAGCGGTTGCACGGTACTGGCTCGTTCAAACACCTGTGTGCAGATGTTACGCGCTGGCAACAATGTTTACGCCACACAATTTCACCCCGAACTTGATGCTGACGGTCTGGCATTACGCATCAATATTTATAAACATGCTGGTTATTTTGCCCCCGAAGAAGCCGACCTGTTGATAGCCAACGCACAACAAGAAGCTATCACTTGGCCAGAGCTGGTGTTGCGGCGGTTTGTGGAACGATACCGTTAAAAAGTAACTTTGAGATATAATAAAATCATGCGTATAATTCGTAGCGTTCAAGCCACAAGGTTTCGTCATATTGGGGTATTGCTTGTGCTTTTTCTCCTTGGTATGATGGCGATGCGGTTCGCGGCTAGTTATGTGTCGTCGGTTGCCAGTGGTGCGGGGATATTTGATCTTAACTTTGGTAATGATGGTATTTATGTTCACGATAACCTTTTGGCGCTAGGCGACGCTGGTAGAAACGTCTATCTGTACACTTTTCTACCTATTGACACTGTTTATGCGGCGATATATGCGGTATTTTATGTCTATACTTTGGCGTTTTTCCTGCGGTGTACTGTGCCTAATTGGTGGAACCATACTCGATGGCTGGTATTGCTTCCTGTTCTAGGTGCTATATGTGACTGGTTAGAAAATATGTGTTTTGCTTTCATGCTTATCCAGCCTTCAACATCCGTAAATCCGTTATTAGTAACAAGCACTTCGCTACTAACTAAAGCAAAATTTGTCTTGGTGTATTTGTCGTTATCAATTGTGTTAGGGCTAGTACTAGGCCGGTTAGTGTGTTGTGCTCGTGTCAAGCAATGCCAGGAATAGTAGGTGTAAGCGTACAGCTGGAACCTTGTGTGCTATAATAACCATATGCATATTATTCTTGGTGGGACGAGTGGACTTGGCCTGGAGATGGCTAGGCAGCTCAGGAAAAATGGCAAGCGTGTGTTAGTGCTGGGGAAGACGCATAACGCTCAGGAGCACGGCGAGGGCTTCCCGTTGGACGTGTACTATTCCGAGCAGGTTGAAGCAGCTCCGGCACGGATTGAGCAGATGTTGGGCGGCGACGCCATTGAACAATTCGTCTGGGCAGCGGGCTATGGCTGGCGTGGTAATTTCGAGGATCAGCCTGACGCGCGCTCCATGGCTGAGGTGAACTTTGCTGGCCCGTTACCGCTGGTGCAGTGGGCGTGGCGCAAGATGGCCTGTCAAAACCAGAAGTCAGTGCTGACCATCATCGGTTCGACCAGTAGCGTCAAAGCTCGCGGGGACGAAGCGGTATATGTGGCGACCAAGCACGCCCAGGCAGGACTGGCGCGCAGTTTGGGAATGCAGGCGGATGAGCAGAAATTACCCGTGAGAGTTGCGTTATTTTTGCCGGGCGCCATGAAAACACCGTTTTGGAATGGTCGGGAACTGCCAGTTGACTATCTGTTCTTTAACGACCCAGCCAAAGTAGCCGCGCACATCATCACCGCGGTTAATCACCAGCAGCAACCGTTTCTGGAGTGGGCACTGCCAAAGGGTACGTTGACGTAGGTTTTTTTCGTGATATAGTCAAGCTATGGAACTGATGGGTATACACATTGTCGTCATTGGTGGCGGTACGGGTAGTTTTACATTACTAAGTGGATTAAAAAATTATACACACAACATTACAGCCCTGGTCAACATGGTCGACGACGGTGGGTCAACCGGGCAGCTGAGAGATGAATTGGGGGTTTTGCCGGCTGGTGACGTCCGCCAGTGCTTGGTGGCGTTGAGTACTTCGCCAAAGGTGAGAGACCTGTTCAACTACCGCTTTGACGAGGGTAGTCTCAAGGGGCACGCGTTTGGAAATCTATTCATGGCAGCCTTGGAAAAAATGACTGGTAATTTTACTGAAGCGGTCAAAGTCGCTGGAGAAGTGCTCAATATCCGAGGACGAGTAGAGCCCATCACATTTGACAATATAACGCTTGTTACGCGGCTGGCTGACGGTACGGTTGTGAGAGGTCAACATGAGGCTGAATCATTGATTATCCCGGTTGGTGAGCGTCCGTGGTTGGACCTGGAGCCGACTGCTCGCATCAATCCTCAGGCGTGGCAGGCGATACTAGACGCGGACTTGGTGGTGATTGCGCCGGGGCTGCTGTATGGTAGTCTGGCGCCGGCTCTGCTGGTTGGTGGCGTAACGCACGCGCTCGCTGAGACCAAGGCTAAGAAAGTATACGTTTGTAATTTGGTGAACAAGCCTGGTCAGACTGATGAGTTTACGGTTGCGGATTATGCCAGTGAAATTGAACGGTTTGCAGGTGTTAAATTGGACCATGTGCTATACAATAACCATCGCCCATCTCAGGAACTAATCGACCGGTATGCTAAAGACGGCGAGATGTTGGTCGAATGGAACAAAGAAGAGCTAAAAAAGAAGCATTTTTACGCTTCGGGAAAACGATTGATCGCTGATGAGGTTTGGGAAAACACCAATGCTGCCAGTGACCCGCTGGCGGCACAACGTAGCTTGATTCGACACGACGCTGACAGAGTAGCACGCGAGTTGATGCGAATTTATTTTGCCTAGATAAATTGAGACTGTAAAGGAAGTGCTATACTTGCAAAATATTATATTTTGTGATATAGTGTGATCTGTTGATTATGACAAATAATACACAAAAGTCAGAAAAGATGATTGATAATTCTGGTAATCCCTCTCAAAGAGGCGAAATATTCTTTCATTCTGAGGCCTTATCTAAGGAGCTAGTGGAGACGTTTGGTGGTCATCATATGACGCCAGCGCGTCGTTCGGCAGCAAAGCTCATCATAGAGATGCCGACGGATATCGAGGAGAATGAGCGGATTGATTACATCACCTCGGCACTTGATAATGATGAAACGATAACCACCGAGACTCAGCGAGATGTCGTGATTGGTATTCTTGAGGACTATAACGTCTTGCAGGGCTTGTTTGCATCATATGTTGAAGGAATTGATGAGACGACATTGCAGGGTAAAGCATTGCGGCTAGAAGATGGTCAGCAGATCCCTGGTGATTTAGGAGAGGACAATACGCAAAGTCCGTGGTCTGAGAGTCCGCCAATCCCGGTGCCACGTATCGATGATTTAATCAAAACGTTTTCAACTAAGGGTGAGGGCGCTCAGGGTATTGGACTAGAAACAGCGATGATCGTTGGGGCGGTAACACTTGCCAAATTAAAAACTACTCCATATCACGACGCAGCAGTCTATAGGCAAGCAGTGTTTGCAAAAAACTTTTTGATCCCGGTATGTAGTATTGTTGGGCTTGATAATCTAGAGTCTGAGTTGAATGACGAAGTAGATATCATTACTGGGCGAAATATTGGTGATGGTATGGATGGTAGCGATTTGAGCAACGACATTGATCCATTGATTGATGAAGTCGATAGGGTTGAATCGCTACATTTTGGCCCTAAGGACTCGGTCGATCCTGAGCGATTTAATTTTGCTATGAATAATATTAAGCAAATTTTTTCTCGGTTGCTTGGTAAACCAGATTTGCGGCCAGCTGTGGAGACGACCTCACCCCACAATACGCTGTTTGAGGTTGGTACTGTGACTCTGCAAAGCGGTAGTAAGCTAGAAGCGCGAGCTCGCGGTAAGGGACGAGGCTCGTATTTGAGAAAGTTTCTAAGGCGTATAGGATATTATGAGCCACATTCTCAACCACTGAAGGATGAGGGAGAATTCCATCCGATTGATCTATACGGCATGGTGGTGATTGCTGAGGATGATACGCAGATGGCTGATGCATATGTTGAGGCAGTGGTTAATGCTTTGAATGACGAGAATATTACGCCATATCCGTCACCTGGACGCGATAAGGAATGCTTTGTTATCAAGGGGTCTCCAGAATTTCAGGAGAATATTCGCAGGGCAGTCTTTGAGAGGATTCCTGACGCCGACATGGAATTATTTAGTTTTAAAGACAGCGGCAGGGACTTTACTGACGCAAAAATTACTGGTTTTTCTGAGACGGGTGACAAGCGTGTGCCATTTGCACCATTTGAAATGCAGTTCTCGACGCCAGATGCTCGCTTGGTGGCACGAACTGGTAAAAAGGCGGCGCACTTCTTCTTTAAACTGCGCAAGATATATGGTGATTTAGTGAATATGACTGACGAGACAGCTGATGCAATAATTGACATTTGGCAGCGTAAACAGGATTACTTTACGAGCGCTGAAGATGGTTCTAAGGAAGATCATCTGACAAACCAGAGCCGTGAACGAGTAGCGCACTTTAAGGAGGAGGCGCTAGATAGGCGTAAATCTTTGCTTAAACGCGTTCGTGATATGGCTAGACGAGCGCTGAATGGTATATAATTACCTATATGACGACTTACTACACTGATGGTTCTGCTAGCCCCAATCCTGGTCCGGGTGGGTTTGCGGTGATTCGTGATCTTGAGCCGTGGATTTTGGGCTCAGAGGACGGTGAGACGACGAATATTCGCATGGAAGGCAAGGCGCTGATTGCGGCGCTTCAGGACGCGGACGAGGCGCCGTGTGTGATTTATACTGACAGCGAGTTTTGGATCAATGTGGTGACTAAGTGGGCACCCGGCTGGCAGCAGCGCGGCTGGACAAAGAAGGGTGGCGAGATCAAAAATCTGGACATCGTGCGTGAACTATATGAGCTGTATTCAAATTCGCAGGCGGAACTCCGCTGGGTGCGCGGTCACGAGGGCGATGAAGGTAATGAACTGGCGGACACCTGGGCCAACCGAGCGCGTGAAGGCGAAAGATTGACTAAATAATACATTTCTGATATAATATAAACATGAGCGAATTACACGTGCCAGACCACGTGCAGCTTGAGTTGCATCCATTTTACTCCTATCCAGATTCGGCTGATTTGCTGTACGCACGCATTGGTGTTGCCACGGCGGTTGATCTTCGTGGCGATGCATTATATGTCAGGGCGGGTATTGGTGATAGTAAGGATCACGGTAAACTAGCTGGCAAGGTTGATCCAGGTAGTGATAAAAATATAGTACTACCGTCTGAGATGTATGCAAAGCAGGGAATAGTGACTACATGGTATTATCCTAACATGGGAGACAGGCTTGAAGGGCTGGCTGGTCCAATGGTGAAGGAAGGTCTTAACCCAGAGGCCAACCTGACACGTGAACAGACGACGCAGTGTTTAAAAATGGCGGCCTTGGCAATCGGTTTATTTGTAGTCCAACTGCCACATGAGGTATTGAAGCAGGAAGATTTCAGTAAGATTATGGTTGATGAAACAATGTTGACTGAAGCAGATAGACAATTTGGTCGATATATAACCTCCTAGCTGGCGGTGTCTAGTAAAAATTGCTATACTAGGGCAATGGAAGAAGTGAGGGAAACGACTGATATTTTTTTGTGGGCAAATCAAACTGACGCAAAAAAGAATAATCTACAGATTGAGCTGTTTTTGTTTAATAAAAATTACACGCCGTATTTTATGCCCCTGAAGGGCGATATTGAACAGCAGCTGCGACCGTTATTTTTGTTTGATTATATCAATCAAGTTAATTTGGGCGCGGGTACTGGCCTCAGCGTGTGCGACTATGAGCTGAGCGAGGCGGAAGATAACGTGCTACTACGAACAGACCTCGCCAAGGTTGGCCGAGCGGAAACCTTGATTCATTTGATCGAGC
>CAUOLC010000025.1:0-6969 GCA_963456285.1 uncultured Candidatus Saccharibacteria bacterium | reverse complement strand
AAATGACTGATGAAAATAATATCAGCAAGGAAATCGCACCGGTTTGCCAGAATGAAAGTCGCGCTGCAGAGAATGCTCCCCTGGCTTATTCTTACAGAGTACGTTAGTCTCGGTATTGTACCAAATAAAAATCCCCGTTTCGTGCGGGGATTTAGTGTATTATTTTTTGCGGAGCAATCGCCGCTTTTTTGGTTTATCGCTTGCCAAATCGTCGGCATCAAAGTCGTCGTAAGTGACCATCAAGGCACGAGAGCTAATTTGGCGAATGGATTCTAGCGCGACTGACACGATAATCAAGATACCGGTACCACCGATTGATAAGCGAGTGCCGGTCAGCCCCGTGATGTGATATATCAGATATTCAGCGACGAACGGCAAGATGGCGACCACGCCAAGTGCTAATGAGCCGAACAAGACCAAGCGGTTGACAGTGCGGCGGAGGTACTCTTCGGTTTGCTTGCCTGGGCGAACGCCTTCGATGAAGCCACCTTGCTTTTGCAAGCCTTCGGAGATTTCGGTGGCATCAAAACTAAAGCCCGTGTAGAAGTACGTGAAGGCAATGACTAGGATGAAGTACAACACCGGATAGATGAAGGCTTCAGCGGTGCTGCCGGTAAAGCTGCCTGGGTTTGGCGCCTGGAACCAGGTGATCAAGGTGTTGGCGAGGGATTGTAGCCCTTCGTTGCCGGATGCTTTCATGATTTGACCAATGAACTGTGGCAAACTCAGGAAAGCTACGGCAAAAATGACCGGGATCACACCAGCGGCGATCAGTTTGACTGGCAAGATACTTTTAATACCGCCGTAGTTGCTATTGCCGTGGACGCGCTTGGCGTAGTTGATGGTGATGACGCGCTGTGCTTCGTTGATTTTCACTAGGAAGTACAGGACAATTAACATCATGAGTAAGAGGAAGAATACCACCCAGAACATGGTTGGGCTGACCGGCAATTGGAACCAGCCAAATACGCTCAGCGAGCCGTTTGAGGTGTCAAAGAGCGAACGGATGACAGTAGCCAGCATCTGAGGCAATTGGCTGACAATTCCTGCGAAAATCAACAGTGAGATACCATTGCCTACTCCCTGTTCAGTGATGAGCTCACCGAGCCACATCAACAAGACTGATCCAGCGGTCATGGCGACAACTGAAACTATCCATTCCATGATGGTTGGGTCGCTCAGAACGGTTGATCCGCCAGCCAAGATGGTTTGACGCAAGATGAAGATGAAAGCAATTGACTGAACGATGGCCAGTGGAACGGTGATACGACGCGTCCATTGCTGAATTTTACGGCGTCCAGTTTCGCCATCATCATGTAGTTCCTTTAGTTTTGGAATGGCTTTTGTTAGCAGCTGGATGATGATGCTGGCGGTAATGAATGGACTCAAACCAACCAATACCAAAGAAAAGCTCGCCAAAGCACCGCCTGACAGAAGGTTAAGGAACCCTCCCAGATCTGTGCTGCCTAATGCGGAGCTGATGGCTTGGCGTAACTGTGTTGGCTCAGCTAGTGGCACTGGAATGTGCGCGAGCAATCGATATACGACAATGATACCTACTACAATCGATAGGCGCTTTTGCATATCTCTATTTTTCAATGACCGCCAAATGGTCTTCCAGCTAATCATACGTGTACTTTCCCCTCTGTCGTTTCAATATATAGAATTCTCTAACCAGTATACAGGAGTATTTGGCTAAATACCAGTGTTGAGCCCAAAAAAGCGCCAAAACAGAACGCCCCGGCTAGCGAGGCGTTTTGTAGGTTACATAGAGCCTAAAGTATCTTATTTTTCGTCAGACTCGACGTCTTTTGCACTTTGGCGCAAAGGCGTTGCAACTTTCTCAAATGAGCCGCCGGCCTTTTCAATCGCTTTGACGACTGAAGCGGATGCAGCTTGTACTTTCAAGTCAACCTTGGCTTTCAATTCACCGCGAGCGATCACCTTGACCGTGTGGAACGGTGTGGCGATGTAACCTTCGGTAAACAGCAGGGCGTTGTCGACGGTTTTGCCGTCAAAGGCGTTCAAGTGGTCGAGATAGACTACCTGAGCTGGTGTACGCAAGCTCTTGAAACCGCGAGCTTTTGGTACAGCCTGAGCCAATGGACGCTGACCACCCTGGAACATGGCGCGAAGCTTTTTACCAGTGCGGGCGTTCTGTCCCTTAGTACCGCGACCAGCGGTTTTACCCTGACCAGCAGCGATACCGCGGCCAACACGCTTTTTATTCTTGTTTGCTGAAACTTGGAGATCGTTGTATTTCATTACTTAGCCTCCTTTTTAGCAGCTTTTTTGACTGGCTGAGCATTGAGCCATTCTTCGCGCGGAACCAATGATTTCAATGCTTCAATGGTTGCGTAGGCGATGTTCACCTTGTTGGTTGAACCAAGCGACTTGGTCAGCAAGTTGCGAACACCAGTTACGCCGATGATCTGCCGGACAACACCACCAGCGATGATACCGGTACCAGGAGCGGCCGGCTTGATCAGCACGCGGGCGCCTGAGAACTTGACTTCGCTGTCGTGTGGAATGGTCTCGCCGTTCAGCGGCAAAGTAATCAAGTGCTTCTTGGCAACTGAGGTTGCCTTAGCGACAGCAGCTTGCACGTCGGCACCTTTGGCTACACCGACACCAACCTTGTCCTTGCGGTTACCGACAACCACCAACGCCTTAAAGCGGAAGCGGCGGCCACCTTTGACCACGCGGGACACGCGGTCAATGTTGATGACCAATTCTTCAAACTCTTTTGGTGCGTCATCACGCACATTTCGCCGGTCATCGCGGCGACCACCACGCGGACTGCGAGGCCGGCGGCCTTCTGCGCGTGGGGTAGTATTTGCAGCTTGTTCTGCCATACTAGAACTCCAATCCTTCTTGGCGCGCAGCATCAGCCAAGGCCTTCAAGCGACCAGCGTACTGGCGGCCGTTGCGGTCAAAGACTACTGCGCTAATTTTAATCTTCTTTGCTTTCTTGGCAATTTCAGTACCGATGGCGGCACATTTCTCGCTCATCGTACCTTTTGCTTTGGTGCCAACGGTGGTTGCGGCAGCCAATGTCTTGCCAGCAACGTCGTCGATCAGCTGAGCACTGACGTGCAGGTTGCTGATGGTGACTGTCAGGCGTGGGCGCTCTGCAGTGCCTGAAACTTTCGCGCGAACACGGTTTTTGCGAAGAGCGCGGTTGAGTAATTTCTTATTTTCAGCCATGATTACTTACCTGTCTTTCCTGCTTTGCGCAAAATTTGCTCGTCGGCGTACTTGATACCCTTGCCCTTGTATGGTTCAGGCTTCTTCAGCGCGCGGATTTCCGCAGCGACTTGGCCGACTTGCTGTTTATTGATACCGCTGACGATGATGGTCATCTTTTCGTTGGTAACGGTGATGCCCTCTGGGGCTTTGTATTTGACTGGGTGTGAAAACCCAAGCGCCATTTCCAGCTCATTGTTGCTGGAGCTCACGCGGAAACCGACACCATTGACCTCGAGGCGCTTTTCGTAACCTTTGGTCACGCCGATTACCATGTTGTTGATCAGCGCGCGCATCAGACCGTGCTGGGCGCGAGCAGTTTTGGACTCATCTTTGGGATGAACCGTGACTTGTCCGTCTTCGACTTTCACCTCAACTGCTGGCGTGATGAATTGTGTCAATTCACCTTTCGGGCCCTTTACGACCACATCACCAGAGTCAACCGTGATTGTCACACCGGCCGGAATAACCACCGGCAGTTTTCCGATTCGACTCAGACTCATTACTCACCTTTCGTGTGATTTGATATTAACCCTGGTATTTTAGCATAGATTAGGGGTGGAATGCAAGGATGATTATATTCCAACTATATGATTTTACCTATAATCTCTATAATAATTCCAACAACCAAAGGGGCTATTATAAAGCTCAATATGGCAATATATGGCTTATTCATCTCTTTGCTCGTCCTACCATCAACCGCTTTATTAATTCTATTGTAGTGCGGTATGATCTTAGGTAATATCCATAAATATAAAAATAATTGTATGGGAATATACGAAAATAGCAACTTTGCTATATAACTCACCAGCAAATCTAAATGTACTTCGCCGGGGATATTTTGTTGTGATGGGATAAATAATACGGCAAGTGCTATCACTAGCAACATATCCCAGGTATTTTTTAGAAGCTTTTTATAATCCCAGAAAGGGACTTTACAGTTGTTAATCAGGAACTGCTCTATTTGCTGCTCGACATATACCATATCTCCCGGGCTATGTTTTAGGCGCATACTTAGAACGACCGTATCTGAGGAATAAAAATATATACTAAGGTTATTGTAAGAATCATGCTCTCTAATCTGAAAGTACAACTCGTATATTTTTCTCCCTCTAATCTCGTCAATGGACTCAAGCTCAAAACGCTTATCCTTATTATCAGAAAATTTGACATCCTTGCTGTAGGTAATCTTTCGACTACTTTGTTTGATTGCGTCCAAGATAATATCATCAAACTGCTTTAATTTGTCGTAGTCAAGGAAGACATTTTTTATACGTTTAGTTTGATCGTGATTTTGTAACTTCATCATTTTAGTTGGTTTGTGTTTACACCAATATCCTCCCGCTCATTAGTATACCATAAGCACACCCTGAACAAGGTACTGGTCATGACATCTTTGGAAATACTAACCAGGAGGATTTGCGGCCGCTTTTGACCTTTGGAATTTCGCTAGCATAGACACAAATCAATAACTTCGCGAGCAACGATGGCTTACTGAATCGATTTGCTGCTATCTTTCGTGGGGTTTGTAGCACACTCTTGCCCACCCTCCGCCGCCAAAGTATAGTAATAATATGGCTAAGATAGTCGCAAAGCTGCTAGTGCGGAATTCTAAAGGATTATATTTGGTACTGTATAGAGGCAATACGCATCCGCTGTTTCCCGGACATATTGATTTTCCCGGCGGAGAGGTTGAGCCGGAAGAAACACCGGAAGCAGCAGTAGCGCGCGAAATACAGGAAGAGACAGGACTATCCGTCAATCCAAATAAATTGAAGAAGCTATTTGCCAAACAATACCAGCAAACAACGCATATGTTGTTTGAGGCAAAGCTCGCCGAACCGGACGCGAAAGCCGCTTTAAGCTGGGAGCATAAAGGCTACCGCTGGATAGCACCGGAGGAATTAAAGTCCCTGCCCAAATTCCCGGGCGCCGACCCGTATTATATGGATGTGATAGGTTTTATAACAAGTGTCAATACGGCAACAACATAATCGCTGCTAGTATCGCCAATATGATATAAATTGCGAATGCCGGTCGCGTCAAATACGGTGTTTTAAAATGATATATTCGTCGTAGTTCATAATAATCCCACAGCCGCCAAGCGCAGATGACCAATAGCACGACGAAGCCTAATGACAATATACCGCCAAGATCAAGTAGTAAAGCACGATTCATAGGGTTCACTACAAACATAAATGTTGATGCAACCAGGCATGACCACCATCGTTCATCTCGTTTTAAACCCATTACTAACACGCAAAAGCCCAGCGGAGTAATGAGTCGTACTGTTGGGTAGGCGAAAATTGATTGAATATAATAATGCGCCGGAAATCTGTTATTATCCAAGTCGGCGATTAGCGCACCAATGCCATAAAACAACAACAGCAATACGCCAGTCGACAAAAATAATCGCAACAAATCTTTGCGAAGCACGTCTTTTACTGTGATGAATTCGGTCTCAGTGTTAGCGGGTAGATGGAGAAGTGGAATCATGGCTATTATTTACTTATTGATACATCTAGTATAGCAAGTCGACGTAAATTGATGTATACTTTTGGTATTACGTAAGTAAGTTGGAAGTTCCGCGTGCTAGAACAGTATGAAATAGAGCGTAAGCGTCAATTTGTGGGTGATTTAGAGGCGTTTATTGCGCAACTGGGCTCTCAGGGATTTTTCCTGGCTGGCGAAACTACTGAAATTGACACTTATTATTCTCGACCGGATGTTGATTTTATGCAGACGGTTGAGTGTTTACGGGTTCGACAGCGTGATGATTTTGCTGAGATAACCTATAAGCCACCGACCAATCAGCGCACGCACACTGAGGATGGAATTATTGTTAAGCCAGAAACTAATCTGCCGGTCAATCCAGAGAATGCGGCCGTCGCTAAGCAGCTGCTAGCAAATCTTGGTATGGTGAAATTGGTCGAGGTCAATAAGTTTAGACGGATATTTAAGTGCGATGATGAGCCGGGGCTAACGATTGCTATTGATGAGATTAGCGGTGCGGGTGTTTTCATAGAAACAGAAATCATTAGTGAAGATAAAGAGTTAGCTTTGCGGCGAATCGAGGATGTTGAAGCACGGATAGGAGTTCAGGAGTTTGAAATCATCACTCGACCGTATCGTGATATTTGTATGGATATATCTTTGAAAGGTTGTCAACTAGCGTAGAATCCAATTTTTCTTGTTTGATTTCATGAATATCGAAATAGTTAAAGTTTGAAACTTCATCTGTTTTACGAGGTGCCGTTAGTAGAGTAACTTTGTAAGCAATAATCAGAACAGGGTCATCGAACTTTGTATTCCAAGTTGGAATAATCAAGGGATTTTCTGTAGAGACTTCGACATCTGCTTCTAATTCTTCCAGGAACTCTCGCTTCAACGCTTCCGTAACATCCTCACCATGCTCCAGACCGCCGCCAGGAAGATCCCACGAGTCACTTCTCTCTTGAACGAATAGTAGTTTGCCTGAAGAATCACGCACCAATCCCTTGACCACTACTCGATATGCTGATTTTATGTCTTTTAGCATGTCAATCCTTGTATAATAAAAAGCTTACCATAAAAATAAACGCCCTACAACGAGGACGTTTATTTTGTTGATTGCGATGTTTTAGTACACCTTCAACAACAACTCGCCACCAAGTTTAGCCTTGGCTGCTTCAGCGCCAGTCATGACACCTTTTGAGGTTGAGATGAGTACCAGACCGCGGCCGC
>CAUOLC010000024.1:0-7118 GCA_963456285.1 uncultured Candidatus Saccharibacteria bacterium | reverse complement strand
ACCTTACCGTCACGCTTGACCAACGTACCCATTGGTACTTTGACGACCAGTGGCGAACCACTTTTGCCGCGCTTGTTGCGCTTGCTGCCGTCACCGCCATGTTCCGCTTTCAACTCTGGCTTATAGCGAAAGTTCAGCAGCGTATTTAAGTCTTTGGTCGCTAAAAATACCACATCACCGCCGCGGCCGCCGTCACCACCATCAGGACCACCCTTGTCAACATATTTCTCATGCCGAAAACTGACCGCGCCGTTACCGCCTTTGCCAGCTCGTACTAACACTTTCGCTGTATCTACAAACATATCTTTATTATAACAAAACGCCCCTGAATATACAGGAGCGTTTGTGATTATCTCAATACTTATATTAATGGATGTAGTTGTAAGCACCTGGGTTGGTCAACTCACGGTGAGTGATGACATTGTAGCCAGCGAAGTTCATGTCACTCACAAACACCCGACCGTTCTCAACCCTGTCAACGATTCCAACGTGTCCGTAGTAGCCACCTGAGCTCTGGAAGATAGCACCCGGAGCTGGTGTCTTATTGACCGTAAAGCCAGCAGCACGTGCACTCGCAGCCCAAGTATTGGCGTTACCCCAGAAGCTACCAATTGGACGACCAAGTGCCAAACGTCGCTCATATGAGTACCATGTACAGTTACCTGGTGCGTATCGGTTACCAACAGATGCAGCGACGTTACCGTAACTTACGCCACTATAACCAGAATGACTATTACTGCTTCGTCCACCGCGCGGTGCGACATACCCTGGGCGCTCATTTTCTGGCAGTTCACCACCAGGCAAGACGATGCGCGTATTGACCGTTGGCTGTGCCACGCGATCCAGTGAGTTATACAATAAAACTCGCTCAGCATCAACTTTATACTTTGAAGCGATGGCGGCGACAGTATCACCCTCTTTAACAGTATAGACCACACCATCAACTTGTGGTACCAACAGTGTCTTACCCGGTTCAACAGCGTCAGAGGTCATATTGTTTGCCCAACGCAGCGTTTGAGTTGAAATCTTGAACTTAGCAGCAATTTTAGCTAAATCATCACCCGGCTTAGTAACATATTCGGTAATACCACGCTGAGACGACGTTTCCGGTTGGATAAGCTGCGGCTTAGAGATAACCTCTGCGTCAGTTTGAGCTAACTGCTTCTGGATTTGCAAAGAAGTAGTTGCTTCGCGCAAGTCACCAGCAGATGGTAAATCAGTAGCCTCCGCTAAACTAGCGACAGCGTCAGCCACCTCTAATTGATCGACTGACATTTTTTCCTTACTTGTGGTTGTAGACTTTGGATTTGGGTTAGCAACCTGAGACTCTTGGGCAGAAACCTCCACTCCAGTAACCCCGGTTCCCTGATGATAATTATTAATAGTCAAAAATGAAACAATAAGTGCAAATAGGGCTACATAGATAGAAGCTGACCGTACTCGCGCTAGACGACTCTGTCGAGTCTTTGATGTGTTACGAATAATCGTTCTCCTGCATTGGTGTTACCACCAGTACTACTACCATAATGAGTCTTTCTTCTCGCAATAGAACAGGATACGTTGTCGACCTAATAATTAGTGATATTTCATAAACGATTAGTTTTGTGCTGTATCCGTACGACCGTTTTGGTAGGCTCAACCCTCGACAGTTAAAAACAGAGTTAACTGTTCACGGTTAAGCTGACATCTATTATAGTCTATATTGACATTTAAGTCAAAACATTTTTAGAAAATACATTTTGTCAAGATTGCTGACACTTCTGATGACAATGCGCCTTGGTATTAGCAGTGTGCTCGGCATCTGTTTTAGCAAAATAAGTTACATTATCATCACCACTGAGGAAAAAGAGGTAATCTGTCTGTGCCGGGTCAGCAACCGCATTCAGTGCACTTAGCCCGGGAGTAGCTATCGGTCCCGGAGGCAACCCTTTGTGCACGCGAGTATTGTATGGGGAGTCAAGCTGCGTATCACGAGTGACGCCCATCTTGTCAGCAGCATACTGATAGGTCACATCCGACCCTAAGTTCATGCCGGCTTTCATCCTGTTATAAAATACGCTAGCGATCTTTCGCTGGTCTTCACAGACTTCAGTACCTACACCGCAGCCGATCGACTCTTTCTGAACGATGGAAGCGAGCGTTATACCCTGATAGAGCGTCAATCCGCGTTTTTTGAACTTTTCTTCCAAATTATTTTTTCTGGCTACTTGATCAAACTCTGATAATGCTCGCTGAATTGCTGATTTGGCGGTTGCATCACCGCTCATAAAATACGTATCGCCATAGACAAAACCCTCCAGGTCAGCGCCTGTTGGCCGTGATTTGAATACATAGCTGTCGTAGTCTGCTTTAAAGGCAGTTTCAATGTCGGCGTCGTTATATCCAGCTTTTTTGAGAGCGCTTTCGACTGAGCGGTAATCTTTTCCGCGTAACGTACCGTCAGGGTAGAAGCGAACAGCCATCTCATCAGATTGACCATTGATCAGATGTTTGATGATCTCAGGTGTTGACTGCGATGGCTTAACAGCATACACGCCGACGTTAAATCGAGCATCAATTCGCTTCAATTTGATATAGCCCAAAAATGCGTACCGACTGCGGATAAGTTTCTTTTCTTCCAGAGCAGATGCCACCTGAGGAGCTGTCATGCCGCTGGCGATATTGACCCGCGTTACTGTCTGGTCGCCTGCGTTTACCGCCGAAAGATTGTGTATATACCAACCAGCTCCAGCCGCAGCAGATAAACCGAGCACTGCCACCAAGCCAGCTACCACAATCATCCATTTTCTCGACTTACGAATCTGCATAGTGTACCTCCAAATAATCCTGCAAAATGATGCTGGCAGCCTCAGCGTCAATCTCACCTTTATCTTTAACGCGACCTAACCGACGTTCAGCTTCAACACTACTGAGCGACTCATCTTGATAAACCAGCTCAGCATCAAGCTCAATCTCAGAAAAACCATCGACAAACTGCTCTACAAACGCTGTCTGTTTGGTTGGTTCGCCCGACTGATTGCGCGGATAGCCAACGACAATGATGTCAATGTCATGACGTAATACTGTTTCCGCCAACTTGGTAAAAATCTCATCATTATTCTCCAGCCAACCAAACGGCACAGCGATTCTGACTGAAGTATCAGCCATAGCCAAACCAATTCGTCGTTCACCGACGTCTAGTGCCAGCAAATTCTTACCGGCCATTATCCAATTTAAATTCTATACTAATATGTTTGTCATTGTTTGGCACGGTGCGCACCCAAAACGGTGAGAATTTCGTATCAACATCCTGCACGCCTTCGATTGATTCGAGGCTCGACTGAACATCACCATAGTTTCGGCCCTTGACCTGTTCTTTGACTTTGTGTTCATCAATTTCTGGGCCAATCTTCGCATTTGCGGTTAATCGAACTTGCACGGCATTATTGCGCTCACTGTATTGCGCAAATTTTACCTCATTTGACCCATCATTATAGATCTTTTGGTTTTTCTTGCTGCCAATTTCTTTCTTGAGCGTGTCCTCCAAGAACTGCTTCATATCAGAGCGATCAATACCCTGCATACTGGCTGTCACCGTTGTTTTCAACTGAACGGTACCGCTGGCTTCATGATCAACCGCCACTGAAGGCGTCGGATTTGAACGAGCTTCTTGATAACTTTCATTGATGACGATGCTTGAAGACGGGAACAGTGCTTTGACTGCTGACTGTAGCGACGGATCTTTTTGCGCATCAAGTTTGGCTTTGGCTTTGGCAACATCATCAGCCGACACCACAGTCACTTCCCGACTCGAGCCGCCACTCATTGCGGTGCCCGCCGCCGAAAAGCCGCTCACATTTGAAGAGTAGCTTCGTGACGATAGATTGTATTCACTACCAACCTGAGTTGCTTGCACCTTGACGGTTGCCACCGATTGGATGACACCGCCAGGACCAATTGAGGTGCCCGACAAGCTGGCTGGCTCTGTGCTGACAAACGTATAATCGCCCGACGAGAAGGACGTTCCAGCCGGAATTGTTAGCGTCAAGCTTGATACCGATGTTCGAACAAGGTGCATCGTACCACTTGCTTTTTCACCAACTTTCTTCTTACCCGTAGGGGTGAAATCAACAGAGAGCTCTTTCTTTTGCTCCTGGCGCAACGACTTGATGGTGTTGTTAGCAGCATCAACTTTGCCATCTTGCTTTAATGTGACCGATTTATCAACGGTAGACGTGGTTGTTTTGGCTGTGATCACCACTGTGGCATGTGGCGCAAACCAAATTGCCCAAACCATGAACAGAACAAATAGAACGATGCCGCCGCCAATCAAGACTAATTTTTTGCGGAAAACATTAAAATCTGGGACTTTTGGCTTGCCTTTGCCTGCTGGCTTAGCTGGTTTTACTGGTTTTGATGGCTTTTCGTCCTCGGCTATGGCTGCATCGATAGCATCATCAGCCTTATTTCGCGCTTTCGGTGTCGCCCTGTCCGCCAATTCACCGACCGGTATCTCACTACCGTCAATCACATCATCGCCATCATCAACATCGATGGCTGGAATTTCCGCAATTTCTGGACGAGACTGCAATGTCTTGGCCACTGGGATGCGGGCTGCGGCTGCCAAACCACTGAGCGCCTGGTCACCGGTAATCAACACGATTCGCTTCTCGGCATTTTCCGCCGCACGATTTAACAATCTCATATTGACCGCGCTCTGCAATATACCAACCCGTTTAGGAGGTACCAATGCAACGATACGCGCTTTTGAATCTTTTATCTTGCTGACGATGTTGGTGATATCGTCTTCAACATCGATATAGATAACATCTTTGTTCATTTATATTTTAAGTAATCGATTAATTTTATCCATTAAGCCATTAGCATCTTGGCCACTTACCATTGTATCATATCCTACGCGCAGCAAGCCCATCGCTGTCACAAATGTGTGGTCAGTGATATCACCTGTTGTATCAGTAATACCAACCACCTCGGACGGTTTGATGCGCTGCACCACTGGTTTTTTCGTGAATGGTAACTCTTTGTACCATGGTTCATTACCCAGGGCGTCAACCAATTTTTCTAAGCTGGCGCCTCCACCACACAGTAAAATTCTATTTGGCAAATGATCAACACTATCAAATTCGCTTAATGCCAATTCTACTCCAGATAGCCACACCTCAAGCGTCTTATCAATCGCACTATCAAGCCGCTTCTTGACCGACGGCTTGACGTATTCGTGACCGAGATTGAGTTTGAGTTTTTCAGCATCTTTATAACTGAGATCAAGCTCCGTGGCAATCGTTCTAGTGAAACTGCGACCACCGATGCCAAACATCCTGGTGCCTTCCACGCCACCGTCATTGACCACGGCAATGTCGGTCGTTCCACCACCAACGTCTGCTAAAATTGCAGTGAATGAACTATTGGCATCTGTCCCCAACACGCTTCTACTGACCGCAAATGGCTCAGCAGCTACCGCTATCAGCTCTAACGCCAACTCATCAGCCACCTTTTCCAGCGCACCGATATGCACCATTGGCGCAAACGCCGTATAGATCTGCACTGCCACGTCTTTGCCCTGAAAACCGATTGGATTTGACACCTTATAGCCATCAATGTGCAAGCTCACCAGGGCCGAGTTGACCAATTTCACTTCGACGTCTTCATTGCCAGTTTCCAACGCGATCTGTGCTTGAGCTTTGCCTTGTGCTCGCTCCTGAACTTTTTCGATGATAAATTCCATCTCGGCAACGTCCAACGCTCGTTCTGGCTGCGGACGACGATAGCGGATGGTGTTCGTCATACCTTTGACCAATTCTCCAGCGATACCAATCACAACGCGTCGTGCCTGAACACCGGCCTTTTCCTCTGCTTCTGCCAGGGCTGCTTCACAGTTGGCGACCACACCAGATATATCAGCGATTGCCCCCGAGTGCATATCACCTAACTCTTGCTGCTTGCGACCAACGCCAATCACTTCAATGGCATCATTTCGCACTTCAGCAATCAAAGCCTTAACAGCTTCCGTACCAATGTCCAGACTAACTAATAACTCTCGTTCTTCTTTTTCGGTTTTTTTGAGCAAGTCTTTTAGTACCATACCCTAAATTATATACTGCTGATGCTTTTTGAGCAAACTTTATAGCCTATTTTAGTACGGCTTTTACGCGTCGCACACCGGCAGAGCTGGATTCTTCTTTGATTATCTTAAATCGTTTACCGTTTGGTATGCCGTCATCATCCTGAGCCAATTGACCAGTGTGGTCCACGTGCGGACCACCGCAAATTTCGAAGCTAACTCGCTGGTCACCCTCTCCCATCTGATAAACCTTGACAGTATCGCCGTAGCGGTCACCAAAGGCACCAACCGCGCCCATGTTGAAAGCTTCCTCGGTTGGGTATTCAGTATAGCTAACAGGCAAGTCAGCGTCAATCCAAGTGTTAACTAGTCTCTCCACCTCGTCCAGCTGTTCACGCGTAACTTTGGCGTCATTGTTAAAGTCAAACCGCAGACGTTCAGCAGTGATATTACTGCCGCGTTGCATGACGTGGTCGCCCAATACTCGCCTTAGTGCTGCGTACATCAGATGATTCGCCGTATGCAGTCGACGGTGTGCCATAGTCTGACCTTCCAGCCCACCTTTAAATGTACCTTTGGCAGCAGTTTGAGAACGCTTACGCTGCTCCGCCATACAGGCATCAAATTCCGCCTTCCAATCTGCCGCGAGCTGAATATGATGACGCTTGGCAATCTCGACACTCAGTTCATATGGGAAACCATACGTATCATGCATAGTGAAAATTTCTTGACCCGTCAATCCGTCAGCAATAAAGCTCAATAAATGCTTCGTGCCCTTAAGTAGCGTACGAGCAAAGGCTTTTTCTTCTTTCATCAGTGTAATGATAATCTTGTCACGCTGTTCGGCCACCTCTGGGAAATCTTGAATATACAAATCAGCGATAACTGGCACAATCTCCTCGAAAAACGCATCCTGAATACCCAATTCGTGTGCAAAACGAATCGCCCGGCGCAATAAGCGGCGCATCACATAGCCTTGCTCCTTGTTGCTCGGCACGCAACCATCAACCGCCAGAAACGTCGCCGCTCGCAAATGGTCAGCGATCACCCGCATAGC
>CAUOLC010000023.1:0-7419 GCA_963456285.1 uncultured Candidatus Saccharibacteria bacterium | reverse complement strand
ATTCACCCATGGCCGTACCAGCATATGGCGCCAGGTACAACAGGGAAGCCGCGTCTGACGGGCTGGTCGCCACCACGATGGTTTGCTCCATCACGCCTTCTTCTTTCAGGCGGTCAACCAACCGGGCAATCTTTGATAATTTCTGTCCAATCGCCACGTAAACGTTGACCACGCCGGTCTTTTGCCGCGCCTGGTTGATCATGGTGTCGATGGCAATGGCCGTCTTTCCCGTCTGGCGGTCGCCGATGATCAGCTCGCGCTGCCCGCGACCGATTGGGAACATGGCGTCAATTGACATGATACCAGTCATCAGCGGCTCATGCACCGACTTGCGGCCCATCACGCCGATGGCTGGGCGCTCAATCAGCCCACGTTTTTTGGTCTTGATAGCTGGTCCGCCATCCAGCGGCCGACCGAGCGGGTCAACCACGCGGCCGAGCAGCTCCTCGCCAACTGGCACGTCCAGCACCGCACCCTTGCGACGAACACTGGCGCCAGCCTTGACTTTTTCTTCACCGCCAAGGATAACCGCACCGATTTCATCTTCCATCAAGTTCAGTGCAAAGGCTTCCACTGTGCCGCCATCAGTCTCAATTTCCAGCACTTCGCTGTAGCCAGCTTTACTGAGGCCATGCACCCACGCCACGCCGTCGCCGACGCGGATGACGACACCAGCATCCTCTAGTCCTTCCGTCGCCTCCAGCTGCGCGATTTTTTCCCGCAGGCTTTTGGCTAGTTCTGTCACATCAATCTTGCTCATTTTTCCTCCTAGATTTTCTTCGCCCGCAAGTCGTTTAATTTCTTGGCAATCGTTGCGTCCAGCGTTGCGGTTGGCGTCCGTAGCTTGAAGCCGCCGATGAGTTCTGGGCGAACAACTTCGCTCAATTGAACAACCGTCTGAGGTTTCTTGAGTAGCGTCATGATAGCCGAACGCGCCTCATCCGTCAATGCTCGCGCTGATTCAACCGTCGCCACCGTTAAGCCACGCTCCGCCAGTTCTGTCTGAATATCACGCACCAACAAGTCGACTTCACGCTGACGATTTTCATGGCTGAGTAGCGCCGCTACTTCGTCAATAACTTTCGTATCGTTGTTCAACAATCGTTCAGCCACATACCGAGCCAATTTACGACGCGACGTTCGTGCAGGCATTAGCGCGCCTCCTTCAAAGCTTTCTCGATCAATTTGCCGTCTTTTTTAGCGTCCAATTTCTCGTTCACCAAGGTGCCGGTTGCCTCAGCCACCAATTGCAATGTTTCGTTATGCAACGCTTGGCGCGCAGCCGCAACTTCACCAGCAATTTCTGTCCGAGCCGCCTCGATGATGCCGTCGGCTCGTGTTTCGGCTTTCTTGGCTGCGGCTTCAACGATTTCCGTTGCTTCATTCCTGGCTGAAGCAACGATGTCACGTGCTTCCGCTCGCGCTTTACGCATCGATGCGTTGATCATTTTCTCAGTCTTGTCAGCATTTTCACGCGCTGATTTGGCAGCTTTTTCCGCCGTTCGAAGATCTTTTTCGCGCTTGTCGAGCATCGCTGCCAGTGGCGGATACACCCATTTGCTCAACACAAACAGTAATATCAAAAATGCCACTGACTGCAGGATCAACAGCTTCCAGTCGATTCCCAAAGAGCCAAACAAGTCAGCCTTATCAGCTGCGTGAGCCTCAGCACTCGCAAATTGTGTTACCAATCTTTCCACAATTTACCTCTAAATTACATAACCTTACCGACGATGGCAGCCACGAAACCGATAATTGCCAAGGCGTCAATAAATGAAATACCAAGAATCATCATGGTACGCAAGTCGTTAATTTTCTCTGGGTTGCGACCTGCGGCGTTCATCGCTGCGGCACCGATCATTGCGGCACCGATTGCTGCAAAGGCTGCTGGGATTGCGTAAGTTAAGGCAAAAGCTAATGCTTCCATGGTTGATATTCTCCTTATAATTATTACTTAACTACTTATTTTCATTCTCTGTCATTTTCTTTGAAATATCAACAGGGGAATGAACATGCGCATGGTCGGACTCGTTATGGTCGCCGTGAGGAGTGAGTCCCAGGGAAATAAATACCGTTGACAACATAAAGAAAATATATGCCTGAATACCGCCGATAAATAACTCGAACAGATAGAACGGCTGTAGCATCGCCGGTGAAGCGTACTTTGTTAGATAGGCGATCATGATCAGCAGCACTTCGCCCGCCAGCACATTACCAAACAAACGAAAACTCAGTCCCAGCAAGCGCGAGAACTCTGCTACCAACTCCAAAATACCAACAAATGACATGATTGGATCTTTCAGTGGATTGACGAAATATCGCCCCATGTTGCCGCGGAATCCCAAGTAGCGGAACGCATAAATTTGCGCCGCAATGATGGTGATGATAGCCAGGCCAAACGTCATGTTCAAATCAGCCACACCGCCACGAAACAGGGGAGTGCCGTGCTCTCCAACTGTCACAGGACCAACGAAAGGCAGCAGCCCCAGCCAGTACTGTGCTATCACAAAGAAAAATATAGTGATAGTCAATGGTGCTACTCGCGCCGCCCAAACGTCATCTTGGATGACCTGTTTGACCGTGCCGTACAAGCCATCAAACGTCCAGTTAACCAAACGCGTCACAAAGTTAGGTTTCTTTTTACCCAGTGCTGCCGCGCGTGTTCGTAGCATAATCCACAGCAAAACTAATAGCCCCAAAGCACCCAACAGGTGAGAGTTAGTGATGGAAATACCGCCAACCTGTAATATTTCATCTGCTTTCACTGAAATATGCAGACTGCTTGCAAACTGGTGTATCATTGATTAGCCTCTCTCTGTTTTATGAATCGTATTTGTTGATAAATCAACCCTGCTGACGTCGCCAGACCCACGATAATCCCTGCAACCATCACCCACGGTTTCGTGTGCAGTATTAGGTCTGCCCATAGCCCCACGAGCATCAGACCGATGCTCGGTACAAACATGCGCCACGTCGTCCCGATGATAGTTTTCATCATAACCGCAGTGGCATCTACGTCTGTTTTTTGGTCGCTCTGAACCTTAGGTTTTTCAGCCATTACCTATACTATATCAATCTGCTATACTATTTGACAATATGCCGAGGAAAAATTATCCAAGATCTCAACCAGTCCAGAAAAATAGACAGCCGCTAACTACTGTACATGAGCTCAACAATTGCCATCAAAAACGCCGCTTTTCAACCCAACAACAAGCCGAAAGGGAAATAGCTAGCCGTCAGCTAACTGATCCGCAGCTGCTCCTAGCGACCTACAAATGCCATTGGTGCGGCGGCTGGCACCTCACGTCACGTTAAGGCTATTAGAAGACGAGATGTTCTTGGATCGGTACATTCGTGTAACGACCCAAAATTGGCACTGTTGAATCAGTCGTCGTACCATCACCGAGCTGTCCTCGATTGTTATTGCCGACAGTATAGACGCGGTTATCAGTCGTAAAGATCACGGTCGTACCGCCACCACTTTCCACGTGCTTGGCACGAGGAGCAGTTGGACTACTGCCAAACAACTGCATTGGCGTTGGTGCATTACGGCTGACTTTATCACCAGTACCCAGCTGACCATTTTCATTAGAGCCAGCACCATACACCTTACCGTCATCACCCACTACAAACAAGTTACTGACACGCCCTGCGTATGCTGTTGACCAGATATCAACTGCTTTCACGCCGGCTGGCAGCATGAATTTTACTGGGGTTGGGTTCCTCCAGTTAGTAGCCCCATTTGCGTGGTTAGCGCTATTACCAAACACACCATGGTAATTGCTACCAGTACTGTACACATTTCCATCAGATGTACGATATGATGCAAACAACTCGTCCGTAGAAATCTGCTGCACAAAACCCGGGACGCCAAGATCTCGAATTTTTGGTGTCTGAAGCCTGAAGAAGATATGCTTATTAGTTGGTGGGCAACCAGCAGATATCGCCATTGCTGTGCCAGAAGCGTTAGCTGCCAAACAGTGGTTACTGGCACCTCGACGGAAAATACGATCCGAACCATAGGAGACCATGCGCCAGCGCTGAATGGCGGCTGAAGGATTACAATTTGCCAAACGAATATTCACGAGGTCACCAGCGGTATTTTCCACACATTTACCATTTATTTTGATCTGCTCTTGTGGTGTGTACTCAAATTGCTGCTGAGAGCTGTCATTGCAACTACGAGGAGCTACTGTAGTAGGACCAACCGCTTCCATGCAACGACCCTCTAAAAATCGCCAACGGAACACTAGGTTATCTTTACCGACCTCCAAATGGTTTGAGCCACCCACGCCGTACACCTTACCATCATTTGCCAAGATATATAAGGTACCTCCGTCAAAAGCCAGCTGCATGGCACGTGGTTTGCCGTGATCGCCAAAGTTACCAATTTTTACCGGTGTTGATGAACTTGATATATTGGCGCGACCCAACTGATAGTAATCATTCGCGCCCCAACCATACACTGCGCCATTTTGCATGATGACATAAGCATTATATCGGTCCTGTACCAGATGAGCTGTCGGAATTGTTGCTGGGTTACCAGGGTTCGGGAAAGGTAAGGCGACACGCTTTGGGTTGGACCTATTACTACAGGCAGTCGCATACGCTGGAGTAACGGTATAATCACCAGTGCCCAACAGGCCATACGTACATTCACCCGCGGCATAAATATTTTTGTCATTTCCTAGTACAAAGTTTGCCCAACCTGAGTTGACAGTAACTGCTTTGACACCAATTGGCAAACCAAACCGTACTGGGGTTGAAACGGTTGGACTCATATAGCCAGCACCCAGCTGACCCCGGTCATTCTTGCCAGCACCATACACTTCACCATTCTCATCTCGAATCATCAAGTTTCCACCGACAGAGACAAAGTTGGTGTGCACTGAAACTGCGCGCTGGGACATATTAAATCTCACTGGCGTTGGCTGAGCTGTCGAAATCAATCCAGCGCCCAATTGACCGCGGTCGTTCGCCCCAACTGACCGGACACGTCCAGCAGAGTCAATTGTCGCAAAGAATACTTTGTGCTGTATGCCGTGCATATCACCCTCATATCCAAACGCCAAGGTGTCGACACGTGTTTGTGCTCCAGTGGCCAATGACAAAACTCGGGTATACGTCTTCCACACGCCGCCACTTGGTCGTAGTAGCTCAACATAGCCGGTAGCATAGGCCTGCTGGACCTCACCACCGATTGAGCCAAGAGGAGGGACAGTAAACCGCGTTCGAATATTGCCTTCATGCATCACAGTATTTGCCTGACCAGGCTCTGGATCACCCGCACAGTTTGTTTCTGGAGCTAGATTTTTTGATCCCCACGGCGAGATCATACCGTTGCTGCGCAGACAAGACACAGCATATGCCAGACCACTTTCAGCAGCTTCGCGCGCCAATTGGTTATAATACCGGTCCCGTAACGCCGCCGCATATGAGGCAGCCAGCTGCATGGCCACCAAAAGTAAGGTCAGCATAATTACTGAGGTGATGAGAACTGTTGGTAGGGTAAATCCTGTTTTTTTGTTGTCCGCACCCATGATTACTCATCATTATACACTTGTCGATAAGCATGTACAATATGCTATAATAGACTTACGTAAAGAAAGTTGAGGGGAATATATGAGCGAAGATACAGCAACTAATCACAGCGCCAAAGTAACCGTCTACAGCACCAGTTGGTGCGCATTTTGCCACACTGAAATGGAATGGTTGGAAAAACTGGGAATCGATTTCATTAAAAAAGACATTGAAGCAGAACCTGCCGCTAAAGAAGAATTGTTGGCAAAAAACGGCGGCAATTTCCAAGGCGTGCCAGTCACCGACATTAACGGGGAATTAGTACTTGGCTTTGACCGACCAAAGCTGCAAGATTTGCTGCGCAAGAATGGCTTGTTAGCTGATTAAAGAATACGTGTTTGAATACGAATTATCCCGCCTGACAGTGGCGGGATTTTTATTCTGCGCCGATTTGCACCACCTCACCGCCAATTGCTTGACGGAAATAATTGTCGTGGCTGACGTACAGGATGGCGCCAGAATATTTCGCCAGTGCCGTCTCCAGCTCCTCGATGCTTGGCAGATCAAGGTGGTTGGTCGGCTCATCCAAGATTAGCAGCTGCGGGTCATTTGCCAGCATGGCGATAATTTGAAAGCGGGCTTTCTGACCACCCGACAGGCGCGCCAGTGGCGTCATCCGATCGGCTTCGGTGAACAGATAATCAGCTAGCAATTGGCGAATCTTTGTCTCGGAAATCGGCAGGTCGCGACTGAGGTATAATTTCTCAATCGCCGCCTCCAAAGGATCCGCCAAATACCGCTCATCGATCTCTTGCTCATACACACCCACCCGCACCTGCGGATCGAGGAAGAGATTACCGGAGTAGAGGATAGGGGTGACGGCTGCGCCACGCTCCTGCGCCGGAGTACTCTTTTCGCTTGCATCTCCACTGGAGATACTACGCGAGCGTTCGGCTGAAGCGTCCGCTCCTCGCGAACGTTTCACAGCCTCCAGCGTAGGAGGTGTCGCTGCTGCTGGCGCATCTGGCGCGAGCGGCGTCTCAGATTCCTTCTGAGTATATTCGAGCTGGCTCGTCAAACTCTTTTTCTGAAGGCTTTGCCTTTCCGGCAAAGGCGCGCCAAGAGCGCCAGCTGAATCAATTGGCGGCGCGCCGGCCTGAGGAAAAAGATGTTTACGAGACGGGTGAGCCACACCACCGCTTGCCAACAACATCCGAATCAACGTCGTCTTACCAGCGCCATTACGGCCGCGCAGCTCCATCGCCTCACCCTCACGCAGATCAATATTCACGTCCTCAAACAATATCTGCTCGCCAACGCCAACTGCCGCGTCCTCAACCCGCACCAGCACATGCTGGCTGCGACTGGCCGCGTCCTTCATCGACAGCCGGATATTACGCGCCTTGAACTTGCCGTAACGTTCAGCCGACTTATAATCAAGCTGCCCAGCCGACTCCTTATCAATCCAAAAGGTCGGCTTGTCCATCTCTGATAATTCCGCCAGCTCGGCCCGCGCTTCATTTTCCAGCCGCTTAAACTTCTGGATAGTACCAGGATTGCGCGACTTTTCCTTCAGCCGCTGATAATCCAATGCCTTTTGTTTGAGGTTAGCTATCCGCTTCTCGACCTGCTCAAAATTATTCATGCCCGCCGCCGTCGCCTGAGCGTTCTGTTTGAGGTAGGCGTCATAATTACCGCGGTAACTGACCGACCCGCCATCTTTGAGTTCAACGATTCGATCCACCCGGCCCAGCACATCGCGGTCGTGCGTGATGATCAGCATGGCCTGGCGCGGCTGCGAACTCATCCAGTCGATAAACTGTTGCTTGGCCACATAATCCATGTGATTAGTCGGCTCGTCAATCAGCGCCAAATGCGCCCCCGAATGCATAATCTTCA
>CAUOLC010000022.1:0-8564 GCA_963456285.1 uncultured Candidatus Saccharibacteria bacterium | reverse complement strand
ATAATGTAGAATAAATAATATGACTAGGTATTGCGCTGGTCTATATTAATTAAGCACGAAGGCTAATAGCGATATGTATGATGACATTGTGACAAAGCTGGCAAAGCTCGCTGAGGGCAACGAGACGTATGCTGAGTTTAATAAGCGCATCGTCAATACCGAGATGCCGGTCATCGGCGTGCGTGTGCCGGATTTGCGGCGCTTGGCGAGAGAATTGGCACCTGATATGAGCGCAGCGGATATTAGTGAATTGCTGACGGTTCAGGATGAATCTTTCGACTACGTGTTGTTGTGTGGATTGTTGATTACGCACGCTCGGCTTGATGATCAGACAGCGATTAATTTGACTAGGCAATATTTGCCGCGCGTTGATTCATGGGCTCACATTGACGTTTTCATAGAGAAAAAGCGGCGATTTTCCGGCGAAGTGTGGTGGGATTTTGCGCTGGCATGTTTGCAGGGTGAGGCTGAATTGACAGTGCGCTACGGTGTGGTTTCTTTGATGACTAATTTCCTAGACGAAGCACATATTGACCAGGTTTTCGCAGCGCTGCGAGACATTAAACACGACGGCTACTATGTCAAAATGGCGCTGGCTTGGCTGTACGCCACGGCGGCGGTGCAGTTTTTTGAGCTGACGCTGGCTGAACTAGAAAACGGGCATGTCGATGCCTGGATGCGTAACAAAGCTTACCAAAAAATGCGCGAATCACGGCGATTTACGCCCGAGCAACAGAAAGTCATTGCTTTATATAAAGCAAAAGAATATCGCCAGTAATCGCCAGCCTGCGGCCTGGCTCTACAAAAGTCGAATAGTTATAGATAAGATGGTATACTGGTAACTAGTATGAAAGTCAGCCTAAATCTTATCAAACAATTGATTAATTTTGAATTGCCGTCAGTGGACGAGTTGGTGGCACAGGTCAATCAGCAACTTGGCGGTGTCGAGGAAGTGATCGACCTGAAGGCCAAATATGGTGGCGCACGGATTGTTCGGGTGGTTGAATGTGCCAAGCATCCTAACGCCGATCGACTGAGTGTGACTAAGATTGACGATGGCGGTGCGGTGGCGGATGTGCCGCGTGATGAGAACGGGCTGGTGCAGGTGGTCTGCGGTGCGCCAAATGTACATGCAGATATGTGGGCGATTTGGCTGCCGCCGAAAAGCGTGGTGCCAGCCAGTTTTGATGACGATGAGCTGTTTGTGTTGGACGCGCGACCGCTGCGCGGTGTGCTGAGCCAAGGTATGTTGGCGGCGGCGGATGAGCTGGATATCGGCACGGATCACGAGGGAATTGTTGAAATTCATGAACATGACATGCCGGCGGGTGTTGAGATAAGCGCGGGTGCGGGTTTCGCGGAAACGTTTGGTTTGGACGACTATGTGCTGGATATTGAAAACAAGATGTTCACTCACCGGCCGGACTGCTTTGGTCAACTCGGTGTGGCGCGCGAGATTGCTGGGATTTTTCACCAGCAGTTTACCAGTCCTGAGTGGTATAAATCGGAGCAGCAATTTATCGAGGTTGAAGGTCTAGAATTGACAGTAACCAACGAAGCACCTGAACTAGTACCGCGGTTCATGGCGGTGGCAATCCGTGACGTTACCGTGGATCCAAGCCCATTGTGGTTACAATGTCAGTTGGTGGCGATGGGCGGCAAGCCGATTAATAACATTGTTGACGCGACAAATTACATGATGCTACTGACGGCGCAGCCAACGCACGCGTATGACTATGATAAACTACGCGGACATAAACTCGGGGCGCGGCTGGCTCGTAATGGCGAGAAAGTCAGTCTGCTTAATGGCAAGGAATATGAACTGACGACGGACGATATCGTTATCGCTGACGGCGAGGGTGTGATAGGTCTCGCGGGAATTATGGGCGGTACCGACACTGAAGTTTCAGATGGCACGAAAAATATCGTTCTCGAATGTGCTAATTTTGACATGTATGCGCTGCGTCGCACGGCCATGCGTCACGGTATTTTCACCGACGCACTCACGCGGTTTAATAAGGGTCAGTCGCCACTGCAAAATGCTGCCGTATTGAAACAGCTGATGAGCATGGTTGGTGGGGTGCAGGCGAGTGAAGTGTTTGATTTGACAAAATCGGAGCAAGATAAAAGTACGATTAAGCTAAAAGTTGCTAAAGTTGAATCAGTGCTTGGCAAAAGTATATACTATAATCTTGGTTCTCAGATCGATAGCAATAAAATTAAACAACTTTTAACTAACGTCGAGTTTGAAGTAGATATAAAAGAAATAATTGATCCAAAAGTACATGTAAATGTAAAATTAGGCACTGATAGTGGTAAAACTACAGCAACTAAAGAGACAAGGGAAAATATATTAGAAGTTACTCCACCATTTTGGCGTACCGACATTGAATTTCCTGAGGATGTCATTGAGGAGGTCGGTCGGCTGTATGGCTTTGATAAATTACCTCGCCAATTGCCGCGTCGCAGTATCAAATCAACACCGAAAAACCTGCGCCGTGAACTAAAAAACGCCGTTCGCCAAAGTCTATCGCGCTCTGGCGCTAATGAAGTTGTAACGTACAGCTTCGTTCACGAACGCATCTTGAAAAACGCTGAGCAAGACGTTACTCAGGCATACAAATTGTCAAACGCGCTCAGCCCTGATTTACAATACTACCGCTTGACGGTGCTACCGAGTTTGCTCGACAAGGTCCATGCCAACATCAAGGCTGGACATGATGAATTTGCCTTGTTTGAGATGGGCAAGGGCCACAGCAAAATGCATGGCCCAGGCGAAGATGGTTTGCCAGAAGCCAGCCAGTTCACTGACATCGTCTATGCTGCCAAAAAGCCGGGAGCGGGCGCGCCATTTTACGAAATTCGTCGCTTGGTTGAACAGCTGGCGCACGACCTTGGCGCTGAGTTGGTATTCAAGCCAATTGAACAAGAACTTGCGTTTCCAGTCGCGGCACCATTTGACCAATCGCGCAGTGCATTAGTCGAGACAACCGACGGGCAGTTTATCGGTATAGTCGGCGAATTGAAACAATCAGTCATCAAGAACTTCAAACTGCCAACGTACGTAGCTGCGGCGAGCTTGGATACAGCTGGTCTAGAGGCCGTTTACGCCAAGCGAGGTAGCCATTATCAGCCGCTCAGCCGCTATCCATCGACCAGTCGCGACATTTCACTCAAACTACCAACCGACGTCAATTACGCAGCTGTTGCCCAAAGTATTGATCGCATCCTCAAAGCGGTGGATATTGATGTAGCCTTTCATGCGGTATCCATATACCAGCCATCAAACGATGCGACAACAAAAACCTTAACCTTCCGCTTAGTCTTTACGAGTCATCAGCGCACCTTGGTTGATTCCGACATTACGCCAATTATCGAATCGATCCAGCAGACCATGCAACAAACTTACGGCGCGGAGCTTGTTTGATGAAATCGCTGCTCCGTACCCTTGGCTATACGCACAATATGTTGCCGTTTTATGCCAAAATTAGCCTGTGTTCGATATTAGTGGCGTTGACTGGCATCGCCATGCCGTATGTCATATCGCGGGCTACTACTTTGATGGTGGAAGTGGTTGAAGGCAACAACATTGGCGTCAGTCAGGTGTTGTGGCTGGCGGCTTTGCTGCTGGTGTTTGATGTTGCTAACGTGTTGATTCGCAACTTAGGTGGCTACTGGGGTGACGTCATGTCCACCAAGCTCAAAGCACAGTTGTCGACGCATTATTATCACCACTTGCTTAGTCTGCCACAAAGTTATTTTGATGGGGAATTGACAGGCACCATTATCAACCGCCTAAACCGCGCCATCACCGAGATGAGTAATTTCCTGAATATGTTCGCAAACAATTTCCTGCAAATGCTTCTGACCAGCTGTATCACAATTGGTATCGTCCTGACGTACAGCTTAGAGCTGGCACTGCTGGTATTGATATTGTATCCGTTATTCATCTGGCTGGCGGTGTTGACCAGCAAAAAATGGCGCTATTTCCAGTCAAATAAAAATCACGAAGTTGATATGGCCAGTGGCCGATTTGCAGAAGTCGTATCGCAAATCAAAGTGGTCAAAAGCTATGTCCGCGAAAGCTTGGAGTACCGACATTTTACCAAACGTTACCGTAAAACCATCGCCGTGACGCGCAAGCAGTCGCGCTATTGGCACAAAATGGATGTCATTCGTGGGCTGATTTTGAGCATCGTCTTTTTCCTCATCTTTGCGTACATTTTTGTTCAGACGACCGAGAAAAAGTTTACGATTGGTGAGATGATTTTGCTCATCACCTTGATCAACAACCTGCGAACGCCGCTCTTTAGTATGAGTTTCATCGTTGACGGCTTCCAGAAAGCAGTGTCGGGGAGTAAGGACTTCATTGCGGCCATGGAACTCAAACCTGGTATTAAGGATGCGCCTGATGCGGCTCACCTGAACACAGAAAAGGCGACGATTTCCTTTGATGATGTGTCGTTCCGATACGCTAGTGTGCCAAATCGCCCCGTTCTGCATAACATTTCCTTTACAGTCCCCGCTGGCAAACGCGTGGCTCTGGTCAGTGAATCTGGTGGCGGCAAAACCACGATTACCAATTTGTTGATGCGGCTGTATGAACGTGATAGTGGCGTCATTTCTGTCAATGATACTGACATTCGCAACCTGACCCAGCGCAGTTTGCGCGGACACATTGCGACCGTTTTCCAAGACCCTGTGCTCTTTTCGGGCACCATCCGTGAAAACATTGCTTACGGCAAAGCTGATGCAACGGACAAGGAGATTTTTGCCGCCGCCAAAGCTGCCAACGCCGATGAGTTTATTCGTCAGCTGGACTACGGCTACGACACGCAGATCGGTGAGCACGGCTTGAAGCTTTCAGGGGGTCAGAAACAGCGCATCGCCATCGCCCGTGCAGTGTTGAAAGACGCGCCGATCTTGATACTGGACGAAGCAACCAGCAATTTGGACAATAAAAGTGAGCATTTGGTGCAGCAAGCGCTTGATCGGTTGATGAAAGGCCGCACTACATTGATCATCGCTCACCGCTTGTCGACTATCGCGGCGGTTGATACCATCATCACCCTGAAAAATGGGCGAGTTGATGAGGTTGGGTCGCCAGATGAATTGGCCAAAACAAATGGTATCTACGCCAAGTTGCTGGAGCTACAGAAGAATCCTGGGGTAGCGGGCGAGCGGTTGGCTGCGTATGACATTGCCGCTGAGCCAAAAGTTGATGTATAATAGGACAAATAGAGGAGGATGAGATATGGCGATAGCAAGATCGCAAAGAATAGGAATTTGGATCATTACAATCACGATGTTGGTGGGTACGGTTGGCGGATTTATCGCCATGATGGTGGCCCCGGGCAATGAAGCCAAAGATCAAGCTGAACTACAGCGAGCGCAAGAAAGCTATAAAGCAGCAAATACAGAACGCCAAAAGAAAGTTGAGGCGCAAACAGCAGAATTGAACGATAAGTATTACAGCAAGTTTGCCGAATTTGGCTCACGAGTCGGTGCGTTTGAGGCGGGCGATGTCAAAGAGCTCGGCAAAGAGGACTTGGTGGAAGGTGACGGCGCAGAAGTCAAAGATGACACCAAATTTGCAGTGTATTACATTGGCTGGAACGCCAAGGGTGAAGTATTTGACCAGTCAATCGCTGATGGTAAATTGAAAGCACCATTTGCTATAAACGGTCCGGCGAATACGGCAGTCATCCAGGGTTGGAAAGAGGGCCTGGTTGGGATGAAGATTGGCGGTGTGCGTGAACTGACGATTCCAGCTGATAAGGCGTACGGCAGTCAAGGCCAGGGTGATAAAATCCCTGCCAATTCACCACTGAAATTTGTCATCATGGCTATCGAAAAGCCAGCAGATATCCCACAACCAGAAATGCCAGAAATCATCAAACGATATTATAAGTCAAGGGGGCTCAATGTCTAAAGAAGTTATCATCGTTGGTGCTGGTCCAAGCGCACTCACGGCCGCAATTTATCTGTCGCGCGAGGACGTGCCGACGACACTGTATGAACGTGGCGTGGTCGGCGGCATGGCGGCTATCACCGATCAAATCGACAATTACCCAGGGTTTGCAGAGGGTGTGACCGGTATGAAATTGGCGTCCGAGCTGCAGCAGCAGGCTGAGCGGTTCGGTGCGAATATCGAGTACGGCGATGTTACAGAACTCAAGCAAGTTGATGGTGAATTGGAATTGACGATTGATGGTCAACCGGTGCGAGCCAAGGCAGTGTTGCTAGCGACCGGCTCAAATCATCGCAAGCTGGGTGTGCCAGGCGAAGACGAGCTGTATGGTCGCGGCGTGCATTACTGTGCGACGTGCGACGGCGCCTTTTATCGCGACAAGCGCTTGATTGTCGTTGGCGGTGGCAACTCGGCAGTGCAAGAAGCGATATTTTTGACTCGCTACGCTAGCCATATTGACCTGTTGGTGCGCAGCGAATTACGCGCCAGCGATGTCCTGCAAAAAGAGCTGCAAAAGTATGTCGATGAGGGTAAGATTACCGTCCATATCGGTGCGACGACTGATGAAATTATCGTCAAAGATGATAAGTTTTACGGTGTTACATCAACCCAAAATGGCGAACAAAAAGAGTTCACTGCAGACGGTCTATTCGTCTTCATCGGTCTCATTCCGAACACGCAGTTCTTGGCTGACTCATCTGTTGAGCTGGACCTCGGCGGACACATTGTTACTGACGAACATTTGCGCACCAATATTCCCGGTGTCTTTGCTTCGGGTGACGTGCGTTCCGGTGCAACCATGCAAATCGCTTCGGCAGTTGGCGAGGGTGCGGTCGCAGCGTTGCAGATTCGTGAATATTTACAAGAAAAAGCCAGAGAGGAGTAAATCATGGCAGACTTCAATCAAATTTTAACACCGGGTGATGTGGAGAACGGCATCGTCAATGTCGTTGTTGAAATCCCACAAGGCTCAAACCACAAGATTGAATGGAATCGTGAGCTGGCAGTCATGCAACTGGACCGCGTCGAGCCAGCAATCTTCGCCAAACCAACCAACTACGGTTTTATCCCGCAGACATTGGACGAGGACGGCGACGAACTGGACGCCTTGATCATCACCGATCAGCCGCTGACAACAGGTATTTTCATGGAAGCAAAGGTTATCGGTGTTTTGGAGTTTGTTGATGATGATGAGGTTGATGACAAGGTGATTGTGGTGCCAGCTGATGACCGCAACACTGGCGATGCTATCAACTCGTTGGAAGACTTGCCGCCGCAGCTCCTCAAGCAAATTGAACATCATTTCAATCACTACAAAGATATGAAGAAACCAGGCTCGACAGTGGTCAAAGGCTTTGGTGATGTTGAACGCGCCAAGCAAATCATCCGCGATTCAATCACCCGCTGGAACGAGCAAGCGTAAGAGTATCGACGCAACAAAACAAGTAATAAAGAACCACCCTCATACCAGAGGCTGTGACGGGCGCAAGGCCCCGTCAGCCGAACGCCACAGGCTGACTGTAAGTCACCTGTAAAGAGCACTCTGGTTGAGGTGTGGTATTTTATTGCTATTCTGTCACAAAGCCATTATCTACTATCGATGCCGAAACAGTGACGAAACGCCGCCGGTCAATTGCTGGAGGATGCCGCCGCTACGTGACAATTGCAAACGTAGTTTGTCTTTAGCGTGAGGCGTTATAATCAGCTCGCGCCAATCCGGCTTCGGGTGGGCGGACTTATTGGTTAAGACTTCGATGGTGTCGCCGTGCCGCAAATGATAGGTAAACGGCTTCATGACGCCATTGATTTTAAAACCGCTAGCGTGCGCCGCGATGTCGGAGTGAATGCGATATGCATAATCTAGCGGGAAAGCACCGCGCGGCAAATCATAGATATCACCCTTTGGAGAATACACGAAAATGCGGTCTGAGAATAATTTCATGCGGAACTTATTAGAGTCAAATCGTTTGCCCTCACCAGCCAGTGCCGCCGCTTCCTGAAGGTCGCGAATCCACGACAGGTCTGCCGGCATAGCGCCCATACGACCCTTTTTGTACGCGTCGGTTAATTTCTGCTCATTGTAGTGGAAGCTAGCCGCCAAACCACGCTCAGCATATTCGTGCATCTCTTTGGTGCGAATTTGAAATTCAACAATTTGCCCACTCGGCGTTTGCACGGTGGTGTGTAGACTTTGATAACCGTTCGGCTTGGGGTTGGCGACATAATCTTTGATTCGATCGTACATTGGTTGATACATGTCGTGCAGAATCCCTAGAACCAAATAGCCGGTTGACAAATCATCAACAATCACTCGCAGTGCGATCAAATCATAAATCTTATCAATATCACCGACCTTATCAAGTTTTTTGAATAGACTGTAGACGCTTTTGACCCGGCCATCCATCTGGAAAACCAGCTTCTCTTCCTTCAATCGTGCCTCAACTTCGCAGCGAACACGATCCAGTTTTCGCTGCGATTTTTTCAATCGGCTATCCATCAAACTTTTGGTGCGGTGAAAATCTTTCGGCATCAAATATTTGAAGCTCAATTCTTCCAGCTGCACGCGCACGCGTCCCATGTTCAACCGGTCCGC
>CAUOLC010000021.1:0-8789 GCA_963456285.1 uncultured Candidatus Saccharibacteria bacterium | reverse complement strand
ACACCCAAGTTTTTTCGCTTACATACGGCTTCACACGGGTGATGAGGTCGTGTGATTGCGCATGCAACCGCGAAGCGGACACAGCGGGACTCGAACCCGCAGCCTCCCATTGCGTCGACACCGTTGTCGACGCGGGCGCTCTGCCGATTAGAGCTATATGTCCTGTGATTCTTTTCTGGGCTACCAGCTGGGCGAATCACCCCAGGGGCGGACAGACGCCCTTTACTGACCGCGGAGGTCAGTGGTTTCGGGGTCGCACAAACCCCGACTGTCGTATTTGTGTGGTGTTACACCATGAAATGCCCGCAGTATGGGCATTTAAACTGCGTACCGGCATCTCCAGGACGCCTATACGCAACATGGTGGTTTCTACCACTGCATGTCATTGCAGTGGTATAATCTCCGTAGCTATACATTGATGCTACGGGATAAGAGAAAAACACCAAGGGTCTCACCCCCTCTCTGCCGCGAGTTGCGGCGATAGAAAAAGAGCTAACCCCCTTTCAGCCCATGCTTTTGTGCGAAGCATGACCAGGGTTTGATATCATTTGCGATATCTCACCAGGGTTAGCTCCACGAACAAAAGCTAATGAATATCATAACACGAACTGTAAAAAATAGCAACAATATATGGAAAATAATTACCTTTCCTCTGTTAATAAGTCCTTTTCGAACTGCACCATACCTTTATAGTCTGCGGAATACTTAGAGACATCTGGTAGGTCCAGGGTGGTGATTTTCCGCCAGACGATGTCGATAAGCCTGGCGAATTCAGCTAGTTCTTCCTCAGAGAACGTATCTTCCAGGCTGAGGATATCACCAGTTTTTATGTCCGGTTCGACGAACTGCAGGCGGGCGCCGGTGAAGCTGAAATTGCCATAATCACGTGATGATTTGACCAGAAGTTGATAGAACATCAGCTGCTGGCGGTATTTGTGGAGCTTGATTTTTTCATAGTCAGACGTCCCCTTCCAGGAGTGCGATGGCTTGCCAGTTTTATAGTCTGTGACGAAGATGGTCTTTGCTGTTTTGTCTATATCGACCAGGTCCAGCGAGCCTGTTAGATGCGCTTGGCCAATGAAGGCGTTTTGGTTGGCAAAGCTCAGCTCAGTCAGTTGCTGCTGGGTGAAGCTGCTTTGTTTGGCGTCCAAAAAAGCAGCCAGGACCGATTGGCCTTTTTCGGTGAACAGTTTGGTATCGTCTGGTGACAGGTGCTGTGCTGCCAAGGCTTGAGTATATAAGCGTATAATTTCTGGGCGTGGCGGCAAGTTTCCGTCCGCGACGAACCTATCGTGCAGTTGTTGTAGGCAGGTGTGAACAGCGGTTCCGTAGGCAGCGGATGGGCTTTTGGCTTGCGGAAAATGAAGCAAATTATTTAACAAAAATCCTTGAGGTCCGCCATGTGAGACGTCCAGGAAATTGTTCAGATGGGTGGCGGACAGTTTGTAGTGCTGTAAGATTGGTGTCAAGACTTCCTGTAGGGTTGTGCCGTGCGGCTCGGTCAGCCTGGCGCGCCAGTCAGTCAAGAGCGACTCGGTTGCGTCAGCAGTCTCGGAGGTATCAATGGTCGATGTATCTAGCTGTAGAGAGCTTAGGAAACTGGCGATCAAATTGTCTTTGCCGCCAGTGTCTGTGAGGCTGTGACTGATGTGTAGGGTTTGCTTGGCGCGAGTCATGGCGACGAAGAATAGACGCAGGCGCTCATCGTAGTTGTTGCCTGCTGGCTGGAGCTGTAGGTTGGCTGGATAGCGGATGAGCCGACTGCGCGTACGGACTTTCTCGCCCCACATGTTGTCAGTCGCGCCGATGATGAATACGTGCGGAAATTCCAAGCCCTTTGATTTGTGGGCGGTCATGAGATTGATTGAACCTGATTTATGCTCGGCGGCTGGTCTGATGCTGGTGAGGCGGGTATTGGTCAAATGATGGAGATCGATGAACTGGAGAAGCTGCGTCAAGGTTGGCGTTGCCTCAGTGTAGTGGTCGCGTAATTTCTGGCGCAAGGTGCGCAGCGCTTCTAGGGTGGTGAGGTAGGCTTCTGGGTCTGACTGTAATTTGTCTGGTGAAAAGTAGTAGGTATAGAGGGCGCGGTTGGTGGCGGTTTCAGTGAGGCCTAATAGTTCATCGATATGCTCTTCGAGCGTGAGGTTGGGAACATTTTTGGCTTGTTCTAGTAGCCACTGAGCCAATGGTTCGAACGTTGTTTGGGTGAGCATGGCTTCCAGCCAGAACTGTCGGTTGCGCCAGGCAGCTAGGCTTAATTTCCAGATGTCAGTGGCGGCGAAGTCAAATGCTGGATGCGCCAGTAGCTCTGGCAGTAAGCTGTTGGCGTTGGTTAGGTCGTTATTGTGAAGTGAGATGACGATGCGGGCTACGAGCTCCAGCGCTTTGATGCTGTCTAGTTCCAGGATATCGTCATGATGCTCATAGTTGACGCTGATGTTATTTTGATACAGATGAGGTAAGAGCTCGATCAGTTCGTGATGTCGTCGAGATATAACGGCGATGTCCTCGGGCGGTGTACCTGAGTTGATGAGATGTGCAATTTGCTTAGCGATGCCCGCCCTTTCGTCCAGCGGCGTCATGAAACGACTGAGCTCGACGCTAGCGCCTGATGACGAGGCGTGAGCAGTGAGTTGTTTAGACAAATCAGGGATGGTGTTTTCCAAGCGGTCGCTACCTTGGGTGATGACGCTGCGGGCGGTGGCGAGGATTTGCTCTGCCGAACGGTAGTTGTCGGTCAGGACGATGACGGCTGGGTCATGATAGTGCTGACGGAAGCGCTGGATATTGCCGACATTGGCGCCTTGGAAGCTAAAAATGGCCTGGTCGTCGTCGCCGACTGCCATGATGTTTGGCTCAGGCTCGTCGCCAGTCAGATTGAATAGTAACTGCAACTGCGCTAAGTTAGTGTCCTGAAATTCGTCAACCATGATGAACTGGTATTGCTCTTGGAGGTTGGCACGCAGATCTGGCTGGTGTTTGCAGGCATCTAGCACATTTAAAATCATGTCGTCATAGTCAAACAATCCGCGCTGTGCCAGCGCACTGCGGTACTGGTCGTACACGTGAGTGACGGCACGCAGTTTAGCAATTGATTCACTGTCCTTTAAGACAAACTCCCCTGCTGCATTCTTCTTGCACCACGCATTTTTCCAGGCGGTGATTGGTTTGGTGTTGTCATTTTCCAAGGCTTCTTGTGCAGCATTGGCCATGCTGAGTGCCAGAACGTTGGCGTATGGTGTGATGGCTGCTGGCAGAGGCTGAGGGGTGATGCTTGCTGCTATTTCTGCAACATTGGCAAACGCCGGGATGGTCGATTTTTTGATGGTGGTTTGGAAGAGCTGCGCGATGGCTTCAGAAATTTCTGTGACTGTTTGCTCCACATCGTCCAGAATGCGTTGTATTTCTTCAGAGGTCAGACCGTTGCTTTTGAACTCGGAAATGGTTTTGAGCGTTTCTTTGAGGTAGATAAATTCATCATTATTTTTGGCGTTGAGTGGATTGTCCCAGTCCATACTTTCGAAAATTTCTTGTAGAATCTGTTGCTGTGTCAGCTCGTCAGTCGGCTGCCGATCTGCACCGCGGAAAAAATATTGTCGGTTGGTGTTGATAATTTCTGAGCCGAAGCTGTGGAAGGTGTGAATGGCTACTTTGTAGGCATCTTCGTCGATGATTTGCTGCAATCGCTGGCGCATATTGACCGCGCCAGAATCAGTAAACGTTAAGCATAAAATATTGCTCGGCAAGGTGTCAGTTTGGCGCAATATGTGGGCAGCTCGCATACTCAAGAGCTCGGTTTTGCCAGTGCCAGGACCCGCGATAACCAACAGTGGCCCATGAATTGTATCGACAGCAGAACGTTGATTGGCGTTGAGGTTGGCGTAGCGTGTAGAAAAATCCATACTTACAGTATACGCGTGCGATTGAAAATGGTAAAATAAAGCCATGAAACCTACAGTGACCGCGTCGGAGTTGGAAGCATTAATCAGCGAAGCCTTTGATGTTGATGTCTCAGTGAAGCGATTTATCTTGCCGTTGGTTGATGTTGGCCGCACTGCTCAAGCGGCGGTATTTATGGCGTCTAACAATCAGTTGCTGCTCTATTTGCGCGCGTCGTCTAATATGACGCTGGCGGATGTCAAGAAAATAGCAGTGCGCATGGGGCTCAGGCTGGACGAGTTCTATCCGCCGAAATATCAACCGGATTATTTTGATATCCTTGGTCGCCAAAAATTTCAAGAAGTATTCCCTGGCATGACGGTACAGTCAGAGGAAGATTTGATTTTCTACCGAACCTTGGCGCCATATAACCCTGCCCTGGCAGTGGTTTCAGAGATCAAAAATGGCGAAATCCATCAGTTTGATCCTGACGTTCACGGCGAATGGCGAGTGGGCGCACGGTTTGCCTACAGGAAGGTCCGCGCCAAGTAATGAACGGCTACTGGGAAATTATTCGTCGTAATTTGTTTTCGCCGATTGTTATTGCGATTTTCTTGCTGGCGGGTGCGCTGATTTATGCTCGGGAGTACCGCGATGCGTGGTTCATCTCGGTGGTGATTGTGGTAAATTCGTTGATTGGTATCGTCCAGGAAATTCGTGCCAAACGGGCACTCAAGAAACTAGAGTTGATGAGTCAACCGCGGGCACGGCTGTTGTCGGCTGATGGTTCTGTGACGGAAGTGGCGTATGATGCGTTACAGGTTGGCGACAAGATTCAGCTGATCGCTGGTGATGAAGTGCCAGCAGACGTGGAGATGCTGGAGGTCAAAGGATTGGAATTAAACGAAAGTATGTTGACTGGCGAATCAGCGGCGGTAGAAAAAAGTGTCGGCGACGCGGCTTGGGCGGCGACTACTGTCTTGGCTGGCTCTGGCGAAGCTCGCGTGACGGCAGTTGGCGCGGACACAAAAGCCGGTGCCATTAGCCAAGTGCTGAAGCAGTACAAGCCAGAATTGACCCCCCTGCAACGAGCAATTCAACGAGCCATCAGCTTTTTGACGTTTGGTGCGTTTGGGCTGGCAGCGTTGATATTCATCGCCTACATGACATCTGGTCAGGACTCAGTGCAGATATTGAAAACCATCACTTCGGCGGCCGTGACCGTTGTGCCAGAGGGTTTGCTGTTGGCAAGTTCATTATTGCTGGCGTTTGGTTCGATCAAGTTAGCGCAAGCCAGAGTCTTGCCGCAGAAACTGTCAGCCATTGAAGCTATGGCGCTACTCAACTTGTTGTGTGTCGACAAAACCGGCACGCTTACCAGCGATGAAGTGACGTTGGAAAAAATCGTTGCTTTGGGTAGTGGCGATCAATCAGACGAAACGCTTTCGGAGATTGTCGCCTTGATCGCGGAGCAAACCAGTGGTGGCAATATCACCGGTCAAGCCATCTTGGAAGCAGCCACGCCGCTCAAGGACGCCAAGATTATTGACGTTATGGCGTTCTCATCGGCGCGCAAAATGGCGGGTCTGCGGTTTGAGTCTGAGGGCAAAGCCCACACGGTTGTCATGGGTGCACCAGAGTTTGTTACAGAATTGGCGCCAGTTGATGCAATGGGTCAGCGTCAAATTAACGAATGGGCTGATGCGGGTCTGCGTGTGTTGCTACTGGCTGAGTTTGATGATTCTCGGGGCGCTTTGAAGGATTTGCCTGCTGGGTCTGGCCGTGCCATCGGTGCGGTGATTTTGCGCAATGCGCTGCGCGATGGTGTCCAGAAAACCGTTCAATTTTTGCAAGACCAAGGCGTCAGTATCCGGGTGATATCTGGCGACAACCCGCGGACGGTGCAGTTCATCGCTTCGGCGGCTGGCATCAATAATTCTGACAAAGCCATCACTGGTGCGGCGCTGGCTGCGTTGAGTGACAAAGATTTTGTCAAGGCGGCTGACGAACACGTCATATTTGCCCGAGTACATCCAGAGCAAAAGGAACGGTTGATTGCGCACTACAAAAGTCAGGCCCTGTTCACCGGCATGGTTGGTGACGGTGTCAATGACGCGCTGGCGCTGAAAAAGGCTGATCTTGGCGTAGCTATGCACGCTGGTGCGCCAGCGTCGCGTCGCGTGTCAGATATTATCCTGTTGAATAATTCATTCACCTCTTTGCCGCTTGGTATGCGGCTGGGCAACAGAATCATGCAAGCAATTGAGGTGATCGCTACCCTGTTCTTCCACAAAATTACGTACGGCGTCGTGCTGCTGATGTGTACGCTGTCGCTGGGCATGGTCTATCCATATCAGCCGCGTCACATCACCTTTATGAATATTTTCCTAGTGACGCTGCCGACTTTGATGTGGACATTTTTCCCGCCTGTACCGAACCATCGCATCAATCCTCGCCTGTTTTGGCGCCATACGCTGATCAGCGTGATGCCCATCGCGCTGATCACGGGTCTGACAGTAGCATTTACCTATTGGATCGGCTCTGCCATCTTCCCTGACCGTCCTGAGGAAGTTGCCACCATGACGGTGCTGACGGCAACGTTCTATGGCGTCTATCTAGTATTTTTGGTTGGACCGATGCTGGGCGTTACTTTAACGCGGAACGCCAGAAAAGCGCGCTTGTTGTACATGCTGGCAGTGAGTATTGTAGCAGCTGGTAGCTTTGGTATCGGTCCACTCCGCCGATTCTTTGACTTTACCAAACCAGACATCATCGTCCTGTTGCCAGCGCTCGGTGTCATCGTCCTGGCGGCAATCTTACAGTGGTGGCTTGCACTGCGCGCTGGTGTAAAAGTCAGATCTTCGCAGTCTTAATGCGGCACTCTGTCTAGGACAACCAAGTTCTCAATGTGTGGTGTGCGCGGGAAGAAATTGTAGCCCTGATGATGTACGATGTGATATTTCTCGCTGAGCAAAGCAACGTCTCGAGCCTGGGTAACGGGGTTACAACTCAGGTAGACGATTCGCGGCGGTAATTGTTCCAATAAGCGGTCGATGATGTCTGTATGCAAGCCAGCTCGTGGCGGATCGATGATGATGAGATTGTCGGGGTGGATATAATCAAGGGCTTGTTCACTGGCTGCCAAGACGGCTTTTATATTGTTTTCGCGCCCCAAAGCGTGAATATTTCGCTGCATTTCTTTGACGGCGTGTTCGTTGACTTCCACCAGAGTAACCTTTTCCCCACCGATGGTGAGGCCGATAGTGCCAACACCCGAATACATATCAATAGTTGATAGAGCGTTATTTGACTTTACTGACGCGGTACGAATCCAGGCTGCCATGTCGGTGAGTGCCTGCTCATACACTGGCAAATTGACCTGGAAAAATCCTTCAGCGACATAGCGAAACGGAACGCCCAGCACTTTGTCAGTGAGAACGGTGTCGCCAAACGCCGCTAGCCGTTCGGTGATGACACTGGCGGGGCTTTTGGGGTTGGAATAAATAATTTCGCCGCCTTGGGCTGACAGTGTGGCTGCTTCTTCGGTAGTGATGACATTTTCCAGGCGGTCTTTGAGGTACAATTGCCAAATGCACTTTCCCGACCGGCTGCATCTGATGAGTACTGTTTTGAGGTTGCGTGCGGTGACTGGTTTGGTGCGCAGTAAGTCGCGAATTTCTACGGCTAGTGTGTTGATCTCGGGACGAGCGAGTGAGGTGCTATCGACGGTGATTTTACCCTTTGAACCGCGCCGGAAAAACGCCAAATCAAGGGTGTCGACTCCTGAGTCTGGGTCGGTGTCGCTGTACCAGCTGTATTCAACTTTGTTACGATACGCCAGTTGCTGTTTGTCTGTATAGACTGTCGGCGCAGTTGGCAAGGTAACGTGATGTAGCCGAAAAGCCTCAGCGATCAACTGGGCTTTGTACTGCTGCTCTGTTGAAAAGTTCATGATTTGCCAGGGGCTGGTGCTGAGGTAACTGCCTGGATCGACCGGAGTGATGCGCTCAGGACTGGCGTGATGGACCTCAGTTACGACGCCTTCGACGAGCTTTGATTTTTTCTTGGTCACCCTGATAGTCACTTGTTCGCCTGGCAATCCACCCCATACAAATGCTTTACGGCCATCTGCCAGCGTGCCGATGGTCTGGCCACCGCCAACGATGTTTTCTAGGGCTAAGGTTGCAGTCTGCGCTTTCTTCATTGCCCTATTGTACCCCAAACCAAGCGCATTTGGAAAATAGCCAAACGCTAGATAATATATAATTAGAAATCACAATTCTCAGCCGCTGGCGCTGGCGTGTTCCACCACATTGCCAGGATGCCTTTTCCGACGCGACATTTAGTACCGTTAGCTCGGTACATCAGTAACCCATAGCGATTGTCGGGGCTTTTGTTGACAGTGTATTCGTAGTGTTTGCCGCGCCAGTCTGTCGGTAATTCTTTGAGATATTTTGGTACTAATAATGGGTTGAGCTCGCCAGCATCGCATGTCCGGTTGGTCGCTGAGCTGTATTTACTGCAGGACGCAGGCCATGGATATTCTCCATTTTGACTGTAATATTCTTCGACGGCGTTTTGGATGGTTAATAATTCAGTCTTGCTCTCATTGTTAATGGCGTCTTCGCGGGCGGTGCGCCACGCCAGACCACCGAGGGTCATCAAGATGCCGAGGACCAAGACGACTACCAATACTTCGACGATTGTAAAACCATAGTGCTTATGCATAGTTTGATTATACGGCGGCGTTGGCAGATTGGCAAGCTTGGTATCTCTGCCCTGATGTGGTACAATGTTACACGTAGCTGCGCTCACACGCGTTGCTCGTATTGGGCCGTCGCCAAGTGGTAAGGCACCAGGTTTTGGTCCTGGCATTCGGGGGTTCGAGTCCCTCCGGCCCAGCCAAG
>CAUOLC010000020.1:0-9039 GCA_963456285.1 uncultured Candidatus Saccharibacteria bacterium | reverse complement strand
GGATAATTACCATAATTTGCCGCTACTAAAATATAGCCATCTTTATCCACCTTGGCGCCATCCGCCCGCACGGTATAACCACCGCCGCCGCAAGCATTGATGGCAACATTCATCGGCAGATCATAGTAGGTTTCGCGGTGCGATATGCCTTTGGAGTCGGTAAACTGCTGGGCGCTTCTGGCTTTGGTCAAGGCATTCGGCAGCCTGGCACCAACAACCTCTATCTGCGCCACAGGTTGATTGGTAATTTGTTCAGCAACTTTATTTTTCGCAACTTCCGTGCCGTCACCCTTCACTTTCACACTATGCGTTACTTGCTTAGAGCCGACAGCACCCGCCTGCTTCACCTGTTTGAAACCAACGGCGTGGGCGTAACTTTTTGCTGATTGTACTTCAAACTGAACTGGCTCTTCGGTGATGACAGTATATTCGTGAATTGCCTCTCTTTCAGTAGCTTGGGCGAATTTTCTTTGGACTGACGATACCGCCAGAACGACAGTCAACGCTGTTGCAGCCATCAGCCCTGTTATCATCACTGCTACTTTTGGAGTTTTTAGTAAAAACCAATACCGCTTCATGTATCTCCTACAGATTACCTGATATTACCGGTAGATGTCTTGTAGACCCATCCTTACCTTGCAGCTTGGCCATGGCTGCCAGCCACGAGCTTTGTATGTCTGCCATGCTTTCTCGTCTTGCACTGATGGTGGAGCGTCAGAAGCTACCGAATAACCACCAAAGCCTCCCCAGGTGTGCTTGTCAAACTGATACGCGCCATAATAACCGTTTCCGGTGTTTGATGTATAACCTCCTTCACAACTTCTCAACCGTGCCAAGGCCTCAGAAAAACTACCAGAGAAGGTGTTAGCACTCTTGGCGCCCACTAGCTCAACGCGCTTCTTTGGCTCAACAGTTGTAACACTGGCAATAATACGGCGTGAAATTTCCTGACCATTTCTCATCTCAATCTCATAGGTAACGTTCTTTTTGCCTGGTGCGCCAGCTTCTTTAACCTGTTTGAAGCCAGTCTCTCGGTTGGCATCTTTAACCTGCTCAACAGGGACGGCAATTTCTTCTTCAACAGTAACCGTCTGCTTGCCATTACGCCAAACACTGAGGTGCATACCAGCAGTGATAGGTGTTGATTCAGGAACAGACATGCCGTCATCTTTACCGAGCGTTATGTTTTTCTCACGCAACAATTCTCCGACCGTACGAGCCATCGTCCTGACCTCAGTGGTTTTGCCATAAAGCGTCAGTTGTAATGGTGTAGCTCGGTGAATTTTCAAAATAACATCAGCGCCATCTAGCAAAAAATCGCTCGGCGGTTCGATGGTTGTCTTGTCCTCAGGGTAAACAGTCACGCCCGCAGCCTGTGCTATCAACGGTGTCGTCTGCTGGGCGGTCACCACACGAACTCGGTGCGTACCATCCGCCACCGTTACTGGTCGCGCACGATAGACGTTGACATTATACTTTGTCGACACCAACTGAGTGTCAAGGCTCGGCTCGACAACGTCATGCTTTTCATCAACTGAGATATCAGCCGCCTTCAAGGCCTCTTTGACCGTCCCGACAGTGGTGACGATGGATCGTTCCTGACCCCGATCATGAATAGTTACTACCTTTTCGCCATTTGGAGCAGCTGTTGTTGACTCCTTGACTTGTTCTCGAGCCAGAGCATTGTCAACTAACTTCACGCTCGCAATCCCAAAGATAGCAATCGCTACGACTATCATCATTCGCGCTGTACTGTGGTGAATTTTCAGTCCAAATTTCATACTCATAGCGAAAAACGCTCTATTGATTATAGCAGAACTCGCTCATATTATCAACTAACTAGCACTTTTCTAATCGAGCAAACTCAACATTCAACTTCTTGGTTTTACCGTTTTCAAAAGCTACTACCACTGCTAAACCATCGAGTTCTATGACCTCGCCGACGCCAAATTGCGGACTGCACACCCTATCGCCGACATCCAGACCGATTTCATCACTGTAAAATTCAGCCTCTGGAACAAAGCTTGGCGAAGCGGGTTTGTCCAATCCACCACTCAAAATACCCATCTCATCCAAAAAGCGTGACGGCAAATTGTAGGCTATTTGTCCAAATTGCGTTCTGGAACTGGCGCAAGTGATAAATAATTCCTGGCGAGCACGAGTGATGCCGACATAACAAAGTCGCCGCTCTTCTTCGACGTCCTCAGCTTTACCGCCGTCGAACACGCGGGAGTGCGGTAATATCCCCTCCTCCAGGCCAGTCAGAAACACCACCGGAAACTCCAAACCTTTTGCTGCGTGCAGCGTCATCAGGGTGATTTGCTCTTGTGCTTGATCATCGCTGGCGGACATCAGCGCCATCTCTTCCAGGAACGTCGGCACATCAACATACGCTTTGGCTTCGGCCACCAGAACGCCCAGGTTTTCCATTCTCTCTTCTGATTGGACACTGCCGTCATTGATAAACATGCCATACCCTGTTTGATCAATAATTTTTTCAATCACGTCAGCTGGTGCCTCGTCAATCGACTTTTGCAAATCACTGAGCAGTACGCCCAACTCGTGCAGCGAATACCTAGCACGCGGCGTTAGCCCATTTGCCTCATTGACCGCCAACAGCCCGTCAACGACAGTCGTCCCTTGCTCATCATTCCATGCCAAAAATTTAGCCACACTCACCGCGCCAATACCTCGTTTTGGCACATTAACGATGCGTGAAAAACTCATCCTGTCACTCGGCTGATAGAGCAGCCGCAGATACGCCAAAACATCTTTGACGACCGCTCGGTCCAAAAATCGCAATCCGCCCACAATTTTGTATGGCAAATAGTTTTGGCGCAGCGCCCGCTCAATTGCGTAACTTTGGGCATTGGTCCGATACAACACAGCGATGTCATCTGGTGAGCGTCCGACATTCAACTGACGACGAATCTCATTGGCAATCACCTGAGCCTCTTCAGCTTCAGAGTACAGCTGCCACAGCTGCGGCTCCGCACCATCACCACTGTTGGTCCATAGATTTTTGTCAGTCCGATTGACGTTATGTTGGATGAGACTATTTGCCAGATGTAAAATTGAGCCAGTCGAACGATAATTTTGTTCCAGTTTGATGACTACCGCCCCAGGAAAATCCCGTTCAAAATTGAGGATATTGGTATAGTCAGCGCCACGAAAACTATAGATCGACTGGGCGTCATCACCAACCACTGACAGATTGCGCTCTGGTCCGACCAATAATTTAATCAACGTGTACTGCACCGTGTTGGTGTCTTGATACTCGTCAATCAGGATGTGCTGAAATTGCTGCTGCCATTTTTGGCGAATGTCAGGATGCGTCTTGAACAATTCAACAACCTTCAGTAGTAAATCATCAAAATCAAGGGCCGCTGCCTGACGAAGTGCCTTCTCGTATGCCTGAAATAGCGCAGCGATGCACTGCTGCACAGGACTTGATGCTGACGCCGCATACGCCTCCGGGTCTATCATGTCATTTTTAGCGTGAGAGATGGCGGACAATACCGAACGCGGCTTGATGTCACGGTCGGTCATATTGTGCGTTTTCATAATTTGTTTGATCAAGCTCAATTGGTCATCTGTGTCATAAATCACAAATCGCTTATCCAGACCCAAAGCCATCCCATCCATGCGCAATATACGCACACAGATACTATGAAATGTTCCCATCCACGGCATAAACCGACGGTCGTCGGGATTCTCGTGTAGCAACACGGCTAGCCGCTGCCTCATCTCTTTGGCAGCCTTGTTAGTAAACGTTACTGCCAAAATATGGCTTGGCCAAACATTCTTCTGTGACACCAAATACGCTATGCGGTGCGTCAACGTCTTTGTTTTGCCACTACCAGCACCAGCCAAAATCAACAATGGTCCAGATTCATGCTTAACTGCCCGGAGTTGCTCTGGATTCAGTTCCGTCAATATATCCATTGTACTATTGTACCAGCAAGAAGTAATATGCGGCAGCTCCGCCACCCGCACCCAACAGCAACAAGATCAAAATGATGATAAAGCTCATCACTCCAGATGGTTTCTTCTCTTCAATAGGCTGTGGTTGAGCTGCAGCCGCTTCAAACATTGGAGCAGGTTCTGGTGTTGATGACTCCGCTGGCTCATTTGCGTTCATTACCACTGCTGCCTGTTGATCAAACGTTGGCGTTGGCTGAGAAGCGCTGTCGCTCGCTAACTCCGCCGCAGGCTGGTCATTTTCCACAGCGCCCTCTTCAGGCATTTCCGCCTCAGCAGCGCTAGGTTCATTGGTCAATGAGTCTAGCTCAGCAACCGTAGCGGCCACCTCTGGCGTTTGCTCTTCTTTAGAGGCGTCAGCATCACCGTCGGCCAATTCGCTCTTGATCCCCATCTCCAGAGCCATGAGCTCTCGATCGAGGTCAGAATTCATGCCAACTGACTCTTCAGCTGCTACCTCTGAGCTTGGCTCAAGGCTCAGTCGGGGTTTACCGCCAAGATCATTTTTCTCTGGCGCTGGCTGTGCATCATCCGTCGCTTCAGCACCCATCAAATCTGGGCTAACCATGGAAACCTCACTGTTCTCGTCAGAACCGTTGCTTGTGCCATATGAGCCCAATGGACGCTTTTCGATGGTCGCACTAGCGTTATTCACAAACGGCGAAGCTAATGATGACGTTGCTGATTGCTCTGACGCTGCTTCAGCAAAGCTCGACGTATCCGCTGGCTGCTCAGTTGATGACAATGATTGAGAAATAGCATTTGCCAAGTCTGTAGTATCTAAGGTTGGCGCTGCCGTCTCAACTGGTGTGTTGCTTGATACTGGCTCGTGACCGCCAGATATATCCATGCGTGGTGTTCGCACCGGGTTGACCATTGGATCAGCCACCACCGTGTTGGTGCGAACTGCTGACGCTGGGCGCGTGCTCATGGCAGCTGTACTCATTGACGATGGCGCTACCACATCCATAACACGACCCGTGTGCCGTGGAGTGACTGGTGGAGCAAACACTGATTTCTCTGGCTTATCTTCAGCTTCAGGCGCCGGGGTTTCATCAGTAGCCTGATCTGTCACAGCTGCCTCTGATGGCTCCGGCTGAGCTGGCTCTTCTACGACAGACTCTGACTGAGCGCCGGTAGCTTCAGAACTGTGAGTAGCTTCTGGTTCAGGTGTGACCTCAGGTTTCGCTTCAGGCACAACCTCAGGCCTTGTCTCAGGCGCAATGAAAACGTGGCCAGATGTTGACGCTGGCGCCGTCGGTTCTTCAGCTGGCGCTGGCTCTTTAGGCTCATTACTCTCAGATATAGGTTTAATCTCGGTTTTCTCAACCTCAGCCGTAGGAGCAGCATCAGCCGCCTGGCTGTCAGCTACTGAAGTTGTCTCAGGTTTTTTATCATCAGCCACGGAAGCTATTTCGGTCTTTTTGTCATCAGCCGCTGGACTATCTGAAGCACGGTCGCTGTCCTGCCGGCGCTGATTCATCAGTGAATTCACCGCCCTGTCCAGTTCCTCAAAGTCAATATCTGTCATTTCCCCTCCCGATTGCTGTTATGTGCTTTTTCTATAATATCGATAAATTGATAGGCGTCCAAACTAGCACCACCGATCAACAAACCATCGATTCCATCAATACGCAAATAATCACTTGCTTTTTCAACCGTTATACTACCGCCGTACAAGATTCTCACCTCAGTTGCAGCTTTTTTGCCAAATAGCTGCTGTATCTGACGACGAATCGTTTTAATGGCTCGTCGCACATCAGCTGGGTTAGCGCTTTCTCCGGTACCAATTGCCCAAACTGGCTCATAGGCGATCACAATGCGGTCAAACTCATCAGCTGTCACATTCGCCAAACCACTCAGCAGCTGGTCATGCAGTGCGTCAGCCGTTTCACCAAGGGTTTTTTCTTGTAGCGTTTCGCCGATACACAGGATTGGTTGCAAATGATTACGCAGCGCGGCTTGAACTTTCAATCTGATGTCGCGGTCACGCTCCTGGAAAACATAGCGCCGCTCCGAATGTCCAACAATGACATAATCAACCAGCCCGCGCAGATGAGCCGCTGGCACTTCGCCAGTGTAATTACCATAATCACGCCAGTAACAATTCTGAGCCGCCAGTTTGATGAGTCGGCGATTTACTTGTAGACTCAGGCTCTGAAGCGTCAAAATCGTTGGCGCGACTACCGTTTCTACATCACGATGCGACGAAATCATCTTCATCAGCTTGTGCAGATAAAGACTTGCTTCTTGCATAGCTAGGTGCATTTTCCAGTTGCCAACGATTAACTTTTTGCCCATATATTCCCCTTATGCTTTTTAGTGTACCACTCCAAGCCCATATGCGTCTAGTAAACTCTCGATTCCTGGCAGTTTTTTTCCAGCCATCAACGCCAAACTAGCCCCACCACCTGTGGAAACATGACTAAACGCTGCGCCGTCATGACCATCCCATTTCAGTACAAAATCAGCCGTATCACCACCGCCGACTACTGAAAGCGCTTGCTTGTTTTGGGCAATCGCTAAACTGAGACGAGCAGAGCCAATGGCAAAAGTCGATTTCTCGGCTAAGCCAACTGGGCCATTCCAGATGATCGTTCCCGCGTGTGCTAGCACTGCAGTATAGCGTTCAATGGTTTGCATACCTATGTCGAGCGCCATGTCAGTGGCGCCAACATGCGTCACGCTAACTTCACGCCGCTCTTGACTATCAGGATGTTCAGCCACCGCAACATCGGTTGGCAACAACAGAAATTCATCCACATGTTCACGACCAACTTTTTGCTCCACCGCTTGATAAATCTGGCGAATAACATCGTGCTGACCTGGCTCAACGCGGCTCTTGCCTAGGTTCAATCCTTTGTACTCCAAAAAGGTGTTTGCCATAGCGCCGCCGATCAAGATCTGATCAGCCTTGTTGATAAACTCATGAATCATGCCAATTTTGTCAGACACTTTGGCACCACCGACGATGGCAACTAGTGGTCGTTTAGGCTTAAGCATAGCGTGAGTGATGGCGTTATATTCAGCACAAACTAAATCACCCGCTAGCCCAGGCATATACATGGTAATTTCATGCGTACTGGCGTGTTTTCGGTGAACCACTGCAAAGCCGTCTTGCACAAAATAATCAGCCTGGCTAGCCCGAGCAATTGAGCGCGCAAACTGCGTGTCGTCAGCTTCTTCTTCAGGATAAAACCGCAAATTTTCCAACAAAATGATTGCACCAGAAGATCGCCGCACTGTTTGACGAACCTTGTCGCCCACACAATCATCAACAAATTTCACTGGATACTGCAACAGTTCCGACAAGCGCACTGCAACTGGCGCTAGACTGTATTTTTCGTCTCGACCTTGTGGACGACCCAAGTGACTGATCAGCACAATCTTACAATGCTGCGACAACAGATATCTCAACGTGGGCAAACTGGCACGAATTCGTAAATCATCAGAAATCTCACCATTTTCGAGCAACGGCACATTGTAGTCAACGCGCACCAACACTGTTTTATAGCGCAAGTCGACGTCATGAATTGTCTGTTTGAAAAATCGTTTGCCCACCCTTTAATATCCTATATACTAATCATTTACTCCAGTGTCAAAACACGTATCGTATCAGTTTTTCCAGCGCCTGGGCGGTGGCCATTAACCAACACCAACGTTGCCACACCATCACCAAAGTAGCCTTCATTTTTCAAATCACGTGCTAGGTCAAGACCATGACAGTTCTCTGGTGGGCGCATGTATACACGAGTTGCGTAATTCAGCGCCAACTTCTGAGCTGTTTTGCGGTTGTCTGTCAGGCTAATGATCGGCATGTTTGGACGGAAAGCACCGATATTGACGGCTGTGGCACCCGTGTCCGTCTCTGCCACGATAGCATCTGCGTTGAGGTCACGCGCCAAACGAGCAGCTGTATAGCTGATGACGGCGTCATTTTTCTGGCGAGATTCGCTCTTTGTCACTGACATGACATCACTGTGTTCCTGGGTGTAGAGAATGGTTTTTCGCATGGAATCAACCGCTTCAATTGGGTATTTACCATTGGCAGTCTCATCAGACAACATCACGACGTCAGCACCTTGGATGACCGCGTTTGCCACGTCGCTCACTTCAGCACGGCTTGGTTCAGGATTGTCAACCATGCTACCCATCATCTGAGTTGCTACGATCACCATCTTGCCGTGCTTGCGACACAATGTGATAATCCGTCGCTGCACGACTGGCACAATCTCAGCGCCAGCTTCCACCGCCAAGTCTCCTCGGGCCACCATGACACCATCACTCAATTGCACGATCTTTTCCAGGTTTTCTGGAGAGATGGCAGATTTTGTCTCAATCTTGGCGATGATCTGCGCTTCAGAACCAAACGTCAACAAACGCTGCCGCAAGTCAACGATATCAGATGCCGACTGCACGAAGCTCAAAGAAACATAATCAAAGTCTCGGCTAGCCCCCCACTCAATGTCTTCTAGGTCTTTCTGGGTCAAAATATCACCGCCAAAATCAGTGTCAGGCAAATTCAAACCTTTTCGGCTCATCAAAAAGCCATCGTTTTGAATCTCAACCTTGATGGCAGTTTCGCTGACGATTTCGCGCACAATTGAACGAATTTTACCGTCAAACATGTACAGCGGCTCGCCAACTTTCATCTTGCTGGCCAAGTTGTACTGCACTGGAAGATTAAAGCTTCCGTCATGCTCAGCAATTTCCGAATCCAACACCAACATATCACCAGTTTTCACTTCCAACATGTTGTCTTTCAAAATGCCCAGCCGAATTTTTGGACCCTGTAAGTCTTGCAAGATCGCAACTGGCTTGTCTTGCTCACGACTGGCGGTACGAATCCACTCAATCTGCTGCGTGCGCTCTTCGTAGCTACCGTGGCTAAAATTAAGACGGAAACCGTTGGCGCCAGCGGCCATCAGCTCCGATACTTTTTCCTGGCTCATGGTTGCAGGACCAATTGTTGCCAAAATTTTGGTACGTTTAAAAATAGGTTTACTCATTTTTAAAATTATATCACGAAATAACAGTGATGGAAAATGGTTGTGTTAT
>CAUOLC010000019.1:0-9218 GCA_963456285.1 uncultured Candidatus Saccharibacteria bacterium | reverse complement strand
CATCAACCGCCAGAAACGTCGCCGCTCGCAAATGGTCAGCGATCACCCGCATAGCCTCAGTATGCTCTTCGTATGTTTTGCCACTCAACTGCTCTAGTTTTTCAATAATCGGCCACATCAAGCTAATCTTGAAAACATCTGGATCATCGATAGCCGCTGCCGCGATGCGCTCCAGGCCCGAGCCATGATCAATGTTTGGCTTCTCTAGCGGCTCAAACACGCCGTCAGCCACCTTTTTGTAGGCCATAAAGACGTTATTGCCAATTTCCATAAAGCGACCACAGTCACAGTTTGGATGACAATGCTCGCCAAAACGCGCGTCATGCTCAACCGAGGTGAACTCATAAAACATTTCGCTATCCGGCCCGCATGGATCCCCAATTGGCGTAGTTTCCGGCCCGCCATTGCGACTCCACCAGTTTTTGCTGCCATCATAGTAAAAAATCCGCTCACCTGGTTTAATACCGCGTGCATAGCCAGTTTCTTCTGAGCCGATATCAGCTTGGCCGCTACTCAAGCCTGCTTTTTCATATAGCTCCGCCCAAATTTCCGCCGCCTCAGTGTCTTTCGGAATATGATAGCGCTCATCACCGATGTAACAGGTGACATAAACACGATTCATATCCAGCCCAACCTCTTCGGACAAGAATTGCCACATCCAATTGATCTGCTCTTTTTTGAAATAATCGCCCAAACTCCAGTTACCGAGCATCTCAAAAAACGTCGTGTGACGGTTGTCGCCAATGTCATCGATATCTTGGGCGCGCAAACAAGTCTGGCTGTCAACGATACGGTTACCTTCAGGGTGCTTGGCCTCGCCCAACAAATAACTAATCATCGGCTGCATACCAGAGCCGGTAAATAGCGTAGTTGGGTCGTTGTGCAACACCAGCGGTGCTCGACTGACAACAGCATGACCATTGCTCTTATAAAAATCGAGGTATTTTTTACGGATATCTTGAGCTTTCATATCTGTTAATTATAGCACAACATAAAATCGCCCCAAAACGAGGCGATTTCAAATAGCTCATATGATTATTCAGCGGATTCTTCTACTGGCTCTTCAACTGGAGCTTCTTCTTTCGGCTGGTTTTTGCGCAATTTTTCTGGGTTGCGAATAGCCTTGTGCTTGTCAGCAGCTGGTTCTTTAACCCACTTTGGCAATGTGACACCAGCTTCTTTCAACAACTTAACAACACGTGGTGTTGGCTGAGCACCATTGTCAAGGTATTTTTGTGCCAATTCAACCTGAATATTTGCTACTTTTGTGTGTGGATTGTAGCTACCAACATAGGCGACAACGCGACCGCTTGATGGGTGGCGCTGCGCTTCCTGTACAGCTAGACGGTAGACTGGGTAGCCCTTGCGACCCAAACGTTGCAAACGAATTGCTAACATATACTTATCTTATTCCTTCTCTTACACTCTTAGGTTAATTCTTATTCTGTACCAGTGTACACTATTTTACTCGATGCGTCAATCTACTTGGATAATACCACCGCCCAAACATTCCTCGCCGTCATATAGCACGGCTGATTGGCCCGGTGCGACGGCGCGCTGCGGCTCAGCCAGTTTCACCGTCACCTTCTCGCTAGCGTCGTTCATGTGCGCAACTTCAGCATCAATCAATGGCGCTCGGTGTCGCACCCGAACCTGATAGGCGCCGTCTTTTGGTGGTTCACCAATCCAGTGAATATCAGCCAGTGTCAGTTCTTTCCGCCAGAGATTTTGATTATCAATTGAGCGCGATACATAAACTTCGTTCTTTGCCATGTCTTTACCGACGACATAATACGGCAAGCCACCACCAATATCCAATCCATGCCGCTGCCCCAAAGTGTAAAATATCGCCCCGTCATGCCGCCCAACAACCACGCCCGTTTGCTGATCGATGATATCGCCCGGGCTCGTTGCAACATATTCTGACAAAAACTCGCGAATCCCCACTTGCCCAACAAAGCAAATACCCATCGATTCCTTTTTACTTGCCGTCCATAAACCCCGCTCCTTAGCCATCTGGCGCACCTCAGCCTTAGTAAAATCACCCAGCGGGAACATGGTCTTTGCGAGTGCCTCCGACGTCACCCGGTAGAGGAAATAGGTTTGGTCTTTATTGTCGTCGTGCGCCCGAAGCAAGCGCCCCTCGCTTGTCCTAGCATAATGCCCCGTCGCGATATACTCCGCACCCGCTGCCAACGCCGCCTCCAAAAACAACTTAAACTTCACCTCTTGATTGCACATCACATCAGGGTTTGGTGTGCGACCCGCTTGGTATTCGCGGATCATATAGTCAACGACATTTTGCTTGTACTCTTTTTGAAAATCGAACACCTGAAAATCGATCCCCAGCCCCACCGCCACGCGCTTGGCATCAGCCACATCCTCAGCCCATGGACAGTGCATGCCCGGCAAATCTTCCGACCAGTTTTTCATATACACGCCGGTCACCTCATGACCTTGCTCGACTAGTAGCGCTGCCGCCACTGACGAATCAACACCGCCCGACATACCAACAAACACCCGAGCCATCAGCGTGTTCCTCCGATGGTAAACAAGCCAATTTTGATCAATTCACCAACTGCCAACCACCAACCCCACGGCGTCAGCCACCACAAATCACCCCAATGTTTATCACGACTGACTGGGTGTGACAGCACTTCCACCCCAGGCACCTGCGCCGCAAACTCAGACCGAGCTCGCTGCATATGATAACCACTAGTCACCAAAATGATACGCTTCATTTTGCGAGCAGTGATGACTGATTTTACTTCAACTGCATTCTGTTTTGTCGTCTCAGAATGGTCTTCAATGATAATATGCTTATCTGGTACGCCCTGTGACAATGCTCGACGTTTCATAGCCTCAGCATTGGACAAGCCCGTCTTATCAGCTGCTGCACCCGACATGATGAGTAATGACGACCATTTCTGCTTATATAAGCGAATCGCTTCATCAGTTCGTGCATCAGTGTCTCCACCAGAAACCGCTACGATGGCGTCAGCCGCCGCACACTCACCGGAGCCAGAGCCAGAACACTTCGCCAAATCATCTGGCGCTAGATACATTGTCAAGCCAATGATAATCACCACAACAACAACAGCCAGTCCAATCAATCGATGAATCATCGCATTCTCTCCTGCTCTTTTCGCACTGATTGGATGATCAGTTCGGCCGCTCGGATAACCGCTGCTTCATCATTTAACCTTCCAAGGGTGATGCGTAAACTGCCATCAATATCTGAGTCACTCAAACCGATAGCCGATAGCACATGCGAACGCGTACCGGAGTTGGCGGCACAGGCACTACCCGTCGCCACCATCACACCATGCATTTCCAACAAAAACACCAATCGTTCAGCATCCAAGCCCGGAAAAGAAATATTCAAAAAATTCGCCAACGACTTTTTGCGATCAGACGAAATGATCATTTCCGGTAGTTCAGCCTTGAGTTTCTGAATCATACCATCACGCAATCCCTGTAGCCGCTTGACTTCAGCTTTGCGCCGTTTGGCAGCCAATTCCAAAGCCTCAGCAAAACCAACCACCCCAGCCACATTTTCCGTGCCACTACGAAGACCCAGCTCTTGCCCACCTCCTACAATGGTCGGCGCAATATGTACACCCGGACGCACCCACAGCAGGCCGACTTGCTTTGGTCCGTAAACTTTCGCCGCACTGAGCGTCAGCAAGTCAACGCCCAATCGTTTTACTTTTATATCCAACAATGTCGCCGCCTGAGATGCATCGGTATGGAAATAGAGCGGCGTATCCTCGCCAGTAGACCGACGCCGTTCCCGCTCTGCTTGAATGACGCGAGCAATCTCTTCAATTGGTTGCACATAGCCCAGCTCATGATTTGCCAGGGCGATTGATACAAAACCAACCTCTGGCGTAAGAGCTTGCTTCACTGCTTCTGGAGAAATTCTTCCCTTATAATCCGGCTGGATCAACACCGGTTCTCGGTGGCGGCCGGCAGCCGACAAAACTGATGCGTGTTCGATGGTCGCAACTGCGCAGGTTGCCCGCTGCGCCGCCTGAAATGCCAAATTAACCGACTCTGTGGCACCAGCCGTCATCACCAATTCATCCGCAACAACGCCCAGAGCTTGAGCAATGCGCGCTTTAGCAGCTTGATAGTCACGCTTAACTGCGACACCAGCAGCATACGGGCTGGATGGATTGAAAAATTTCTCAGAAAAATAGGGCTGCATCGCCTCAACCACCAACGGGTCCATCGGCGTTGCCGCCGCATGATCAAGATATATCAAATTATCATTCACTGCTATCTATTATACCACTTGCAAAGGTTTGCCAGTGTCTGGATCTTGTTTATATAATTTGCGCGAAACACGCTCATAATACTCTTTCACCGCCAAGACAAAGTTGTGTAATTCCTCGCCTTCCAGGTAGCTGTACTGATAGTTTGGCTGAACCTTCAACACGCCCTTTTCCTGGATCTCATATTTGGTCGTCAATTCTTGCACTTTGCCATCAGCACCAACCACTTCTTCATACCAAATCCAGGTCTTCTTATCCAGGTTGAAAAATTCTCGGCGCTGCACATGTTCAGGCTTATCACCAAAAATCGTCGCACCAATTTGGCTCTCCATCTGAATCAATTGTCGCTCGGTCAGCGGCTTAGCTGGTCGGTCTTTACGCCGGATTCGCATCAACGGCTTCACCGACTCGTCTGCAAAAACCAGGCTTGCAGCTTTTTTAAGAATCTTACTCATATGCCAAACCTCCTTATGCTGCTAATTCAAAATCAGCTTTAGTTACAGAGTCAGTCTGTCGCATTTTGGCCAGATACTCACCAATTTCCTTAGAATATCGCACTGCTTCAACGGGATCTTTGGGGTGTTTAGGGAATTCAATCAATAATGTCTGTGGAGCTTCCATTGACTTGGCTAAGCTTGATGCTTCACTCTCGCCTGTACTGCCACGCATAGCAGCACTTGATAGTGAACGAGCATCAGCAGTTTGATGCGCAGCAAGCTCGTCAACACGACCGACAGGAGTAGTCTCAAAATTTAGCGTCTTTGCCTTTTCCAAGGCAGCTTCCAACGCCGCATTAACTTCTTTGTCGTACGTACCCGTATTGTTTTCTCGCATATTTCTCCACTGTTACAAGCCAAAAAGTGTTACCGTGTTATCGGTCGCTGCTTTTTCGAGGTCGTGAAGCGCTAGCTTGCGCTCCGCCGCCCAATACTTCGCCACCAACTCCACATATTCTGGCTTATTCATCTTACCACGAAATGGCTTTGGTGTCAAGAATGGTGCATCAGTTTCTAATAATAATCGCTCCAGCGGGATGGAAGTAAATAATTCTCGCTGTGTTTGGTCTTTAGTGAAGGTGCTAATGCCGTTCAAACCAACGTATAATCCGCGAGCAAATCCCTTCTCTAAATTGGCGCGTATATCAGTAAAACTATGTAGTACGCCGCGCAGCCCATGAAAATTATCAAAAATTGGCCAAAAATCATCCCACACCGACGGCTGGTCGGGTGCGCCATCGCGAATATGAAAGCTCACTGGCAAATCATGATCCACCGCCAGCTGCAGCTGCGCCTCCAGCGCCTGAATTTGCACCTCGCGCGGACTGTGATTGTAATAATAATCAAGACCAATCTCACCAATCGCCACAATCGGCGAATTCTCTGACCTAGCTTTGAGTAGTTGCTCTACCTCACTCCAGCCATCTTTGCTATCATGCGGATGAACGCCAACCGCCGCCCACACACAGTCGTGGTTTGCGGCAAACTCTACTGCCTGTCGACTACTGCGTTCATCGGTGCCAATACAGATCATACCGATGCCCGCTGCGATTGACTGCTGATATAGCTCCTCACGATTGTCCGCGAAAAATTCAGTGTCATGCAGATGACAGTGCGAATCGATCAAACGCAAATTTGTCGCCATGTGATGCTCCGCTGCTAAATTCATGGTTATTTTCCCTGGGTTTCTGCTCTTGGCGCCCGCGGATCAGGCGTGTGGAGATATTTGCGTGGAAACAGTGGCGTCAACTGTGACGGCACGACACCGCTGGCGAACATGTCGTGAATCTTCTCGGCAGTCTGCGGCATAAATGGTCGTAGCATATCAGACACTTGCAGCAACGTACCACAAGCATACGCTAAAATCTCGCCTAAGTGTGCTTCCGCTTCTGGGTCCTTAGCGCGCTTTTTGGCAACTTGCCAGGGCTGGACACGCTCAATGTACTGATTTAGCGCACGGATAATTTGCCAAATTTCATCCATGGCCTGATTGAAAGCAAAGCTCTCCATGAAGTGGCGGTATGGGCCCATGTCGTGTTCGGCCTGCGGCGCATCGCCGATGACACCGGCTTGGTAGGACTGCACCATCTTAGCCACCCGCTGCACCAAATTACCCAGGTCATTACCCAATTCGCCATTATAGGCGGCTTCAAATTTCTCCCACGTAAAGTCGCCGTCGTCCTGAGTTGGCACGTGGCGCAGGAAATAATAGCGAAAGGCTTCAACGCCATAGTGCGGGATGATATCAGCTGGACCGACACCATTACCGAGGCTCTTACTCATCTTGGCGCCGCCAACGTTGATAAATCCATGTACCAACAGCACTTTCGGCAGTGGTAAATCCAGCGCCATTAACATCGCCGGCCAAATCCCAGCGTGGAAGCGAAGGATGTCCTTACCGATCACCTGCACATTTGCTGGCCAATAGCTCTGCCATTCCTCTGGGCGATCAGGATAGCCGATGACCGTTATGTAATTGCTCAGCGCATCCAGCCAGACATACATCACCTGCGTATCATCGCCTGGCACTGGCACGCCCCAGCTGAGGTTTTTGCGCGGGCGCGAAATTGACACATCTTTCAGGCCATCTTTCATCAATTCCAAAAACTCTTTTTTACGGAATTCTGGTACAATTTTCATTTTGCCCGACTCAATGGCCTGGCGAATGTTCTCCGAAAAAGCACTGGTTTTGAAATAATAATTCTCTTCGCTCAGCCGTTGATATGGCGTCTGGTGGTCAGGGCAAATGCCATTATTTTCAGCTGCTTCCTTGTCAGTAACGAACGCCTCACAACCTTGGCAGTACCAGCCCTCATACGTACTTTTGTAAATATAACCAGCCTCAGCAAGTTTTCGCCAAATGTATTGCACCGCGCCAACATGATGCGGATCAGTCGTGCGGATAAAATCGGTCGCCGAAATATTCAACTCAGCGATCATGTTCTGGAAATTGCCATGCATTTGATCAACATAGGCCTGCGGTGTTTGGTTTTGACTGGCAGCTTTGGCAGCAATTTTATTGCCATGTTCATCCACTCCCGTCTGGAAACGCACTTCACGACCATTCTGCCGCTGATACCGCGCCCACACATCCGCCAGCATATAGTCCATGGCGTGCCCGATGTGTGGCAAACCGTTGACATAAGGAATAGCAGTAGTGATATAGGCGTGTTGTTTAGTCATGATACTCATTGTATCATTATCTGGAACAATTTTCACCGATATGCGTTCGCCGAGGGCTCATCCACGCATCATTGCTACCACTGCAATTCGCCCCGCCGTATCACCAGCTGAATGTGAAAAATAGTTCGGATCATCTGCGGTGTCAATTGGTGAGATGACAATATTATCAGCCGGAACGCCCGCCTGGATGGCCAGCGAACGATTAAATCCTTGCATGTCTAGATAAATCCCGTCAGCTGTTTGACGGCAGAAATTTTGCCAATTCGTATCATTTGTATGATCAAAATAATCCATACGATAATTTTTCTGCGTGATGCTTGGCGACATCCAAATTTGCAAATCTTTTGCCTGGCTACCGCGCTCGACAAAGTGCTGAATCGCCCTTGTCATCAACTGCACCACCGTCGAATGCCGACCTAAATGCGCCAACATCAGCGCCCGACGTTTTGGATCATATATAACAGTGGCGATACAGTCCGCCACTGGCAAGAATAAACCGACACCAACCGCTTCGGTATAGAGCGCATCAGTAAAAATCCCCTCACTATTATGCCGAGTCGTGTCAGCTTCAGTAACGTCAGCGATGGTATCAAACGTTTGTCCTTGGTCATATGAAATCACGTGATAGACAACGTCGTCGTAATTAATGCCAATTTGGTCGCAAAACCGCCGCCGATTGTCCAGCACCTCAGCTACGTGGCGACCGCGAATACGGTTGAGCATAGTGCCGTCGTCTTTCGACGAAACTGCGACCAACAGATCAGACAAAAAACACGTCGGCTGATCTGTCGCAATCATTGTGCCCGCCACTCTTTCAGTAGCCGCTGCCAATCATCAATCGCCAAATCTTCAGCACGAGCATCAGGAGAGATACCAGCCGTTTTCAGCAACTGTTCGGCAGTGTCTTTGCTAACACCCAGCCCACCGCTCAAGCTAGAACGCAGTTTTTTACGTTTGGCTGAAAAGCCGGCTTTAACGACACGGAAAAAGTCTTTTTGGTCTTCAAGAGCAACCAGTGGTTCGGTGCGGGTTCTCAATACCACCACCTGCGAATCAACTTTTGGCGGCGGCGTGAAGAACTGCCGCGATACTTCAATGTCTAGCTCCGCCTCGGCAAATAGCTGCGTGCTAACCGCCAAAATACTCATTTCACCAGGTTCCGCCGCGATGCGCTGAGCGACTTCTTTTTGCACCAATAACACCGCCAAGCTCGGGTTATTTTCCGCCGTCATCAACTTTTCAACAATTTTACTGGTGATGTAGTACGGCACATTGGCGACTACTTTATAGCCCTTCGGCAGCTGATTCAAATCAAACTGCAAAATATCTTCATTGATTACTTCCAGGTTTTTACCAGGAAACTGCCCCGGCAATTTACGCGCCAAATCCGCGTCAAATTCTACCGCTACCACACGCTGAGCTCGTGCCAACAACCGGCTGGTCAAGGTGCCAAGTCCTGGTCCGATTTCCAAAACCACATCATCCTTGCTCAGCTCCGCCGCCTCGGCAATTTCCACCAAAATCTCCGGGTCACGCAACCAATGCTGGCCTAATTCTTTTTTCGGTCCGCGAGCTGATGCCATCTAGCGACCGTCTCCGTTCGTCCAGTCAGTCGCCAGATCAAATCCATGTGGATGCCGAGCCGCAAAACCGCCAGTGTCATACACCTTGCCAGGACCCATGCTGGTTTCCACCACCGAACAGCGTGGATAATTACCATAATTTGCCGCTACTAAAATATAGCCATCTTTATCCACCTTGG
>CAUOLC010000018.1:0-10099 GCA_963456285.1 uncultured Candidatus Saccharibacteria bacterium | reverse complement strand
AAAATCTGGTGAGCAATAGCTCGTGCCGGTTCAAGTCCGGCCCGCGGTACCAGAGGTCGCTCCAAGCAACCGTCGCCCGCTGACTGGGCGATTTTTATATGAGCAAAGAAAATAGCCCACCGAGAGGCTCCAGCCGAGACGTGAGGTCTCAAGGCGAGCTATTTTCTCAGCGGGCTTAGGATACCTCATAGGGTATCTTATCACTTCAGCCGCCTTATACCGTGACAGGTAAAGGCGATGGAGCAGACCAGGCAGGCCATAATCCACCACCAGGCTTCGGTGGTGAGAACGAGGCCGGCTGCTGTAATAGAACAGACTACAGCCAGGCCAAATGAGAGCGGGATTTCTGTCTCCCCCCATTTGAGCATAATACACCTCCTCTCAGGAGTGTATCGCTCAAAGCTAAAGGGCAACCTCCGCCCTTTGACAAAACTTCTGAGCGAAAGCTAAATTACATCATATCACTAAAAGTATAAAATGTCAATGCTTGCTGTGGGCAATTACCCCGCGCAGACGGCGGTGCTGGCAGCAGCCAGTGGTGAACCGGGCGACCACACCAAGTAGCTGGCAATTTTTGCGCCAACGACTCCGCGCCATATGGCCATCGGCTCATGCCAGGCTTGGGTGACGACGGTGCCGCCGTGGGCGATGACCACGTGTTCGGCGTGGAAGGTGCAAATGGTAACCGGATAGGTGATGGTGAACTTATGGAATATGTCGACGAACTGTGCTAGTTGGATGCTGAACGTCAGCATTTTTGGATAGTACACTGAACGAAATATTTTTTGCACTTGAGCAAAAGAAGCCACAAATACTACATGCTGATTGTCCAAAATCTCCGCAAAACTGTTTTGTAGTAGATCGATGGCGTCGCGGGTGATGACGACTGGTTGTTGTGAGTGCTTAACCAGCTCTTCGTGGACGATTGCGGTTTGGCTGTTTCTGCCAGCGTCGCCGATCAGTAAGAGTACGTCGGACCAGTCACAGAGCGATACGGCTTCCGTGAGTGCTGCTTGCGCTAGGCTGCCGGATGGGTTAGTCGCCCCAAATAAGACATCAGTCATGCTGGACGGTACACTTTTTTTGAGAATATCAGGCAGTAATACGCGGACTTGGCCAACACCAGTTGTTTGAGCGGTTGCGTAGGCCTCAGCGACAGACGAAAAGCCCAGTTTGTTACCACCGATGATGGCTAAGCGCCCAGACTGGTCAAGCCGTTCGGGACGATTCCACTCAACATCAGGAAATAGAGGCTTGCCTGGCTCCTGACGCTGCCAGTATGACGAATTCATGAGGCTTCACGAGCTTTCTTTAGCTGTGTCATCACTTCTTCGAGCGTGAGCTTGTTGCGGTGCATAAAGCTTGCCAGGTCCTTGCCGACATAGCGGAAGTGCCAGGATTCTGGTGCGACGCCAGTGATGGCTTGCTTGCCTTCTGGATAGCGCAAGATGAAGCCGTATTCGTGGGCATGGGCGGCTAGCCACTCGGCAGAAGTCTTGTCGAGGCGGCAGGCAGTAAACTTCTCCATGCACGGTTCGGTGTATGATGAAAAGTCCACCGCCAGTCCCAGCTGATGCTCGCTCTTGCCTGGTTCTGCTACAAATTCATCAGCATACAATTGCCCATTGGTGCGAGCTAGCTCTTTGCGGGTTTTTTCCTGGTCGGCGTAGGAGCGATAGGCACTGGTGACCAATATGGGATGGCCGGCTGCTTCTGCGGCTTTTGCAAATGGCTTGAGATTGTCTAGTGCTTGTGGGCGCAGACGCTTGTCTTCTACCCATTTACCAACCTCCACATCCTCAAGGTTGGCCAACTCTGGCTGGTAGTTTGGGTCGAGGCCGTGTTGTTTCCAGACGTGTGCCCAGATGTTATTGTCATCGAGTCGTCGCCAGCTTGGTATGGTCAGTTTTTCGGTCGTATTGTTCTGAGCGAACTCCACGACAGCGTCAGGTTGCCAGACTGATGTCGCTGCTAATTGATTGGCTTCTTGGCTCTGTTGGCTGGCCTGCAAACCGCCCCATATCAGCAGCCCGCTAAACGTTACCCATGCGGATAATACGAATGCTAGCCCTGCCCGCCCAGCTGATAGTTTCATGACGATGTCTCCTTTTGCTTCAGTTCATTTTGTGCTTTTTCTAGATATGGTAATGCTTCTTCCAGGGTTAAGCCGGACTGGTGCAGTGCGCCAGCGAGTTCACGGCCGACGTAACGGAAATGCCAGGCTTCATACTGATAGCCGACGATTGACTGTTTGCCTTCTGGATAGCGCAAAATGAAGCCGTATTCGTGAGCATGGGCTGCCAGCCATTTCCCTGCTTTGGTGTTTTTGAAACAATCATCTACCCAGCACTTGCCGTCTGGCGAGCCAAAGTCTAGGGCGAGGCCGGATTGGTGCTCGCTATAGCCAGGTCGGGCACTAAATCGTGCTGCCTGTGCTTCACCAACTTGATGGGCGTATCGGTTAAATAGCCCGACTTGCGTTTGATAGCTACGATACCCACTACCTAAGCGTACTGGCGAGCCAGCACTTTCGGCTGCTGCCATCAACGCTTTAAGATCTGGCATAATTGCTGCTCGTAGAGACCGTTCCTCTGGTCCCCTGCCTGGCAAGGTCGGTACGTCCGCAGTCTGTAGGTCGCTCGGCACATAGGTTGGTTGTTTGAAGCCACGCGTTTGGTTGACGATTTGCCAGATACTGCCGTCGGCTTGGTAGTCCTCTTGTCTGGCTGGAATTGGCGTAGCTCCAGGCAGCGCGACCTGGACCTCTTTTGGTGCTGGTGCCGGTGCTGATTCGACGGCGGGCTTTTCCTGGATTTGGCCTGGTGTGTTGTCTACTGGCTTCTTTTCGTATTGGTTATTGAGATACAGCAAATAAGCAACGCCAAGACACGCCAAAACAGCGCTTCCCCATTTGATCAGTTCTTTCCAAGGAAATTGTCTCTGAATTTTCATACGTTACCTCTAGATATTTTCTATTATAGCAGACTTACGGAAACCATAAGCAATATATTTATACATTTTTATTGACAAATACAAAAGTTTGTGCTAATATGGACCGTAACAACCGGTGAGAAATAGTAAGGTTGAGGAGGAAACAATGAATAAAATAGTAAAGAGAGTACTTTTGGCTGGCTCTATTACTGCCGCGATTATCGGTGGTATTTGGTATGCTACGCCTTCAGACGCCGTCGGCTGTTCAGATATCAAGATCGTTCGTTGTGGTACTATGACCCACAGTGCCATGAAGTCGGCTTATCACAGCGACAGCGAAGTCCGTGGTATTTACAATTACTTCGGCATTACACAATCAATGATTGAGGGCGCTGGCATGCACGAAGGTGTAGCAGACGCTTCAAACAACACCGTTACAGTGAACGGTCGTGTCGTAGCAACGAATGCAAAAACCATTCAGCGTCGTCACGTTAACTACACTAACCCAATTAACTACCAGCAAATTGGTGGTAAATCATACCCAAGCTACTTGATTCGTCACAGCTTTATGCCAGTGGCAAGTAAGAAGCCAGTGTTTGTATGGTTGGACAGTAATGGTAAATTCGTTCAGGCAGTTATCAAGGATTGTGGTAACCCACTTTGGGGTGAACCAACACCTCCACCAACACCAGCTCCAAAGCCAGTATTGACGTGTGACGCATTGAGCGCTCAAAAAGTCGCTGGTACCCGCAACAAGTTCGCCTTTGCTGCGACTGCAACTGCAAAGAATGGTGCAAGCATCAGTAGCTATACTTTCGACTTTGGCGATGGCCAAAAGACAACTGGTAGCAGCAACAAGGCTGAGCACACCTACACAAAGGCTGGTACTTACACTGCAACTGTTACCATTAACAATGGCGTAACCAGCCAAAACTGTAAAGTTACCATCACGGTGACTGAAGAGCCAAAAATTCAAGTTTGTGACTTGAAGACTGACACAATTGTCACTATCAAAGAAAGTGAATACGACACAAGCAAACACTCAAAGAACTTTGATGACTGTGAAAAAGTCAAGGTTTGTGACACCAAAACTGGTGAGATCATAACCGTACGCAAGAGTGAAGAAAACAAGGAAGGTTACTCAAAGAACGAAGAAGACTGTAAGGTTAAAGTCTGTGACATCAAGACCAAGCAGATCATCAGCGTCTGGACTAAGGACCAAAAGAACGAGGGATACGCATCAGTGGACAGCGACGCATGTAAGCCAAGCACTCCTCCGACTACCCCTCCTGCTCCTAAACAACCTACCCCACCAGCTCCAACGACAACTGAGTTGCCACGAACTGGTACGACTGACGCGCTCCTTTCAATCTTTGGTCTCGGCGCACTTGCTGCTTCTGCCGTTGCCTACATCGTAAGCCGCCGCCAATAATCTGAGCGCTTACTAACACTAAAAGCACCCGGACAACTCGGGTGCTTTTTTGTGGGCTAGAGTTCTATACTGACTGGACAGTGATCGGAACCCAGTTGTTCAGGGTGGATGTGTGCTTGTTTGATGGACGGTGCTAGTTCTTGGCTAGCTAGCCAGTAGTCGATACGCCACCCAACGTTTCGGGCTCTGGCATTTGCCCAGTGAGTCCACCAAGTGTATGCGTCTGTTGCTGTTGGGTGTTGTGCGCGAAACACGTCGACAAAATCAGCATCCAGATATGCCTGAAAACCTGCTCGCTCTTCGTCGGTAAAGCCGTGTTTGCCAATGTTATCTTTCGGCCGAGCGAGGTCGATATCTTGATGGGCCACGTTCATGTCACCACAGTACAGCACTGGCTTGGCGGCGCCGTAACGTCCCTGCTCCAGTCCTTTGAGGTATTCCAGACAAGCTGGGTCCCATTGGTCATGGCGCAGGCTGAGGCGACTGAGATCGCCTTTGGAATTTGGCGTATAGCACGTAACCAGCCAAAACCCGTTAAATTCAGCAGCGATGATACGTCCTTCGTCGTTGGGATCGCCGTATTCGTCAGCAGCGAGATGGTATTTGTTGGCGATGTCTGCTGGGAAACCATCAAGATAGTTCAGGGCTGGTTGCTTTGAAAATATGGCGGTGCCAGAATAGCCCTTTTTGGCTGCCGAATAGAAATGCTCATGAAATTGCGGCAGGTCTAACTCGACTTGTCCACGCTGGGCTTTGGTTTCTTGCAAACAAATAATATCCGGGTCGTAGGTTTCGATGAATGTGGTAAACTCGCCTTTGTTTAGGACTGCGCGGATGCCGTTAACGTTCCAGGAAAATAACTTCATGTGGCTATTGTAGCGGGTTTTGCGGGCTGCGTATAGGCTTGATATGGCGGAGCTTGTGTGCAGAAGTGGCATAACTTGTTACAATGAACCTATGTATAACAGAATTCTTCTCAAACTTTCGGGCGAACAATTACAAGGACAATATGCTGGTGGATTTGATCACGCGAGGGCGCGGTGGATCGCCGAACAAATCAAGCCAGTGGTGGCGAGCGGAACACAGGTTGTCATCATGGTTGGCGGTGGTAATTATGTGCGCGGGGCGCAAATTGCTGGTAGTGGCATTGGTGACGTGACGGCACACAACGCAGGCATGCTGGCAACGCTGATCAATGCCATCACCCTGGCTGATGTCTTTAATGATGACGGTTTGGTAACGCGTGCCCTGTCGACAGTGGAAGTGAATCAATTTGTCGATCAGTATACCTACCGACGAGCAGTCAGTCACTTAGAAAAAGGTCGTGTAGTGGTGGTTGGCTGCGGTACCGGAAGGCCGTTTTTGACCACCGACACGGCAGCCGTCAATTTGGCACTAGAGATGAAATGCGACGTAGTGATTAAAGCCACCAAGGTTGATGGCGTATACGACAAGGACCCAGTCCAGTTTGCTGATGCTGTCAAATTTGACCAATTGACCTATGACGAGGTTTTGGCAAACCCGGACATTGGCGTGATGGATAAAGCGGCTATCGGCTTGGCTGCTGAAGAGAAAAAGCCAATGATTATTTGCGACTTGCTGAGTGATGGCAATATCGTGCGTGCTGCCAGAGGCGAAGCGGTTGGCACGCGACTTGTGGTATAATAGATACCATGACACGCAAGACTCGACTGAATGTCGATATGATTTCCGAGAGTGAGTTTACTGTCCAAGGCCATGGTGTTCACACTGCTTTTGTAGAGATGACAAATGCGCTTAAGGCGAGAAAAGACACGTCCGTCGTGGTTAATCAAGCTCGCTCTGATGCAGACATCGTCCATGCTCAGACCATTGGTTTGTATTCAATGTGGATGCTCAAACGTTCACGCGGTAAAAAGATTATCTCTGGTCACGTCATCCCTGCTTCCTTGGTTGGCAGCATCAAAGGCATGGGCAGAATGCAGTGGTTGGTGCGAGCGTATATGCGCTGGGTATATAACCAGGCTGATTTGGTGTTGGCCTGCTCTAACATGGTCAAAGAAACCATGACTGGTCCGATGAAGTTGAAAACACGTGTGGAGGTGCTGTACAATACGGTCGACATGAGCCGCTATGCGTCCACTGCAAAAACCAAACAAGCTGCTCGTAAAAAGCTGAAACTGAAGCCGTCAGACTTTGTGGTGGTTGGTAATGGACAGGTTCAGCCGCGTAAGCGTCTGGACACATTTTTTGAAACGGCACGATCCCTGCCCGAGGTAACGTTCATTTGGGTGGGCGGCATTCCTTTCAAACATTTGGGTGCAGAATATGGCAAAATGCAAGACCTGATAGCATCAGCTCCTAAAAACGTGATCATCACGGGCGTGATTGATCATGCAGACGTCATGACCTATTTACATGCAGCCGATGCGTTCTTTTTGCCTGCTGAGCAGGAAAATCATCCGATGTGTGTCCTGGAAGCTGCGGGCGCTGGACTACCAATCATCTTGAGAGATATCCATGAATACGATGATACATTCCGTCCAGATGCTCAGTTTATCTCCTCGGCTCAAGATGCTGTTCAGGTGATAGACAAACTGCGAAATGACGCCAAATGGTATAAACAACAAGTTACTGCAGCTGGGCGAATCGCCAAACGGTTTGATAGTCGAGCTGGCGGCGAGCGATTAGTGGAATTTTACAGGAGTGTACTAGAATCATGAGAATTGGACTGTTTACTGACACTTACCGACCATCAATCAATGGCATCGTTTTTGTAGTTGAATCGCTCAAGCGAGAACTAGAAAACTTGGGACATGAGGTCTACGTATTTTGCCCTGCCAAGTCGATGAACCCATCTAAGCAAGCCGAGTTGCTCAACGAAGATGCTGATTCGCGCATCATTCGCTTCCCGTCGATCAAGGGTGCGTTTTTTGATGATTATGACACGTCGGTATTCTTTCCGCCGGCAGTACAGCGTCGCATCAAAGAGATGGAACTCGATATGGTGCATGTGTTTACGCCATCACAAATTGGTTTGGTCGGCGTGAAAGCCGCCAAAAAGAACGACATTCCGCTGGTGATTCAGCACTGTACTGACATCTATGAGTTCGTCGATCACTACCCGGCGGTGCTGCCTGGTGCTTTGGCACTGGCAGGAATCGTTTTCCCGATGTCGGTGAAGCTGCGTGGCCATGACTTGCTGGAGATTGCTAAATTGTACAAGCCGCGAGCTGGTGTTACCAAATGGAATAAAGACATCATCGAAAGCGTCATCACCATTTTGTATAGCAAAGCAGACGCGGTCATTGCTCTGTGTCGAAAGAGCTGCAAGCAACTAAAGTCTTGGCAGTACGATGATTATCAGTACGAATTGGTGCTGATGCCAAATGGTGTGAACGCACTACCTCGCCCGACAAAAGCTGAAGTGAAGGCATTTCGTGAGCAGTGGAACTTGGCGGAAGATGACGAAATCTTTGGATTTGTTGGCCGGTTGGGTGAAGAAAAGAATTTGCCACTGCTGATCAAGTCGTTTGAACGGCACATCGCCAAGAAGCGGCCCAAGGCAAAATTATTGTTTGTTGGTGATTTTGAATACCGAAAGACGCTGGAGGAAATGGCTGCCGCGACCAAATATGCTGACAGAATTATTTTCACTGGCGCTATGCCGCGCGAAAAGCTTGGCCTGGCGTACTCGGTGCTGGACGTGTTTGCTTTTCCATCTCTGAAAGACACGCAGGGTTGGGTGCTGCATGAAGCGGCTCACGCAGGGCTGCCGATCGTGCTGGTGGACAAAGAGCTGTCAGAAGTGGTCCAAGACGGCGTGAATGGCTTCATCGCGAATGATAATCCGACCAGCTTTGGCCGAGCGATTATTGCCCTACTAGAGGATGCCAACAAGCGTCAAGAGTTTGGGGCTATCAGTAAAAAATTGGCGGCCAAATTTACTGAAAACCGCCAAGTGAAGAAGCTGGAAAAATTATACCAAGAGCTTATCGACCAGAAAGCTGCCGACGCGTCTCACGATCCTGATCTCGACGCTTGATGGTCTCGCGTTTGTCGTAACGCTTTTTACCCCGCCCCAGTGCGATGACGATTTTGATGAAGCGACCATTGGTCAATAATTTGGTCGGGACGATGGTCAGCCCCTGTTGTTTAGCAGCAGCAAATCGGTCAATTTGTTTACGGCTAGCTAGTAGCTTCCGCGCTGAGGTATCGACGCTTTTTGTATTTGCCTGACCGCGAACGTTCAGTCGCAACGAAAAGCTCGTGTTATTGAGCCACAATTCGTCATTTCTCAAGCTGACAAAGGCGCCTTTGAGCTGGACATGTCCGTCTCGTGCAGCTCGTACCTCTGGCCCTGTTAGCACCAGCCCAGCTACGATTTCCTCGCCCAACTCATAATCAAACCGTGCTCGACGGTTAACGACGACGTGGGTAGCTGGCTTTTTTGCTTTGGGCTTTGGCATGGTCCCATTATAGCAGGTTTAGTGTTTCGGTGGTGTATAGGCACCAGTGTCAAAATCGTATTCACCTGGGGTGAGGCTTAGTACGAGAGTGGCTGTCCTAATTGCATCCCTTATTGGTCGATAGCTTGGATGCCGACTCCTTTCTTGAAAGTTAGGGTCATGTTGCATACTAAGGGCAACGCCTAGGACCTTTACAAGGTTTGGGTGATGGACTATTGCTTTAGAGAGGTTTTCGTGGGACTCACTCAGTACGCTGGTTAGCTTGATGGCTAACGCTTTCTTTTGGTCAGGGCTAAGCTCTTCGTAGCAATCCTCTAACTGATCATTGATAGTGTCTAGAAACTCTCCTAGGTCGCCGTTATATTGTGGTAAAGCTTCAAGGTTTGTTGTGATATCTTCCACCATTTCTGCAATGACTTCCCTTTCGGTATCTTGCTCCCCAGTAGTGATGTCTTCTTCAGCGGCAGCCTCTGGAGCGGTGGTTTTTGGGAGACGACTGGAGATGTCATAAACCCGGGCTAGCGGTTCTGACGGTGACCCCTCAGTATCTGCACCGAGTCGTCTAAACACAATACGACCAGCTTCTCGCATTTTCCTCCTGTTGAGATACGGAGCGAGAGGAATAATTTTAGCTTCTTTGCTAGCATGAGAATCTTTTTCCATAACTTGTATTATACCACAAAAAATCATATATTTCAATACCCTTACGGTATGGCGTGTGGTACAATAGCCCAATGATAGCCGACATTCACATCACCGAGAAGAGTTTTGGCGACAAGACGTTGATGCGCGACGTCAAGTTTAGCGTGGATGATGGCGAAAAGGTCGGCGTGGTCGGCCGCAATGGTGTCGGCAAGTCGACGTTGTTTGGCATCTTGGCGGGCACAGACGCTGATTATACCGGCGAGGTGATTTTTCGCCGCGGCATCACCGTGGCCAGTACGGCGCAGGAGCATCATGGTCTGGGCGATCAGACGGTGCTTGCCTACATCCTAGCGGGGCTACCGGAATACGCGGCCCTAAAGAAAATCATCGATGAATACCCTGAGACTATGGGCGATAATATGCGCAAAATCGAGGAGTACACCCAGGCGCTGGAGCGATTTGACCAGAAAGGCTTTTACCAGATTGAGGAGAAGATTGAGCGGGAGCTTGATAATTTCCAGCTGAGTGGGTGTGGCGAGCGGCTGCTTGGTTCCCTGTCGGGTGGCCAGAAGCGGCTGGTGGAAATCGTGAAGATTATGCATTCGGGGGCGCATTTGGCGCTGATTGACGAGCCGACTAATCA
>CAUOLC010000017.1:0-10424 GCA_963456285.1 uncultured Candidatus Saccharibacteria bacterium | reverse complement strand
AACCTCAAACAGTGGTTTTTCCGCATCACCGCCTACGCCGATGAGATGTTGGAGGCAACTGACGACTTGGACTGGACGGAGATGGTCAAAACCATGCAGAAAAATTGGATTGGCCGGTCGGTTGGCGCGGAAGTTGACTTTACCCTTAATTTAACGGCATCTGACTCTTTAAAATTCACCCCTGATCTGGCAGAAAAAGTTATTTCTGGTGAAAAAACCAATACAATTAGGTATGAAGCTAAAAAACTGAAGGTTGGCGATATTGCTGATGCTATGGTGCGTGATGGAGAAAAAGTATATTCATTTGGATATATAAAAATAGTTAATATCCACCAGCTTCCACTAAGAGATATATCTAACGATATTTCTGGACATGAACGTTATAGTGATGATAATGAAAAATTGTTGAGTTTTAAAAAGTTCTATGGTGAAGAAGTTTCACTAGAGGATACATTCACGGTTTATGATTTCGAGTATGTACCACCAATCACCGTATTCACCACGCGACCTGACACCTTGTTTGGCGCCAGCTACGTGGCTTTGGCACCAGAACACCCACTGGTTTCTCAGTTGGTCAATGCCGACACGCGCCCCAAAGTTGAAGCATACGTTCAAGCGGCTCAGCAGAAGTCTGACGTTGAGCGCCAGGAAAACAAAGATAAATCCGGCGTCTTTACTGGCAGCTATGCCATCAACCCAGTCAATGGCCAAAAGCTGCCAATCTGGGTGGCAGACTATGTACTGAGTGGCTATGGTACGGGTGCAGTTATGGCGGTACCAGCGCACGATGAGCGTGATTTTGCCTTTGCTGAAAAATTTGATCTGCCGATTGTTCAAGTGGTTGATAAGCCTGAAGATTCGGCAGACATTGGTTGTTACACTGGTGAAGGCGAATTGATCAATTCTGGGCAATTTGATGGCACGCGCAGTGAGGATGCCCGCGAGCAAATTGTGGCATGGCTGGAGCAGCAGGGTTCTGGTCGTGGCAAGACCACTTATAAAATGCGCGATTGGTTAATTTCTCGTCAGCGGTACTGGGGCGCGCCGATTCCGATGGTCCATGTTGACGGTTTTGCACCAATTGCTGTAGCGGATGAGTGCTTGCCGGTGATTTTACCGGAGGTCGAGAACTTCAAACCAACGGGTGGTAATACCTCGGTCCTGGCGCAAGTTGATGATTGGGTGCGCGTGTGGGTTGATGTCGAGACGGGTAAAACCGTGCCGATTACTGAGCCAAGGCCGGCGGGCGACAATTGGCGTGAAGGCCGACGCGAGACTGATACGCTGGATGGTTATGCTTGCTCTAGTTGGTATTTCCTACGCTATCTTGACCCGCACGATGATGCCGAGGCGTGGGATCCAGCGCGCATTAGTCATTGGATGCCGGTTGATTATTACAACGGCGCCGACCATGCGGTAGCGCACCTGTTGTACAGTCGTTTTTGGATGCGATTTTTCTATAAACTTGGCTTGGTCCCGACACCAGAACCATTCAAGCGGATGATGTATAACGCTTACATCATGGCGCCGGACGGTCAAAAAATGTCCAAATCTAAGGGCAATGTTATCGATCCGATGGAGATTATGGACTCTGGTTATGGTGCTGATGCGCTGCGCGTCTATGAAATGTTTATCGCGCCGTATGATATGGATGCGCCGTGGGATCCGCGCGGCGTGCCGGGGACATATCGCTTCTTAAATCGGGTGTGGAATGTGGTGCAGGAGTTTGTGGCGGCACTATCCTCCTCCAGAGTACACTCTTCGCTCAAATCTCCACAGGAGATTACTCGCGAGCGTTCGGCTGGAGCGTCCGCTACTCACGAACCCTCCACAGCCTCTGTCGGAGGGGGTGACGCCGCCACCCTTCTGCGCCTAACGCACTCAACCATCAAAAAAGTCACTCGCGACATTGAGGACGAAAAGTTCAATACAGCGGTAGCGGCAATGATGGAAATGGTGAACGGCCTATACAAACTCAAAGAAACACACGGTATGCAAGCAACAGAAACGTGGCAGTTTACTCTGGAGAGCCTGCTACAGATTTTGGCGCCATTTGCACCACACATCACCGAAGAGTTGTGGCAGGAATTGGGCCACACTGATACCATTCACGTCAATCACTGGCCAAAGTGGGACGAGAAATATCTGGTGAGTGATGTGATAACCATCATTGTACAGGTCAATGGCAAGCTTCGATCAAAGCTGGAACTACCAGCCGACATCGACCAGCAGGGCGTTGAAGCAGCGGCTCTGGCAGATGCTAACGTTCAAAAATTCACAAACAATAAACCACCTAAAAAGATGGTTTATGTTCCGGGTAAGTTAGTCAACGTTGTTATTTAGGCTGCACATCTACAGGGAAGAATTCTTTCGTGCCATCACCGTTAACGTCTTCTCTGACGACAGTGACCGTGTCTCCTACTTTGGAAATGTTGTAGGCAGTGCCAGTCTTCTCTGAGTTAGTGTGCCGTACTTCCTGACTGGCCTCTGCTATCACGCCGATGTTTAGGTTCTTTTGATCTGCGGACCAACCTTCTTGCTCACCGACCTCTTCAGCGGCTCGCTGCGTGGCAGAATTAACAGAGTCGCCATCTTCTAGTGTTACAGTAGAGGTATCCTTATCGTCTAATACCGATGGGTTTTCATGGACCGCGTTAACAAAGTCAACAGCGTTTTGTTCTGCCGTGGCAGCAGGGTTGTCTGGTGTTGGTGTACCAGATCTGCCTTCCCATGGATATGAGCCAACGCCAAACCCGGTGACAGCCAGGGCTAACATTGCAGCGGTTCTTCGTACTCTTTTGCTTGCTTTTCCTTTTTCTGTAAAGCTTGTTTCTGGTAATCGTTCATTCTTCATGTTTGATATAATAGCATAAGCAGCATAAAAAGTCAAGTATATTGTGAAATATCCCAGTCTATACTCTTGAGAAAAATCGTAAAAACCGTTATAATAAAGCCTAAGTGTTAATATAAACTGATAAAGGAGAGATTATGGCACAACCTAAAAAACAGAGCAGCCCGCGAAAAACTGGCCTGCGCCGCAGCCACTTGGTATTGAAATTAGCTCGCCGTGTAAACGGTTCTTCACCAGTTAAAGCCTGGACTACCAAGCGAGAAACTGGCAAAAAAACGAAATAGTAGTAATATAACCCGAACAGGAACGTTTTACGCATGGCTTCAAACCGTCATTTAGGACGAATCGTCGCTCTTCAGACATTGTATGAATATGAATTTCGCCGTGAGGTTGGAGACGATACAGTCGAATACAAAGACATTCTTGAGAGAAATCTTGATAAGTACAAGTCATCAGTCGATGATGTCGATTTTGTGGATAAGCTGGTGCGCGGTGTGATCTCGGTGCAGCAGGAACTTGATGAGCAATTGCGTCCGCTGGCTCCCGAATGGCCAATTGAGCAGATCGCGCGAATTGACCGGGCAGTTTTGCGGTTAGCGCTGTATGAGCTCAATCACGCAAAAGATGCACCTCCAAAAGTGGTCATCAATGAAGCAGTCGAATTAGCCAAAGCGTTTGGTTCGGATAACTCAGGGAAATTTGTAAACGGTGTGCTGGGTACGGCATATCGCTCCCTCCAAGAGGATGCCGATGACAAAGGACAATTTTAGCGGAATACGCAAATATTTTAGCGGACATAAAAAGCCATCAATTCAGGAAATCGTGCGCGAGCCGACGGCTGGTGGCGTGGTGTTCCGCCGCAATAAAAAGGGTGAGGCCGAATTTTTGTTGTATCAAGACGCACGGGATCGCTGGACTATCCCAAAGGGACACATTGAGCCAGGTGAGACGGCGCAGGTCACCGCCAAGCGAGAGATCGGTGAAGAGACTGGCTTAAAAAAGATTGAAGTTTGTGGCTGGCTGGGCAAGGTTAATTTTCGCTACCGACGAATTGATAAATTGGTGCTGATGACGACACAGGTATATCTAGTCAAGGCGCTTGATCCAAATGAAAAATTGCAAAAAGAAGCGTGGATGAATGGTCTCAAATGGTTTTCATTTCACGAAGCTTTGGACGAGATTGAATATGAGGACATCGGCAAATTGATCTTGCTCGCTATGAAACGTATCAGACAGGAGAATCTGTAAATGAGTGGGATGAACACGGCGCCATACCAAGAATTTGCGCGCGAAAAACTGGGTTTTGAATTTACAAAGTTGGATCTTTTGATCACTGCGCTGACACACCGCAGCTATGTCAACGAGCACCGAAAATCAGTTCACGAGCACAACGAGCGGCTGGAGTTTTTGGGTGACGCGGTGTTGGAACTGGCGGTGACCGAATATCTGTTTGCTCATTTCTCTGAGCCAGAAGGTATTTTGACAGCATGGCGGGCGGCACTGGTGCGCACAGAGAGCATCGGTGATGCGGGCGACAAACTGGGTTACGGACCGCTCATTCGCATGTCCAAGGGTGAGAAAAATGGTTCGGATCGGGCGCATTTGCAGATTTTAGCCAATGCATTTGAGGCGGTCATCGGCGCGATCTATCTGGAGCGTGGCTTTGATGACGCACGTGATTTTATCCATAAACACATCATCGTCAAACTAGATCACATTTTGGAAACTGGTAGCTGGCGCGATCCGAAGTCTCATTTGCAGGAGGTTTCGCAGCGGCTAGATGGACAAACGCCGGTTTATAAAGTGCTGGGCGAGGAAGGGCCTGATCACGACAAAGTTTTCAGGTTGGGTGTGTTTGTCGGTGACCGTTTGATGGGCCAGGGCAGTGGTCCTTCCAAACAAGTTGCCCAGCAAGCAGCGGCTCGGGCTGCATTGGCAGAATATCGGCGGCTCAATGATGAATCAGAGAACGCTGCTTGAGCCTGATTCTGTTATTGCTCGTGCTAAAACGTTTATGATATACTAACTATACAGTTTAATTCCGAAGGAGGGGCAGAATGTCAACGATTGACCAGCAATTTGTGGAATACATCATTAAATCACTTGTGGAACATCCGGATGATGTTGTCGTTGAGCGGTTGATTGATGAAAAAGGTGTACTGTTGACGCTGACTGTCAACCCTGAGGACTTGGGCCGGGTGATCGGTAAACGCGGTGGCACTGCACAAAGTGTTCGCACCTTATTGCGGGCGTTGGGCACGAAAAATGACGCACGTTACAATTTGAAAATCGTCAACAACGATGGCTTTACTGGCGCGCAGAGTAGTGAAGGTAGTGCATCTTCTAGTTCTGCTGTGGAAAAGCCAACAGAGGAAGCTGTGGAAAGCCAATCTTCCTACGCAGAAAATGCTCGAAAAGAGCTTGCAGAACTGGACGACCTTGATATATAATAAACGTAGTTCAAGCACAGACAACATGCGAGAACAGCTCTATGCGAGCAATGGGTAACCATTGAGAGCCTTATTTGTGCTAAAAAACCGCCCCGTGATGAGGCGGTTTTTTGGATATTGAGATGGCTTGTTCTAGCGTCGTGATCCAGGGATAAGGAGTTCACCACCATCCTCTATAGGACGGTCAGGCCTCACCCAAGAATTGCCATCTTGCGTGTACATTCCCTCGGGGAGCGCTTTCGTGTTTAGATCATATTGACCTGTTTTATCGTTAAAGGTAACCCAAAACGCCCCTGACATACCATCCCCTTCGGCATAAGTACCGGTGACTACACTATCAAGCTGAGGAATTGATGTTGCATCTCCCTTCTCGCTTTTAATCGGGACGACAACATCGTATGATTCTTTGGTCTCATGAAGTTCGTCGAGAAAGATTTTTGTATCATAGGGGTTCCCCTCGTCCTTGACGGTCTTTACCTGTGGGTCACCAACAGGCTCTGCGTCAGTTTGCCTACTGTCGGTGTATGGCATAAGGGCCTCAGGAACGTGGCAGGCAACGAGTACGGCATCTTTTCCTGAGCCATTTATATTATTAACATATTGTTCCACTGCAGGCTTGCTAGCTCCGTCAACACCTTCACTGCAGCGAACTCCAACTGATAATTCAACGAGGTATGATTCTTTTGGTGAACAGCCGCCAATACCAAGACTAGTACCAACGATGGCTAATCCTGCGGCAGGCTTAGCGACTTTATCGCGCAGAAAGCTAGATTTTGGTAATGTTTCCTTCATAACAAAAACTCCTTTAAATTGTTAGACATCATTTTACACTAAAATTAGTTTTTAGTCAAGTGTATGCTAAAATTTTAGAGATGAGAAAATTTCAAGTGATTACATTGTTCCCAGAAATGTTGACGGGCGTGTTTGGCAGTTCCATGATGTGGAAAGCACAGAAAGAAGGTTTGGTGAGCCTGGAGACGATTGATTTGCGTGAGTTTGGCCTGGGTCCGCGGCGGCAAGTTGATGACACGCCGTATGGTGGTGGTGACGGCATGCTGCTGATGATTGAGCCGCTATGGAAGGCGGTGACGCACGCCAAGAGCCAGGATCCAACTGCTAAAGTAGTCATCATGACACCACGTGGCACCAGATGGAAGCAGTCGCTGGCGCAAGATTTTTCCGAAAAAGAGCACGGCTATATATTCATCTGTGGACGATATGAGGGGTACGATGAGCGAATTATGGAGCTAGTAGATCTAGAGTTAAGCGTTGGGGATTATGTGTTGACTGGCGGCGAGCTGCCAGCCATGACTATCATCGACTCTATCGTTCGGTTACTGCCTGGGGTTTTGGGCGGTGAACAGTCGGCAGCCATCGAGAGTTTTTCAGATGGCGAGACTTTGGAGTTTCCGCAGTACACGCGTCCCGCTGAATTCAATGGCCTGCAGGTTCCGGAGGTCCTGCTGAGTGGCAATCACGCCATGATCGCCGAGTGGCGCAAAACGCATTCGCAAAAAGCTGAATAATACTTAAACCAACGGAAAATACCGCTACATGAAAAGCAGCGGTATTTTGTTGTGGTGGATGGTCGTAGAGCGAAAGATACGTAATTTGTGGTGTTTATTTTTGTATAGTTCGCTTATGTTTATGGTACGTATATTTTTGTTTTTTTGCAAGTAATTTAGTGAAAAATACAACAAACTTGTGGTTATAGGGCTTGCGCATTATAATAAAGGCATGAAAAAGCTGTCAGCCAAACAAATGGAAAAAGAGATGAGAAACCTTGGCTTGGGCCGCCTGGCTAGTTTATTGCTGGCGGTAACGTTGCTGCTGACGGTGCTGATGCAATTGTTTGCCTTTGAGAAGTTTCCAGGGTTATTGCAGCTCGCTGGATTTACCGAAGCGACGGCAGTGGTGCTCGCTGTGGCACTGGTATACACGGAAGTGCTGGCGCTACCTTGGTTGATCGGGCTACGGGCGAGAGCTTCTGTGCTACGGCTGAGCTTTTGCTGTCTGATCATAGCGCTGCAGCTGCTGACGGTTTTGGTGGTCTTTGCGGATATGCGCGGTATTTCCATACTGTTTAGTATATTATCCCGAGAATCGAGTATGATTGACTTTGTGTGGCTGGGGCTGTTATGGGTACTGTTTGGCATCGCCATCAAAACGTCAAAAAAATAAATACATCGCGCTAACGATGTATCGTGAAAATCAATGTGGCTGGGGATGAGGGATTCGAACCCCCGATCACGGGACCAGAACCCGCTGCCTTACCGCTTGGCCAATCCCCAATGCGTATTTGATTGTACTACAAAACATGGCGTGCTGCAAGCTCTGGATGTGTAGGCTGGCGGATGATACAATGATTGCATGGAAGCAATTGTGAAATTGGTGGCAGATGGTTTGGTTATACCAGTAGTCTTGATTGGTGCGTACGCATTGCTGTGCAAAGTGCCGAACAACAAAAAATATCAGACATATGCCAGAGTGTTGATGGCAGGCTTGACGGCGTATGTGGTAGCAAAGACGGTAGGAACGTTCTATCAGCCGGAAAGTTTGCGTCCGTTTGAGCTGATGGGCGTTGAACCGGGTGCAGCCTATCTCAACAATCCTGGGTTTCCTTCGGATCACGCGTTGTTCACTATGGCGATCACCTTGGCAGTGTGGTTTAGTACGCGCGATAAGCTACTAGCGAGCATTTGTTTAGTGTTGACGCTGCTGGTTGGAATTGGTCGGGTGTTGGCGCTAGTGCACACACCGCTTGATGTTGCCGGTGGTTTATTGATAGCTTGCATCGGTATCATCTGGTACAAACCATTGATAAAGCGTTAGCATAAATATATTCATAATCTACATTTGCTTTATTGGCAATTTTCGTGTAATATTAGAATATTATGAAAATTCTCTCAACTATATTTAAAGAGGAAATATCAGACTACTTGTTCAATATGCGAGCAGCAGTGTTTGGCCGTTTGTTGTTGACTGCGGCAGCGGCAGGATTGTTGGTGTGGCTGGTGGCAACGGGAATTGACCGAGTTATTTTGGAGCCGATCGTGTGTAAAGATGGCGCCAACCAGTTGCTGTGTGGAAATAGTACTATGACGGCAGGGTACATCGCCACAGTGATCATGGCTATCATGCTGGTGCCAGTATTGATATTGTTTGGTATCAAGCGTCCGCTGGTCGTGGTATTGGCAGCAACGATTGCCTTGTGGGGTGTCAATTTTTGGCAGGCGCACACTATTGTGGCGGCGTTGATCGCATCATTGACCTATATGGTGGTATACGCTAGCCTAACATGGCTCAATAGGATTCGTGGTGATGGCGCAGCGATATTGTTGATGATCGTGTTTGTGATTTTGGCGCGAGTTGTCTTGTCTCTGTAATCCCTGTACACTAAGAGTATGGAAATCATTATCATTATTCTCTTAGGTATTATTGTTATGGGGTTGGGTGTGACGTTGTTCGTGCTGCAATCAAAGCTCGGCGAGCTGAAGCAGCAGTCATCGGTCGAGCTCATCAAAACTGACGTGGTGGAGTTGGGGCGAACCATCACCAAGTTGAATGAATCAGTCAGCGACAAATTAGAGCGCAGCAATGCTCAAGTGCAAACCTCGGTGCAAAAGCAGCTGTCGGAAAGTGCCAAGTTAGTGGCGGACGTGACACAGCGGCTGGCGAAGTTGGATGAAACGAATAAGCGGGTGGTTGACGTGGCGACTGACCTGAAAACCCTGCAGAACGTCCTGCAAAACCCAAAGCAGCGCGGCGTGTTCGGTGAGTTTTATCTGGAAAGTGTGCTGGATAACGTGCTGCCAGCCAAGCAGTTTCAGATGCAGTACCGGTTCAAGGATGGCGAGATTGTTGATGCGGTTATCTTTCTGGACAAGGGGCAGATTTTACCAGTGGACAGTAAGTTTAGCTTGGAAAATTACAACCGGATGATTAACGCCGAGACTAAGGCTGAGCGCGAGCTGTGGCTGAATAAGGTAAAAGCTGACCTGAAGGGGCGCATTGACGAAACCAGCAAGTACATTCGCCCGCGTGAGCATACTATGGATTTTGCCTTTATGTTCATTCCATCAGAGTCGCTATATTATGATCTGCTCATCAACAATGTTGGTGCGGGCGGTTCGAGCCGCGATCTTATTGAATATGCCTTTCGTGACAAGCGGGTGATCATCGTCAGTCCGACTAGCTTTTTGGCGTACCTACAGACGGTGCTGCAGGGTCTGAGGAGTCTACAAATTGAAGAGCAAGCCAAGGACATCCAGGTGCGTGTCGGTCAGCTGGGCGTGCATATCAAAAAGTTTGACGAGCTGATGACTAAGATGGGCAAGAGCCTCAGCACGACTGTCGGGCATTATAATAATTCGTACAAGGAGCTGGGCAAGATTGATAAAGACGTAGTGCGGATCGCTGGTGGTGATCATCAGGCGCAACCAGAGCTGATCGATCGGCCTGCGCAGGAAGATTAAAAAATATCCCGCCAAAGGAGGCGGGATATTGCTATGGTAGAACTATGATTTACTCTTCTTCCTTGTTGCGGTAGTTGATGAGTAAGAACAAGTTACCACCCAGAGCTGCACCGATGAGGGTCGCCACAATTACTTCCAGACTAAAGCGAGAGTAGTTCTTCTCGTTTTTACCTGGGAATGGACTATTGCTGCGCACTTGAGTGTCAGTCTTTTCTGTGACTGCCAAAGCAACAGCTGGGTTAAGTGTTGCGCCTGAGATGTAAATTTCTCGTGGGTATGGACGCTCACTGTTTTCTGATTGCGCTGCAACTTGGTTGTCTTGGATTTTGGCTATGACTGATGCACGGACGAATGAAGTAACTGAGCCTGATACGACCAAACCGATCATCAACGCTAGACCAACACCAACAGCTTTGCCAGTCGTGCTGATTTCTTTGCGGTTCAATGCTGCGGCGATGCCGAACATGAAGACGGCAACACCAATCAATTCAACTGCAAAGACGCTCCATGAAAATGCAGTGAATTGGTCAAAGCTGAGCGCAAAACCGTTGTTGGTGATTGAGCCAATTAGTACGACTGCTGCCATGGCACCGAGGAATTGTGCACCCCAGTAGAATGGTACCAAAGCGGTTTTTAATTTGCGCATTG
>CAUOLC010000016.1:0-11151 GCA_963456285.1 uncultured Candidatus Saccharibacteria bacterium | reverse complement strand
ATTGTGACGACCACACCGCCAAAACCGACAACACCACCACAAACAAGGCCATGATACGCCTGCGCTGCAATTTTGTCCCTCTCATACTCCTAGTATATCGAATACCGTAAGCCTTTTCTACCTGCCCAATCTCACAGTCCGCAAATGATATAATGAGACCATGACAAAACTCAAGCATTTACTCGATACCTTTACACCCCATCACTATGACCTAACCCTCGACTTGACACGCGCCGAGGAAAAATCGTTTTCTGGCACAGTAATCATTTCCGGCGAGTCGACTAGCCAGTCGATTTCGCTACACGCCAAAGATTTGACTATTCGCTCAGCGTTGATCGACGATCAGCCAGCTGAATTTTCTCATGGTGAATTTGATGAATTACGCCTGTCATACCCAGAGTTGTCCAGCGGTGAGCACACGGTTTGCATCAAATTTTCTGGCGCTATCACCGACGCTATGCATGGGCTGTATCCATGTTATTTCACCCACGATGGCGTGAAAAAGCAGCTGTTTGCCACCCAATTTGAATCGCACCATGCCCGCGAAGTCTTTCCGTGCGTTGACGAGCCGGCCGCCAAAGCCACCTACGACGTCACGCTCGTCACTGCTCCGGAACTAACCGTCCTAGGCAACATGCCCGTCACTGAATCATCCGAGAACGATGGCGCACTAAAAACTACTTTTGCGACTACGCCGCGCATGAGCAGTTATTTGCTGGCCTTTGTCGTCGGCGAATTACATAAGAAAACCGCCCGCACCACCTCTGGCGTTGAGGTTAACGTCTGGGCAACGCCAGCCCAAGGCGAAGAGACCCTGGATTTTGCGCTGGACATCGCCACTCGCTCAATTGATTTTTATGACGAATATTTTGGTGTGCCATATCCGCTGCCAAAGTCCGATCACGTGGCGCTGCCTGATTTCTCGTCTGTTGCTATGGAAAACTGGGGACTCATCACCTACCGCGAAAGTTGCTTGCTGGCTGATCCAAAATTAACGCCAGAATCGTCCAAACGCTTCACCGCCACCGTCATCGCTCACGAACTCAGCCATCAATGGTTTGGCAATTTGGTGACCATGCAGTGGTGGAACGATTTGTGGCTGAACGAAAGTTTCGCTAACATGATGGAATACGTGGCGGTCGACGCACTATATCCCGAGTGGCGGATGTGGGAGGATTTTGCAACGAGCGAAGTCACTGCGGCACTGCGGCGCGACAGCTTGGACGGCGTGCAGCCAGTGCAGGCCGACGTCAATCACCCAGACGAAATCAGCACGCTGTTTGACCCGGCAATTGTCTATGCTAAAGGCGGACGGCTACTGGTGATGGTACGGCGGCTGATCGGCGAGGAAGCGTTTCGCTCTGGTTTGAAGGCATATTTTGAAAAATTTGCTTACCAAAACACTGTTGGCGATGATTTGTGGCGAGAGCTAGAAACTGCCAGCGGCCAGCCAATTATTAACCTGATGAACACCTGGATTTCCCAGCCGGGATTGCCAATCGTACGAGTCGAACAGGACAATTCAGCTGAGCAATCGACCGCCACCCTTCGCCAACAGCGCTTCTTCATCGGCGACCATCAACCGTCCGACGCCCTGTGGCCAATTCCACTGTTTGCCAACCAACCGCTTACTGACGCAATGTTGACCGAGCGCGAAAAGACATTCAGCATTGAAAAACCGCTGCAAGTGAACTGCGGGCTGAACGGACATTTCGTGACCAAATATGATACCGCTACTCGTGAGCAACTATTAGCCAAAATTCATAAGCTACCGACACTAGACAAAATCTGCCTACTCCAAGACGCTACATTGCTAGCTCGGGCTGGATGTGAAAATTCAGCTTCACTCCTGCCACTGGCGCTGTCACTGAAACATGAAACCAACGAAAAGGTTTTCGACATGGCGGCTGGTGCACTGGCGGAGCTACGCAAATTTGTTGACGATGATGACAACGGCAAGGCCCGCTTGAAGCAAATTTCTGGCGAATTTGCCCGTGCTACGTTCGACGAACTGGGTTGGGACGAAACACCTGGCGAGTCCGACGACGACCGCGAACGGCGCGTCACTGCTCTGGGCTTGATGATCTATAGCGAAGACCAGGCAGTGCTGACGGAAGCCAAGCGACGCTTCGACAGCCAGCCTCTTGAGGAATTACCAACAGAAATCCGTTCACTGATCATCAGCGCCAACGTACGACATTTTGAAACGCCAGAGATGATTGGTAGCCTGTTCCAGACCTACCAGCAGACGCCGTCAAACGACCTGCAAGCCGACATCACCCTGGGACTTACTGCCACTAAAAACCCTGAAACCGCGCAAAAGATCCTTGCAAATATCAAGAGCCCTGACGTCATTCGTCCACAAGATGCCAGCCGTTGGTTTGTCTATCTCATCCGCACCCACGAAAGCCGCCAGCTCACGTGGGATTGGCTGAAGGACAATTGGTCGTGGGTCGAAACAACCTTTGCTGGTGATAAAAGCTACGACGATTTCATCCGCTACGCTGCCATCGGGCTGACAACGAGCGACGAACTGGCTGACTTCCGCCGCTTCTTTGAGCCGATGCTGAATATCCCAGCCCTGACTAGGACGATTGAGCTAGGCATCACGGAAATCGCAGCACGAGTTGAGCTGATTGAACGAGACAAGGCAGGCGTGCTCGCTGCTTTGCAAACAACACTGTGATATATTATGCCACATTTTTGACAAAATATCTTGACATTTTATTCTATTAGTGGTATATAATATATTAGCTTTTCGCTCGAGTTTCCACAAAAAAGGGCGTGAAGTTGCCCTTTTTGCTTGAGTGATGGTCCTTAGGAGGGGTCATGAAGCGTCTTTTTGTCGGATATCTCTTCCTCATCGCCGCCACTGTGGTGGCATACCTCACTGCTAGAGCAGGACACCTTGCTCTAGCTTTACTCCCCCTGGTGTCATACGCGGCCACCCTGGTCTGGATCCTTTACAAGGACCAGGTTAAGAGGCGTCTCTTTGACGCGGTGACGTACTGCCATGTTAAAGAATTGATAAAAGACAATCAGCGCCTCGCTGAGGCGCTGATTAGCGTAGCTGAAGCGACTCCTAGTGTCGTTCTGAGACAAGGGGAGGTCTACACAATAGACCTCCCTGATCAAGATAAGCTCGTCCTCTACCGGCGTACTGCCGAAGAGGACGAGCAAGAGGGCTGACCGCCCGCCGGGAAATAGCTCGCTGAACAATAGAATTCAGCTTGAGCTCGTTCGGCGGGCTATTTTCTTTGGTTTTATTTTACTCCAACACCACCTGCTCTCGCACTGTCGGCGGATTACCCTCGACAGCCACCGCCAATAATCGCATGTCGCATCCTTCATATTGCGGATGCTTTGCCATGAATAATTCAGCCGCGAAGCGCATTTGCTGCTGTTTTTTGGCGGTAATTGCCGCCAGTCCACCACCAAAGTCGTCATTTTTGCGGTATTTCACCTCGGTAAACCACAGCACATCGTCTTTCATGCTGACAATATCAATCTCGCAGTACCGCGTCCGCCAGTTGCGAGCGATCATCTCATGTCCATCCGCTGTCAGCCAGTGTGCGGCCGCCTGTTCGCCTGCGTCGCCGATGGCGCGTGTAGTGGATAGGCGAGCAGCAGGTTCGCTATCTCCTCCGACAGAGGTTGTGAAATGTTCGCGAGTAGCGGACGTTTCAGCCGAACGCTCACGAGACATCTCCAGCGGAGATGCGAGTGAAGAGTGTACTCTGGCGGAGGACGGTAGCGAACCCGCCTCCACATACTTCTGTAACGGCGCAAAACTCAACCGATGCAGCGGCGTCACACCCAACCGCTCAATCGCCGCCCGATGCTTAGCCACGCCATAGCCAGCGTTTGACGCAAAGCCATAGCCTGGATAGACCGCATCTTGTTCGGTCATAAACTGGTCGCGCGCTACTTTAGCGATGATCGACGACGCCGACACACTGGGAATCAAACCATCGGCCTTGGCCATCACCGTCACATATCGCCCCAGTGCTGTATCCGCCAAAAAATTAACCGTTCCGTCAATAATAATTTCATCAAATGCCAAATTCTTCTCTTTGCACTGCACCTGAATTTGCTTTACCGCTCGCCGCGTCGCCAATCGCAGCGCCTGGCTTATACCAACATCGTCAAGTTCCCCGGCGCTCACCCAGCCTAGCGCCCAAGCAGCCGCCTGCTCACGAATCACCCCGTCTAAAACCTCACGGCGTTTTTTGGTCAATTTTTTACTGTCGTTGAGCCCTTCAATATCCGCACCACCCAAAATCACCGCGCCCACTACCAGCGGCCCGGCCCACGGCCCACGCCCAACTTCATCAATGCCGAGAATCATGTGCGGACTGACCTTTTCCTACCACCAAATTTATAACCACCCAGCCACACCACACCGCCGCCGTGCCCAGCGTATTTGCCAAAATATCCCAATTAGTATCATCCAGCGTGATACGCGCCAAACCAACTTTGACCATATATAATTCCGCCAGTTCATTGATGCAGCCCAGCGCCGACACCAACGCAAACACCGAAAATGCCATTACCAGCCAGTGGGATTGCCAGCGCATTGCTAGCACCAGGTACACCCATAACAACCCGGTAAACAGTCCGCCGCCCACGAAATGCGTCGTAAAGCTAGTGTCTCGCCCCTCGATGAGCGGCGACGGCAGATACCACGAGATGAAAAACAACACACAGGCAACATATAGCAGCCAGCGGTATTTTGCTTCGTCAGTGAAGCCATGGCGGCGTAGCACATACGGCACCGCAAATGCCAACGTCACCGGAACACAAACGGAAATATAATGAAAGATTGACATACTGGCATTATACCATGAGAAAACCGCCCTCAGAGAGAGCGGTCTGTATGTCTCAAAACCAATTACGCTTCTTTGTGGCGTGCTTCTACTTCAGCAGCCTTGGCGTCAAGTTCCGCCTGAGCGGCGTCTTTTTCAGCTTGCTTGGCAGCGGCAGCCTGTGCAGCTTCTTCTTTCAGGCGTTCAGCTTCCGCTTCAGCCTTGGCGTCGTGCACGTTATTGACAGCCACGCGGTCAAAGTTTTTGGCAGTCAGACGAGCTGATTTACCAGAACGCTTGCGCAGGAAGCTGAGGAACTTGCGGCGAACCTTGGCACGGCGGACAATTTCTACCTTTTCAATCAGCGGGCTGTGCAGCAAGAATGATTTTTCCACGCCAACACCTGACGCAATTTTGCGAACGGTGATGCGTGAGGTGTGTGAGCCTTTGTTGTCAGTGCGGATGACCACACCTTCAAACATCTGGATACGCTCTTTGTTACCTTCTTTAATCTTTTGGTAGACGCGAACGGTGTCACCGCTGCGGGCGTCAACAACTGCTTGCTTTTTCTGTGCTTGATTGACTTTGTTGATTAACTCAAAACTCATGACATTTCCTATCTTTCAAACCCGCCTCGGCTGGCCACGCAGTTGTACTCCTGCGGCTCCACACCTAACAAAGCTTGAATAATTTAACTCTGTACAACTTCAGTGTATTTTAGCATAGAATATGAAACTATACAAGGAGCCTGGCGGTTATATGGACATACGAATTACATGATCTATCGAGCTGATGGAGAAAACCTGCCATATGGAGTACAATAGTGATATGGATTACAACAAATTAGCACTTGAATTACACGAAAAATATAAGGGTAAAATCACTACCAGTTTGCGCGACCAAGAGGAACTGGACCGCGATAAATTGAGCTCGTATTATAGCCCGGGCGTGGGTGCGGTCAGCCAAGCAATTGCCGAAAACCCAGCGGATTTGCCAAAGTACACCTGGACGAACAACCTGGTTGGCGTGATTTCTGATGGCTCAGCGATTTTGGGCCTCGGTGATTTGGGACCAAAAGCCGCCATGCCAGTCATGGAAGGTAAGGCACTGCTGTTCAAGCATTTCGCCAATGTTGATGCCGTGCCGGTTGTCCTGGATGTTCACGACACGGAAGAAATTATTACTACGATCAAGGCAATTGCGCCAAGCTTTGGAGCGATTAATCTCGAAGACATCGCTGCACCAAAATGTTTTGAGATTGAAGAGCGCCTGAAAGCTGAGCTGGACATTCCCGTATTTCACGACGACCAACATGGTACGGCAGTCGTGGTGTTGGCGGGGCTAATCAATGCTGCAAAGTTAACCGGACGAAATTTGGCCGACTGTAAATTTGTGGTCATTGGCGCGGGCGCAGCCGGTACGGCCATCATCAAATTATTGCACTTATACGGCGCGAAGAACATCGTGGCAGTAGATAGCCGCGGTATCGTTGGCGCATCTCGCACGGATTTGAATGCGGAAAAAACTGCGCTACTAGAGTACGTCGATGCGTCGCAAGCTGGCTCCATTGAAGACGCCATCACTGACGCTGACGTGTTCATCGGTGTATCGCGGGCTGGACTACTCACACCAGAGTTGGTACAGAAAATGGCCAATGATCCGATCATCTTTGCCCTGGCAAACCCAGTACCAGAAATCATGCCAGATGTCGCCCGACAAGCTGGCGCAGCGGTGGTCGCCACTGGCCGTAGTGATTTTCCAAACCAAGTCAACAATTCCCTGGCCTTCCCAGGTATCTTCCGCGGGGCGCTCGATCACGGCGTGAAAAAAATCACCAACCAGCACAAATTGGCCGCTGCTGAAGCTTTGGCTGGGCTGGTTGAAAACCCAACCGCTGACGAAGTCATCCCTTCGCCGTTTGATGAGCGAGTAGTATCGACTGTCGCCGCAGTGATACGGTAGCAAGTTCTCCGCTAACTCATACGAACCATACGAGCCGCGTCTAGATGACGCGGTTCACTTCTTCGATGGTGGTTTCGCCACGGAGTGCCGCTAGTACACCAGCCTGCAACAGCGTAATAGTCCCCTGCCTCTTGGCAACTTCTTCAATAGCTTCGGCGTGGATATCAACAATATCTCCGCGCAAGAACTTCTGAATTTCCTCAGTCACAATCAGCTGTTCCATCACTGGGATACGCCCCTTGTAACCAAACGGTGCTTCTGGCGTTGATACTGGTCGCCACAACTTAAATGTGTCCAAATCTGGGCAATCAACCGTGTCAGGAATTCCTTTCAGCGTCTCCTTTACCCAACGGCGAGTCGCTTCATCCGGCTCGTACTCCTCTTTGCTCTCGTCATGCAGCCGCCTGACCAATCGCTGAGCAATCAACAAACGCACCGCCGAGCTAAAGATAGGGTTCTGTCCAATCATATCGATCATACGACTAAACGCCGCCGCCGTTGAATTGGCGTGAAATGAGCTTAGAACCAAGTGTCCGGTGATTGATGCCTGGATGGCGGTGCGGGCAGTTTCATTGTCACGAATCTCACCAACCATCACCACATCCGGGTCCATACGCAGCACACTGCGAAGACCATCAGCAAACTCCTGTCCAGCCGTGGTGTCGATAGGGATTTGCGTCACGCCAGGGATGGTATTTTCCACTGGATCTTCCAGGGTGATAATTTTACGATCAGTAGTGTTCAAGGCGTTCAAGATACTGTAAAGCGTGGTTGACTTACCAGAACCCGTCGGACCAACCATCAAAACCATACCGCGTGGGTGTGAGATAACTTCATCAATTTGCGCGCGCTCAGCCGGAGTGATACTCAACAAATCCAAATTCAACATAGCAGTATCAAAGTTAAACAAACGCATCACCACATCTTGACCGTACACTGTTGGCACTGCTTCAACACGCAAGTTCAACAGATGCGAAGCGCCATCACGATAGATCTCCTGCTGCATGTGCCCAGACTGCGGTTCGGTCGCTGCCGTAGAAATATTTGCACGGGAAGCCAGGGTCGCCATGATGACACGATAGCGGTCACGACTGAGCTCAGCCACTGGGTGCAGTGCGCCATCAACACGCATACGGATACGAATTGACTCGCGCTGATTTTCAATGTGAATGTCGGATGCGCCTAGCCTGTCAGCTTGATCAACGATGTAGTTAAAGACGTCATTTGAACTGACCGTTGCCAGTGTTTGACTCACCTGTTGCAGTGTCTCGCTGTCGCCCTCTTTGGCAATTTCGATATCATCATAGACGATACTCTTTGGCGGATCAAACCGCAGCATAAATGAACGAAAAGCGGCACCTGATATCAAGAAAAAGTGTGCAACTTTACCAACTTCGCGATAATCCTTTGTCATTTTAGCAATCAACGACTGAGGCGTCTGCGAAGTTACGCCAAAACGGTAGGACAGATCAGTGTCATTGTGCGCTAGGGGGATGATACGCCCTTTGTACATCTCATCAATTGTCAAAATATCTCGTTCCAGCGGCAAGTCAGCCTCAAAACTGCGGGTATCTAAATATTGCAAGCCTAAAATTGACGCTCGTTTCCTGGTAGCATCTTCGTCTTGCTGGCGACGACGTACTTGAATAGAATCTTCATCCATCACCAACATTATAGCAAAGTGCTTATGATTTAGCGAATGATATAATGAGTTCATGCGACCAGAAATTACGCTTATTTTGCACAATATTCGTTCGACGCACAATGTCGGCGCTATCTTTCGTACGGCAGAAGGCCTGGGAGTAAAGCACATCGCCATCAGTGGCTACACCCCGTTTCCAGATTTAGCCATCATCGATCAACCAGACCCACGGCTGCCACACCTTGTTGAAAAGATAACCAAGCAAATTCACAAAACAGCATTAGGCGCTGAGCGAATGGTTCCCTTTAGACGCTACGAGACGCTGGAAGATTGGTTGGAGGAGAATGAGCGTACCGATAGCCTACCAATCATCGCGTTGGAGCAAGCGCCAGATAGTATTTCGCTGCCAGATTTTACTGCGCCAGAAGCGTTCGCGTTGCTGCTAGGCGAAGAAGTTGATGGCATATCGGCTGAGCATTTAGCGCATTGCACCGCAACAGTAGAAATCCCAATGTTTGGCACTAAAGAATCGTTCAATGTCAGTGTCGCCTGTGGCATGGCGCTATACCAGATGATATGCCGCTGATGATTATGTCAATTTGATACATTCTTCGCCCAGCAACGCCCTTAGCTCTTCAAGTAACTGAGCTGCTGGATCGACTTTGAACGGCAAGCGAATGGCGGACTTGTGGTCATTCTCGCCAAGCACCAACACAACATCGGTGATCCCTGGTGATGTTGAACATATCTTTTTGAGGGAAATCAGTTTGTCGTGATCACTCGGATCTTTCACTTGCAGAAACAAGCGCGCAGGTGGCGTCTCTGGAGCTGCCGGCCGGGTAGCTGGTTTGGATGGATTTGACGATTTGGCGGCAGCTGGAGCGACGGTCTTGGTTTTTTGAGCACGGAAATTTGCCCGCTTTTCCTTTTTATACTGGGCGCTTACTTTTGGTGCGTCCATTTTACGACCGGTCGATTCATAGCTGGTGATATCACTGTCGGTGATGATCTCAATTTCATCAGCAATCATCTTACTTTCTGACCCCAAATTACCGTCACGGTCGCGGGCTGAATTTTTACCAGTCACCCGAATAACAGCGTCTTGGACGAGCTTGGCACCAACTTGCTCATACAAGTTCGGAAAGACGATGACTTCGCCCTCGCCAAATTTGTCCTCGAGGCCCACGAACGCCATTTTGCTGCCAGATTTGGTGATGATAGTGCGAACGTTCGTGATGATGCCACCAATTGTCATGAGTCGGCCATCATACTCTGGTACCAGCTGAGTCAATGGCTGCGTTTGCTCAAGCAAGTACGTAGCGTAAGCGTCCAAAGGATGCGCTGAGATATACAAGCCCATCAGCTCGCGTTCCCACGTCAAGTATTCCTTGTCGTTCTTGTTTGGCGACGGCATTAGCTGCATGGTCGGCTGAGCCACAGCCGCATCATCGCCCAACATGCCAAACAAATCGGTCTGCCCACTAGCCGCTTCTTTTTGAACTTTTTGCGCAAAGGCGGTGATAGTGTCTAGGTTGAATAATAAGTCGTGGCGATCACCAAAGCTATCAAATGCGCCACATTTAATGAGCGATTCCCAAGCTTTGCGGTTAAACTTGCTGGTCGACACGCGTTTGGCGAAATCTTCGATGCTGGTGAATTTGCCATTCTCACGGGCGCGCAACAATTCTTCGACTGCGCCGACACCAACGCCCTTGACCGCCGCCATACCAAAACGAATCTTCTTTTCACCAGGCACGACCGCAAATTCAACAAATGACTCATTGACGTCAGGGTTAAGCACTTCGATGCCCATGTGCTTACACTCAGTCATCTCGATAGCCAGGCGTTCGGTGTCGTCCTGGTCGCTAGTCATCAGTGCCGCCATAAACGCATCAGGATAGTGCGCCTTGAGGTACGCCGTCCAGTAGGCGATCAGGCCGTAACATGCCGCGTGCGACTTATTGAAACAGTAGTTAGCAAATTCCTCCAGCGCATCCCAGAACTGCTCAGCAATTTCCTTGGTCGCACCACCAACCTTGACCGCGCCCTCGACAAATTCCGGCTTAACCTTTTTCATCAGGTCGATTTTCTTTTTACCCACCGCTTTACGCAGAGTGTCCGCCTGTCCGCCGGTAAAGCCACACCACTCTTTGGAAATCTGCATAAATTGTTCCTGGTAAACCAAAATACCGTAGGTATTCTTCAACGAGTTTTCCATACCAGGGTGCAAGTAAGTAATCTCCTCTTCGCCGTGTTTACGCTTGATGAATGAGTCGATAAACTGCATCGGTCCCGGACGATACAGGGCCACCATAGCGATAATGTCTTCAAAGACGCTCGGTTTGAGCTCGCGCAGGTACCGCTTCATGCCGGCCGATTCCAACTGGAAGACACCGGTGGTATCGCCGCGCTGGAATAGTTTATACGTTTCCGCATCGTCCAGCGGCAAGTGCGACAGATCGATGTCCGTTTTGTAAACTTTACGAATAATACGCAGGGCATTGTTAATGATGGACAAGTTAGACAGGCCCAAAAAGTCCATCTTCAGCAGACCCAGTTCCTCGACCGGGCCCATCGGATACTGCGTTGCCACCACACCCTTTTGCGCCATCTCGAGCGGCACGTATTTCACCAAATCATCTGGCGCGATGACCACGCCGGCAGCATGCACGCCGTGCGAACGAATGGTCCCTTCTAGCCGTGAGGCAAAGTCATAGACGGTTTTGGCAGTCGGGTTAGTTT
>CAUOLC010000015.1:0-12082 GCA_963456285.1 uncultured Candidatus Saccharibacteria bacterium | reverse complement strand
ATCAACAAGATTAACCAAACTGGTGGTGACTTCTGGAAATCTTTGGAGTCAATTCACAACCGCCTCAGCAAGCAAGCGTTCCCAATTCACATCCCGATTGGTTTTGAAAAGACCATCAATGGTGTGGTTGACCTCGTCGACATGAAGGCTTATACCTACACTGACTTTTCTGACCACGAATTGGTACAGGGTGAAATTCCAGCCGATATGCTGGAAAAGTGCCAGAACGCTCGTAGTCTGTTGGTGGAAAACGCCGTTGAGGCTGACGACGAATTGATGATGAAGTTCCTCGACCAGGGTGAAGAGGCTATCACGATTGATGAGCTCAAGTCTGCGCTGCGTAAGCGCGTGCTGGCTGGTGACTTCTTCTTGGTCACTGGTGGTGACGGCCGCGGTGTCATCGTCGAGAAGGTACTTGACCTGATGGTTGACTACTTGCCAAGCCCACTGGATGTCGACGAAATTTGGGGTAAAAATCCAAAGACTGGCGACGAAGTGAGCCGCAAGCCAGACAACAAAGAGCCAATGAGCGCCTTGGCATTTAAGATTGCCACTGACCCATTTGTTGGTAAATTGATCTTCATCCGTGTCTATTCAGGTGTTTTGAACTCTGGTAGCTATGTCTTGAACACCACGACGGGCGATAAAGAGCGCATCGGTCGTATCGTGCGAATGCATGCCGACAAGCGCGAGGAAATCGACAAAATCGCTGCTGGTGACATCGCTGCGGTGGTTGGCTTGAAAAACACTGGTACTGGTAACACCTTGACTGATCCAGCGCACCCAATTGCCCTGGAGAGCATTGAATTCCCAGAGCCACCAGTATCCATCGCCGTTGAGCCAAAGTCAAAGGCCGACCAGGAGAAGATGGCACTTGCCTTGCAGCGTTTGGCTGAGGAAGATCCAACCTTCCGCATCCACACTGACGAAGAAACTGGCCAGACCATCATGTCTGGAATGGGCGAGTTGCACCTGGACATCTTGATCGACCGTATGAAGCGTGAGTTTAAGGTTGAAGCGAACATCGGTGAGCCACAAGTGGCCTTCCGCGAATCAATTAAGGGTAAAGCTGAGGTTCAGGGTAAGCACGCCAAGCAGTCTGGTGGTCGTGGTCAGTACGGTGACGTCTGGGTACGCTTTGAGCCAAACGAGGCTGGTAAAGGCTTTGAGTTTGTTGATGAAATTAAGGGTGGTGTGGTGCCACAAGAGTATCGCCCAGCTGTCATGAAGGGTATTCGTGAAACCTTGGAAGGTGGTGTTATCGCTGGTTATCCAGTGGTTGACGTCAAAGCTACCCTATACGATGGTTCATACCACGATGTTGACTCCTCAGAGCTGGCCTTCTCATTGGCAGGTTCGTTGGCAGCCCGCGAAGGTATCAAACAAGCAACGCCAATCTTACTTGAGCCAGTCATGAAAGTTGAAGTAACCACCCCGGAAGAGTTCATGGGTGATATCATCGGTGACCTCAACTCACGCCGTGGTCGCATCGACACCATGGAAGATTTGATGGGCGGCGCCAAATTGGTCAAGGCCTTTGTGCCGCTGGCAAACATGTTTGGCTACACCTCAGACATCCGCTCGATGTCACAGGGTCGTGCAGCCAGCACCATGGAGCTAGCTCAGTACGAGGAAGTACCACCAAATGTTGCTCAAGAGATAATCGAAAAGCGCAACAAATAGTCATCAAAAAGCCCCGGTCAACAGCCGGGGTTTTTCATATGATATAATGTATTCATGAAATCATTCATTCTGTCAACCCAGAAGCTTGCGCCAGCCAGGTTGACTGTTTGGATGACACTCGTTTTCCTGGTGGGGATCGCTCTGTCGGCATGTTTAACTTCAGAGCCACAATGGGTAAACTGGAGCTTCAGCGCCCTGGGCGAGCGCGGTGAATTGTCTTCGTTTATATTTAACATTGCTATCGCTATGATGGCAGTCATCATGTGGTGCTTGGCGGAGTCGATGTCTAGCATTTTGGAGCAGGCTGAGGCAGTAGCTACTGCCAGGCTGAGTTTGGTAGCACTGCGAACCATAGCTTTTTGTGGCATGGCCATAGCTATCTTTCCTAACGACACGCAGCATGGGCTCCACTACATCTTTTCACGCCTATCCATCATCGTCTTTGCATTCTACGCATTTATGCTGCCATTTACCACCAGTTTGTTCACACGCCAGCAAAAAAGCATCATGCTAGGGCTGTCAGTGGCTGCCGTCATGGCCTGTGTTCAAGGATTTGTGCACCGAGAATTTTCGTTCGTGGTCTATGAGGCCGCTGCTGGTGGACTTGGGGCGTTATGGTTCTATCTGACTAGCAAATTCGCCCAGCAAGCTGTTCACGCGTCAACTGCTACTCTGCAGTCGTCGGTATCCCAACAAAAAGCTTCCTGATTTGACTGCGAATGGGACGACCAATGGCATTACCAAATGACGCGCCTACAGCAACAGCAAATCCAATCATGACAGCTCGTGCCAAACTGGCCAAAGCGACAACGTAGCCTGGGTCGGACGGCGCTTGGCTGATGATACCCATCAAGCCATTGTACAACGACAAACCTGGCACCAGTGGCACGATACCCGCGCCGATGATAGCCAAAGACGGGATGCGCCACAGTCGGGACATGAAGGTTGCCACCAAACCGATGGCTGCAGCTGCTGCACCGCTTGCCAGTAATACATCCCAGCCGGCGTCAGTCAACAGCTGAAATAATCCCCAACCGCTAGCTCCCACGATGCCAGCCAAGATAGTGCCAAAGAATGGCGCGTGATTGCCAATGACAAATGCTGCAGCGATGACTGCCGCACCGATGTATTGTGTATAATTATCCACCAACGTCAAACGGTCTGGGGTGGTTGGAAAACTAATACCCAATCTGGTGGCAATATGAAGGCCAATAGCTACGCCAACCACGATACCACCGGTTGCCATCAGCACTCGCAACAGTCGGGCGTTTGCTGTAACATAATATTCATCAATTGCATCCTGAAACGCACCAACGATCATCATACCTGCCACCAATAGGACGATTCCACCAATCACAATCAGTGTCGGATTGAATGCCAAATTAAACTTGGTATTGACACAGACAACAGCAGTGGCGATGAGTGTGATACAGAGTGACATGATGATCTGTGTGAAAAATACCGACACGCCGACACGCCACAACAGACGCATGGCAGCCGTGCTGAGTGTGCCGACCGCCATAGCCAGGAGTGCCATCTGTAAACTACCGCCGTACATAACCACCACACCAGCACTCAACGCGCCGCCTGATAGGGCGACGAGAGATTGGGGATGGCGTTTTTCAGGATTGATGATCTTTTCTAGCCGTTCCTCAGCCTCACTCAAGTGAATGTGCTGATAGCGGATTTCTCGGGACAATGTCTGCAGCGCTTGGATGGTCTGGTAATTGACATCCACCAGAGTGATCGCTCGAATCAGGGTCAGTGGCTCACGGTTGATGCCGCGGTCTTGCGACACGGTGATGAGCGTTGAACTGATATCCATGTGAACTGGCTGTTTACAGTAGGTTCTGGTGATACCAAGCATCATATGTACCACATCTCGAGCTGACACACCCATACTGAGAAGCTTTTCGGAGATGGTCAGAACCAGCCGCAAGGCACGCATATTCGGCGTCAAACTCTCGTCAATTTTTTCAATCACTTGCGCAGGAATTGGCAAGGGAAGACGAGCAATTTTGCCGAGTGACTGTAGTAAGATTTCTGGTACTTTTTTATTTATCCTGTTCATCAATAATTAGTGTATCAAACTTTATCAAAATTTTGCCAAGAAAAACCCCGCAACATGTGCGGGGACGCGGTGTTTCCGCGGTTTGACAGATTTTTAGTATGCGCCTCTGCTGGCGCGGAGCCTCTCATGTTCTTCTGGAGAACAATCCTCCTCCTCTTCGTCAGAAGCGATGGGAGGAACTGAAAGTGAAGACGGCCAGAAGGCCGCCACAGCGAGGGCGGCGACTATCACGCCGACCTCTAAGAGAGCCATGCCGGGTTTGTATAACGCACTGGGTGCATACAAGTTTAGCTGCACTAGCAGTCCAGCTAGTGCCGGCAGCATCATCGTCAGCACGATGATGCTGAGGCATGTTTTCTTGATGGTGGGCATTGTACCCACCCCCCTTCTGAAGACTTTGAGGTGCGGCCTTTCCGCGCCTCAAGCCGCCAAGCATCTGGCTTGGCGGCGAAGCGCAGTCAGCAACCTCATGAGAGGTGCTGAACAGGCTAACTCATAATATAGCACATATTTATAAAAAAGTCAATGACATGAAAATAGCCCACCGAACTGGCTCAAGCTGAATCGGGTTTGGTCAACCCGAGAATGCTATGAGGCACTCAATCAGGTTGAGCCGATTCGGCGAACTATTTTCGGTGGGCAAGTTACTTGCCCAAGTTCCCTAGCTCAGACTAGAGCTGAAGCCAGGGGGCTTTGGACGCGCCTGGCTCACTCAGGCGTGCCCAGCTTGGTACAAAGACCCAGGCCTCTATTAGGATAGAGGCCAGGACGCCACTTGGGATATCATTTCCCAAGGGATGTTGTATATTGTAGTGAAGGGCGATCCATAGACCGCCTCCCAGGATAGCAAAGAACACCAGGTGTTCCTTGGCGCACAAGAACACTTTGCGCTTACGCTGTGAGCGCAGAGTAGCAAGTACCAGCACTGTCAATAAAAAATTGACAGTGGGCACTACGATCGCTGTTCCAAAAAATCCAGCTAAAAAGTACATCTTTTTCACCTCCTCTCAAAGACTCGGAAAAAGATGGACTGATGGGCAAGTACTCTTTTCAAACGCCTCATGGCGAATGAAAAGCTACTTGTATGATACCATACTAAAGCAAAAAAGTCAAGTATACCGCTTATGTTCAAACAAACCGTCAAACCCTAGTCAATTCTACACAGGACCAGTCCACTACGTGCTGGTAGATATACCCGTACATTGTCGCCATGCGGCCCTGGTGTAGTGAAATACCGCTGGTCTTGCTGGACTCGTCTGTGACCGCCAAATTGTTGGTCGTCGCTACTGAGGGCTACTCGGTATGACCCAGCCGCCGCTGGCAGTACGTAGTCCGTTTGTGACTGGCTGGGTGAGAAGTTGATGATGAACAGCAGGTCACCGCGCATGAAACTAACCACGTGGTCATCTTGGCGAATGGTGAGATAGTGAACGCCAGGGTCATCAACGGTTTGGATGAGCTTCATCAGGCTAGCGTCAAACTCGCCCAGCCATTGGTATTTGAGAAAACCATTGTCGCGTAAACTCCATTGGCGTCGCGCGTGCTTGAACGACCAATGATTACCCTGACGCGGAAAGTCGATCCACTCAGGGTGTCCAAATTCATTACCCATGAAACTAAGATAACCGCCGCCGTGCAGCCCAGCTGTTAGTAGGCGGATAAGTTTATGTAAGGCTATGCCGCGTTCCACGGTCAGGTCGGGGTCGACTTTATCCATGTGCCAGTACATGGCCTTGTCGATCAGCCGAAAAATCAGCGTCTTGTCGCCAACCAAGGCCTGGTCGTGGCTCTCGGCGTAAGTGATGACTTTTTCCTCTGGGCGGTGCGAACTCAGCGTATGTGCCAGCTCGCCCAAATCCCAATCTTCATCGCGCTTTTCTTTCAATGTCTTGATCCAGAGATCAGGCGCACCCATTGCCAATCGATAATCAAAGCCCAAGCCGCCGTGTTCTGTCGGCGCCGCCAAGCCCGGTAGCCCGCTCATTTCCTCAGCAATAGTCATGGCGTCGGGGCGAACGGCGTGAATGACGTCGTTTGCCAGCCTGAGATAGACTAGTGCGTCCTTATCGACATCGTCAGTAAAATAATCATCATAGCTGGTGAAACTTTTTCCCAAGCCGTGGTCGTGATATAGCATGCTGGTCACGCCATCGAACCGGAAACCGTCAACATGGTATTCATCTAACCACCAGCGGCAATTACTAGCTAAAAAGTGCAACACTTCCGGCTTGCCATAATCAAACAGCCGCGAATCCCACGCTGGATGGTCGTGAGGTTTGAAATATTGCGTTGGATCACCCGCGAAATTACCGAGGCCCTCGACCTCGTTTTTGGCAGCATGGGCGTGGACGATATCAATGATAACCCGCAGCCCCAGTCCGTGTGCCGCGTCAACTAACCGCTTAAAATCATCGGGCATGCCAAATCGCGAACTGACCGCAAAAAAATTGCTGACGTGATAGCCGAAACTACCATAGTACGGGTGTTCGGCGATAGCCATTAGCTGGATGGTATTATAGCCAGATTGTTTGATGCGCGGTAGGACGCCCGCGGTAAATTCATTGAAACTGGCGACTTTTTCCTCTTCGCTGCTCATGCCAATATGCGCCTCGTAAATCAGCGGCACGTTTGGCGCAGGTGGAATATCATGTTGCCACTGATATGGCTCATCCGGCTGCCATACGACGGCCGAAAAATCCACCGACTCATCATCCTGAACGACGTAGGTGGCGTATGACGGTAAGCGCCAGCCGTCGCCATTTGGCCAATAGACGCGCAGCTTATAGTTCTGGCCATGATGTAGCGCATGCTTTGGCAAATCAACGCTCCACTCACCATGCACACCCGGCCGCAGGGCAAATTCCTCGCGCTCCTGCCACTCAGAAAAATCGCCAACCATCACGATGCGCGTAGCATTCGGCGCCCATTCGCGAAATGTCCAGCCCGCCGCTGTCTGATGTAAGCCAAAATGATGAAACCCTAACGCAAACTCTGCCGGCGATTTACCGTCCAAAACCCTCCGTAGCGTCGACGAAACATATGCCTCACGTGACTGGATGACACCTTCATGCGGCGCCAACCATGGGTCAAGCTCAACCAGCGTTTTCTTGCTCATGGTTATAGTATACCGCATGAGGCGATGATTATGCTTGAAGTTTAGGTTATAGAGGTATACGATACAACTATATGAGGTCACCACGAGTAGAGACTGGCGTCAATTTGTTGGGCCAATTGTCAACGGATGATTGGCGAGAAATTGCCAGGGCCAATATGCAGCTTGGCAGTGATAAAGAAGCCAAGGCGCTAGGTGACATCGAGCGAGTAATGCGCACGGACGAAATTGAAGGTGAGCGAGTGAGGGTCATCGGTTATGCCCAAGCTGAAGACGGTTCGCACGGTCTACAGGCTGTTGAGGGCGTGGCGGACGTGGTGACCTCGCTGGAGATTGACCCTGATGAGTCAGTGCCGTTTGCTACGTACACCAAGGAGATGGCGGCTTTATGTGTACGTACGGTACAGAAGGACTATTATTTCCCAATTGACCGACAAGCGATTGCGGTAGCAGAGATCTTGCCCGATACCAGTGGTGTACCACGTTACATCCGCAAACTCCGCCATTATGTCGACAAGACTGAAGAAGTCGTAGAGCTCAATGATATTCAAGATACCGCGTCCAGGCGAGAGCTGATAGGTGATTTGAACACGATGTTGAGTGAAATGATCTATGGTACTGGCGTGCGAGTAGAGTGTAAAGCGTACATTCGGCGAGTTGGCGCGAATGAATATGGTGTTGATGTTGACGCAGATAAGCAAGTTCTCTTTGGTGACCTACCGATTTTTACCTGGCGTGGCAATCGCCCAGTCCTGGAGATGTTTGACAAAGAAGATCAGTCAGTCCTGTTTCGGGTCGACATGAAAGACGTGGTGGACATCATGCCAACTGACGAAGAAGGTATTGCCGACGGTGCAGATTTGTTTGAGACGATCTTTACTGAAGAGTTTCAGCAGTTGGCATGGGAATTGGCAACTGATCTTTCACACACTGATAAGGCTGACTTTCCGGACACGCTGCGTGAACATATCCAGACGCTGAACGATGAGTTGCCGTACGTCGGTGAGCTTGATGCTGTCAGCTTGTCGGGCTTTGTGCTGACGCCAGATAGCGCAGATGGTAGGTTGAAACCTGAATTTATCGACAGCAATAGAGTTTCCCTCGGTGAGACGAACTTTGTCGAATACGATAGGTCAGTTCACGCAGTGGTTGAAGCGACGGTGTTTGATCAATTGAATGGTCAGTCGCGGAATATCTATGTGATACCTAGTCGTGACAAATTATTACGGTTTGAAAACTTGGACAATGGCGCGGAAGATCTAGAATTTGCCGTTGATGAGTTGCATAACATTGCTGAGGACGCTGGAGGTGTGTTTGAGGAGGTATTCTGTCAGTTTTCTCTAGAAGAGCAGCTTGAGATACTAAAACAATATGACGATGAGGCGCACAGTGTGCTGGGACTAATCGATAATCCGCATGAGTTTGATGGCGAATGTACAGTCATGGCGTATCGTTGTTTACCGAGTGATTTACTGAATGTTGTTTCGTGGAGCGACGTTCCGTTGCAAGAAGTCGGCGATGATAAGGGCGCTGAGCCGTTTACCGTGCACGCGAATCGTCTAACGGTGTGGAACCCGGAACTCAATGAACCGCCAAGTCTAGATGGAAACATCCAAAACGTTACGGACTTACCGCTGAGTTTTGGCGAGCCAATGCTGATGATAGGCGACCGTGAAAATGATATGTTCTATCTGGTGCGCACTCGCGATATCATCGGCTTGTCACGACGCACTGAACAGGACGTTTCGTGACGCTATTTACGCTAGTCCTATTCACCTAAACCTCCCGAACGGCGCATTTTATAAAATCAGAGACGATTTCCTTGCGAAATATTATAAAACCCGCTATAATTAAGCGCATACGCCGTGGAGCCTTTAATTGGTCATACCCGCGTGAAATAATAATTAAATAAGGAGAACTTCTACAAATGGCAGATGCATTTGACCGAAGCAAACCGCACGTTAACGTGGGTACAATGGGCCACGTTGACCACGGTAAGACGACGCTGACCGCTGCTATTACTGCAGTGTTGGCAAAGCGCCTTCCAAGCGCAGTTAACAAACCAATCGCGTACGATCAGATCGACAACGCACCAGAAGAAAAAGCCCGCGGTATTACCATCGCGTCTTCACACCAAGAATACGAATCACCAAAGCGCCACTACGCGCACGTTGACATGCCAGGTCACGCCGACTACGTCAAGAACATGATCACCGGTGCTGCTCAGGTTGACGGTGCAGTGTTGGTTATCGCTGCAACTGACGGTCCAATGCCTCAGACTCGTGAGCACGTGCTGCTGGCAAAGCAGGTTGGTGTGCCTAAGTTGGTTGTCTTCTTGAACAAGATGGACATGGCTGACGAAGAGATGGTTGAGCTGATCGAAGAAGAAGTTCGTGAGCTTCTGGAAGCTAACGGCTTTGACAAAGACGCTCCAATCATCAAGGGCTCAGCTTTGAAGGCTCTTGAAGGCGACGAGAAGTACGAAGACGCCATCATGGAACTGGTTGACGCTATGGACAGCTACATCCCAGAGCCAACTCGCGACATGGACAAGCCATTCATCATGCCAATTGAGGACGTCTTCTCAATCAAGGGCCGTGGTACTGTGGCAACTGGTCGTATCGAGCAGGGTGTTGTTAAATTGAACGATGAAGTTGAAATCGTTGGTTTGAAGCCAACCCAAAAATCAGTTGTGACTGGTATCGAGGCCTTCAAGAAATCTCTTGACCAGGGTCAAGCAGGTGACAACGCTGGTATTTTGCTACGTGGTATCGAACGCAGCGACATCGAGCGCGGTCAGGTTCTGTGTAAGCCAGGCACCATCACTCCACACACCGAGTTTGAAGCTGAAGTTTACATCTTGAAGAAGGAAGAGGGCGGTCGCCACACTCCATTCTCCAAGGGTTACAAGCCACAGTTCTACTTCCGCACCACTGACGTGACCGGTGAAGTTGAACTTCCAGCTGACAAAGAAATGGTTATGCCAGGCGACACCGTAACCTTCAAGGTTAAGTTGCTCGCCCCAATCGCTATGGAGCAAGGTTTGAACTTTGCTATCCGCGAAGGTGGCCGTACTGTTGGTGCTGGTGTGATCACCAAGATCAACAAGTAATCACTCTAGTAGATTACCAAGAATACCCTCGATCATCGGGGGTATTTTTGTATTGACAATCATAAGCCGCATTGGTATGGTAATGGGTAAAGGGTCAGGAGAGGGTAACATTAACCAAATAAGGAGTAATCATATGAACAGAGAAGTGGGGTTGGAATACGGTTTTTCTTGGTGGAGGCGAGCTGCAGCTGTGGCGGCAGCTGGTACACTGTCGTTAAGCTTAGTCGGCTGCGAAAAACCAGCAGATGAACAGCAACATGTTACGCAGCCAGAAGTTGTCAGCACGGAAGACACCTCTCCAGTTGATGGTGGCCTTGATGCTGAGGCTTCGCCAAAATACCCAAACATAGAAAATACGGCCGGTTTCTCTGACGATGAGAGCCTGAAAGTATGTTTCCAGGGCAAAGGATATGCATTGTCTTGGGGAGACGCACTGATTAGTAGTGGTTGGGATAAAATTGCCACAGAAGTTGACTCCACGCGCTGTGAGGGCAAAGGATATCCACGTGATGGTTGGAAAGAAAAGGATAATGGTGGCGCTCATATGTGCATTCCACGCCAGCTCCCCGAGGGAGAGATACATTACTACTTTGTTGATGCCGACCCAAATGCTACTGGTGGGTATAATATTCGTGCCATGGATCAAGGCCGAGCTAGGGAGGGCTTTGGCCTCGAGGCGTCTTGCAACCTCAACCCAGGTCCTAACGACATAGTACCTATGGTAAAATAGTATAGACAATACATCTAACACAAAAAGGAGATATGGTGAATAAACAGAAATTGGTGATTATCGGTGGCGGCGGAATGGTTGGCGCGACGACGGCGTATGCGTGTGCGCTGCGCAGTGTGATTGAAGAGATCGTATTGATCGACCGCAATGCGGATTTGGCATGGGGTCAAGCTGCGGATATCAACGACGCTATGGGGCTTGACCGCAATGTGGTGGTGCGTACGGGCGACTACGCTGATATCAACGACGATGACATCGTGGTTATCACCGCCGGTTCACCGCAGTTGCCAGGTCAGACGCGACTGGAGTTGGTCGGCGTCAATGCTAACATCATGCGTGACATCGTCAAAAACATCATGGCTGGTGGCGCCAAACCGTATTTGGTGGTCGTCAGTAACCCAGTTGATGTATTGACCTATGTGGCGTTGAAAGAGTCGGGGCTGCCAAAGACCCGAGTGTTCGGCACGGGAACGACACTGGACACGTCACGGCTAAAGTCGTACCTGGCGGACGCGCTGAACGTCGATAGCAAGGCGGTCGACGCGTACATCTTGGGTGAGCATGGCGACTCCTCGTTTTCGACCATCGAAACGGCGCAGGTTGGTGAGGTGCCCATTCGTGAATATCCGGGCTTTACGGAGGAATTGGTTGAGGGTATTGAGCAGAAAATCCGTGACCGCGCCTACCGAGTGATCGAGACGAAAAAATCGACGTATTTTGCCATTGGCTTTGTGGTTTCTAAGATTGTCTCGGCCTTACGTCAATCGACACGCACGGTCTATCCAGTTTGTTCACTGGCTGAGGGTGAATATGGACTGGATAATGTCGTGCTGGGCTTGCCGTCGATTATTTGTTGTGACGGCGTGAAAATTTTGACGGGCTATCCACTGACTGAACGCGAAAAGCAGTCTCTCAACAATTCCGCTGCGATCATCGGTGAAATGATTGCCCACCTTGATAAAGCCTAGGGAAATTGGTATAATCACCTAGTTATTACTAATTTATCTCGAGAACTCGGTTATTCGTACAGTAGAATGATTAGAGGTTACGAGATTGTACATAAGGAGGAGCCATGGCTCAAGATACTGGGATCAAAATCCGCATCCGTCTGAAGGCGTATGACCACAAGGTCATCGACCAATCAGCAAAGCAAATCATCGACACTGCGATTCGCACCGGCGCGAACGTTGCTGGCCCAGTGCCACTACCAACTCGTCGCAGCACCTACACAGTGGTAAAAAGCCCACACGTGTACAAAATGGGCGGTGAAACTTACGAGCGCCGGGTTCACAAGCGTTTGATCGACATCACCAACGCGACACCAAAGACCATCGACAGCTTGCAGAATTTGAACTTGCCAGCTGGCGTTGACGC
>CAUOLC010000014.1:0-12200 GCA_963456285.1 uncultured Candidatus Saccharibacteria bacterium | reverse complement strand
AGGAATTGTGCACCCCAGTAGAATGGTACCAAAGCGGTTTTTAATTTGCGCATTGACCACAAACCGAAAGTAACGGCTGGGTTGACGTGTGCGCCAGAAATACCGCCGATAGCAGTAACGATGAGCATCAATGCAAAACCAACGTACATTGATGACAGAACGTCCGATGCGAACAACGCGGTCAGCGTCAAGATGAACGTACCGATGATTTCTGCGATGACGATGTTGATTAAGTTGCTTGGTAATGTAGAACCCAATTTGGCGCGCTTGCTTTTGGCCGCAGCAGATTCGGTGACGACTCGTTTGACGGTCGTTTTGGTTTCGGTCTTGGCTGCAGCAGTTTTCTTTGCCGTAGCTTTAACCGGGGCTTTCTTTGAAGTTTTCTTCGTAGCCATATTCCCTCCTTAAAGTAGTATCACGACTATTATAGCATAATTTGCTATACTGTAGTTATGGGATTATTTGTAAATCAGAACGATCAGCGCAGTGAGCTGCAAGAACGCATTGCGGCGGAACTACGCGAAAAGGCGAAAGCGTCGAGCTTGCAGGAGAAAGCTAGCTTGGACGGCGTGGAAGATGTGAAATATCTAGAAGGCACAAAACAGACGACGACGTTGGCGTGGGCGTGGGTTTTGATTGTTATCATGGCGGCCGGGGTTGTTGGGATGTTTTTAATGCAAGGACGATGATATGGAAAAGCTAGATGAAGTTCGATCAATATTAGTATCACGTGTATCCGAGGCGGCTGAACCACGCAGTGTTTTGCGGAGTACGGAGTTGCGGGAGTTGTATGGCGTTATCGCAACGTTACCAAGCGAAGAGCGCGGGTCATTTGGTAAAAAAGTTAATGAGTTGAAACAGGAACTGGAGCGGTTGGTCACGGCTCGTGAAGCTGAACTGTCAAAAGTTGACTTGCCGCCAATTGACGTGACAGCGCCGATGGACGTCAATGCTCCGCGGCCTGAATTACTGCCGAGTGAGCGCGGTACGATTCACCCGCTGAGCGCCGAGATTGAGCGTATTTCTGACATTTTCAATCGCATGGGTTTTGTGACGGAAGAGTCGCGTGAGATTGACGACCAATTTCATATGTTTGAGAGCCTGAATTTCCCGAAAGGTCACCCAGCGCGCGATGATTATGATACCTTTATGACCGAGGAAACTGACGCTAATGGCGACCGTTTGATTGCCCCAGCGCACACCTCGACCATGCAAAATCGCGTGCTGAAAAAATATCATGGCAATTTGGCGAAGGGCGAGGCGATCGCCGCCATCGTACCCGACCGGGTGTTTCGCAATGAAGACCTGGACGCGCGACATGAGCACACGTTCTACCAAGTCGAAGGTGTATATGTCGCCAAGGGCGTCAATGTCGGTAATCTCATCGCCACCTTGCAAGAGTTTTTGCAGGAATATTACGGCAAAAAACTTGATGTGCGCGTCAATCCATTTTATTTCCCGTTCACCGAACCGAGCTTTGAATTTGCGCTGAGCTGTCCGTTCTGTGAGGGCAAAAATCCGGATTGTAAAGTTTGTTCAGGTGAAGGCTGGATCGAACTGTTAGGTTGCGGCATGATTCATCCGAATGTACTGAAGGCTGCTGACATCGATCCGAATAAATACACTGGCTTTGCCTTTGGCTGCGGCATCGACCGGCTGGTGATGATGAAATACGGCATCGAGGATGTGCGGCATTTTGAGAGTGGCAAGTTGGACTTTTTGGAGCAGTTTTAAGGAGCTATTGCGCACACGATAACAGTAGTATCTCAAAAACTTGTAATAAAAGAGGCAGTTCTGCGTGCCGATAGAGAAATTGTTGCAGCGAGAGAGATCACTAAAAAAGATAGGAGGATATAAATGGATACACAACAATTTGACGCACTTATTATTGGTTTTGGCAAAGCTGGCAAGACATTGGCGGTGACGCTGGCGAATGCGGGCAAAAAGGTAGCGCTGGTGGAGCGGTCACCAAAGATGTATGGCGGCACCTGTATTAATATTGCTTGTATTCCTACTAAGGTGCTGGTCAGTGCGGCCGAGCATCATCAAAGTTTTGATGAGGCGATGGCACATAAGACAACGGTAGTGACGCGGTTGAATGAGAAGAACTATCACATGCTGGCGGATCGTGAAACGGTGAGTGTCATTGAGGGTGAGGCATCGTTCGTAGATGATCGTACTGTGAAGGTTGTGGCGGGTGACGACGAGCTAATAGTGAGTGCACCGCAGATTTTTATTAACACCGGTGCGGAATCAATCATCCCAGATATTCCAGGTATTGATAAGCCGTTTGTATATACCAGTACTGAATTGCTGGATAAAATGACGCAGCCAAAACAGCTAGCTATCATTGGTGGCGGTTATATTGGGTTAGAATTTGCCTCAACTTATGCCAAACTTGGTACAAAAGTAACAGTATTTGAGAGGGGCGATGCTCTGCTTGCACGTGAAGATCCAGCAATTGCTCGGGCTACTACTGAAGCATTGCAGGCACAGGGTATCGAGATTGTGTTTAGTGTGGATGTGACAGCGATTGAGGGTGCGTCTACTGCGACGATTCGCACAGTAAATCATGATGATTACGCTGGTTATGATGCGGTTTTGATAGCTACTGGCCGTCGCCCGGCGACGATGAGCTTGAATTTACCAGCTGCTGGTGTAGCGACGGATGAGCGCGGGGCAATTGTGGTTGATGAAACACTTCGCACTAGTCGGTCGCATATTTGGGCAATGGGCGATGTAACGGGCGGGCCACAATTTACCTATGCGTCACTGGATGATTTTCGGATTGTGAGAAGCCAGCTGCTGGGTGATGGTCTGTACACTCGCGCCAAACAAAAAACCTTGCCGTACGCGATATTTATGCAAACGCCGCTAGGTCGGGTGGGTATGACAGAGGCTGAGGCGCGTGCGACAGGGCGCGAAATTATCGTAAAAGAGTTGCCTGCTATGGCGATTCCACGCCTGCATGTTGATAATGCTACAACAGGCTTGCTGCGTGCGGTGATTGATGCAAACACTGAACAAATTTTGGGTGCTAGTTTATTGTGTCGTAACTCACCAGAAGTCATTAATATTATAAAAACTGTAATGGATAATGGTCTGCCGTATACTGTACTGCGTGACCAAATATTCACTCATCCAACGGTGAGTGAGGCATTGAACGATTTATTTGCATAAAGGAGGAACATGAATCACACAATTTTCGACAAGGCAATCTGGACTATGGAGAACGTGTGAATAAACACATGACGGAGGCGATACGGCGTATACCAAAAGTGGTGCTACACGACCATTTGGATGGCGGCTTGCGCCCAACGACCATCATTGAGCTTGCCGAAGCAGCCGGCTATGATAATTTACCGACGCATAATCCCGATGCACTCAAACGATGGTTTTTTGATGCTGCTAATGCTGGGTCATTGCCACAATACATTTCCACATTTGAGCATACCGTTGGCGTGATGCAGACGACCGCTGCACTCGGTCGAGTAGCGCGTGAAGCAGTTATTGATCTGGCGGAAGATAACGTTATATATGTTGAGCTACGCTTTGCGCCAGAATTACACCAACGACAAGGACTTCGTTTGCAGGCAATTGTTGACGCTGTGATCGATGGATGTCACCAGGGAGAGGATATCGCCCGCCAGAAAGGTAAGGAAATTCATGTGCGGCTTTTGCTGTGCGCCATGCGTGATGGAAACCGTAGCGAAGAAATTGCCCAGCTGGTGGTTGATAATTATGGCACCAATTCGACAGTTGTTGGTTTTGATATTGCTGGTCCAGAAGCTGGCTATCCGCCAGAAGCTCATGCTGCGGCGTTTGGCATATTACGAAAAAATGCTATACCATTTACGATTCATGCTGGCGAGGCTGATGGCGTGCAATCCATCAAAAGTGCAGTGTCGCAAGGAGCAAAACGGCTGGGGCATGGTGTGCGTATCATTGAGGATGTGGCGAGTGATGGAACACTTGGTGCAGTTGCGCAGTCTGTTCGCAACGGGCGTGTTGCGCTTGAATGTTGTCCAAGGTCAAATGTACAGACTGGTGCTGTGACCAAGCTCTCAGAACACCCACTACCGCAGTTGGAGAAGCTAGGGTTTGCCTGTACAGTAAATCCGGACAATCGGCTGGTGTCTGGTACGTCGATGAGCGGAGAAATGGGCGTCTTGTCGAACGAATTTGGCTACACGCTGCAGCAATTACGCAAATTAACAGTGACAGCCATGCAGGCTGCGTTTATCGATGAGGTGCAGAAACGGGATATCACAGAGAGACTGATTATACCTGGATATGAGAATGGTATAATGGATATATGAATCACACAATTTTCGACGACATCGTATCGGGCAACATGAAATCTTGGAAGGTTTGGGAGGACGAGAAGTTTTTGGCATTTTTGACGCCGTTTCCAAACACGCCAGGCTTTACTGTGGTGATACCAAAACAAAATCCAGGCGATTACGTATTTTCCTTGGATGATGAATTGTATTCTGAGATGATGCTGGCGGTGAAAAAGGTTGCCAATATCTTAGAAAAAGCTTTCGATACGCCGCGAGTAGCGTTGATTTTTGAGGGCACGGGCGTGGCGCATGTGCATGCCAAGTTAGTGCCGCTGCATGGCGATTTGGCGAAGGGAATTGGCTCGGCAGTGTCGCACGAGCAGGCATTTTATGCGGAGTATCCAGGCTGGCTGACGACTGCTGATGGTCCAAAAATGGATGACACGCAGCTGGACGAAATTCAGGCGCGGATTTTGGCAGCGCAGGAAGCAAAATAACGATCCGTTGATTGGAGTGAGGAGGTCTCATGGCAGCACATGGTAAAGCGCTAATGATAACAATAGCTGGTGTCGTGGCGGTATTGGCTGCAGCGTCTGTTGCTTGGGTCTTTCTGTGTCCAAGTCGTAGTGCTGATTTGCAAAAAGCTCATATTCAGCGGCGTGATTATGACCGGTCAGTGCAGGATATCCAAAAGGTTATTGCTGATGATGCGGCTAATGGCGAGGTGCGTCCAGAATCTCGCCCAATCATCAAAACTCACGGCAAGAAAACTGCGCGGGCGGTGATGATTCTTCATGGCGTCAGCGGTGAGCCGTCGGCGATGGCAGAGTTGGCGGATTGGTTGTATCAGGCGGGATACAATGTCTACGTGCCGCGAGCACCACATCATGGCCTGAAAGATGGCAAGCAGCACGGCAAAGTTCGCGCCAGTGAATTGGTGAAATTTATGAGTGATAGTGCCGGGTTGGTTAGTGGATTGGGTGATGAGCTGGGTGTGATCGGCCACTCGGGTGGTGGTACGCTGGCGACGTGGCTGGCACAATATGGCGATGGATTGTTTTCGCGGGTGCTGCTACTTTCACCGTACTATGAGCCGGATGCTTCTCAGGTACCAAAATGGCAAGTGGCACTGCTGCGCAATCTTTACGGTAGGCATTTGTTGCCAGACCAATTTTTTGACGGCGCGTTGTCATACCGAGCATTGGCAAATTATGTCATCATCAAGCAAAATTATCGCAGCGATTTGAAGGCGGCAGGGTTGAAGCACGTTGGTTTGATCATCGGTAGCGAGGACCGTCTGATTGACAGCACCATGGCACGTGATATTGCAGAAAAGATGGCGAAAAACAGTGGCGCCACGTTTACAAATGAGACGACGCCAGCACACATGGGAGTTGGACATGAATTGATATGGCCGGGGGACAAGGCTGTGAAGCAATACAAAAAAGAGCTGTACGACATGTACGTACGGGTGTACGAGCGGTGAACATCCTCCTTGTTGAAGACGAACCGGCAGTTCGCACTGGCACCGAGCAGTTCCTCCGCCAGCGCGGTTTTACGGTGGTGACGGCGACCAGTGGCGAGGAGGCACTGGAAAAATTTGCTGGGGCGGATGTAATTATTCTTGATATTATGTTGCCAGGTGCGAGTGGTATCGAGACGCTGCACCAAATTCGTCAGACCAGCGATGTGCCGGTACTGATGCTGACGGCACTACATGATGAGCCGACGCAAGTTGCGAGTTTTGACGAGCTGGCGGATGATTATATGAGTAAGCCGTTCTCGCTGGTGATTTTGGAAAAGCGCATCAGGGCGTTGCTTCGCCGCCAACAGTCTGTCAAAAAAACCTTGTGGCAGTGTGGTCTGGCTTCGGTGGATTTTATGGCTTATCAGGGATTTTATGATGATACTGACGCGCACCTCAAGCCCAAGGAAGTGCAGCTACTCAAGCTACTGGTGGATAATCCAAACATGGTCTGGAGTCGGCAGGCTATCATCGACAAGTTGTGGCGCGATGACGAGGTGCCGTTTGACCGGGTGATTGACGTCTACATCAAAAACTTACGCAAAAAATTACACCTGGACTGCATCATCACGGTGAAGGGAGTGGGTTATCGCTATGAAGAATCTTAAATTATTCCCCAAGACGTTTCTGGTGTCAATCGGCTTGTTCGCGGCGCTGATCATCCTGGTGCATGCGTTAGTCTACACCTTGATGCCGCAATTTTATCTGCAACAAAAAGAGCGTGAAGCGGCGGACAATCTCACGGCGCTCGTGGCTGAACTACGCGGTAAATCGACTGAGGAAATGCGTCGTATCAGCCAGGAGTTTGCTCAAGTAAAAAATGTTAATATCACACTGACAATTGACGGGCGCGACCAGTATTTTCAAGGGTTTCAGTCGATCAACATCGTGACGGACAGCGGTAAATCGGTTGACGCCAGCGTGGTAAAAATTGCTGATGGCCAAACGGTCGATCCGCGCTCGGTGATTTTGCGGCAGGGCAGTGTGGCGAATAGCCAAGGCCAAACGATCGCCGTCAAGCTGCTGGCAGACGTGGCACCCGTCACTCAGGCCAAGCTCGCTACCTTGCACGTATTGCCATATACCATGCTTGGTTCGCTGCTAGTGGCGCTGTTATTTTCCTACATCTATAGCCGCTTTGTGACACGACCGATTCGCCAGATGGCGGCGGTGACCACGACCATGCAGCGGCTGGAAAAGGATGCGCGATACCCGGTAAATAGCAGCGATGAGATCGGCGTACTGGGGCGAAATATTAATGAGCTGTATCAAAATCTGTGGCAAACGATTCGTTCGCTGGAGCATGAAAATAAGCGGATCACTCAGCTGGAGAAAGAGAAAATCGCCTTCCTTCGCGCGGCCTCGCACGAGCTAAAAACGCCACTGGCGGCGCTACGGATCATGCTCGAAAATATGCAACTCAACATTGGCGAATATAAAAATCGTGATCAGTACCTGACGGAATCGGTGGCGCAGGTTGACTGCTTGGCGGCGATGGTGAATGATGTCTTGCGCTCTGGCAGTGTCGCCGAGCAGGCTTTGCGTCAGGAAAAGCGACTGAGAATTGACCAGCTGATCGCCGAGGTGGTTGATGATTATACACTGCTGGCAAAAACGCGCGGCATGAATTTTGCGGTTGATACGCAGCCAGTGACCATCTACGCGAACCGCGACATGATGCGTCACATTATCTCGAACCTGATATCAAACGCGGTGCGCCACGGCGACGCGGGGAGTGTGATAACAATTACCTGCAACCAGCATGAGCTGGCCATCGAAAACGCTTGCAAACCACTGACTAAGCAACAACTCCAGCACGTCTTCGATCCGTTTTATCGGAGCAATGCCGCCACAAAGCAACACGCCGACAGCAGCGGTATCGGCCTATACACTGTAAAAATGCTACTCGACGCCAAGGGTCTGGACTATGACTTCACGCCGCACGGGCAGGGTATGCGGTTTGTAGTGAGGTTTGGTTAAAATACCTGAACTTGATGTGGACTAAACTGAGCAACTCTATAGTAGAATAGCAAAGCCTACGCTTTTAGGTGGTTGAGATATATTTATTCTGATATAATAAAATCCGTTATGATTACACACCAATTAAAACTAGCAACAGAACCTTTTGACGCTATAGTCTCTGGTGAGAAAACCATCGAATCACGACTATACGATGAAAAGCGCCAGAAGATACAGCTTGGCGACGAGATCGTTTTTACTAATAGAGATAAGCCTGGTCAGACCGCTACTGTTAAAGTGGTTGGCTTATTGCGCTACGCGACGTTTCATGATTTATTCTCGCATAATAATCCGCGGAGATTTGGTGGCGAAAGTGTCGAATGGCTAGAAGAGCAGATTGGCGAATTCTACTCCCTTGATGACCAGCTCGAAGATGGAGTGGTCGGTATTGAATTCAAAATGGTTTGATGATATAATAATGATTGTCCTATCCAAGCTACGTCAAAAATCGTAGCAATCACAGGAAGGTGTACATCATGACTGAGTCGTCAGTCGGCAATATCATCGTGCGCCCCGCAAGGGCGGACGATTTCGATTTCGTCTCGGACCTCATGGTCCGGGCGCTCACACCGTTTTATGACGGTGACCACTACGCACACGCACGGCGTATCTTTGATGCGCACATGGCAGGCGGTGTCGACCGCGTCGGCCAGTTCTCGGCCGGACAGCACATGTTCATCGCCGAGAGTGATGGACAACCCGTGGGTGTCATTCATGTTGTCAACAAGAAACAGGGGACTGTCAAGATCAGCCCTCTTATTGTTGATACGGCGTACCGAGGAAAGATGGGCGTCGGAAGCATGCTGCTTGAGCACGCCGAAGATTTCGCCCGAAGTCATGGTGCTCGGCAGATCTACTGTACCGTGGCAGTACCTAACCAGAAAGCACTGAGGTTCTTCCTCGGGAAGGGCTTCCGCGTCACTGGCACGGCGAAGGACCACTACAAGATTGGCGTCGATGAGCACATGTTGTACAAGCAGCTCATCAACGAGGCAGGGTTCGACTCGCCGAATATCTCTGTGATTCCGTTTAACGAGAGCCAACACGCTGACAGCGCACGAGCACTCATCCTTTCGCAGATGAGTGGTGACTTCGACGGAGTGGACGACGACTGGGTCAACGCCTTGTTCGCTGGCTACCGCCGTAGGGAACTTTGCGACGTGAACACCAAATTCAAGGTAATTTTCGTCGCCGAGTGTGATGGCGAAGTGGTTGGCATCGCTGGCGCTACCCCTAAGAAGGGACAGCCTATCAAACTGATGCCTTTAGTGGCCTCATCGGAGGCGGCGTTCGAGGCACTTGTCATCGATTTGCAGGGACTACTGGAGGACTACGGCCACAAGCTGTATGTCCATATGGTTCCTGAACCGTGGCAGATCGCCTGTCTCCAGCGTCACGACTGGAGCCTGGAGGGCGTGTTCCCGGGAGGGTATGCGCCTGCCAGTGTCGTTCAGCAGTGGGGAATCAGTCTCAACAAGGAAGGAGTGCCTATGCGTAAGATGCGCATCAAGCGTCCATACTACGACGCAATCATGTCCGGCAAGAAGACTCTCGAGGTGAGGGTCGGCTATAACAGCATCAAGCGGCTGAAGGCTGGTGAGCTGCTACAGCTCGAGACCGGTCACACGTCGGGCGTGGTACGGATCAAGTCGATCCGTATTTACCGTAGCTTCGCCGACATGCTGGCGGCTGAGCCGTGGCAGCAGATCGTGCCGCAGGCAGAGAGCGAGAAGGAGGCTCTGCACCTCCTTCGCAAGATCTACCCGCCGCACAAGGAGCGTCTCGGTGTCCATGTCATTGAGATCGAGAAGTAGATAGGACAACAGAGAGGGGTGCGCATCCCCTAGATTGGAGAAATCAATCTGAACAAATGCGAGTGACTTGGGCTAGTGTCACTGATACCTGAGTAAAGGTATCGAACAACTAGCCTATTTTCATTGGAAGTATATTTGGTATCTTGAAAAATAGGAGATTAAACTTAGACAACCTCTTTCATTTCACATTCCCTTCACACACCCCTGCTACACTGACATAGAACCAAGAAAGGAGATCTATGTCATTTTTGCAACGTGCCTGGTTGTATATCACCAGGAAAAAACTCAAAACGCTGATTTTGCTGGCGATTTTGCTGTGTATGTCGACGATTATGCTGAGTGGATTTGCCATCAAGCATTCGACCGACGCAGCAGCGCAGTCGCTAGACAAAACGCTCAAGGCCGGCTTTACGCTGGGTAATAATCCGCGCACCAATCCGGGAACGGCGCGCGGTTCAGGAACGGTGTCGAATAAAGACATCGACGCAGTGAAGAATCTGGAGGGCGTGACGGATTATGTCAAGCGCCAGAACGCTACGGTCGATTTTATCAATACCAAGCTGGTGCCACTACCGAGCGGCGGCAGCGGTTATGATGCCGAGAAAGATAAACAGTTTGGCAACGCCGCTACCATCATCGGCGTCAATAAATCTGAGTCCGAGAAAAAGTTCCGGGCTGAGTCGCTCAAGCTCATCGCTGGCCGGCACATCACCGAGAACGATTCGCACAAGATTTTGGTGCACGAAGATTTTGCCAAGGCTAACAACCTGAAGCTTGGCAGTAAAATTAAGCTAAAGGCCAATCAATACGACACCGACAACGAGCATCCATCCAAGGACGAGGTTGAAGTGGAAATCGTCGGTATATTTAACGGCAAAAACCCAAAGCAGGCGACGTACCAGGTGGAGTTGTTCGAGAATTTGTTCTTGACTGACCTCACGACAACTCGCCAGTTGAATGCGTATACAGCGCAAAATGAGATTTACCAGGACGCGACGTTCTTTACCAAGGGCACCAAGCAGCTGGATGAGGTGATGGCGCGGGCGAATAAATTGCCGGTCAATTGGCAAAAGTATCAATTGAATAAGAATAGTCAGGAGCTGGCCGGCGTGACTGGCGCGGTGAATGGCGTGTACGGCTTGATCGACGGTATGTTGTGGGCGACGGCGCTGGTCAGTGTCGCAGTGATTGGCATGGTGCTGTACTTATGGATGAATGAGCGTAAGCGCGAAGCGGGCGTGCTCTTGGCGATGGGTGTGCCGCAGCCAAAGATTGTGCTGCAATATATCGCTGAGCTGGTGATGATCGCGGTGCTGAGCTTCGGTGCGTCGTACGTTGCCGCGGGGCTGATCGCACAACAACTAGGCGATCACGTGGTATCGCAGGCGGCGCAGAATGCCACACGTCAAGCTGGCAGTTCCCTCAATGGTGCGTCGCTCGGTGCTGATGCTGACTCGGTGACGTCATCGCGCACGCTGGACAAGGTGACGGTTGGTGTACAACCGACAGATCTGCTGGCGGTGTGGGGCGCTGGGCTGGCGGTGATTATCATCGCGGTGCTGCTGGCTTCGCGACCAATTACCCAATCAACGCCAAAAGAATTACTAACTGAAGTGGACTAGGGGCGAATGATGACGATTATCAAACGAGCCTGGACGGCTGTGGCGCGCAAACGGCGTCGCAGCCTGACCATCGCCCTGATCATGACGCTGATTTTCACGCTGCTGATCGGTACGCTGACGGTGCAGCAGACGATGGCGCAGCTGAAGCAATCGGTCGAGCGGAACATCCGCGCCGGCTTTAGCATCGCTAACAAGCAACCGTCGGGCGAGGTGCCGATGGAAATGGCACGACAGGTGCAGCGCCTGGACAAGGTCAAAGCACACAATTTCCAGACAGAGACCACTGCGGGACTGCCGAGCAAGCAGTTGATCGACGTGGCGGGCAGCGGCGTGCAGCTGGACTCTGGGATCGCTGGCGAAGCGAAGGTGACGGGCGCGACAGAGAGCAATCTGCTCAGCGAGTTCACTGGTAAATTTTACCAACTGGAGCAGGGCAGGCACTTGACCGAGCGTGATAAAAACGCGGCCTTGATCCACAAAACCTTCGCTGAGAAAAATAATATCAAGACAGGCGACAAGCTGGACATCACCAAAGACGGCCGGCGCGTGGCAGTAACTGTCGCAGGTATCTTCAGCGGCAAAGGCGAAAAGCCAGCGGTCTTGCAGTCCGACATGGCGGAGAATCATCTCATCACCAATCTAGCCGTGGCGCAGCAGCTGACAGGTAGCCAGCAGTTGACGCGAGCGACGTATTTCGCCGAAAATCCGCACCAGCTGAAGTCGCTAACGGACCACGTCAAAAGTTTACCAAACGTCGATTGGCAAAAATTCAGCCTAACTGACAACGGGGCCGTGTTTGCCGGGGTTCTCCAAAATATCGCTGGCATTCAAAACATGTTGACGATTGCCACCATCGGTGCAGCCGCCGCAGGGCTGGCGGTTTTGTCACTGGTGCTGGTGTTCTGGGTGCGCGGCCGCTTGCATGAAATTGGCATCT
>CAUOLC010000013.1:0-15687 GCA_963456285.1 uncultured Candidatus Saccharibacteria bacterium | reverse complement strand
GATATATATTACTAAAAAGCAAAATTATGTTTATTACGAAAGAACAGATGTAAATTGGAATTATTGGTCAAGTAGAGAAAATTATAGTTCGACATTCAATCCGAAGGATATTAAACATAATATTATATTCGAAGTTTCATCAGAATTAAGCAACTTTACTAAATATCTTGGAGAAGAAATAATTCAGAAAATTGAATTGAAGCAGAAGAACGGAGAACTTGTTGAGATATTAGATATTTAATTATATTGTGATAATTAGATTACTGGCCCAAAATATAGCATCTACTCAAGCATATAAAAAATTTTGCATAACCAAAAACTAATAGTGGATATTGGAAAGCCAAAATATGCTGTAAACCTACATTTCAAACAAGGTACAAACGAAACATACAAGGATAAAATAAAAAGTACTTATTAGTTTACCTAAGTCCTATCGATATATATAACTCAGGCCCGCTTGCTCCAAACGCTGAATTATGTCCTCATGCACCGCAAAGGCATCTTTTGCAGTCACGGGACCATTGACCTCTCTTCGTACCTTTTCTACCTGATCGGACAAACTAGGGTATCTCAACATCAGCCCACTCTCATGCACTAAATGATCCTGAAATACCTTGCCTACAGCATAGGCTTGCAGCTCAGAACGGAGTCTTGCTCGGTCATCTTTGGGATATATCTCCACAACTGGGTCCATAACATAATCACGCGCATGATCTGTCTCGTGAGACAAAGTGGCGACATTGATAGCCATAAGTCCACTATTGGATACACTGATAACGGGGCGAGAAAACACATAAGGACCCACACCGTCTACTATACAGAAACCCGTATTACAAAAACCGGTAAGATTTGTTCCTCCTTGTCTTATAGGAGGTGAGGCTTTTACCTCCTCATATATCTCATTGATGCATACTCCGGCGTACTTGTCGCTAGCGAGAACCTCTTCTATCCTAGCTTTTTGTGCTGGCATATGAGACATCTGTTTTCCAGAGATAACAAACTTATCATAACCAATAAGCGGTATAATATTTTTATCCGTCCAATCAGAGTCAGGATGACTATCTCCTAGTTCTTCACCCTCAACCCATTCCATAGGCTCCAGCATTTGAGCCGTGTCATATAACCCTAGGGCTACCGCTCCCAGCTTATCAAGTATCTCAGGATTCTCTAAAGCACCTAATAGTTTATCTTTCATGTACTTTAAAGAATCTAGCGAGATAGGATTATCATAGCTAGAGGTTGGTGGGTTAATGATGTACAGTTCGTCTCTCATAGCTACCTTCTTATCATACACTATACTTGATATTTTGTCAAGTGTAAGGCTCAAGACGTAAGCTCTACTGATAAATATGACCCAAGCCTGCTGCAATCAAACGCTTCACCAAATCATCATGCACCGCAAAGGCATCTTTTGCAGTCACGGGACCATTGACCTCCTGACGGATAGCTTCAACTCTGCGAGATGCTAACATAGCGCGCTCCATTGACCCGTGGGTTTCAGCAAGGTATTGCTCGACACAGTCGCTAACCGCGTACGCCTTTAGTTCACGAGCAAGTTTAAGACGAGATTTAAAACCTGTTAACGTGGTAGCTGATATATCTTTTGTACTACAAACATATAGGAGTGGACTATTCACATGATCCAACGCGTGCGTTGCTTCATGGACCATAACTGCAATGTCGATTGGTTCAATGTCAGTAGAGTTCATGCCTATAAAAGGCCGACCTGCAACATGAGAAATATCGTCTTTAGTAAGATTAAAATATTTTGTCACTGCGCAACATGTAGCTAGACTTGGACGATCAACCTTCATCATCTCGCTATTATATTTACTATCTAACACACTCTCTAGCTGAGGAATTAATATTTGACCACATTCATCGCTGGTTAGCTTTTTGTTGATGGCTTCAAGCTGCATAGGTGTTGGCGCAAGCTTAAAATGCGAGGTAAATCTTGTGTTTCCAACTAGCGGGATACTGTTCGGGTCAGACGCCAACAACTCATCGGCACTAATAATGCCAGCCTTGTTGTACGTAACAGGGTGTAGCTGTTGAGCAACCTCGGAAAGTTCCAGTGCCAAGCCTCCCAGTTTGTCGGTGATTTCAGGACGGTCCAGCGTTTCTACCAGCCGGTCCTGAATACGCCCAAGCTCTGCCGGGTTGTTGATCGGGTGCCACGTCTGCCGCGTGGGTGGTATGCCATCAGGACGTCGCTCACTCATTAGTTATAACATTATACACTATATTGTTAATACTGTCAATGCTTATGCCCTAGCTAACAGGGGAGTAGGACTATGGCCTTGATGGTAACTATTGACATTTCATACTATTAGTGATATAAACATAGTAGACTTTTGTTGACGAAGTTTTATGGCTTTGTCCAAAAGTTGTATGTTGACAAGCAGTTGAGAATAGAGCGAGATGAGATTTTGTGGTGGTATTTTAAAAATGAAGATGGTGCCATGAAACCTCATCTTGCTCACGCGCCATCCGGGCGCTAAGAGCGGTGTTTTTCCTGAGGGAAAGCACAGGCACTCCGCCTGGATGAGGAGAGAGTAGTATCATGACGAACTATTATCAGCCGGGGGGTGACCTTGCTAAAGGCAAGGTCGGTAGAGAGATCTTTGCCTCTTCATATGAAGAGGCAAAATTTTTCCTACAACCAGGAGAAGAGCTCTACGGTTACGTAGAGTTTGAGAGATTCGCTGCAGCCCCTTGGCTGGGGAGCAAACGTGATTGGGATGGTATACAAGAGTATCCGTACCGCTTGTATGCCCTCACTGCGGCTGAGCACTCACACTCAGTCTAACCCCGAACTGGCAAGCCGCTGAGAACCATATCTAGCGGCTCTCTCTGCCGCAATATTATTCTCCTGCTTGTCAGTTCGCTCCATGGATGTGTGTCTGTGCTGACGAGTCGGAAATGACGAAAGCGAACTTTGAAAAAGCGGCCTGTCTGCCGTACAATAGAGTTGATGATACAGCTCTACAATACCCTCACTCGCCACAAAGATGAACTGAAACCACTCGATGGGCAGACGGTTCGCATGTACACCTGCGGGCTGACGGTGTATTCGCAGCCGCACATTGGCAACTGGGTTGGCTATATTTACTGGGATGTGTTGGTACGGTTACTGCGCTGGCAAGATATCTCAGTGATTCGCACGCAAAATATCACCGACGTTGGACATTTGACTAGCGATGATGATGGTGGTGAGGATAAGATGGAAAAGGGGGCGCGCCGCGAAGGCAAGACCGCCTGGGATGTAGCCGAGCAGTACATCGCCATCGCCGGGCACGAGGCCTACGAGGTACTGAAGTTGGTGCGGCCCGACCATTTGGTGCGGGCAACGGACTACATCCAGCAGCAAATTGACTTTGTCCGCGGGCTGGACGAGAAGGGATTTCTATACAAAATTGATGGCGACGGTATGTATTTTGATACGTCACGACTGCCGGATTATGGCAAGTTGGCGCGACTGGACGTGGCGGGCTTGGAGGCTGGCGCGCGGGTCAGTGTCGAGGGCAAGCGCAACATCACCGACTTCGCCGTCTGGAAATTTTCACCAACCAACGCCAAGCGCGACATGGAGTGGGACAGTCCGTGGGGCGTCGGTTTTCCGGGCTGGCATCTAGAATGTTCGACCATCGCTCGGGAGACTCTGGGTGATACAATCGACATTCACACTGGCGGCATTGACCACATTCCGGTGCATCACACCAATGAGATTGCTCAGAGCGAGAGCTTGACCGGGCAGCAATTTGCCCACATCTGGCTGCACAATAACCACATCAAAGTCGACGGCCGCAAGATGAGCAAGTCGCTCGGCAACATCATTACCCTCAGTGACATCACGGCGCGCGGCTTTAGCCCAATGGCCTTCAAGCTAGCGATCCTCAGCAAGCATTACCAAACCGAGGGGAATTTTACCTGGGAGATTTTGGAGGCAGCACAGGCGCGGTTGGATCATTGGCGCGGCTATGCAGCGCTGCGACACCAGACGCACGACACGCTGGATGATGATGACGAGAAGGATGAGCAGGAAGGCACGGTGTCGCTATTAGCAGCACGGCAGGCACTGATTGAAAAGTTGAATGATGATTTGGATACACCAGGGGCCATGGCACTGATTGATGAAGCATTTTCACGGCTAGATCATGCGCCGTTAGAAAAAATCCATCACGGCGGTTTGTTGCAATTGATTGAGATTATTGACGAGGTTCTGGGCCTGGATTTGGCGGAATCGACCCCTGATATTACCGACGATCTGAAGAGATTGATCATCCAGCGCCGCAGCGCCCGCGCCGAGAAAGACTGGCAAGAATCCGACCGCATTCGCGACGAGCTGTTGGCGGCTGGCATCACTATTCGCGATACACCAAGCGGCAGCATCTGGACATGGAAATAGCCCGCCGACATAACCAAGCGAGCTAACCTCATGAAGTGCACTGATTAATCTTCGTTTTTGATTTTCTTCACAAGCTTATTGAGCGACTTTTTACTTTCAAGGCGATTTTTCTTGGCCTGCTCCAAGTAGTTTTCTAGTAGAACCTTGACCACACCGGCCGCCGGGATGGCGATCAGGCTTCCCAATAGCCCACCAACATAGAGACCGATGGTCACTGATGACAACACCATCAGCGCCGAAAGTTCTAATTTCTTTGACTGAATTGATGGTGCGATGAAATTGTTCTCAATCTGCTGGTAGATGATGAAGTAGGCAGCGTAGATGATACCAGCAGTGACGTTGTTAAAGGACAATAGCAACGCTATCAGCAGGCCAGCCAGAGTGGCACCAAACATCGGGATAAGCGTCAAGATAAAGGTAACCATGACGGTCAACATTGCCAAGTTAGAGTCAATAGCTGGGAATGCCAAGCTCAAACAGAACACTACCACGCCTGACAGCACAGCATCGATACCTGACACTGTCAATTGCCCAGATACATACCCCGTGACGACATTGTACATCTGTCCAGCCAACTTTTGGTGATTTTCCATCTTGCTTTGGTCGTTGTAGAGTCCCCACAAGCGCTTCATCCACATCGGACCTTCCAGTAGCATCAAAAACGACAAAACCAATACCAAAAACAGAGAGCCAAGGAATGACGCCAGCGAACCTACGCTTGAAATCAAGTTGGTGCCTGCGCTGGCTGCCCACGATGAAGCCTGTTGTTTTAAGTTGTTTAATGTCGCGTCAACCTGTGGGCGCCAGCCATTTCTATCGATTAACTCATTGATGCCGTGCCACTGCGAACCAGCTTGATCAACCAAGCCCGGCACGCTCTCAACAAACTTGGCGGACTGCTGGACAATTGGCGGCACTGCAAACCACGCCACACAACCCAGTAGCGTCACCAACATGACATAGGCTAACGCCGTACCGCCCAGACGGCTTTTTCCAGGCAGCAGCTTCGCCAGAGCCGAAACGGGCCGGTTCAAAGCCAGAGCCAAGAACAAGGAGATACCAAGGAGAATCAGCGCACTCTTTGCCGAATAAATTGCTACTCCTGCCAGCCCAAAACCAATCACCACCAGCCAGAACCGCACAAATGTTTTTGTGTCTATTTCAATACGTACTTTCATAGGTAACATTGTACAATCTTATACCGAGTAGCGCAAGCAATGCGAGGCGCCCAACCACTGAACGCCTCGCGTTATACTGTGTATTTGATGATTAGCTTTTTGCCGCCTCATCGCGCCGAGCACGCAAGACCGACAACGACAATTTGCTGTCATACTGCATGGCACCGTAGCGAAACAGTTTGACCGCCACCACAACCGCCACAAAGGCACTGGCTGCCAAAATAGCCACGGCGATAACTGCCTCGTGAACTGGCAAGTTACCGACGGCATTGCGGAGCAGTAGTGGAATTGGCGCAGTCAATGGGAAATAGCTGAAAAACTGCACAAATGGTGAATCTGGATATGATACAAATGCACTAGCACCATACAGTGGAGCAAATAGGGCAAGGATGACAATAGTAAACCAGGAGGATGCTTCTTTGGCGGTTGGCATCATGGCGCCAACCGCAACCAACAGACCGGTAAACATCATAAATCCGGTAGCAAATACTCCCAGAGCGATACCAATTCTCACTGGGTCGAACACCAAATTGCTCAAATCCAACGACGGTATGTGCAGCTTTTGACCTAGGGTGAAGTACAGCACCAATACCGGCACAATGATAACCAATCCCTGAATCAGCGCCAGTGAAATCATCGCCAAAATCTTTCCAGTAATCAACGTCTTAGCCTTGACTGTCGTCAGTAGCATTTCCACTGTACGGTTTTCTTTTTCCTCAACCGTACTGTTGAGCATCTGCCCACCAAAGAAGGCGATCAGCATATAGAACAGCACCAAGAAAAAGCCCGGTACAATCATTTCCTTCACGCCATCAAATTCAACACCGTTACGGTAGGTAGTCGTTTCCGTTTTTACTTTCTTTTGCAAGATCGCTTTAGACTGTGGATCTATTTTCCCCTCAATCGAAGCCGTCAGCAACGTCTCAGCCACCGCAGAGTAACGGCTATTTTGGAACATACCGACATCTTTACCATAGGTCTGTACGGCGTTCTGTTCCAAGTTAGCAGGGAAGTAAATAAATCCGTCCAAACTGCCGTCTTTGACACGCTGAATACCTTGGTCTTTGCTACTTAATTTTTCCAGCTTCATCTGCTCAGCCAATTGTGAGTTAACGACGCCTGAGTCGTCGACGATGGCTACTTTGAAATCTTGTTCTTGAAGCTTTTTGGTAGCTTCCATAGTGGCTTGATTTGACCAAAAGACGATGCCGAAAATAGCAGCAAACATCAGCGGGAAGCCGAGCGCCATTGCCCAAAAGCTGAATTTCTTCAGCATGCGCATGATCTCAAATTTAACCACCGTTCCCAAATTGTACATGTTACGCATTGACCGCCTCCTTTTCCTCGCCGCCGTAAATCTTCACAAAAATATCATCCAGGCTCTTACCGCCATATTTCTTTCTGATATCCGCCACGGTGCCGTATTCTACTGCATTGCCATCTTTCAGGAGAACTACTTTGTCGCACAAGCGCTCGACTTCTTCCATTTGATGGGTCACGAACACCACGGTGGCGCCGGCTTTTTGTCGCTCTTCAATGATATTCATCAACAATCGGCGGTTGACTGGGTCAAAACCCTTGGTTGGCTCGTCCAAAATGAGCAGTTCTGGGTCGCCCATGATAGTAACGCCCAGCTGAATTTTTTGCTGCTGACCACCTGATAATTTATCCAGCCGCGTTTTTGCCTTATCGCTCAAGCCCACTCGCTCCAAATACTTGATTGAAAAATCGCGAGCCTCTTCCTGGCTCAGACCTTTCAAGCGACCAAAGTAAATCATCGTGTCAATGACTTTTTCTTTTTTGTACAAACCGCGCTCTTCCGGGAGATAGCCTAGCTTGACGCCATCTTCAACTGCATACGGTTTGCCATCAACTAGCAGCTCACCAGCCGTTGGCTCGTATAACCCCAGCAGCGCCCTGAGCGTCGTGGTTTTTCCTGAACCATTGCTACCCAAAAATCCGAACACTTCGCCGCGCATCACCTCAAAGCTCAAATCTTTGATGACCGTTTTGGTGCCAAACTTCATACTAAAGTTTTTGACCTGAATAATGGGATTTACCTCTTTACCCATACACCTCCTTGGTTATTGTCACCATCAATTATAGCATTCAGGGCTTTTTCAGAAAACCAGGGTATAATGGACACATGAGACTATTGGTCGTCGAAGATGAAAGAAAAATCGCTCGAGTCATCGCGGCGGCGCTGCGATCGGAAGGTCACGCCGTCGACATGGTACATGACGGAGAAGAGGGATTGGCCATGGCAGAAACTGAGCCCTATGACCTATTAGTACTGGACCGCATGCTACCAGGCAAAAGCGGCACCGATATCATTACCTCACTGCGTCAAGCCAACAAAACAATGCCTATTTTGCTACTGACGGCGCTCGGTACAACCGAAGACAAAGCCTTTGGTCTGGACGTCGGCGCCGATGACTATCTGGTCAAACCATTTGCCATCGATGAGCTGACTGCCCGCGTCAGAGCACTCCTGAGGCGACCGCCTTTGGCACATGATGACGAATTGACCGTTGCCGATCTGACGCTCAACCAGACCCAGCACACCGTCAAACGCAGCGGTAAAACCATTGAGTTAACTGCTAAAGAGTTCGCGCTATTGGAATATCTAATGCGCCATCCTGGTCAGACCTTGAGTAAGGAAACGCTGATCGCCCATGTATGGGATTTTGATGCCGACATTCTGCCGAACAACGTCGAAGCTTACATCAAACAGCTGCGCAAGAAAATCGACAAACCATTTCGCCGCCCACTGATTCACACCGTGCGTGGCTTTGGCTATAAAGTGGAGGCAGGCGCGTGAAACTATTTACCTCAGCCACCATCAAGCTAGCAAGCTGGTATCTGTTGATATTGATGATGGTCAGTCTACTGTTTAGCGGCATCATCTTTAATATTGCGCGTTCGGAAATTGACGCTCGACTGCAAGGTTTCGCCGTCAAGCGTGGACTAGTCAGCGGCAACTCACTGGACAAGCCACTCAGTGAGCAGATGGAAGCCACCGACACCAATCTCATCATCAGTTTGGCATATCTCAACCTGGTGGTCTTGCTCGGCGGTGGGGTTATCGCTTACCTGTTGGCGCAGCGCACCCTAGAGCCAATTGAAGCCGCACACCAAGCCCAATCACGCTTTGTCGCTAACGCCAGTCATCAGCTACGCACACCACTGGCCATCATGAAAGCCGAGGCCGAGCTGGCGTTGCACAATCCCAAAACGCCCAAGTCCGAGTTGCGACAAACCTTGGCGAGCAACCTTGAGGAGATCAATCGTCTGAACGAGCTTGCCACCATGCTTTTAGAATTGTCCCACAGTGAACGGCAACTCTCATCCAACATCGAAAAATTTGACCTGGTAGAATTAACCAACAATCTGATCAATTCCAGGCCGGGCAAGGAGCGGGTGACACTACACACCCCCGATGACTTGGCGGTCACCATGAACCGACCAGCAGTACGAGAGGTGATTGCAGTGCTTCTGGACAATGCTGTCAAGCACAGCCCTGACACTTCTCCCATTGACCTTACTATCAAGCTCCTTAAAACAACCGTCGTTATCACCGTCACTAATCGCGGCCCAGGTATCAACACCAAGGATTTGCCGCACATCTTTGAACGATTTTACAGCGGCCAACAACACGCCAATAGTTACGGGCTGGGACTCAGCCTGGCGCATCAACTAACGCGTGCTTTGGGCGGGCATATTTCTGCACGATCCACCCCTGGAAAAGTCACGACATTTACACTTTCGCTGCCAAAACGCTAAATTTCAGGTATTTTTCAGGTAGGCATGGTGTACTAGATAGTGTCGGTTGGGTAAGCAACCGGGAAAGGGGTACTATGAGTAATGTACGAACGACGCATCTCAGTCAAAAAGGCTTTAAAGAATTACACAAAGAAATTTCTCAGTTAGAAGCACAAGAAAAAACGCTCCAGTTCACCTTGCGTGAAATCGGTCGCGCTAAATCCCGCGACGATAAATTGCAGCGCAATGAAGTCATCATGAACCTGGAACTGGTCAGTGGCAAATTGGCCAATTTACGCCACATGCTAAAAAACGCCAAACCACTACCACGCAAACGCGACCGCTTACGCGTCGCTCTGGGCTCAATCGTTGACTTAGTCGATCAGCAAGGTCGCATGCTTCACTACATACTGGTTGACAGTCTGGAAGCCAATCCGACAGACGGACGCATCTCCATCGACAGCCCGTTGGGTCGCAGTCTACTAGACAAGCGCCCCAAAGACACCGTTTCCTGGTGCGCTGGCGTCAAACTGCAGCACGCCCAGCTGGTCGCCATCCGATAACTACGAACCACCACGCCCCCTTTAAGCTTCCGTCATCATGGCGGAAGCTCTTTTGGTAGAATTGACAATTTAGCATAAACAAAATATAATACCGCTTATGCGTAGAAGACAAAAACAACAGATTTTCATTAGCGTTTTCATTGGCCTATTTGTCATTGCAGTCAGCGTCCTTGGAATCATATTTTATAATCACTATCAAAAAGAGCAGATCAATCAGCGTCTGGCTGCCAACACAGTTCATTTCGCTTCTGACGGCTATAACATTGCTGCCACCATGTTACTGCCGAAAGATCAATATTCGTACGAGATCAAAAGCGAAGAGCGTCCGCGCTTTCCAACCATGACCATCAAAGACAAGGGCGAGACGTATACCATCACCGCCAAGATCGCCCAGGTCGGGAAAGCCAGCCGCGCCAACGACCTAGAAGCTGCCAAAAAACGCGGCAATTTCACTGAGCTCAAGGCCGACAAAGCTACTGGTGCGCTGGGAGGCTACGCCTATGATGACAATTCATATCACTACATCGTCAAAATACCACTAGTTCAGCGTGACCAAGAGTGGTACGAGCTTCATCTGGACATTGAAAATATCAGCAATGCTTCGGGCAGCAAAACCTTGTTTGAATCGTCCAGCATCCAGTCTCTGGTCAAGTCCGTCAGGTACGACAGCAATTACCAAGCGCCCGACCAAGAATACACCTCAGATGACCGAGAAATCGTGAAGGTAAACAAGTTCGCTAATGAAATCGACGGCTTTAGCATCACACAACGGTCCAGTGCTGATGACAAAATCACCTTTGTTGGCACCAGAAACAACGTCCAAATCAGCCTCACAGTTCGTCCTGTTTCCACCTCTAAAACACTAGAGCAGGCGACTGCAGACGATTATTATGTAAAGGCTGGCACCCACAAATATGACCAGATCACCAAGTATAATTCCAAAGAAGTACGACACACAGCGCCACAAAGTGACCCGACAAGCTACGTCACCTTCTTTTACTACTTTGAAAAGGACGGTGTAATATTGCAGGGGACTGGCCGCTACAACGCTGAAGGCAAGAATGCCTTTGACCAAATGGCCAAAACCGTATTCGAAACAGTCCAAGTCGACAAAGCTCGCGCCAAAAAATACGTGCAGTAAGAATTAGACCGCTTATGCTTTTTGTTTTATACTGTGAAGTATGACATTTTACGCCACGCCCGCTCACGAAACCCTGAAAAAATTACGCACAAATGAATATGGGCTAACGGCCAGAGAGGTTAAACGCCGCCAAAAACAGTACGGCATCAACGTTATCAAAATCGAATCCGAGCCGCTCTGGAAAAAGATTGTAGAACCGTTTTTGGATATTTTCATGCTAGTACTGGGGGTGGCTGCAGCCATCAGTTTGTGGCACGGCGATCACATTGACGCGGTCATCATTTTGGTAATCATCGCCATCTCAGCAGTCATTTTCTACGTCCAGCGGTTTTCGACTGACCGGGTTCTCCGCAGCCTGTCCAAACGCAGCGTACAAAAGGTTGATGTACTACGCGGCAATCACACGGCTCGCGTTGACGCTTCACAGCTGGTACCTGGTGACATCATCACACTAGCTGAAGGCGAAAAAATCCCAGCAGACATCAGACTCCTCCGAACAGCCAACTTGCGGGTCGACGAATCACAATTGACCGGTGAATCATTACCCATTAGCAAAAAACCTGACGTGCTTGAAGGTCATAAAGAATTGTACGAGCAAACCAACATGTTGTTTCAGGGGTCATTCATCATCAGCGGCACTGGCACTGGCGTCGTGGTGACCACTGGCAACAACACCGAGTTTGGTAACCTTGCCACGCTGTCAAAACGACAAAATACCCAAAGTCCCGTCCAGCAAAAAATCGATACCTTGATCACCAGAATCATCGCTGTTGTTGCTGCCGTCAGTGTCGTAGCTTTTGGGCTCAGTCTGCTGCGCGGTATGGACGTTCTGGAGAGCCTGCGCTTTGTCATGGCCCTGGCTGTCAGCGCCGTTCCCGAGAGTCTACCAATTGCTATATCTGTTGTGTTGGTGCTAGGTATGCGGCGCATGGCTGCCAAAAAAGCTTTGGTACATCAGATGCGAGCCATCGAGACCATCGGCGTCATCACCACCATCGCCACAGACAAAACTGGCACGCTGACCAAAAACAAATTGACCGTCCAAGAAACTTGGTCACCTGATGATGCAGCCGTCATCGATATTATCGCCCGCACCATCAACCGTGGCGACGCCAAAAGCCACGACCCGCTTGATATTGCGCTGGAAGAATTTGTGCGCACACATGGCGTCCAGGTCAAAAACTCGCCATTTCGTGAACTACCATTTAACCAAGATTTCAGTATGTCCGCTGCGGTGTGGCATCATGGCAAAGATTTTCAGCTGTACCTCAAAGGCGCGCCTGAGCAGATTTTGGCGGCCTGCAAAGTAACCGCTGCTGTCAAAAAACAAGCTCTAGCAGCCCTGGAAGCATTCGCTGCCAAGGGACAGCGAGTCATCGGCCTAGCATCCTACACGTCAGCACATCCAGTTCGTGAATTTTACGAATTGAAAGGCAAGAAATTAACCTTTGAAGGCTTTGTGGCAGTCAGCGATGTGCTGCGCCCAGAAGCGCCTCGAGCAATTCGCGCTGCCCTGAAAGCCGGCGTGTCCGTACGCATGATCACCGGCGATCATTTTGAAACAGCCTACCAAATCGGACATCAACTAGGCATGGTCAAGGACCGCGACGAGGTGTTCGACTGCCGCCAAATGAATAAGCTAACAGATGAGCAGCTCGACCCAATCGTCGAACGGACCAAAGTCTTTTCGCGCGTCATCCCCGAACAAAAGTACCGCTTACTCACTATCCTCAAAAAGCATCACATCACCGCCATGACAGGAGACGGCGTCAATGACGTGCCAGCGCTCAGCAATGCTCACATTGGCGTGGCCATGGGTTCGGGCTCGCACATTGCGCGTGACGCTGGAGCTATCATTTTGCTGGATGACAATTTCAAAACCATCATCGACGCCATGCGCGAAGGGCGAACTATCATCGCCAATGTTCGCCGTATGTTGTTCTACCTACTATCGACCAACACCGGCGAGCTCATTACTATGGTCGGTGCGCTGCTGATTGGTATCAAAACGCCGCTGGAACCGGTACAAATTCTGTGGGTCAACCTAGTCACTGACACTTCGATGGTCATCCCGCTTGGCTTGGAGCCAACAGAGAAGGGAGTGATGAATCGTCCACCCGAAAAGCCAGATTCCCCGATTTTGAACCACATGATGGTGTGGCGAATGGTTATCGTCGCTGGCACTATGTCAGCCATCACCTTGGCAGTTTACATATTCTTTGAGCAACGACAAGGACATGCGTACGCCCAAACCATGGCCTTCATCACGCTGGTGGTCAGCCAGTGGGCAAATGCGTTCAACGCTCGCTCCGACGACGAGTCGCTCCTGAAGCGCCTAAAAGTCATGAACAAGAGTTTCTACGCTGGCATAAGCCTGTCCATCATCCTGCAAATTCTAGTCTTCTTTGGCCCGCTTGGCGAAATCCTGCACATCGCACACGTCGCCCTCAATGACATGATCATCATCAGCCTGGCATCATTCATCATCCCAATCATCGTCTCTGAATGGCATAAGTATTTGACAAGGAAGAGTAAAGGGGCAAGGCAATATTAACTATCTTGTACGCTACCGTACATCAACACAACCCACAAAAAATCCTGACCATTCAGTGCCTGTAAATACGGCGCCTCAACAACATCACGCTGCATTAGCTCACCTAAATATAGTGCTGCATCATTCACTAGAGCGTATTTTTTACCCTGAGATACAGCAGCAGGCTTGTCTATGCCACATATTTCGGCGACCTGTCTCATGACTGTATCACGATAGAGCGCAAATGAATGACAATCACGCGCTGCGAGTAGGTAAGCCCAAGTGGATGGAGCAAATTTTTTGTCTGACATCAAGAGTTGTGTCATCTCCCCAGCGCTATCAATATTCTGATCGACAGACTCAGGTGTTGCACGCCATAGCTCATTAATGACAGCGTGAGCATTCGGGCGTTGCAAAAAATCTCTCAAATCATCAATATCCCGCCAACTAGCAAAATTACTAGCATTTGTGTGATGTGTCACGATGTGCGCAACCTCTGCAATTGACTCTTTAGTAACTGATTGGTACTGCACCAACTCCTTATTGAGACGAGGCAGAATATCCCATTTATATAATTCATCCCACAGCTTAGCATTGCCAGAATACCGTCGCCGAAAATATTCCTCTTTATGAAGCTCATAAAACGCCCTTAATGCAACTTTGTTAATTTCCATCTTTTTCCTTTCTGTTAATAACTTCACCAGACATGCAATATCTTTATTATAAACCCTGTAATCATATCATAGAAGAACAACGTAAGCGCAAAACAAACCGCCCAGCCACTCCTATATAAAAGCCTGACTGTAAAACCTAAATAAGGCTCAAGTCAACTTCAAGAGAATAATGCTTGAAGCAATTCCACATCTACTGAAATTACCAATAACATAAATTAAAACCATTTTCTACACCGCCACATCTGCGCCTTAAAAACCAAGTAATCATGAAAAGCAATGATACAAGATGCATGGGAACGATATACATACTATATAGGTATTGAACTTTACAGTATTATTGTTTATAATGAAAATATGGAAAATTATAATTTTCAAGAAACCCCAAATACCAATAGTAAGGTTATTGATACAATAACGCTTACTGCAAATGACTATCTGTCATTTCCAACTTTTTTTGTAGAAAAGAATAGGCTAAAAAGTCTTGGCGATAACCTTCACATTAGAATGTATTTTGACAAAAATAGCAAGGCTATTGCTATTCAGTTCATCCCCAAAAAGGAAGCTGGTCTTTATAAGGTTAACGTCTCACCACAGTATGGTGCAACGTGCAAGATAAAATCGTTCTTGTTAACAAATGAGATTGATACTTCTAAAAGCGCCGGCAAGTATGAATATAAGAAATATTCGGCTCCCTCTCTTGGTTTAGAGGGGCAAGACGTGTTCGTGATAGAGCTAGGCTCCTCCAAAAAGGAGGGGGATATGTAAATAAAATAAAAGAGGCTCGACAGTTACAGCTACCGAGACTCTTTAAACCGATATAAATGGCTTAGCAACCAATTTTCGGATAACTGTATTGTAGCATATCCGATAAAATATGTCAATATTAGATAGTATTTTAAAAGGAGCCTATGATGGCAGAAATTGAAATAACAGGAATAAGAAAAGATAATGGCAACCACTATAATCCTCATGAAGCAGTGACACACTACCGTTGGGTCCAGTATGGCACTGGCAGGGGTGCTATCAGCACGAGGCAGGAGATGGTTAAATTGATGGAAAGTGGCGTTAATACATACGTCGAACGCGTACGTCCTCGAGCATATTGTTTCGTTAATACAAGCCGCAGTGGCATCAAGTTTCTTCAAACTTACCCTGATGCAACAGAGGAGAATAACTTACTCAGATTACCAGAAGTCTAACAAAGATTAGAGAATTAAACATAGCTGCCGGGTATGTTTACAGTGTCCGGTTCAAGCTTGCCAAACATAATTCCCAACTATTCCATTTAACTAAAGGCCAGTTCTCCGAGAATCTAATGCGCCAGCCTGGCATTCAGTGCAAGCTGGCGCATTTTGATTAAAAATAGAATTCTTCTTGGCTGGGCCGGAGGGACTCGAACCCCCGAATGCCAGGACCAAAACCTGGTGC
>CAUOLC010000012.1:0-17247 GCA_963456285.1 uncultured Candidatus Saccharibacteria bacterium | reverse complement strand
CTTCTCAAACGGAATCAGTGAATTATGCGGATTCGCAATTGGGTGTTTTGGTGACCTCCGGATACAACCTTCGTGACGGTGTCTATATTGATGTTCGAGACCTCAATAGCTCAGAATCGCAGGAGATTCTTCGGGCTGAACGTGAACGGGTAGCCGAGCGCAACCAAATTATTATGAATAATTAGTATTTTATATATTTGCTAATCATTTCCGTAGCTTCCAAGAGCTAATGAGTATTTGGTATACTAGTTGTAGTTAAAGGGAGTAGGAAATATGAGGCAGTATCTAGACGCGTTACAGCAGGTTCGCGACAGCGGCGTAAAAAAAGGCGACCGCACTGGCACGGGAACGACGGAAGTGTTTGGTGTGCAGACGCGGTATGATTTGGCGGATGGTTTTCCGGCGATGACTACTAAGAAATTATATTTCAACAGCGTGGTACATGAGCTGCTGTGGTTTCTCAAAGGCACCGGCAACATTGAATATCTGGCGCAAAACGGCGTACATATTTGGGACGAGTGGCCGTACAAGAATTATTTGGAAAAAACCGGCCAGGCTATCCCTGAGATCAACGGCGAGGAGTGGCGCGCTGGCATGAAAACATTTATCGGTAAAATCGCGACTGACCATGCGTTTGCCGAGGAGTGGGGTGATTTGGGGCCGGTCTACGGCGTGCAGTGGCGCAAATGGCCCGACGGCAAGGGTGGGACGATTGACCAAATCCAAAATGCCATCGACATGATACAGAACAATCCGACATCGCGGCGCAACATCGTTAGTGCCTGGAACGTGGCGGAAATTGACGACATCGTGCAGTCGGGCGGTCTGCCGCCGTGCCACACCATGTTCCAATTCAATGTTCGGCCAGGTGAGGATGGCGAGAAAGATAAACTGGACTTGGCACTGACCCAGCGTTCGGCAGACATGTTCCTGGGCGTGCCGTTTAATATTGCCAGCTACGCGCTGCTGCTGTCGATGATCGCTCAGGTGACAGATAAACAGCCCGGCGAATTCATCCATACCTTGAATAGCGCGCATATTTATAACAATCACCGCGCGCAGGTTGACGAGCAACTGTCGCGTCGTCCACTACCGCTGCCAAAGCTGTGGCTGAATCCTGACATCAAGAACATTGACGATTTCACCATTGACAATATTCGTCTGGAAGGTTATGAACACCACCCGCCGATCAAAGCGCCGATTGCGGTGTAAGACACTGTCATGCCACGGGTCTTCGCTGGTAAATTACAAAGTCAAAAGCGTAGGCGTTGGCTTCGTCTGCTGGGTGATGGACGCGGTCAGTCTCTTCCCAAGCGGTCATGTCCAGCTTTGGGAAAAAGGTGTCGGTATCTGAGAATGCAGCATTAACTTCGGTGGTGTAGATAGTGTCAATTGCTGGGACTTCCAGCGCATCACCATACACCCGTGCGCCGCCGATGATGAAAGTTTTATAACGAGCTAGCGCTAGGGCGCTTTCTAAATTCACAGCCGTGAGGACGCCTTTGATGCCTGTCGGTCGTGAGGAAATGACGATGTTTTCGCGCTCTGGCAGCGGGCGAGAACCGATTGACTCAAAGGTTTTTCGACCCATGATGATATCGCCGCCTCTGGTTAGCCGCTTGAAATGTGCCAGATCCGCTGGTAGGCTACGGCCCCACGGTAAATCACCACCTCGTCCGATGGCGCGGTTGGTATCATAGGCAACGATGATGGCTTTCTCCATATATTCAGTGTATCATGAGGCGCCGGCTATATGCTATAATATAGTTCATGAATAAAGTAAATAGCTACTTGGTACCAACTGTTATCGAAAAATCTTCTGACGGCGAACGAGCGTTTGATATTTATTCACGCCTTTTGAACGAGCGAATAATTTTTCTGGGCGAGGAAGTGAACGAACATACTGCCAATATCGTGGTAGCGCAATTGCTACATTTGGCTCAGGTTGACCCAGAGGCTGACATTTCACTGTACATCAATAGCCCTGGTGGTAGCGTGTATGACGGTTTGGCAATTTACGACACTATAAATTTCATCAAGCCTGACGTCGCGACCTACGGCATCGGTTTGCAAGCCAGTATGGGCGCATTCTTACTGTCAAGCGGCGCCAAGGGCAAACGATTCTGCTTGCCACACGCCAAAGTGATGATCCATCAGCCATCGTCAGGTACGCGCGGTAAGGTGACTGACATGGAAATTGACCTGAAAGAGACACTGGAGGTTAAGGAAATGCTGGCGAAAATTATGGCCAAAAACACCGGTCAAAAGCTCGCCAAAATCAAAGCCGACATGGAGCGTGACTACTGGATGAAGCCAGAAGAAGCAGTGACGTACGGCCTGATCGACGCGGTGGTTAAGAAAGCGTAGCTTATATCTCGCGAATATCATCAAAGCGCGCGCCAGCGCCGTAAATGCCAGCTTGAGTGACAATGTTGCGCAGATTAGTGGGATTTCGAGGCATCGTCGAACATTGCTGCCAGGCTTTTGATGCCTCACCGTAAATATCACAAATGCGTCTACTGAAATCCTTGTTGAGCATCAGCGTCGCATAATATCCCATTTTCATGGTTCTGACCTGGCCGTCCAGATAGTTGTTATAACTTGGATCAATTTCGCTCAGCGGCGCCGTTCCCTCGGCGGTTTGTACTGGCGGGTCAATCAGTCGGGCTTTTAAGGCCGGCAGTCCAACGGCGATGCGTCCCATGTCTAGCGTCATACCTTGCTGTGCTGTATTGTCTCTTTCTATCTCCACCTGCGGTGCGACCAACATGAAATTGCGGGACTTTGAGCAGTATGAGGTCAATGGGTCGAGAAACTCGGGGAAGTCGCCTTTCATCTCGCCAAATTGGCTACGGAGATCTGCTTGACGTGCTCGCTTGTAGATTTGCCGCTGATGATAACCAATAGTCTCTAGTACTCTCCTGAGGGCAGCGTCGCCACCACTAAAAGCAAAGCGAAAGTCCGAATCGATGCCGTACATGCGGTCACGAGGATGGACAGGGTGAGTTAGAGGGACTCCGTCGCTAAAATGTCCACCACCAGTCAGTGCTTGCTTTGTAGCGGTTTGTAATAATTCAAGCTGTAGCCGATGTACTGGCTGCGCCCAGTGTTCTGTCGGCAAAATACTGTAGCCGGCGGCAAAGCGACGAGCAAAGTCTTGATCTGTGATTTCTAGCATCATGTGGTCATTGATGCGGAAGAGAGATTTGGGGTCTTGGAGCTGATCTTCATATTGCATGATGCCCATTGGCCAGCCTGACCAACGCAAAACTTCGCGCATACCGTAGTCAACCCGGTCGACGCACAAAGCCGGTGATGGGCACTCCACCCAGTCTTCTGTCTCAGGGAAAACGGTTTCTTCCAGGGTCAGGCTATAGTCGGCTAATGTTTCATCGATACCAAACGTCTCCAGTAGTGCTCTCAAATCTTGGTCGTGGAGGTTTTCTCCACCTTGGATACCTTGGAAAATCCAGTCTCCCAAGTGCGAGAAAGCTGTCTGTCCAACATCAGAAAACAGCGTTCGCAGCTCCAACACGGTTCGCTGTCGGTCATCAAATCGATCATCACCTTCGGTCATTTTCCGCACAAAAGCCAAGCTCCCCCAGATGTGTTGCCACCGGGAAAAGAGGGTTGTGTTGGGTACCGTAGAGAACGATGGCGGCAATGTTAGTTGCTCGACTGCTTGCAGTCTGCGAAACAGTGGTGAACGTGCCAGTTCCATGAGTAGTGAATCGTACGGTTGTCGGTCACCAATTGAACAGTCTCCCCATACCGCATCATGAATCACCATCGAGTTGTCCTCTAACTCATAGGATGGCATGTGTAGCGCGCCCATGATGGTCTCGCCCGGATCACCTTGATATCCCGGCATGATGTCTTCTCTGAGGTACAGTTTGTCTGACATATTCTTAGTATAAGATGTTTATAAGCGTCGCCCAAGCATGAGCGATACGCTGGAGAGGAGCGGTCTATTAGTCTTCGGTTGCTGCCTGGTCTGGGCTGAACACCATGACGCCTTTACCAGTTTTTGGGTTGTAACCAAGGACGGCGGCTCGCCCCAGTTTTCTCGGCTCTGCGTCCGGGTCTAGGTCTGGTCGTATTTCCACGGCATTACCGACGATATGAGATTGACCGGGACTACTCTCCTGAGGCAAACATTGATCAATATCAACAGCGACTATCCTGTGTGGAGGCACGGGAGCTTCGTCAGGAGTGCTGGGTGTTTCAACCTCTCTGATAATCCCTTGAGGGTCGGCGACTACAAAAGCAGTCTCCCATTTTGAGCCTTCGCCAGTACCAGTGGTTTTTGTACTGAGGCCTAACTCATTTGGTCCAAAAATAACTGGTAAGCATGTTAAGCTATTTTTATGATCCATGTATTTCTCCTTGTCTCTCAACATTAACAATTTGATCAAATACTTTTTATATCATAACAAAAAAGTGTTGATATGTCAATGATATGATGTTGCTATGACGTATATTTGAGGGTAAAAATCAGTATATGATGCTTATGTCAGACGTGCTATACTTTTAACAGATACTGAGGAAAACGGAGGAAACATGGTTTATCGGCGACGGTCGACAGAGCAGCGCTATGTCAAATATCGAAAAATGATGAAACAGCAGGCAGCACCTGGGTGTAATTTTTGTCAATTTAGTCCAGAAGACAAGCAAGTGCGAGTAGCGCATGAACACTTCTTGGTGACAGACAACCTGTTTCCATATGAGATTTGGGACAGTCATGAAGTCGCTGATCACATCATGATCGTTCCTCGGCGTCACGTTGAGGGCATCTACCAGTTGGACAAGACAGAACGAGCTGAGCTGATGGACGTGATTGCTGAGTACGAAGAGCAGGGATACTCTGTTTATGCTCGAGCTCCGGAAAATAAACAAAAATCCGTCGCTCATCAACACACCCACCTCATCAAAACGCATGGCAAACCAAAAAATATGTTATTCACTAGTGTTAAACCGTATATTTTGTGGAGTAAATAAATTATGACTGTTTATAGCAATATCGAAATCCGCCAAGCCATCAACGACGACGTCATCGTCTGCCAGCCGTTCAATCCAGACCATGTAGCAGAAGCCAGTTTGGACTTTACGTTGGGTCACTACTACTACAAGCAGGAGTTTGAAGGCGAATATCGCGTATACAATCCCTTTGATGCAGCCTATGTTGCTAAATATTTCAAAGGTCCGCTCAAAGCTATGCCGCATGCCGAATGGTGCAAGGAGCACGATGCAACGCCATTTCAAAACATCCCACCAGACCATCCGATCATCGTGTTGCGTCCTGGCGAGCGGATTCTGGCGCACACGCACGAGTTTGTGGGCATTCGCGCACAGGGCGGCGCAGCGCAGGTGCTGAGCCGTAGCTCATGGGGGCGTAATGGTGTGGCGGTGTGCTTTGATGCTGGCTGGATCGATCCAGGGTATATCAATCGGATTACGCTGGAAATTTATAATCTCAACATGCACGAGAGCGTTGTGTTGCCGGTTGGCGAACGCATTGGTCAAATGATTTTTCACAAAACTGGGCCAGTTGAGGGCGGCTATGGTTCTGGCGCGCGTAAGGTCAGTGATAAATATCAGACCGGTAGCGACCTAAAGGAAATCATCGCCAGTTGGCAGCCAGAGATGTTACTACCAAAGACATACCGTGATAGCCGCAAATCTCCAGTGCCAATTGAGGGCTTGAGCCAGGGGCTGCTGTGATGGAACGTTCGGGCGCTACGGGAGTCTATATCGTCATTGAGGGCAATGACGGCACGGGTAAATCCACTCAGGTGGATATGTTGGCGGCCTGGCTGAGAGAGTGCGGACGGGAGGTCGTCGTCATTGAGGAACCAGGTAGTGATGATGCTGCCAAAACTACGCCAGTCGCCAATGAATATCGGAGGGTCCTGAAAGACGGTCGGTTCAAATTGGACCCAGAGGTCAATCTACTGTTGTTCAGCGCAGCGCGGCGTGAACTGTGGTTTCACAAAATTGAGCCGGCTTTGCGTCGTGGTGCGGTGGTATTGAGTTCCAGGAATTACGTGTCGACCTTGGTCTATCAGGGCTATGGCGAGGGTGTGACAGAGGACGCCATCATCAATATGACTAAACGTTTCACCAGTGAGCGATACATGAGCCCTGACTTTGTGGTGGTGTTATTTGCAAATGACCAAACCAGACAGCAGCGCATTGCTGAACGTGGTATGACAGAGGCGGTTGATAGCTTTGAATCGCGTGACGATGTGTTCCAGCAGAAGATCAATGATGGCTATCAAACTGTTGCTAAAACGCACAATATTCCACTGATTTTGGCCGAGCGTTCGCCGGCTGACGTACATCAGCACATTCTCCAAGAAATCTCCAAAAATAATATTGATTTTTGACCTGGTTTCGTGCATACTGGTAGTTAGAGAAGTAGTGTATTCACGACAGGGAGAAACAAAGCGAACGGGCACATCGCTTTTGTTGCAGTCGTGAATTAGGGATCTTCCGGCCGTGATCACTAAATTAAACTAAAGCGAGGAGTTCATACCTGTGGCAAAACAACAGTCCACGGATGGCGGACGCGTGTTCTTCACCTCTGAAGACAGCTCGTTGCCGCTGCCAAACCTGATCGCTCATCAAGAAGATTCTTGGCGTTGGTTCGTCGAGGATGGTTTGAGCGAAATCTTTTCAGAAATTAACCCAATTGACGATTATACTGGTCAGAAATTGTCATTGCGATTTGGTGCGTATCGATTTGACGAACCAAAGACCACCGACCAGTTCGCCAAGGAAAACAATGTGACGTTTGAAGCGCCACTGCACGCAACTGTCGAATTAACTAACAAAGTTACCGGCGAAGTCAAAGAGCAGGAAATCTACCTCGGTGATTATCCATGGATGACCGAGCGCGGTACCTTTATCATCAACGGTACTGAGCGTGTGGTAGTCAGTCAGTTGATCCGCTCGGCTGGTGTGTTCTTTACGGCTGACACCGTGGCTGGCCGTAACTACTACGGCGCCAAGATGATTCCAGGTCGCGGTGCCTGGCTGGAGTTTGAAACAGCACCAAATGGCACGATTTATGTCAAAATTGACCGTCGTCGCAAATTGCCAGTGACGACATTGCTGCGGGCTTTGGGTCATCCAAAAACGTCAGAAATTCGTGAATTGTTTGCTGATATTGACACTGGTGAGACCAGTTACATCCAAGAAACTTTAGACAAAGACACAACTCGTGGTGCCAATGAAGCGCTGATCGAGGTTTATCGCCGTCTCCGGCCGGGTGATTTGGCGACAGTCGACAATGCGCGCCAGATGATTGAGCGAATGTTCTTTGATTTCAAGCGATTTGATTATTCTCGTGTTGGTCGGTATAAGCTGAACCAGCGCTTGGGCCTTGACGTTGCTAACACCGCTGAAAATCGTATCTTCCAGATGAGCGATTTGGTAGCCATCATCCGCGAAATCATTCGCCTCAACAATACCCAGGAGCCAGCTGACGACATCGACTCATTGAGCAACCGTCGAGTGAAGTTGGTTGGTGAATTGGTAGCTCGTCAGTTCCGCGTTGGTATGCTCAGGATGCAGCGCAACGCCATGGACCGCATGAGTGTGGCAGACATGGAAGGTGTAACACCAAGCCAGCTGATCAACGCTCGCCCAGTGGTGGCAGCAGTTCGTGAATTCTTCACCAGCTCACAGTTGAGCCAGTTGATGGACGAGGTTAACCCACTGTCTGAGTTGAGTCACAAACGTCGTTTGAGTTCGATGGGTCCTGGTGGTTTGAGCCGTGAACGTGCTGGTTTTGACGTTCGTGACGCTCACCCAACACACTACGGTCGCATCTGTTCGGTGGAGACGCCAGAAGGCGCTAACGTTGGTTTGGTGCTAAACCTCGCCACCTACGCGCGGGTCAATGAATACGGCTTTATCGAAACGCCATACCTCAAGGTTGTCAACGGCCGCGTGACTGACGATGTTGTTTACTTGGACGCGGCGCAGGAAGCTGCCGAAGTGATTGCTGACGCTGGTGCTGTTTTGAACGAAGACGGTACCTTCCGTGACGAGCGTGTGTCGGCTCGTAACAACATGCAGCCATCTCAGGTTGATGCTGACCAAGTTACCTACATGGACGCAGCACACAAACAGATTTTGGGGTCAACTGCTGCGTTGGTGCCGTTCATCGAAAAGAACCGTATCGACCGTAGCTTGACTGGTTCAAACATGCAGCGCCAGGCAGTACCATTGCTTACACCAGAGCCAGCAACTGTTGGTACAGGTGTCGAAAAATCTATTGCTGCAAACAGCGGTCACTTGACCTTGGCATCAGGTGACGGTGAAGTCGTCAAAGCCGATGCAAATGAAATTCACGTCAAATACAGTGACGGCGTCAAAGTATATGAACTCCGTCATTTCGTCAAAAACAACGACGACCGCTGCTACAACCAAAAAGTTCGCGTCAAGCGCGGCGATAAGGTAAAGCAGGGTGATGTCCTGATCGAAGGCGCTTCAGTTGCTGAAGGCGAAATTGCACTAGGACGTAACCTGTTGGTGGCCTTTATGCCATGGGGTGGTTACAACATGGAAGACGCAGTGATTTTGTCCAACCGATTGGTACAAGACGACACACTGACGTCCATCAACATTAAGGACTACAACGTTGAAGTTCGTGAGACCAAGCTGGGCCCAGAGATTGTTACCCGCGACATTCCAAACGTTTCTGAGGAAAGTCTGCGCCACTTGGACGAAAACGGTATTGTCCAAATTGGTTCTGAGGTCAAGGCCGGTGACGTCTTGGTCGGTAAAATTACACCAAAGGGCGAGCAGGAACTTAGTTCCGAGGAGCGCTTGCTCCGCGCCATCTTCGGTGAAAAAGCCAAGGATGTTCGCGACACCTCACAGCGCATGAACAATGCCGGTGGTGGTAAAGTCGTTGGCGTCAAGATATTTAGCCGCGAAAATGGCCACGACTTAAAGGCTGGTGTCTTGATGCAGATTCAAATCTTTGTGGCTCAGCTCCGCAAAATCGGTGTTGGCGACAAGATGGCTGGTCGTCACGGTAACAAGGGTGTGGTCGCCAAGGTTCTGCCAGTTGAAGACATGCCATTCATGGAAGACGGTACGCCAATTGACGTAATTTTGAACCCACTCGGTGTGCCAAGTCGTATGAACCTTGGTCAGTTGTTTGAAACGCACCTTGGTATGGCGGCACGAGCATTGGGCTACCGCGTGGCAACGCCGTCATTTAACGGCGTGCCATCAGCAACAATTTCTGATGAACTAGAAAAGGCTGGTTTGGCACGTGACGGTAAAAGCCAGCTATTTGATGGCCGCACCGGTGAAGCCTTTGAGGAGCGTACGACTGTCGGTGTGATGCATATGATCAAATTGCACCACATGGTTTCTGACAAGATCCACGCGCGTTCAACTGGTCCATACACCATGGTCACCCAGCAACCACTCGGTGGTAAAGCCCAGAACGGTGGTCAGCGCTTTGGTGAGATGGAGGTCTGGGCATTGGAAGCCTACGGTGCCGCCGCAACCTTGCAGGAAATGCTAACCATCAAGTCCGACGACGTTTACGGTCGTGCCAAGGCGTACGAGTCGATCATCAAAGACGAGCCAATCGTCGGTCCAAAACTCCCAGAGTCCTTCAATGTGTTGGTCAAGGAACTCCAGGGATTGGGTCTGAAGGTTGACTTGGTGGATGATGAAGCTGTTGTTGACGCTGAGCACGTGATCGCGTCTAGCGGACCTGAAGATAAAACCACGCCTGCGGTAACGTCTGAGGACGAAGAAGCAGAAACTTTCTTGGATGAATCTGATGATATCGGAGAAATCGAAGGGGGCATGAGCGTACAAGACATTGACGAAGTAGAAGAAATAAAGGAGGATGCGTAAGATGGCGCAATTTGCATTCAATGCTACTGGCATTAGCGATTTTGATGCAGTACGCTTAGTGGTTGCCAGCCCAGAAGATATCCTGAAATGGAGTCACGGTGAAGTTACTAAGCCAGAAACGATCAATTATCGTACTCAAAAGCCAGAGCGTGACGGTTTGTTCTGTGAACGAATTTTCGGTCCGGTCAAGGACATCAATCCACACGACTCAAAGTTAAAAGGTGTTCGTTCACGCGAAGCGGCGGTTGACAAGAATGGTGAACTGGTCACCAAGTCAATCGTCCGCCGTGAGCGCATGGGTCACATTCAATTGGCCGCACCAGTGGCGCACATCTGGTTTATGCGCGGCACACCAAGCGCCATGAGCCAATTGCTCGGCATGACAGTTCGTAACTTGGAGCGAGTAGCTTACTTTGCGACCTATGTCATTTTGAAAGTTGATGAAGCAACTCGCGACCAATACCTCGCAGATCTAGAGGCTGAAACCGAAGCTGGTCGTGCTGCTATCAAGATTCGCTATGAAAAAATGGCAGAAGAAGATGGCGCTGATATCAAAGCCTTGGCTAAAGAGCAGAGTCGTGAAGTTGAAGAATTGAACGAGAAATACAATACCCGCAAAGCACAGCTTGACAGCCTAAACAAGGGCGCGCTGTTGTCTGAAACTGACTACCGCAACTTGCCAGAAGAATACGATGAGCTCATCGAAGTTGGCATGGGTGCTTCAGCATTGAAGACGTTGCTAGACGAGATCGACTTGCCGCAGCTGATCGCAGAGTTGACCGAAGAGGCTGAAAGTGCCAAAGGTCAGCGCGAGAAGAAAATCCTCAAGCGTTTGAAGATGCTCGAGAGTATGCACGCCGCTGGCATCAAGCCAAGCAGCTTGACACTGAGCGTATTGCCAGTCATCCCACCGGACCTCCGTCCGATGGTGGCCCTCAGCGGTGGTCGATTTGCTACCTCAGACCTGAACGACCTGTACCGTCGCATCATCAACCGTAACAATCGTCTAAAGAAATTGGTTGAGCTCAATGCGCCAGAAGTCATTCAGCGCAACGAAAAGCGCATGCTACAGGAAGCAGTCGACGCATTGATCGACAATGCTGCTGCTCGTGGTGGTCGCGCTGTCAGCTCGACCGGTGGTCGCCGCCGTCTGAAGTCAATTTCCGACATGCTAAAGGGTAAGCAGGGACGCTTCCGCCAAAACCTGCTCGGTAAGCGTGTCGACTACTCTGGCCGTTCAGTCATCGTCGTTGGTCCAAAGTTGAAGATTCACCAGTGTGGTTTGCCAAAACAAATGGCACTTGAGCTGTTTAAGCCATTTGTCATCAGCTGGCTGATTCGCAACGAGTTTGCTCACAACATCCGTTCAGCAACCCGTTTGATCGAATCAGGCGAAGCAGTTGTTTGGGATGCATTGGACGCAGTGATTGAAGGCAAATACGTGCTATTGAACCGTGCTCCGTCACTTCACCGTTTGTCAATTCAGTCCTTCCAGCCAGTGTTGGTTGAAGGAAAAGCTATCCAGCTGCATCCGCTAGTTTGTGCCGGTTTTAACGCTGACTTTGACGGTGACCAGATGGCTGTCCACTTGCCGCTTTCAAAAGAGGCGCAGGCTGAAGCCCGTGAATTGATGAGCGCAACTGCTAACTTGTTGAAGCCTGCTGATGGTGCGCCAGTGCTGCACATTTCACAGGACATCGTGCTGGGTAACTACTACCTGACGTACGACAAGCCGCAGGCACAGACTGACCACATCAAGTCATTTAGCTCAGTTTATGAGGCAGAATTGGCATATGACAAGGGTAATATCCATTTGCAAACGCCAATTCAGATCTTCGCAAAGGGCAAATTACGCCAAACAACCTTGGGTCGTGTCTTCTTTAACGAGATTTTGCCAGAGGACTTCCCGTACGATAACAACGTCCAGACCAAGAAACAGCTGAAGAAGGTCTTGGCGCAAATCTTTAACAAGTACGGTGCCGAGGAGACTGCTAAAATTGCTGACCGCATGAAGGGCCAAGCCTTCCGCTTCGCGACGACTGCAGCGGTGTCGACCGGTATGACCGACTACGTCCACTTCGACGAAATCCCTGAGTTCGTGGCTGAGGGTGACGCTAAAGCGGCTTTAATTTCTGAGCAATTTGACCAGGGTCTGATCACCGAAGAAGAGCGTTACAACTTGACGGTGAACGCCTGGCGAAACGTTGACAATAAGATCACCGCGTTCTTGAAAGATCAGTTGGCGCACATGGACACCAGTATTTCCATGATGGTTAACTCTGGTGCTCGTGGTGATATTTCCAACGTGAAGCTGGCGAGTGCCATGATTGGTATTCAGATGGACGCAACCAACCACGAGATTGAGCTGCCAATCCGTAGTTCATACACTGGCGGTCTGTCTAGCCTTGAGGCCTTCGTGGCAACACGTGGTGCACGTAAAGGCCTGATCGACACCGCGCTGAAGACCGCCGACTCGGGTTACCTGACCCGTCGTTTGGTCGACGTGGCGCAGGATGTCTTCACCGTTGAGGACGTTGAAGGTGATGACGAAGGTTACGCAATCTACCGTTCAGAAACCGAGGAAACGATGATCGACTTCTCGAACCGTTTGGCTGGCCGGTATGCCGCTGAGACGATTCCAGGTCACGTCAACAAGGACGAATTGATCACTCGGGAAATTGCTGACTCAATTGATGACGATGAAAGCGTCCAGAGCGTCAAGATTCAATCAGTCTTGTCAACCAACAACCTCAATGGCATCCCGCAGCGCAGCTACGGTGTTGACATGTCAACTGGTAAATTGGTTGGTAATCATCAGCCAGTCGGTGTCATCGCTGCTCAGTCAGTCGGTGAGCCAGGTACTCAGTTGACCTTGCGTACCTTCCACAACTCCGGTGTCGCTGGTGGTGACATCACCCAAGGTCTGCCGCGTGTTGAAGAATTGTTCGAAGCGCGCACGCCAAAGGGTCAGGCGTTTGTTACGGAAATTGCCGGGTTAGTTGACGTTTGGGAAGATGGCAAAAAGTACATCGTCCAAGTTACCCCGGAATCTGGTAAAGTTGAGCGCTTGCCGCTGGATGGCCGAACCATCGTGGTCAAGGCTGGTTCAAGCGTCAAGGCTGGCGACGTGCTGGCAACTGGCGAAGGTGACGCTCGTCCATTGATTGCACCATTTGACGGTGTGGTTGAAGCAGCTGAAGACACCTTGGTGATCGCTGCTGAAGCTGGCGCACCAGCTCGCTACGAAATCCCAGGCACTATGCAGTTGGTCGTCAAAGCCAATGACGTTGTCGAGGCTGGCGACCGTTTGACGGCCGGTTCATTGAACCTACACGACTTGATGCGCCTGAAGGGCGTCGAAGCCACGCAGCGCTACATCATCAACGAAGTGCTGCGCATTTACGCCGCTCAGGGTCAAGACGTGGCCGACAAGCACCTGGAGATCATCGTTCGCCAGATGTTCAGCCGCGTCCAAATCGAAGATGCGGGCGACAGCGACTTTGTGACGGGTGACATTGTCTCCAAGGCTGCGGTGGTAAACACCAACAAGCAGCTGGCCGCTGAAGGCAAAAACCTCATCAGCTACACCCAGTTACTACTCGGTATCACCAAGGTGTCCATCTGGAGCGACTCATGGCTATCTGCTGCGTCCTTCCAGGACACCACTCGCGTGCTGATCAACGCTGCCGTATCTGGCCGCGCTGACCACTTGCATGGCCTCAAGGAAAACGTCATCATCGGCCGCAAGATCCCAGTGGGGACGGGTGCTGTCGAAGAGGATGAAGTATCAACTGATGACAACACTGAGGAAATGGTTGAAGAATTCTCAGAGATGTAGTCACACTCGAGTCTAGTGACCGTGCAATAATCTCCCCTCTATAACAGAGGGGAGAATTGTATATTGGGACAATTTATGGTATAATAAAACTATGAGTGAGCTGCTTGAGCAAATTGGCCCTATTGATATAGATGCTATACAATCACCTCAACCAGTTGATAGTGAGTTGAGGGAGTCTGTTTATCTGGCGGATTCTACGCTTTCGGATGGTGAGTCGCCAGTTGCCGTACTTTTTTCGCAATGGTCGGACTACTGTGAGCGAGCAAAACAGCAAGGGAGAACGGAAGTTTTGGCAGACCACATCAAGGGGCTGGCAATTACAGTGGATAATCCAGGAGTGAGTCCACAAGCAGACCCTATGAGTTCAGAAATTAAACAAGCTCTAAAAGAAGGTAATCTTTCAAAAGTGTCAATATTGCAATGGGATGCTGTGGGCAGGGCGCTCGACCAGAAGGGCTATGACTTTGGTGACGTGAAGCGATTGGTCGGCTATTCACTGGGCTCGCACCTGGCGGCGTCAGCCGCAAAACATGCACCAGGGGAAGTGAGTTTGTCGCAATTAGACTTATTTGAAACACCAGTGATTGACAAAATATCCCGTCCGACTAAGGCTATGGCTACATTGGCTATGAGATTTCTGGTTCACGGCGGTGACAAATTGGCAGAGACTATCGCTGCAAACCCTGATTGGGCAGCTCCATGTCGTAGTGAAGACCCGTTATTACTACCCAAAATGGTACTACAACGGCCAGCTGGCCTATGGTACTATCCTCGGGCTATCGCTCATCCTGAAAATGATATTGCCAGTGACTTGATGAGTGCTAGTCGTCGTTCGCTGCGCGAAGCAGTAGTTACGGTAAGTGCCACTGATGCTGATAAAGTAAGCCCCATCAGAGATAATGAACGATTGGTGCAACAATTAGGTGCGGCTGGTATGTCAGTAGTGGGCTTCAAAATTATGCATTCAGTCCACGCTTCCCAAGATAATATGGCCTGGTGGAAGGGCGTCTTAGAAGAGGTTGACGCTCGAGTTAAAAATCAGTAGATTTTTTAGGTTATGTGTGGTAAACTTATCCCAGAGTTTCCTCTTTTCGGAGTAAGCGGTGGTTTGAATGTGTACAGACCGCGTGCTCGGCAGAAAAGGTAAAGACACGGGGCGGAGTTGCTGAATCCAAGCCGTAGGCGCTAAGAGAAGCTGGTTTTTGCGTGTCAATGCCGCGCCAGCCCGCTAGAGCCACCAGGCGATAGCGCCATCATTAGTAAATCAACCAAGGAGAAATTGGATGCCAACAATCAACCAATTGGTGCGCAAGCCGCGCCAAACGGCCAAGAAAAAGTCCAAGTCGCCAGCACTGGGTCGCATTCACAACGCCCTGAAAACGCGTTACTACGACCAAAATGCACCGCTCAAGCGTGGTGTTTGTGTGCGTGTGACGACCAAGACACCAAAGAAACCAAACTCAGCTTTGCGTAAAGTTGCCCGCGTGAAACTAAACAACGGCTACGAAGTTTGGGCCTACATCGGTGGTGAGGGTCACAACTTGCAGGAGCACGCTGTGGTCTTGATCCGCGGTGGTCGTGTGCCTGACCTTCCGGGTGTGCGCTACCACATCGTCCGTGGTGCGTTGGACCTCCAGGGTGTCAACAACCGCAAGCGGGGCCGCTCGAAGTACGGTACCAAGAAAGGGGATAAGTAATCATGCCTCGTAAAGTTACCAAGAAACTACAACGCCAATTGCAACCTGACCGCCGCTACCAAAGCGTGCTAGTGCAGCGCTTGATCAACAAGTCAATGCTGGATGGCAAGAAATTGGCGGCTGAACGCGCTGTTTACACCGCACTGGAAACTGCTGCCAAGAAATTGGATTCAGAAGATCCACTGGCAGTGTTTGAGAAAGCGTTGAAAAACGTCAGTCCAAACTTTGAAGTGAAGAGCCGCCGTGTCGGTGGTGCCAACTATCAGATTCCGTTCCCAGTTCAGGGACACCGGCAGTTGCACTACGCATTTAGCTGGCTAGTCCAATCAGCTCGCGCTCGCAGCGGTATGCCATACTCACAGCGTTTGGCATTGGAAATCGTCGATGCTTACAACGAAGCTGGTGCTGCCTTCAAGAAGAAGGAAGACACCCACAAGATGGCCGAAGCCAACCGCGCCTTTGCGCACTTTGCTCGCGGCTAATCGATGAGCATGCAAGATATCGTCCGCTCCAGGTAGCCTGGGGCGGATTTGCATTTTATGTCTAATTATGATATTATCAAAAGATGAATGAACAACAATTCTCACCCGACCGAAAGAATAATTGCTATATTGACTTTACTGGTGCCGCCCAGCGAATGCAGGAGAGGATAACAACTTTTGAGGAGACCCACAGAGGCCAGAGTGGGTTAGGTTATGTTCTTGATGATATCGCACAACCACATAGCGCGCAGGAAATGGTGAGCAGAGTAGCTAAAGGGCTGGGGGTCATCATAAATCCACGGGATCTATCCACTGGTAATCCTTTCCATGATCCGGTAAAGGTCATGATTGAGACCGCCAAAGGTGCAGTTATCGGCCTGGGGCTTTGCAAAGAGCAGCTTCGCGATACCGGCATATCTCCCAAGGACTTAGTACCGAGTGATTTGAAGAGTCAAATGCATAAGCCGGGCGATATGAATGAACTACACAAGCTGGCGGAGCGGTATCTTGAACTCTCCGGTCATGGGCTGGCGTTGATGGACCCAGCTACGCAAGAAATAGTAGAATCCTGGATTGATGAAGCAACCCCGCAAATTGATCGACAAATCTTTACTAAAACAGGTCTAGGCATCTTTCTACGCAATGCTAATTTCAAATTACAAGAGTGTGACGCGTACAAGATGAGGCACGAGGCTAATGCTGGTGGAGTGGACTGGGACGACTTGCTGGGCTATTGCCAAGAAAGTCTTGAGAACTAACCCATAAAATCAAGCTATTATTTTCTGTGGCTATCTGGTATAATTAGCAGCAAGAGTAGTTTTTTGGTGCCAAAAAATTGACCAAAGATCTCGACAAATTAACGTAATATAAAGGAAAATTATGGCAGAGACGAATGTTCCGCTGAAAAATTTTAGAAATATCGGTATTATCGCCCATATTGACGCCGGTAAAACGACGACAACTGAGGGTATTTTGTACCGCACTGGTTTGACCCACAAAATCGGTGTGGTCAAAGGCGACGGCGACGGCGCTACCACTGACTGGATGGCGCAGGAAAAAGAACGTGGTATCACCATCACCTCCGCAGCGGTGACTTGTTTCTGGAAGGGTCACAAGATCAACATCATCGACACCCCAGGGCACATTGACTTTACCGCTGAGGTGGAGCGTTCACTCCGCGTCCTCGACGGTGCAGTGACGGTATTTGATGGTAAGATGGGCGTTGAGGCACAGTCTGAGACAGTGTGGCGCCAGGCTGACAAATATGGTGTGCCGCGTATCTGCTTCATCAACAAGATTAACCAAACTGGTGGTGACTTCTGGAAATCTTTGGAGTCAATTC
>CAUOLC010000011.1:0-17865 GCA_963456285.1 uncultured Candidatus Saccharibacteria bacterium | reverse complement strand
TGAAGCTCAATTCTTCCAGCTGCACGCGCACGCGTCCCATGTTCAACCGGTCCGCTAGTGGGGCAAACACCTCAATCGTCTCACGAGCAATCTTCTTTTGTTTCTCTGGCGACATAAATTGCAGCGTCCGCATATTGTGCAAGCGATCTGCCAGTTTGATGATAATCACCCGCACGTCTTCACCGACTGCGATCATCAGCTTGGTCAAATTATCCTTGGTGTGCGGCAAATAGCTGTCCAGGCTACGCATGCCGGCGCGCGCCTGTGAAACCTTGGTCACGCCATCCACCAAAAACGCCACATCTCGTCCAAATAAACTCTCCAACTCATCCAGCGTCGCGTCGGTGTCCTCGACCGTGTCATGCAATACGCCCGCCACCACCGTGTCGATATCCATACCCCATTCAATCAAAATCTCTGCCACCGCTAGTGGGTGATTGATATACGGCTCACCGCTTTTGCGTTTTTGTCCAGCGTGTTTCTCAGTCGCATAATCAATCGCACTCGCTAAAACCAGCACTGGCACTTCATCATACTTTTGCCCAGCTGTGGCGAGTAGCTCTTCACGCGTCATATATATAGTATAACATTATGGTATAATAATGGGATGAAAAATCCGCTCATCCGACGCCTGGCGCCACTGTTTATTGCGAAATTCTTGCTGTGCTTCGTGTTTTGGTATTCCATCGAAAAACTATTTATGTACAGCATAGGATTCAATGATGCTAGTATTGGTTTGATGGCGGCGATTTATGCAGTAATGTCAGTCTTCATGGAGGTACCATCTGGCGTACTGGCGGATCGTTGGAGTCGAAAGGGTGTTATGATTCTGTCGGCTTTAAGTATGCTGTTAAGTAGCTATTTTGGGTGGATTAGTAATGACCCATCACTGTATGTCGTATCGGCAGCATTCTGGGGATTCTTTGATGCTCTTGCTAGTGGTACTGGCTCAGCCATGATCTATGACTTGCTTAAAGAAGAACAGGGACATACAAGAAACTATGATAAGATTTTGGGTCGCTTTGAGATGCTTGGCGGTATCGCTTTAATCGTCAGTGCGCTATTAGGTGGATGGCTGGCGTCTGCTACATCGCTTAGGTCGGCGTTCTTTGCGACAATTATTACCGCAGGGCTAGCAGCAGTGGTCTTATTATTCTATCGAGACACTACGATTCACAGACAATCAACCGATGCGAAATTGATAGAGCATACGAAGGGCACGTTTGCGGCTGTTTTCAAGAACCCTGACCTTGCTTGGCTGGTGGTTGTTATGTTGGTAGTATTTTTGGTGCAGAAAATGAATGGCGAGTTCTATCAACTATGGTATGCGGCGTTGTCTATGCCGGCAGCATTGTTTGGTATAGCAGGAGCTATCATCACGGGTACATATAGTTCTGGTGGTGCAGTCGTTCGCTTCTTTGCCACTCGACGGCGAATCCTATTAGCATTGGCTGTTTGCTTCATCTCCGCAATTGGCATGACTGTCAGTCCGTCATTTTGGCTGACCGTTGGGCTGCAGTTTATTATTGGCACGCTGTCGTTTGCATTAGTTCTTGCGCTTACGTCAAAAATGCAGCACTATCTACCATCAAAATATCGCGCTGGTGCTGGTTCGGTAATCAACACTGTTGGTCGTCTGATATTTATCCCATGTGCATTATTGTTTGGTTTTTTGTCAAACACTACGAGTATCTTTGTTGCAGGGTCTATGACAGTTGTATTTATCGGCATTGGTCTGTTCGCAGAGTTTCATGCTAGAAGAGAAAAATAGTTTGGTATATAATAGTAGAAAAGGCTAACGCTTAGCAGGGAGGGCAGTATGGCAGCAACAAGAATAGCAATTAACGGCTTTGGGCGGATTGGACGCAATGCGTTTAAGATTGCGCGTGAGCGTAGCGACCTAGAGATTGTCGCTATCAATGATTTGACGGACACTAAAACATTGGCATATTTACTCAAGCATGACAGCAACTACGGTGAATACGGCCGCCAAGTGACGTTTACGGAAAATGAACTCATCGTCGATGGTCAATCTGTCAAGGTTTTGGCAGAGAAAGAGCCGCAGCAATTGCCATGGAAAGATATGAATATCGATGTAGTGATTGAATCGACTGGCTTCTTTACTGACAAAGAGGGCGCGGGCAAACACTTGGAAGCTGGTGCGAAACGTGTCGTCATCAGTGGTCCAACCAAGTCTGATGGTGTGGATACGATTGTATTTGGTACCAATGACGACAAGATCGCCTCGGCAACGCCGATTGTGTCAAATGCCAGTTGTACCACCAACAGTCTGGGTGCGGTGATGGCGGTTCTGGATGCGGAGTTTGGCGTGGAAAAATCAATGCTGACGACAGTGCACAGTTACACTGCTAGCCAAAGATTGCAGGACGCGCCAGCTAAGGACCTGCGCGAAGGTCGCAATGCCGCTGAGAACATGGTGCCAACAACAACAGGTGCAGCAATCGCCGTGACAAAAACCCTGCCGCAACTAACTGGTAAGTTTGACGGACTGAGTGTTCGTGTGCCGACGCCAGTGGTGTCGCTCAGTGATGTGACGGCGCTACTTCGGCGCGATGTGACTGTCGAGCAGGTGAACGAGGCGTTCAAAAAAGCAGCTCAAGACACGTTCTATCAAGGCATTTTGGGCGTCAGCGAAGAGCCGCTCGTCAGCAGGGATTTCATCGGTAATTCATACTCTGGCGTTGTTGATTTGTTACTGACTAAAGTGGTTGGTGGCAATCTGATCAAAGTCATGGTTTGGTATGACAATGAATGGGGCTATTCAAACCGTTTGGTGGAGTTGGTGGCAGACATTGGCGCTGTATTGAAACGCGCTGGCTAATTTGCAAAAAGCTCCTAAACCGCTTATACTTATGAGTATGAAAATTTACTTGGGATCTGATCATCGCGGCTTTTTGTTGAAAGAAAAAGTCTTCGCGTATTTGGTGAAAAATAACTACGAAGTCGAAGACGTCGGTGGGCGAGAATTGAACCCGGACGATGATTTCCCTCAGTTTGCTCAGGCAGCAGCTCTACGAGTGATTGGTGACGAATCAGACGATCCGCGAGCGATTTTGATTTGTGGCGGCGGTCAAGGTATGTGCATGGCGGCGAACCGGTTCAAAGGTATCCGTGCCAGCGTCATTTGGGATGCTTACGAAGCCAAAATGACGCGCCAGGACAATAACTCAAATGTGTTGTGCTTGCCGGCTCGTGTTTTGGAGGACAATGAAGCGGCGTGGAAGGGAATCATGGAAACATGGCTCAACACTCCGTATATTAATGCACCAAGATTTAATAGGCGCAATGCGCAATTGGACCAATTATTATGACCACAGTAATCACCCCCAGTATTTTGGCAGAAAATGTCGATCAATACAAAGAACAGATTGAGCGAATCACTGGTTTTGCCGAGCGAGCGCACGTTGATATTTCTGATGGGCAATTTGCGCCAAACTTGACAGTTGGTTTGCGAGATTTGTGGGCACCAGAAGGCTGGCAAATTGATATTCATGCCATGGTGAAAAACGTTGACGAATACATTGAAGATTTGGTGGCGCTGCGCCCAAATATGATTTTACTCCACGCCGAGTCTGACGGCGACGTCCTCGGTGCGCTGCAGAAAATCAAACAAGCAGATATCAAAGCTGGCTTGGTGTTGATGCGCCCAACTGTTCCCAGTACCGTCGTTGACCTCATCAAGGCAGCAGACCACGTCATGATATTTTCTGGCGAACTTGGTCGTTTTGGCGGCAGCGCCAGTTTGATGCAATTGGAAAAAATTCGTCTCATCAAAGACATCAACCCGGCTGTAGAAATTGGCTGGGACGGTGGCGTTATGCCAGACAACGCCTACGGCTTGGCGCATAGCGGTGTCAATATTTTGGTGGTTGGTGGCGCCATCCAAAAATCGCCAAATCCTCGAGAAGCCTATCAAAACATTCAAAATGAAATTAACAAAAAGGGCATGTTGGGTTAGTGCAGCCAAACGTCACGCATAAACAGTTGGAGCAGCACGCCGCGTCGGTACGCTGCTCCATCATCGCCATGTTGGAGCACGCCGGTAGTGGCCACACTGCTGGTGCATTGGGCTTGGCGGACATCATGACAGCTTTGTATTTTGCGGTGCTTCACATCAGTCCAGAGAATCCTGATTGGGACGAACGAGACCTCTTCGTGATGAGTAATGGCCACTGTGCGCCAGTGCTATACGCGACTTTAGCAGAGCGCGGCTTCTTCCCTAGGTCGGAGCTGGCGACGCTCAGGCAGTTTGGCTCTCGGCTGCAAGGACATCCAGAACGTCAAGCGCTGCCTGGCGTTGAGACGACTAGCGGGCCTTTGGGTTCGGGTCTGAGTCAGGCTTCGGGCATGGCCTACTATATACGGCACTTACATCCGCAGCCTCAGCGGTTTATCTATTGTCTGATGGGTGATGGTGAATTGGACGAGGGTAATATTTGGGAAGCAGCGATGTTTGCTAGTAAATACAACTTGGGTAATCTGATCGGCATCGTTGATCGTAACAATATTCAAATTGGCGGTAGTACTGAGGACGTCATGCCGCTGGAAGATTTGCGAGGCAAATGGCGCAGTTTTGGCTGGCACGTTCAGGAGATTGATGGGCACAATATGGAGAGTATCTGTGAGGCCATGAGTATGGCTCGCGCTGTGACGGATAGACCAAGTGCCATCATTGCCCACACCATACCAGGCAAGGGGGTTGACTTCATGGAAGGCGATTATCATTGGCATGGGAAAGTTCCCACTGCCGAGGAAGCACAGCGAGCGCTGGCTCAGTTGGAGGATAGGAAATGATGTATCTACGCGACAACTGGCACACGCCCACCTATACTTCGGTTCGAGGTGGCTTTGGTGATGGTTTGGTTGAAACAGCCAGGCAAAACGACCGCGTTGTGGCGCTCAGCGCAGACCTGGTAGAAAGCGTCGGTTTTGGCGAATTTGCGCAGCGCATTAGTGCGCCACGACTGATTGAAGTTGGTGTGGCAGAGCAGAACTTAGTGACGGTGGCGTCAGGGCTGGCAGCTATGGGCAATATCCCGTTTGCCGCTAGCTACGCTTCGTTTAGTCCAGGACGTAATTGGGAGCAGATTCGGACGACGATTTGTCTGAACAACCAACCGGTCAAGTTGGTCGGTTCACATGCCGGCTTGAATGTTGGTCCAGATGGTGCGACACACCAAATGCTGGAAGATATCGCGCTGATGCGCAGTTTACCAAACATGGTGGTGCTGGCGCCGGGCGATGCACATGAGGCTAAGTTGATGGCAGCGGCGATGGTGGCTGATTCGCGACCAAACTATGTGCGGTTGCCTCGAGCCGATATGCCACTGTTTTTAAATCAGGCAACATTTGAAATCGGCAAGAGCTATACTCTGCGCCAGGGAACAGACGTGGCGTTGCTGGGCACTGGCACGATGACCTATCAATTGCTTCTGGCAGCGGAAATACTGGCAAATCAGCATAGCGTCCAGGCGGAGGTCATTCATTTCCCGACCATCAAGCCGTTGGATGAGGCAGCAGTGCTGAGCACCGCCCAGAAATGCGGCTGTGTGGTGACGGCTGAAGAGGGGCAAATCGCTGGCGGGTTTGGTTCAAGTGTGGCGGAACTACTCAGTGAACAATTGCCGGTGAAAGTGAAGCGCATTGGTATCAATGACATGTTTGGTGAGTCTGGCTCAATGGTCGAGCTGTGGCAAAAGCACGGCCTGGACGTCGGCTCGGTAGTTAGCAGCGTGGTTGATTTTCTCCAATGAAAATAGCCCACCCAGAAAGGCTCCAGCCGAGGCCTAAAACCTCAAGGCGAGCTATTTTCTGGGGGGCTTTAGCCCCCCGGGCATTCGAACACGTCGCCACTCAACAGAATGGTGACGAGCATTGCAATGATGGCTACATCGGCCATCTTGGGGCGTTCCTCCCTCGATAAGGCAGATATCGCCGCCCTTATCAGATAAGCGCCAACGAAAGTTAGCGCCCACCTGCCTAGTAGTGTATACATTTTTCCTCCTTTCAGGAAAAATGCGCTCGAGGTCAAAGGGCCCTTCTGCCCTCAGACAAACCTCGAGCAGAAGATAAGATATAATATACCACATATTTCACTTAAAATCAAGCGACACTACTTTGGAAATGCCCAAAATCCCTTGGCACAGTACGCGGTACCTGATATAATTAGCATAAGTATTTTAGGGGGCAGTATGGGACTATCAATTTCAGAGATTCGACAAAACACGACGCGGGCGCGTCATTTGATGCAGCGGACACGGGTGCAACATTTTGCGGTCGGGGCGTTTAACATTGACAATCAAGAAACGCTAATTGCCGTGGCACGGGCAGCACAGAAACTCCAGTCACCAGTGTTGGTCGAGGTGTCAGATGCTGAAGTGAAAGCCATGGGGCTGGAGAATGTGCGTGATCTGGTGGATAACTACAAGGCTGAATATGGCATTGAGATGTACTTGAACCTGGATCACGGGCCGACGGTCGAGGGCTGCAAACGAGCCATTGATGCGGGTTATGAGTTTGTGCATATTGACATCTCCCAGGCAAATCACGACGCTTCTGATGAGGAAATCATCGCCAAAACTCGCGAGGTCGTGGAGTACGCTAAATTCACCGGCGCGCTGGTGGAGTCTGAGCCGCACTATTTTGGTGGCAGCTCTAACGTTCACACTGAAGCTATTGACTATGAAGAAATCAAGAAAACTTTTTCCACGCCAGATGGTGCGCGGGCATTTGTCGAGGCGACGGGAATTGATACTTTTGCGGCGGCAGTCGGCAACTTGCACGGTAAATATCCGGTGCCGAAAGTATTGGATTTGGAATTGTTAGCACGCATTCGGGAGGCGCTGCACTGCCAGATTTCGCTTCATGGTGGGTCAGGTACGCCGCTGCACTACTTTGAAGATGCGGCAAAAATTGGCGTTTCCAAAATAAACATCAACTCCGATATGCGCTATGCTTTCCGCACCACACTGGAAAAAACCTTGCGTGAAAATCCACATGAATATGCCATCGTTAAGCTGATGCCCGAGGTATATTTAGCAGTCCAGAAAGTCGTTGAAGAAAAAATCATGGCCTTTGGCTCAAGCGGAAGGGCAGTGATCTGATGGCTAAAATTATTACCATTGGTGCTGCTGTTCAAGACGTATTTTTGAGCCACTCGCCAGCACTGGCGCCTGTTTGTGAAAGCCCAGAACATTGCTTCCAGCGCTTGGAACTGGGTTCAAAGATTGATGTCAATCAGATTCATTTCTCTACCGGTGGGGGTGCTACTAACGCAGCAGTGACGTTTGCTCGTCAGGGTCACCAAACCCAGTTCATGGGAGTGGTTGGACGCGATCCGGCAGGTCAAGCAGTGTTGGATGCACTGGACAGTGAAAGTGTTGGTACGCAGCTAGTGAAATTCTCTGACAAATACAACACCGGATATTCGGTCATGCTCTTAGCCCCAAATGGTGAGCGAACTATTTTGACCTATCGCGGTGCTTCGACGCATTACCATCCAGGCGATTTTTCTCTGGAAAATGTCCAGGCGGATTGGCTGTATGTTTCCAATCTGGCGGGTCAAATGCAAACGCTCAGCAAACTGTTTACTCAAGCACGTGAACGTGGCATCAAGATTTGCTTTAATCCTGGTAAAAAAGAGCTGGCGCAGCGTGAACTATTGCTTGGGCTGTTGCAAGATGTAGATATTTTGACGGTCAATAAAGAGGAGATGCAGCAGCTTGTCGAAGGTAGTGATTTGGAAAGTTTGATTCGTCACGGGCTGTATTTGGTGCCAACGTTGCTGGTGACTGATGGTGCTAATGGCTCCATGGCGAGCGACGGCAAGACAATCGTCCGCGCTGGCATGTATGAAGATGTCCCAGCCATCGACAGGACGGGAGCCGGCGATGCATTTGCCTCAGGATTTTTGAGTAGATGGGCAGAAGGCGGTAGTTTGCGAGACTCGGTCATTTTTGCCAGCGCAAATTCCAGTGCCGTCGTTGCAAAAATTAGTGCTAAGGCGGGAATTTTACATAAAGGTGCTCGCCTCCACGAGATGCCGTTACAGGAAAGGAGTATATAACCATGGCACAACACTTGGCTCGACTACTAGGAGAAGGAGCAAATGTACAGATTGCTCTACAGGAGCTAAATCGAATGACGCGTGACGATAGTGATATCCGGTTGATGTCGGATGTATTGGCGCGAACACACAGTGTATTGCGTGCCTTGGGTCTGGATCCACGCGATACGACGGCAAACGAAGTATACCAGGCGCTAATGGCTATCGCGCCAGAGATCGACAAGCGAGCTTGCTTCAAAGCCAGTGATTGGGTGCTAGCGGACATAGACGGGTATATTATTTCGTTTCACCCTATAGATATCGTTGAGAATTATCACCATCAGTTATCACTTGGCAGGAATACCACTAAACACGGTAAAGTTGCCCTGGGCCAGGAAATCTACCGCCGTTTCCGGGATCATCCGCAGACACACAACCCAGCCGTTAGTCGCATCATTTGCGATGGCGGCATTTGCCGGCGGGTTGATGACATCTTGGATTAGTGATCACAATAGGTTTTATTGGACGTGACGATGTCGATGATCTCGTCGACACTATCGGTGATGGTGTAAATATCAAGGTCTTCTTTGACGATTGCTGATTCGGCTAACATATGGTCGCGGAAGAAGGCGTCCAAATCGCTCCAAAACGCCGTATCGAACAAGATGACTGGCACGCGGTTAGCTTTCTGTGTCTGGATCAAAGTCAATATTTCCGCCAATTCATCCAAGGTACCAAAACCACCTGGGAAATAAATGTAGGCGTCAGCGTACATGGTCATGACGATTTTGCGGGGAGCGAAATGTTGAAATTCAAACGCCTCAGTTGCATATTCATTGAGATCTTGTTCGTGGGGTAGCTTGATGTTAAAGGCGATTGATTCACCACCAGCAGCGCGCGCACCTTTTTGTACCGCTTTGTTAGCGCCTTCGTTGGCGGCACCCATGATGCCGTGGCCGCCACCAGAGACAACCGCATAGCCCAAGCTTGCCAAACGCTCCGAGGCTTCTTTGGCAGCTTGGTAGTATGGGCTGTCTGGGCAGGTGCGTGCCGAACCGAAAAAGGTCACCGTCTTATGGTATTTTTTGAGGATTTCATAACCTTTTTGAATTTCCTCGTTAATATTACCCAAACGGAACATCGCAGCTTGGAGTTCAATTTCGCGTGGTATACACACCAGATCTTTTTTGTCTGTCATTTTTCTGCCTTTTTATGTTTTAATTCACGTATCTTTTGATTATAGCACAAAAAGCTTGTGTTTGTCAAATAGTTGGCAGCTACCAGTGAACATCAGGGATTATTCACCCAGAAATGATTGTTTGACCTGCTGGTAGGCGTCGCGGAATGGCACGCCTTTTTCCACCAATTCGTTAATCTTGGCGACGGTGTAAAGTTCATCGGTCATCGCCTCAGCCAATCGGTCAGTGTTAGCCTCCAGTTCACTGACACAGAGTGTCAGAACTTCCAGAGTGTCGAGTGCCGACGTGAAGGCATCCATGGTGATCTTTTTGGTCAACTGCAAGTCGCGGTGATAGCCACTGCCGGCACCTGTCGAAATAGCTTGGAGTTGCAAAGCGTAGTTTGGATAAGCGTGGGCGGTGGCGCGCATGATCTCAAAGACGTCGTAGTTACGTTTGTGCGGCATGATGGACGATCCAGTGGTCATGGTGACAGGCAGCTTGAAATAGTTAAACTCCTGAGAGGTAAACAGCAACATGTCTTCGGCAAATTTGCCAGCAAAGACCATGATTGGGTTGAGTGCTTGCACGGCAATCAGCTCAAACACGCCGCGCGACAAGCCGCAGTACATGGGATTTTCCTGTACTTTAGCGAAGCCTAACTCACTGGTCGTCATCTGGCGGTCAAGTGGCAGAGTAACGCCAAAGCCAGCAGCGCTACCCAGCGGGTTTTGATCGATGGCGGTGATGCTGTGTGCCACCAATTGCTGGAGGTCATTGAACGCATCGTGGTAGGAACCAAGCCACATGCTGACTGTGGTTGGCATGGCTTTTTGGGTGTGGGTGTAGCCAGGCATTTCGGTCTGGCCGATGGCAGTGATTTTGCCAGCATAGGCCTGGGCGACTGCTTCCAGCTTTTCGGCTACTGCTTCAAGCTCTGTTTTGATGAACAAGCGCATCATCACCAAGGCTTGGTCATTGCGGCTTCGGCCAGTGTGAACCTTTTTGCCGATGGGGCCGAGTTTTTCTGTTAGATACAGCTCAATGGCAGTGTGTCCGTCTTCGTGTTCGCTGGTGAGCGTGAAAGTGCCAGTTTTCCACTCGTCAAGTAGCTCATCCAGGGCGGCTGCCAATTGTTGATATTCGTCACTGGTCAATACGCCAATTTTTTCTAGCATGTGAGCGTGCGCTTTAGTGGCGGTGATATCATGCCCCAGCAAATGTTGGTCCAGCACTTGGTCGTCGCCAACGGTGTATGACTCGACTAGTGGATGGAGTGAGCCGGTTGCGGTTGATTGCCATAGTTTATTTGCCATATGAGTATGCTCCTTCAGCTGTTCGCTGACTTAATGAATATAATTCAATGAATCCGGCGGACGAATTCTGATTGAATGCGGTGTTGGAATCAAACGTTGCAAGATTGATATCAAACAACGAATGTGGTGAGTCCACGCTGACGACGGTGATGGTGCTTTTGTAGAGGCGGACCGTCACTGTGCCGGTGACTTTTTGGTTCTGATCATCAATATAGGCGTTAATGTGATGGACGGCTGGCTCGTACCACTGAGCCGCGTAGGTGAGGTAGGCCCATTTTTTGTCCATTTCGGCTTTGAGTTCATTTTCAACGCGAGTTGACACCAATTGTTCAAGCTTTTGATGAGCGGCGATTAAGATGGTGGCGCCAGGGTTTTCGTAGACGCCACGTACCTTTAGCCCAACCAGTCGATCTTCGATGAGGGTCGATACACCTACGCCGTGTTTGCGGCCGAGTTGGTTGCAGTGCTGGATGAGTGCTTGGAGTGAAAAGTGGCGGTTGTCGACGGCAACAGGCACACCTTTGATGAATTCAATGGTGATATCTTCGGCTTCGTCCGGCGTGTATTTGATGGTCGAACACCAATTGAGAATGGCGTGGTAATTTGGTTTGAGGGATGGCGATTCTATCTCGCCGCCTTCACTAGTGATGCCCCACATGTTTTCATCAGTTGAGTAGGGTGATTCCTGGGTGTGTGGCACGGGGATGTTGTGTTCCTTAGCGTACGCCAGCTCTTCCTCTCGGCCCATACTCCACTCACGCACTGGTGCCAAGATCTTAAGTTTAGGGTTGAGCGTGGTGATGTAGGTTTCGAAGCGAACTTGGTCGTTGCCTTTGCCAGTGGCGCCGTGAGCGATGACGGTGCAGTCGTATTTTTCGGCATATTCGACGGCTAATTGGGAAATAATGATGCGCCCGAGTGGTGTACAGAGGGCGTAGCCGCCTTGATAATCAGCATTGGCTTTGATGGCTAGTGATAGCAGCTCATCGGCGAAGCGGTCGCGGGCGTCAACCGTAATGGTTTCTATGGCGCCGAGCATTTTGGCCTTTTCGGCGATGGCATCGAGATCATCAACCGTCTGGCCAATGTTGACTGTTAGGGTGATGACCTTGCAGTTATATTTTTCTTGGAGCCACTTGAGCATGACGGATGTGTCGAGGCCTCCCGAGTAGAGCAAGAGACACGTATCGAACTCACCGTTCACCGCTTCGTGACTGGCAACCTTGGTGTAGCGAGGCGCGTCGTGGTTCATATCCTTCCTTTCTATGATAACAAAAAGAGCCGCTCGGACGAGGGCTCTCTAGTTGGTTCTTACTATACGACTAATTAGCCCTCTGAGTCAGAGCGGCGACGACGAACAACGATGTTGTGTCGATATGTCATGTTGCTACCATACCACACTATTGGTGATCTTTCAAAATATTTTTATATATAAATTGTGATGCGTTACAATAGTAATGATATGAGCGCCTTTAATCTCGTCTCCAACTATCAGCCAACTGGCGACCAGCCGACGGCGATTGCTCAGCTGGTGGATGGTTTGGAGCGGGGCGAACGTGAGCAGACGTTGCTGGGTGTGACGGGGTCGGGCAAGACCTTTACTATGGCGAATATTATCGCCCGAGCCAATGTGCCGACGCTGGTGCTGGCGCACAATAAGACTTTGGCGGCGCAGCTGTTTTCTGAGTTTAAGGAGTTTTTTCCGGATAATGAGGTGCATTATTTCGTCAGCTATTTTGATTATTATCAGCCGGAGGCTTATATTGCCAGCAGCGATACCTACATTGAAAAAGATTCGAAGATCAATGATGAAATTGATCGGCTGCGACATGCCGCAACCTCGGCACTGTTAACGAGACGCGACGTTATCATCGTGGCCAGCGTGTCCTGTATTTATGGCATTGGTTCGCCGGAAACCTACGCTGACATGGCAATTAAACTGACGGTTGGCGAGCGGCGGGTGCAGGATAAGTTCATCCGCCTGCTGACTGATATTCAGTATAAGCGCAATGACATTGATTTTGCGCGCGGCACTTTCAGGGTGCGCGGCGATGTAGTGGATATTTTCCCAGCTGGGCAGGACACGGCGGTGCGGGTGGAATTTTTTGGCGATGAAATTGAGAGACTCACGCGAATCGATCCGCTAACAGGCGAGATTTTGGATCAGCCAACGCAACTGACGATTTTCCCGTCCAGCCACTATTCGACGCCGCGTGAACGAATTGAAAAAGCTATCATCGGTATCGAAAAAGAGTTTGACGAGCGGCTCAAATGGCTTGAGTCGCACGATAAGTTACTCGAGGCGCAGCGCCTCAGTCAACGCACCAAATATGACCTAGAAATGCTCAAAGAAACTGGCTTTGTCAAAGGCATCGAGAATTATTCGCGCTACCTGACCGACCGTGAACCGGGTGAGCAACCAGCGACGTTGATTGATTATTTTCCGGATGATTGGCTGCTACTGGTTGACGAGTCGCATATGACCTTGCCGCAAGTCCGCGGTATGTATAACGGTGACCGGGCGCGCAAGGAAGTGCTGGTGGAGCACGGGTTCCGTCTGCCGAGTGCGCTGGATAACCGTCCGCTGAGGTTTGATGAGTTTGATCAGCATATTCATCAGGCGATTTATGTATCAGCTACGCCGGGCGACTATGAAATTGCCCATTCGCCAAAGCCGGCTGAGCAGTTGATTCGGCCGACCGGGCTGCTTGATCCGCCAATTGAGGTGCGGCCGACTGAGGGGCAGGTTGATGATTTGATGGAGGAGATTCGCCAGACCATCGCCAACGGTCACCGCGTACTAGTAACGACCTTGACCAAGCGTATGGCTGAGGACTTAAGCGCCTATCTGACCGACAATGGTGTGAAAACGGCGTATCTACATAGTGAAATTGACACATTGGAGCGCGGCGATATTCTCAAAGATTTGCGGCTGGGAACGTACGACGTACTGGTTGGTATCAATTTGCTACGCGAGGGCTTGGACCTACCTGAAGTCAGTCTGGTGGCGATTATGGATGCCGATAAAGAAGGGTTCCTGCGTAGCGAGCAGGCGCTGATTCAGACGATTGGCCGGGCGGCGCGGCACGTAGACGGGCGGGTGCTGATGTATGGTGACAATGTGACCGACAGTATGCGCCGAGCGATTGACGAGACGAATCGTCGGCGTGCAATTCAGCAGCAATACAACGAAGAGCACGGTATCACGCCGCAAACCATCCAGAAGAAGATTGACGATGGCCTGCGTTCCATCATTCCGCAAAAAGAATCGGATAAAAAGCCAAAACTTGATTTGAAGAAAATTCCAAAGGACGAATACCCAACGCTGATCAAGGAACTGACCGGTCAAATGGAGCTGCATAGCGCCAATCTAGAGTTTGAAAAAGCCGCAGAGCTGCGTGATTTGATTGCAGAAATTAAGCAAACAATGGTACACTAAAGATAACCATAATAAGGAGGAGAATTATATGGCAGAATTGAAAACAACAGAAACTCCAGTCGTCGAGCAAGCTGAGTACATGGCCCCACGCGCTGCTTCGCAAGCAAAATGGCTTACATTTGAATACGCATTAGCAATGGTTTCAGTAACATTTGCTGCAATCACCAGTGTAGTACTCGTACCAATGTTGTTCGGCATGTGGTCTGCAAAAGAAGCGATGTCGTTTGGTTTGATGTTGAGCGGCTCGATCACTGCAAACATTTTGGCCGTTGGTATTTTGGCAGTACTATTTTCAGTGTTGGCATTTGTCCTATTTGGCCGCGTAACACGCACAATTGCCGCTGACCGTAGCGGTTACACTGGTCGATTGGCTTACAAACTGACAACCTATGGTAGCTTGTTCATGATCGTATTGGCGGCGTTGCCACTGGTCGCAAACCTCATCAGTGTATTGATTAGCTCGTTGCTATTGATCGGTGTTTCAGATGCTGGTTCAGTATACACAGCACTGTACTTGGGCAACTTCTTGCCATCACTGCTGTGCTTGGCAGTATTGGCAGTTGTGATATTTTTCATCGGCAAGATCATCAACGGCTACAACAAATCACGCCCATTGGCTATCACGTTAATCGCAATCACCAGCGTTGTTGCAGTTGCTCTAGCTATCACGCTGGCAGTGCAGGCTCATGACAAGCCAAGCATCAAAAAATCAAACTTCAAATACAACTCAAGCTACCTACTTGACTAGTTAGTTGGGTATCACCTGTCACTCGCTTCTATGACATGGGGCGAGTGATTTTCTGTAATTAATTTTCAAGTGGTATAATGAGTTCATGAGTGCAATTTCTAATAGTGATGTCCAGCGCTTGGCGGATTTGAGCGGTTTGCAATTGGCAGATGGCGAAGTGGATGGCTTGCGACAGGACGTGGAGAAAATCGTAGAATATATCAATCAATTGGGTGAGCTCGATACGTCTGGCGTGGAGCCAACCTATCAAGTGACGGGCCTGGAAAATGTCTGGCGTGAAGACGAGGTTCAGCCGGGGATTTCTCAGGACGAGTTACTTGAGTTGGCGCCCGAAAAACAGAACAATCAAGTGAAAGTGCCGCAGGTGTTGTGATGAGTCGGATTAGTGATTTTACCGGAAAAAGTGCAGTCGAAAATGTCAAGGAAGCGTTGCAGCGGGCGCGCGAGATTGAAGAATATCATGCGCTACTGAGCTTGACAGAAGAGCGGGCGTTGGAGCGAGCCGAGCTGGTGGATAAGGGCGAAATTTCTGGGCGATTGGCTGGCGTGCCATTTGTCGTGAAAGACAATTTCTTGGCCTTTGGGGCGCCGACAACTGCTGCCGCAAAAATGCTCGAGAATTTTGATGCGCCACTGCAAGCCACAGCCGTTGAAAAATTAGAAGCTGAAGGTGCAATTTGCATCGGCAAGGCAAACTTGGATGCCTTTGCTCACGGCGGTTCAACAGAAAACTCAGCCTTTGGTCCGACCAAAAACGCCACGGATAAAACCCGGGTAGCCGGTGGCTCGTCGGGCGGCTCGGCGGTAGTGACGGCACTTGATGTGGTACCGTTTGCACTTGGGACAGATACTGGTGGGTCGATTCGTCAGCCAGCCAGCTTCAATGGCGTGGTTGGTGTCAAGCCAACTTACGGCACGGTCAGTCGCTATGGCGTGGTTGCTATGGCCTCAAGCACCGACACCATTGGTTGTTTCGCGACGAATGCGGATGACGCTAATCTGGTGATGGAAATCATGGCGGGCCGCGACAACAAGGATATGACAACACTGCCGGACTTTTGGCAGAGCCAGCCAGAATTTACCAAGAAGAAGATTGGTTTGGTTAAGCAGTGCATGACTGATGACGTGGACGCGGCGGTTCGCCAGAAAACGCTTGACTATGTTGAAAAATTAAAGCAGCTGGGCTATGACGTTGAAGAAGTGGACCTCAGTATGATGCAACATTCGCTGGCGATGTATTACATCATTGTGCCGGCAGAGATATCGTCAAACTTGGCGCGCTATGACGGTGTGCGCTATGGTCACCGGGCAGCCGAGGCGAAAACATTGGCGGAATTATATGGTCGCAGCCGCAATGAAGGTTTTACGACGGAGAATAAGCGACGAATTATGATCGGTAGCTTTGTGTTGTCGAGTGGCTTTTTTGACGCTTACTATATGCAGGCGCAAAAAGCGCGCACTTTACTCATCAATGAATTCAAGCAGTTGTTCGCTGAGTACGATGCGCTGCTGATGCCGGTCGCACCAACGCCAGCCTTTAAACTTGGCGAAAATACCAATGATCCGATAAAAATGTACCTAGCGGACATCATGACGGTGCCGGCTAGCTTGGCGGGACTGCCAGCGATTTCCGTGCCAGCTGGAACTAGTGACGAAGGTTTGCCAATTGGTGTGCAGTTGATTGGTGACCGCCAGTCAGACAGCAACTTGTTGAAGTTGGCCTCAGAAGTGGAGGCTGCCTGATGGACGGATTGTTGATCGCGCTGGTGGTAGCAGCGCTGGTGATCGGTGCTTTGCTGATTATTTTTATCCAATTGACATCACGCGGGCACCAAAAGCTTGACAGGGAAATGTACCGAAAAGTTTGGCGGGCGATTCAACACGGCGCCAAGGCGGGCGGTTCGGATGGTCTGCAAATGGCAATCGTCAAAGCTGACAAGCTGCTCGACAAAGCCATGCGCGATTGCGGCGTGGCAGGTACGACGATGGGCGACAGACTGAAAGCTCGCAAGGGTGACTGGACGGACGAAAATGGGTTGTGGGCGGCGCATAAATTGCGTAATCAAATTGCCCACGAAACCAACGTGAAACTGACCGCGCAAAGTTTTCGGCGAGCCATGACAAGCTTTGAACAAGCACTAAAAGATTTGGGAGCGTTATGATGAGTGTATATGATGAATATGAAATGACTATTGGCATCGAGTGCCACGTCCAGCTGGCGACCAAAACCAAGCTGTTTAGCCCGGCTGACAATGACGCGCGTAATGCTGAGCCGAACGAAAAAACGCATGAGATTGACTTTGGCCTGCCGGGCATGCTACCAGTACTCAACAAGCACGCCGTCGAGCTGGCGGTGCGCGCCGGTAAGGCATTAAACGCACCAATCGCCCATGTTAGCCGGTTTGATCGCAAGCATTATTTCTACCCTGACTTGCCAAAAGGTTATCAGACCTCGCAGATGTACCAGCCGATCATTTTGGCTGGCTATGTCGACGCGCCGCTGGAGGATGGTTCACTCAAACGAGTGCGAATTCATCATGCGCACATGGAGGAGGACGCTGGTAAATTGACGCACCACGACGGCTATTCGCTGGTTGACCTCAACCGCGCTGGTACGCCGCTGATCGAAATCGTCTCTGAGCCGGATATTCATTCTGCCGAGGAGGCCAAAGCCTACGCTTCGGAGCTGCACAAATTGATGGTCTATGCTGGCGTGACGCACGGTGATTTGTATCATGGCAATATGCGCTTTGACGTCAATATTTCGGTGGCTAAAAAGGGCGCGACTGAGCTCGGTAAGCGAGCGGAAGTGAAGAATCTCAATTCATTCCGTAGCGTCGAGCGTGCCGCTGAATACGAATTTAAGCGCCAAGTTGATCTATTGGAGCGCGGTGAACAAGTGGTCCAGGAGACCCGTGGCTGGAGCGACGACAAGCAAATTACCACTTCGCAGCGCTCGAAAGAGGACGCGCAGGATTATCGCTACATGCCTGACGCTGACATTCCGCCAGTGGTGCTGAGCGATGAGGAGATTACGCGGATTCAGGCTGAGGTGCCGATGCTACCGGGTGAATATCGTGAAAAATGGAGCGGGCTAGGTTTGGACAAGTCAGTGGTTA
>CAUOLC010000010.1:0-23671 GCA_963456285.1 uncultured Candidatus Saccharibacteria bacterium | reverse complement strand
TCACCAGATTTTGAGTCTAGCGCGTCTACCAATTCCGCCACCGCGGCACAAGAGAGCGCTCCAAAACTACTGGTTATTATATCACGATATCCTCGCCCTCGACAAGGGGGTATTTTTGTTTTTTTGGTGATTTTCCTGTATCATTAAACATAAGTATGAACCCCGGAAGTCCACGACCATTCCAACCACCAGCGCGCGACCAATCATCAACGCGCAATGCTGCCGCTGATGTTATCCGCGGGCAAATCAATTCGATTTACACTGCTAATTCGTCTGATGCTGCACCACACACCACGCCCGCACCAGTCAACACAACCCCACAAGAGCCAACACTGCAACCACAACCACAACCGCAACCTCAGCCACAAGCCGCTACACCAGTAGTCAAACCACTTTCACAGACCGAACCACAGGGCCACCGCCTCAATACTGCACCGCCTACTGGCACGACCGCCGCAACCACCAGCCAGCCCACTCAACTAGCCAACAGCACGCCACAAGCCACGCCCGATCAGTGGCAGCAATACCACAGTGCCTGGCAAAAATATTATCAGATGTACTACGAACGGTACTACGCTAACCACCTGAACACCCAACAGTCTCCAGCTCAGCAGCCGCAAACCAGCGCTCCAGAGACAGCAGACACCCTGTCGCCACAACAGCAGGCCATCCGCGATCTGCGCTCTAAAATCCGCAGCACCGTCAACGACTCCGCCAAAAAAGTACGCAATTCTCGACATTTCATCCCAGCTCTAGCTGGAACCATGGTCATGCTGGCATTTGTCTTCCTGCAATACAACCGGGTCATCTTGGGCACCGTTGCAGCCTATACCAGCCCCGGCAATATTGAGCCGCAGAACATCATCGTCGACCCAAGCATTGACACCAAAGTCAGCGCTGAACCAAAGATTATCATCCCGAAGATTAATGTTGATGCGCCCGTAGTGTACGGCGCCGCACCAGATGTACAATCACAGCGCAAAGCCATGGAAAAAGGCGTAGCGCACTTTGCCGTTTCTGGAGCAAGCGCGCTACCAGGACAGGCGGGAAATGTTGTATTGGCTGGGCACTCCAGCAATGACGCCTTTGCCGCCGGAGGATATAAATTCATCTTCGCCCAAAACGAAAAACTTCAAAAAGACGACGTCATATATCTTAACTACGAAGGCAAACGATACACCTATAAAATCACTGGTTCAGAAGTCGTCAAACCAAACGAGGTGTCCAAAATCCAAACCGGCACCCAAAAACCAATGCTCACATTGGTCAGTTGCGTTCCTGTTGGCACTGCCAACAAGCGTCTGTTGGTCTATGCTGATCAAATCAGCCCAGACCCCAACACCGCTTCTGCTGCTGCTGAAAACAACGCAACAGGACAAATACCAGGCAATCCATCGCCAACTGTCTTGGAGCGTATCTTTGGTGCTCGATAACCGGAAAATTACCTCCTTGAGTTTATGATTCGGTTGTCATCTTCAAACGACTGAGGATCAATTTATCGCCATCACTGACAAACGAGTAGAGATATTTACCATCAGGGGACAGTGCCGCATCATAACCAGCAGCCACGGGAGTCAGTGTGTGCGCATTGGTGCCATCAAACTCTTGGATCAGCAATTTACCACTAGCATCGCGTCGCCAGACATAGAACTCATCCAACCATTTGAGCTCACTTGGTGCATCAAGCGCGATGACTGGCGAAATAGTCTCTCGCTCAATGTCATAATTGACAAAACCAGTCTCATCTTTGAGAATCACCATTCGACCGTCACTGTTTAGCGTCAGATCTTTGATGGTCCGTCCAAATGCTACCTTTTTCACGGAATTCAAAAACTTTTTTACCGCTTCTGAGTCCTCGGTTGGTGGACGCAAATCACCGCGATAGATCTGCGCTGTGTCATTGACCGTCACAACCACCGTGTCCTTATTGAAATACTTTGAAGCCTTGATTTTGACTGTATCATCAGTCTGCGCTGACGCAGCCCGATACATGATGCGCGACTGCTCCCAACCTTTTTTCCACACACCAGCCACTTTGACATTTGCTTCAGTGCCAACATAAGCGATCGTCTCACTGCCGTACAACACAAACGATTGAACACCAGACAACACTGGACGCGACAGGGAAGCGCCGCCCACATTCATCTGGCGCACATGACCGCCATTTTGCAAGACGTATAGTTCATTGCCATTGGTACCGATGAAATGTGCGTCCAAAATATCCACGCTAGCGATATTCGTCACATCAATCATTTCTTTTGGATTATCCCGGTCAAAGCGCAGCCACTGAATCTTGCTGTCAGAGCCCTCTGGGGTGTAAGTATGCTTGAATAGTACGTAACGGCCCGCAAAGTCCCACTCGGCGATGGCAAATTGATGCTTGGTCGTTGCCACATCATACTGCGCCAAATGTTGCGTGCTAATGTCAGTTTCCGTAAATTTAGGATTGTTGTACGACCGAACATCACCCCAAAACAGTTTCGGTGTTCCGTTCACCACGCCAGTACCAGCCATGAACCGCCCGCCAGGCGCAAACTTAGCTGACTCTAGCACCGGATATTCTTTCAAATTGGTGGCTTCTTTCTTCTCGGGGATCATCCGAGCATACACCAAATGCGTCACCGTACCAGCCTTGATATCCAACGTCTTTTGCCATGGCTCATAGCCGTTCAGTTTCATGGTGAATTGGTGTTGCCCAGGTACAATGAGACCCTTGGTTTGTGTCAGGTTAAATGCGTTGCCATCGATTGACACCTGCGCACCACGCGGAAATGAATCGTATTGCACTAAGCTGTTTTGCTCGATTTTCAGATCTTTTGAATTGAATTGATAGCCAAAGTTGTGCCACAAAAGAACGATGATTAGACCAATCACCATCAGCGTCATGGTAGTGTACACCAAAGTACGACGCACGATTTCTTTTGCGGAGGTATTGTTGTGGTACATAAAACGAATTATACCACATTTTCGCCCTTGCAAAAACCGCTGGCACTTTGTACTATAATATATAGAAGTTCGCGAGGGAACATCGTAACAAGGGGAAGAAATGAAACAAGAATTTATCAATGTCAATGGTAAGGCATACGACCCAGTCACAGGGCTACCGCTACCAATCTCAGTTGAAAAATCACCAACCGTAGCGCCAACGCAGCCCAAACGCGTCGTCAAGGCATCAACCGCACGCGGTACAACTACTGCAACTATTCACCGTGTTCCAGTACAGAAATCAGCCACCCTCAGCCGACGACACATTAAGCGACCCCCTCAGAAATCCCTTGCTACCCGTCCGGTTAGAACCCCAAATGCGACCGTACAGCAACACGTTGCCGTGAAAAAATTCTCCCCTCAGATAGCTCAAAAACCAGCAGTAGAGGCGCCCAAAAAACCTGTTCAGATAGATCGTCCGGCAGAAGTGCACCCAGTTGTACAACGCGCCAAGCAACGACAAATTGCCAAGGCGCCCGTCGCACCAATTCAGAAAGCCGAGCCAAAGCCAGCATCAATTCTCAAAAATGAGGCCATCAGCGAAGCCTTGGCTAAAGCTCAAGAGCCAAAACCAGAGAAGCATCACCGCGCCAAGCGTAAGCAAAGCAAGCTAAAGCGCTGGACCAGCCTGGTGTCCGCAGGTCTGGCCATCATGCTGCTCGGCGGATATTTCACCTATCTCAGCATGCCAAATATCTCCATTCGTGTCGCAGCCTTACAGTCTGGCATCAACGCCACTTATCCTGGCTACAAACCAAATGGTTACGCACTCAACGGCCCAATTTCCTTCAAACAGGGGGAGGTCAGCATGAAATTCGCATACGCTGACGGCACCGCCAACTACACAATTTCTCAAAGCAAGAGCAACTGGGACTCAGCTGCTGTCAAAGAATACATTTCAGGAAAATCAGGTGCGCCGGCTACGACTATCGTCGATGGCCTGACTATTTTTGCAGCAGGAGAAAATGTCGCTTGGGTGAATGGCGGCATCTTGTACCAAATCAACAGCCACGCTCCACTCTCTAGCGAACAGATTCGCAAAATAGCTACCAGTATGTAGTATAATGTCATCATGACTATTCGTACTCGTTTTGCGCCATCACCAACCGGCTATATTCATGTTGGAAATGTTCGAGCGGCTTTGTTCCCGTGGCTACTGACACGCCAGCAGGGAGGCTCATTTATCTTACGCATCGAGGACACTGACCGGTCGCGGTTTGTGCCTGGCGCTGAAGACTTGATATTGGACACGCTGGAATGGCTCGGCATCGACTGGGACGAGGGGCCACGCAAAGGTGGATCACATGGGCCATACCACCAGTCAGAACGGCTGGAGATCTACCACACCTGGGCAAAAAAGCTGGTAGAGAAGGGACTGGCCTATGCCGATCCGTACACGCCTGAAGAGGTGCAAGGCTTTCGAGAAGAAGCACGCGCATTGAAAAAAGCTTTCTTATACCGTGACTATCGGCCAGAAAATCCCCCAGAGTGGGACGGCACTCAGCCACTCCGGTTCAAAGTGACCTCTCTCAAACGATACACATGGAACGACCCTGTCATGGGCGAATTGTCAGCTGGTCCTGAGGCTCTAGACGACTTTATTCTCATCAAAGCCGATGGCTATCCAACCTACAATTTTGCGCACATCATTGACGATTTTGAGATGGGCGTCACGCACGTCATCCGTGGTCTGGAGTACATTTCCAGCACGCCAAAATACTTAAGCCTCTACGAAGCTTTGGAAATTACGCCGCCAACCTTGGTTTGCTTGCCGCACATCATGGCTCCAGATGGCAGGAAAAAGCTCGGCAAACGAGATGGCGCCAAAAGTGTAACTGATTATCGAACTGATGGAATTCTACCAGAAGCCATGCTGAACTTCTTGGCGTCCATGGGCTGGAACGACGGCACCGAACAGGAGATTTTCAGCAAGCAAGAGTTGATCGATACATTCAGCCTCGACCGAGTCCAGCGTTCGGGCGCGCGTTTTGACGAAAAGCGTTTGCTATGGATGAACGGGCAATGGATTCGCCGGATCAGCTTGGACGAGCTCTACCAACGAGTAGAAGGCTATTGGCCACAATCAGCCGCCCAGTTTGATGCGTCATACAAACATCAAGTCCTAGCTCTGGTACAAGATCGGCTCAAAACACTGGCTGAGCTACCCATGATGAGTCGCTTTTTCTTTGAAGAACCAGAGGTCAACATGGAACTGATCACTAGCAACAAGCAGCTGAAGAAACTGTCTGATGGTGAAATTCGCGCGCTCCTCAAGACCGCACATGACAAGCTAGCAGAACTGACTGACTGGACTCCTGAAGCCATCCAAGAAACCCTCAATCAACTCCTAGAAATCACCGGTCAAAAACCTGGTGTCTTGTTCAGCCTCATTCGCATCGTTACGACTTGGGCGCCGTTCAGCCCACAGCTCAACGACACTCTGGCATTGTTCGGTAAAGACAAAACGCTCAGTCGCATCGCTAGTCAATTGTAGCAACAACTGGTCAGAGCTGATTATGATTCCCGAGCAAGTCCGTGCATTATTTTACGGACTTTCTCTACCATTTCCTGCTGATCAGCAGGAGGGAAACCGCCTCTCGTGCCTGAAGTTCTAATGTCTCTATGTCTAAGATCATAACCCTCCAGTATTGCCGTCCTCAAACAGTCATACTGTACTGGACATACTTTACATATCCCACTATTAACCGTGTTAATATCCATACCGGCGCAACGTCCGCCCGCAGCCCAGCCCGGGTCTATTGGACTATCAGCCTTAGCAGCCTTAGCCTTAGCAGCTTTAGTAGCCTTATTAGTAGCATCCTCAGCAGCCGTATTAATAGCAGCTTTAGCAACCTTATCAATAACATCCTGAAGCTTAGGTATAGACCTCTCTGGATTCACCGGTGCCATCACGGCTGGCTGATATCCTTCAGATGCACCACTGAGCCGATAAAATGTAACAGTCGTATTAGTATTCTGAATGACCGTTTCTTTCAACTCACCAAACGGCCCGTCCTCCTCGGCTTTGATTGCCCCTAATGCCTGTCGAGTTGTTTCATTAAATAGGTCGGCTGTAATACGGGACTTGATGCCGTGGGCTTCGCACCACCGCTGAGATAGCTGCGGCACCGTCATTGATTGCCCATCTGCCAAGCAGCCAATGATGAAATCTTGCACCGCTTTCAAGTCTTCTGGAGACGCTGTCGTTTCCATTGAGGTTTTTCCTAATTCATTCATAATGATAACTATATAATATAGCTCATATTTTACAAAGCATAACCACAATCACTAGTGCTATACCATATAAACCGCTTACTGTATATACATCAAACAACCCATTGCAAAAATCGTAAAGAACGTGCTATAATTTGTAAAAGCAGCACAAATATTTGACTTGATTTACATATTGTTGTATAATCAAGCACATAGAAATGATAAAAATATATGCAGGGTGTGGCAGAGAGGATACTTGGAATATACCATGAGCAAACCAGAAATAGCTGACGCGGCAGAGAGTTTGAATACAGCGGTTGCGGATATTCTTGGTAGCATTTCTCAAGAGCGTGAGCGTGAAATCATTTCACGTCGCTTTGGACTGGAAGACCGGAAAGAAACCCTGGAGCAAATCGGTGAAATGCTAGGCATCACTCGTGAACGCGTTCGTCAATTGGAAAAAGCTATCCTCACTAAACTGCGTGCGTCGGTAGCAGATAACAAATTGCCCTCCGTTAATTCCGCTGAAAAGCTTGTTGTGTCGCACTTGTCAGAGATGGGTCGTGGCGCTCGCATGCAGAACTTGACATCCCACATTTTGGGTCGTGATGCAACACTGCTGGAACGTTCGGCAGTCGCTTTCTTGGCAGAATTAGCACCAGGATTGACAGTCATCAATGAAAATGACGATTTCTATCAGTCCGCGGTCATCTCATCCGTCGGTGACGAAAAGTCAGTGAAAAAACAAGTTGAAGAAATTGTTAAATTCATCAAAAAACACGGGCAGCCAATCACCGCTGAAGCAATTCATGAATCCATGGACTACGAACACCCACAGAACATCGCGGCTCTAGCCTCCATCAGCAAAAAGCTGGCTGAGCTGAAAGGGAACTGGGGGCTCATCAAGTGGCCAACCGTCAACCCAAAAAATATTCGCGACAAAATTTTTGTTATCCTGGACGACAACGGCAAACCAATGCACTTTTCAGAGATCGCTAAAGCCATCAAAGACAGCGATTTCAAGCGCAAAAATGTCACCACACAAGCGATTCACAACGAACTCATCAAAGATAGCCGCTTTGTGCTGATCGGTCGCGGTATCTATGCGCTGGACTCATGGGGCTACAGCCGCGGCACTGTTGCTGATATCATCACCGACATCCTCAAAGAAGCTGATCAGCCACTGCACCGCGACGAGATCATCAAACGAGTTTTGGACAAACGCCAAGTCAAAGAAACGACTATTTTATTGAACCTACAGTCAAAGTCACAGTTCAAGCGTGTCGCCAAAGCCACTTACGTGTTTGAACAGCAACAAGCCTGATTGTATTGTTACATCAAATATGGGATAATTTAATAGCATGGAAATATTTTCCTGGACTATAACGTTATTGATGCAGTGGTATGTTTGGTTGCCGCTGGTTATTTTGTTATCTTTTTTGACGTGGCGCAATTATCAACAGCTCAATGAATTTATCTCGAGCGACAACGTTTTGCTCATTTTGGAGATTCCAAAAACCAATGACAAGAAAGAGCTTGCTGCTGAGCAATTATTCGCCAGCCTGCACGGCATCCTGCGTGATAAACGCGAGCTTAAACTGAGCAGGGGAGCGCAGGAACATTTGAGCTTTGAGGTGGCTTCGGTCAATGGGCAAATCCGGTTCTATGTCTGGACACCGCGGTCTCTGCAGAGCTTCGTCGAGGGGCAAATCTACGCCCAATACCCAACCGTCCAAATTCACCAGGCTAGTGAAGATTATACTGAGCACGAACGTGATCATTCAGTAACATACACTACTGAGATGACTTTGACGGCGTCTGAATTTTTACCAATCAAAACATTCCAAACCTTTGAAGTTGACCCGCTGGCTGGCATCACGGGAACATTAGCAAAGCTAGAGTCAACAGGCGAAGAATTGTGGATTCAAGTGCTGGCTAAACCAGTTGAGGACTCATGGCAAATCGAAGCTGACCACTGGATATCACGCCTGCGTGAAGGCTCTGCCAGCATCCTACCAAGTGTTGGTGGTAGCATGCGGTGGCTCGGTGGTTTGTTCGCTGCTTTGTGGCGACCACCAGAGGAAGGATTGGCTGGCGGCAAGGGTCCAGAAATATCTGAGCGCAATAAAACTCGCATCGCTGAAGCTGAAAAGAAAGCCACCAAACTGGGCTACGAAGTAAAAATCCGCTTAGCATACCTGGGAGAGAACCAAACTAACGCCAAGCTGCGCATGCAAGCCCTAGTGGGAACCTTCAAACAGTTTAATTCTACAAACCTAAACGGCTTTAAGCCCATCAAAGCCGCCTACGGCAAAGAATTTTTAGAAAAATATCGTCGTCGTGCATTTTTTGGCGATGGCTTCATCCTCAATATCGAAGAGCTGGCCTCTGTCTTCCACTTGCCACACACTAACGTTGAGACGCCAAACATCGTCTGGGCCAGTGCTAAAACCGCCGAACCGCCATCCAAGCTGCCTGTCCTGACCGGTAGCGACACCAATGACGACCAAATTTCCGCTTTTGGCGTCACCAATTTCCGCGGCATCAACCACCAATTCGGCATGCTGCGCTACGACCGCTCGCGCCATGTCTACATCATCGGTCAGACGGGGGCAGGTAAGTCTGGGCTGCTCGAATTATTCGCGCTCAGTGACATCTTTCACAATCAAGGCTACGCCATCATCGACCCGCACGGCGACTTCGCCATCAACAACATGAAATTCATCCCCGGCTCACGGCTGAACGATGTCGTCTATTTCAACCCAGCCGACACCGCCTATCCACTCGGTTTCAACCCACTAGAAGTCACCAACCCGAACCAAAAAACTAACATCTCATCAGAGGTCATCGGCGTTTTAAAGCGCATGTTCGGCGAGAGTTGGGGGCCGCGATTAGAATACATCCTGCGCTACACCATCCTGGCACTGCTCGACCGGCCAGAGACGACCATGCTCGACATCACCCGCATGCTGACTGACAAAAATTTCCGCAAAGAAACGCTGGGCTATTGCCGCGACACCGTGGTCTTGCAGTTCTGGAACGTCGAATTCGCCAGCTGGAACGACAAGTTCGTCGCCGAGGCCGTCGCACCAGTCCTCAACAAGGTCGGCGCCTTTACCGCCAACCCAATCATCCGCAACATCATCGGCCAGCCCAAATCCACCTTCAACATCCGTCAAATCATGGACGAGGGCAAGATTCTCATCGTCAATTTGTCCAAAGGGCTCATCGGCGAGGACAACGCCGCCATCCTCGGCTCATTCCTGGTTACCAAGATTCAGCTGGCTGCCATGTCGCGCTCCGACATCCCAGACATCCGCGACCGCCGCCCATTTTACCTCTACGTCGACGAGTTCCAGAACTTCGCCACCGACTCATTTGCCACCATCCTGTCCGAAGCCCGCAAATACGGCCTCAATCTGACCGTCGCCAACCAGTACATCTCACAGATGAACGAAACCGTGCGCGACGCAGTCTTTGGCAACGTCGGTACCATGATTTCATTCCGCGTGTCTGCCGACGACGCACCGATCCTCGCCAAGCAATTTGAGCCGAATTTTGAAGCCGTCGACCTCTTGCAGATGCACAATCGTAACTTTGTCATCAACATGGTCATCGGGGGAGAGAAGACGCCAGCCTTCTCCGCACGCACCCTCGAACTTCCGCCAAGCCAGGCCGATAATACCCTGCACATCATCGAGCATTCACGACGCATGTACTCACGGAGCAGGGAGGATGTTGAAAAAGAAATCAATGCGGCTATCATGCCGCAACCACAGCCGCAGAAGCAGGCGCCTCGGCCCGCCGCTCAGCCAATCACCAGACAGCCAGCTCAGCAGCCTGCCATAGCCACTAACCCTCGACCAGTTAAGCCGCAACCAGCCCCAAACAGCAATGAAGTCGTTTTGCAGATCCGTGGCAATAGCGCAAACGCCACAGCTGACTCAACTGCTACCACCACGCCCAAAAAGCGGCGACGTAGGCGGAAGAAGAGTGCTGCGTAAAACAAACCATTACAATAGCCGACACCTTCAGCTACAATAGTTTTACAGTCCCTTAAGTAAGGATTATACCAATATCTAAATTGTTAGGGAACTATAACGGTGTCCAGCTATGCGGTTGAATTGCCATTTCATCAAATACTAAGCACACCCACAGCAGCTTGCACCACATCAGCAAGCTCACTATATATTGGAAAATCAGGGTCATAACAGCGCACCTGTGTAATGATATCAAATCGTCTCGAATACTCTGGATGTACGCCAATCACTACGCGCGATCCGCTCTCAAGCTCCTTACCTAGCTCAAACAGCGCGATAGGGCAGAGGGATTCCTTCGGAAACCAAAACAACACCACTCGCGCCCGCCTGAGGTATTCATACTCCCACTCTATCTGATGCGTCGCCCCTTTGCCTTGAAGGGCTAGTGCTCTCTTACGACGTGGATTGGCCACTGCTATATCTTGATTACCCAATAGGGCTAGCGCCTCCGCCTGCCAGTCTGGACAATTGGTAATACCTCCCGCTAAAAACAAATCTACCGACGGTACTATCTCGTGCAAACCCCTATTGTCAGGTGAAATAACTCTCATATCCCTATGATAATATCATCCAGCAAAAACAGCAACCGTATCTAAGGCGGCAGAGAAGTGATCCCTGCCCAGCTGACACGGCACCAACCTCACCTTCCGTCAAACCCCACATGCGTTGGTCACTAAAGAATTATAGAACAAAAAGGGAACTTAAAACATTAGCATACGCCAGCACATAGCTATAACATCCTGATATATTGCTATGGTTCGATAAACAAGGAGCCTCAAGGCTCAAGATCCAGAAGCTAGAAATTCACGATATAGACAAAATGATCAACAGACATATGGCAAAGGGCAAGCTAAGTAATTTTTAACCGACCAAACGCCACAGGCAACTAAAATCCAATTGTAACATATCAAAATCAATGAGTGTGTATTCATAAAAGAGAAATATTCTTAATGTCGCACAATGTATGTTTTACGAACTATATAGGAGATAACCACGTATGATAATGAGTGCGGCACACATAGCTATATAAGGATATATCCAGCTAACTAAGCAGGGGTTTTGGAGTCTATTAGCTTCTATTGTCCGAACATTGTAACTTTTATTCTTATCATTATTCATTACACTCTGTGCCTTGAAATATAAGTATATACCCACACGCTTGTATAGCTCCTGAAAGACCCATGCAGCAAAACTATAAGCGCCCAACGTAGTATTTACTACATTATGCCGTGATAAGTTTTCCACATTGCAACATCTTGGATGATCGACCTGTATTTGACTTTTTTCTTTTTTATTCCCCCGCTCTGTTTTTTCTGGATTCCCTTATATTTGACTTTTTATTTTTTGCATATTGTAATATATATTTTTTGCCATTCTCATTTTAGAACAAAAAGAGAACAAAACGTCAGGCTGGGTGATACCCCACTTCACTGACCTATATCCCCTATTTATAAAAAACTCGTTGGTCTACCCGCACGTCGAGGTATTCTGGTCGCAGTCGCCTCTCGTCGATGAAGCGCATAGCTTTAATGGCTTGCTCAACTTGTGCCACTGCTGCCCTGTCGACGGTCATCTTGACTGCATAGCCCTTACCTTCAATCAAGAACAGCACTTGACGAACGGTATCTTGCGGCAAGACAATCTCTGAAACGGATAGCTTGTTCTTGGTAAATTGCGAAACAGCCTGCCCCAAAAAGCTCAAAAAACGTTGATTGACCACCTCTTGCCCACCAGAAAGCGGTGCACCACTTTGGTCTTTAACAGTCAGCTTTGGTGGTGCAAAATAATTACGTTCAAACGTTACGCCCGATTCATCAACAAAATATGTCTTTTCACCAGAAGACCACTGCGCAAGCGGCTGGCGAAACGTGAGTTTAGCGGTCGCCATACCAGCGCCAAATGTCTCTATGCGCACGGTTTTGACCTCTGGCGCGTGAGAAAGGAAATATTGATGCAATGCGTCTTGGTTGAGGAATGGCTTGAATCGCTCAGCAGGGCGTGAAGCATAATAATCAGTTAAAACCTTCTTATAGGTCGCAGCTTGCTGACCACTGGCTGTATCAGGCGTTTGTATGGAGATTGATAGCGACAGCTGGAAAGACAATAGAATCAACACCACCAAAGCAGCTAATATCATACCTATCCGCTGCATGAAAGCTTTTTGTAGATCCTGGCGTTTATGGTGGATGGTTCGCTCAGAGACTTCATCTTGCTGCTTTCGAAAGCTACTGATGGTACGGTTGAGCTGGAAGGCGGACGATTCTTTGATGATATCATCACGCATTCGACGCGGGCCAGTATTGGCCGGTGATCGCTGTTTTGCTTTTTTCCTGCCAAGCAGTGACATCTACTGTCGCCTCCCCTGTTTATCAGCAGCTTCCAGGATCATTTCAGCCATATCACCAGCAGCATGCGGTTTAGCAAATTTGAGGAAATTATTACCCAAATCATGACGAATCTTTGGCGATTTGAGCAGCTTAATCAGTGTATCGCCTAGTAAATCAGGGTTCTTATCTAGTTGATCTTCGTTCACAATCACCGCAGCCAGGGCGTCTTGATAGACCTTAGCGTTTTTCAGCTGGTGGCCGGCTGTCAGCCTGCCATTTGGGATGATAACCGTCGGCATACCCAGCGCCGCCAATTCTAACAGTGTTGTTGCCCCAGCTCGCGCGACGACCACATCTGCAGCCGCTAACGCCTGTGCCATTTGTGGCCCATGCAGAAACGATTCCAAACGCCAACCATCACGACGGTCCAAAATTTTGCTCAGCTCGTTGTATTGATGTTGTCCAGATATCAAAAATACCGAGGCAGCCTCCAGAAGCCTATCACGATTCTTCGCCACTGCATTATTGATGCGCACGGCACCCAAGCCACCACCGGTGATAACAACCAGTGGTCGTGATGGATCAAAGCCCAACTGCGTCTTAATTTCCCGCTTTTCTGCTTCAGTATATGGTCGGAACTTATCTGAAATCGGCACCCCAACATATGTTGCTATCTCAGGAGAGTAGCGATAATACTCGAGCGGTGCGCCCGTACCAATGCGCTTAGCAAATGGCGACAGCAGCCTGTTAGTCAACCCTGGATGAGCGTCAGAGTCATGCAACACCAATGGGATTCTCAGTAATCGCGCAGCATAACCAACTGGCAGACAAACATAACCACCTTTGATGAAAATGACGTCAGGGCGCCACATCAGCAGCTTGCAAAAGCTCTGCACAAAACCAATGATAACCTTGCATAAGTCGTACAAGTTAGGAAATAGGATTGAGGGCGCTAAATGCTGCAATTTGCTCTCACCGTGATAGCGACGCAATTTACCGGCGGTGATGAATGAAACTGGGATATCATAGCCGGATTCTGCAACCACCTTCTTTGCTGTTGGTCCAAACTTACGGTCGCACCAAAATCGTAACTCGTGCTCTCCCCTATTCTTTAACTCCTTAAACACGGCGACCACGGGCGTAACGTGTCCGCCCGAACCGCCGCCGACCGCTAAGATCCGCATGGCTATCCTTCCCTTCTGTTAATGGCTTGTGCGATGTATAGCAAGACAGCTGAAAAACTAATCCAAGGGCCGCAGCGATGAACAGCATGCTGGTTCCACCATAACTCAGTAGTGGCAATGGGATACCAGTCAATGGTGCCACCCCCGTCATAGCTGCCACATTCAATATCACGTGAGAAGCAACCCAGCCAAACACACCAGCTGCCACTAATCGAAGCCTCGGGTCAGGCAGTCGTGCAGCAATGTGCAAAATACCAAGCAGCAAGGCGGTAAATAGCCCCAAAATGATCAGCAGTCCAACAAAACCAAATGTCTCACCCATGATGGCAAAGATCGAGTCGTTGATAGCCTCAGGCAAATAACCCGACACCTGCACACTCTTTCCGATGCCCAGCCCTAAGATACCACCCGAACCGATGGCGATGCGTGCCTGCTGCACGTGATAAGTGTTGCTGCTGCTATCCATAGACGACGTGTTCGAGTGATCACCCTGAAAGAACGTCATGACGCGCTCCAAGCGGTGCGGCGCGATGAGGATGAGCATGACGCCCGCCGCCAACAGAACGCCCACTATTTTCCAGAGAATATCTGACCGCATACCTGAGACCACCAACATGGACAAGATGATGGCGACCAACGCCAATCCAGTTCCCAGGTCCTTTTGTAGCACTACCACGATGAACATGGCTATCGCTGCTGCAATACCGAGCGGGATGAGCGTCTCCTCCACGTCGTTGATTTTGCCTTGTCGCATACGTTTACCCAAAAATCCAGCGATAAACACTAAGATACCGAATTTTAACAATTCAGCCGGCTGAAAACTTCCCAGCCCGCCGAGGTAAAACCAGCGATACGCACCATTGGTTTCCTGCGCAAACGAAACGCCCAGCATACCCAACGCCACCAGCAAAAAACAGAAAAACAAGCCACTGACAAATAGCCAATTTGCGTATTTTTCAGTGAAAATTTTATATGGAATAATAGCACACGCAGCAAACGCTGCAAAGGAAATCACAACGGAGATAAGCTGCTTGTTAAAGAAAAACATATCGCTGTAGTTCGTGCCGTATGCAAAATTCATAACATTGGCTCGTTGCGGTCCCAGCGCATACATCACCACCAAACCCAACAGTAACAACAGGCTGACATATAACGCCACCTGATAAACCGGCCGATGCTTACGAATCGTCCCAGCTGGCACACTAGGCATAGTATTACGCAATATGCCCTCCTGCCAAGGCAACGAGAAAACCGATGAATGCCATCACGCAGCCAATTACCCAAAAACGCATGGTAATCTTGGTTTCTGGCCAGCCGCTCGCCTCCAAGTGATGGTGAATTGGTGCAGATTTGAAAATTTTTCGGCCAAACAGTCGCTTGCTGGCAATTTGTAACGCGCTAGAACCTGCTTCGACCACAAATAACAAACCGATGATCGGCAGAAGCAATAACGAGTTCGTCAGCATCGCCACCACGCCCAAGCTTGCTCCATAAGCAAAAGCACCTACATCGCCCATAAAGAACCTCGCTGGATAGATATTGAACCATAGGTAGCTGAGCAATGCGCCAACGACCGTAAAACAGAAACCAGCCAATAAGAAGTTTCCCTGCAGTAGCGCAATCACGCCAAACATCACAAAACTGATAGCCAGCAGTCCGCCTGCCAGGCCATCCAGGCCATCTGAAATATTAACCGCATTACCCGTCGCGACGACCGCAAACGCGAACAGCGGTATGATTAGCCAGCCGACCGATAGATCACCATAAAACGGTACATGAAAGCTACTAACGCCCAATTTAGCAAAGAAGAACCATCCAAGCACCAAACCAATCAGCGTAATCAAGGCAAACTTAACCGGTGCCCGCATACCAGCGTCCTTTTTGTTACTACCGAAGATATTCAAATAATCATCGATCAATCCCACAGCCGCACCACCAACAAAAGCTGCCAACGGCAACCATGTTTGCCGGCGGTCCAGGTTAAATAACAGCGTGATCAAGACGATGGAAACTACACCAATGATGCCAGCCATCGTAGGGATATGGCGACGCAATTTCTCCTCGTGAAGTTTATCAAACACCTGCAGCTTCTCGCCAGTCACCGCAGAAGTGCGTTGTCGTTTCCAGAACTGATATCTATAGGCAAAGAACGTATAAATTGGCGTCAAAAACATTGCCAGTAGGAACGCTGCTAGACTCAACACGAAGATATATGTCATTTCGTTTGTTACCGTTTGTATATAGCTTTTCATTTAGGATCTCCTCGGTGATAATTTCAAATACTCAATCATCCAGTTCGAAATATCAGTAAAAATTGGCGACGCATGCACACTACCTTCCAGCGCAACATGTTTATTTGGTGCCGATACCCTTATCATTATGACATATTCCGGCTTATCTGTGCCACCAAAACCGACATAGGTACCAGCCGTTTCTTTCATACTATATGCACCATTCACCAACAGTTCCACCGTACCCGTTTTACCACCGATAAGATAGCCCGGCTTGTCATCTTTGCCGACATAGAACGAATGACGCGCCGTATCTAGCATCGTGCGCATCTGAGCAGACGTCTCCGCGCTTACTGTGTGGCGTAGCGGCTGTGGTTTTGACCACTCGACAGCATCGCCCTTTTTCACCCCAGCGACAACTGTTGGACGGTAGTACACTCCTCCATTGATGATTGAGCAAAAGGCCGAGGTAACTTGAATTGGCGTTAGGTTCATTCCCTGCCCGAAGGTCATGTTCGCGTACCGAACTTCATTTCCCTCTTGTTCAGTCGGACTGGTAATCAAACCCTGTGCTTCTGACAGCTCAATTCCTGTTTTCTCACCAAAACCATATTTATCATGAAAGTACTGGTAAATCGTTTGCCGCGCGGCGTTATTGATATACGAACCGTCACCTAATTTTCGCCCAACCGTCACTGTTCCAACGTTGTGCGAGTTGTTTAGTGCTTGCTGCATGGTGGTTGTACCGGTCAAACCGCGCACTGCATTACAAATCTTACGGTCGCCAACTTGGGTACAATCAGTGTTCTGGTAGGTGGTATTTGGCGTAATCGCACCCTTGTCAATTCCCATCGCCATGGTAAATGATTTCATGATTGACCCCGGTTCTTGTGGTGTCATGGTTGCGGCGTTAATGAACGCAGCTGCATTTTGCACCTTGTTGTACTCGGCAGGATTGAACGTTGGATAATTCGCCATGGCTAACACTCGGCCATTGTTGGGATTCATCACCACAACGCTACCCTCTGTACCGCCAGCTTTTTGCAGGCCACGTTTGAGAGCTTCTTCGGCATAACTCTGGACATTGCGGTCAATTGACAACACCAAATCCTCACCCGCCTTTGCTTCAATATTCACATCATTCTTGCCTATCATCAGCGGCACATTCCGCACGTCAGTCACTGCTCGCAGCAGCCCGTCACTACCCTTCAGCCGTTTATCCAGCGCTCCTTCCACGCCATACTGACCCTCGCCATTTGCATTGACAAAGCCCAGTACCTGTGCACCCAAAGCTCCTTCTGGATAATTCCGAACCGAATTGAGCTGGTACAATACGCCTGAAAAATCCTTCTTCTTCATCTGCTCAGCCTGGTCTAGCGTCAAACCCCGAGCCAAAACCTCATAGCGCGATTTTTTGTTAGCAAGTCGCCCCTCGGCATTTTCCATGAGCTTATCGCCAGCTGTCTGACGCAGCGCTTGAATGATCTCATGGCGCTGACCGTCAGAGACGGTTTGTGGATCAGCCACCACATTAAATATCATACGGTTCAGCACCACCGGAGCCGGCGTCTTGCCGTCCATCATGTAAATTTCACCTCGCGTGGCCGGAATCACCAACGTGCGCTGCTGATTGCGCGCTGCTAATTCAACGTATTTGCCATGTTGCAGCACCTGCAATTGAAATAATCTCAACACAAAAACTGCCATTATCCCCAGCAGAATAATGGCGAGTAGACTCGTTCGTGATTGCGCAAGTCGCCCCTTCATAGTGCTTCTTAAATTATACCACTTTTATCTAATTAGCGTAATCAGTTTGTGACGGCTTGCTCATGGCCGATGCCACGTTGCTATTTTTCACTTTATCAAGAGCCGTCAATCGAGCATTTTGCACTTCAAGTTCAGATTTTTTAGCATGGAGTTCACTGATTTGTTTATCCAAGCCCTGAGACTCTCTACTGTACGCGGACGTTTTAGTCGCCTGCGTCAAGTAAATCAAGCCAAGCACAGCAACCATCAGCGCGACCAGTATTGTATGAGCCACTGGGCCGAGTTTGACATTAGACCGAAAACGAGTTGCATTTTGATTGCGGCGCATCTGTTGCTGCCGTCGAGGTGTGAAAGTGGTGGATCGTGCGTACATTCTGTTTTCTATGTTATGTTGGTATATAATTTCTAAAATTGTGACATTCCAAGATAACCTGGCCCGTCTCAAAACCTAAGGACGGACCAGATCATCGACTGATACACTGTCCGGATAGTGCGTCAGCTATTCTACGAACGACTGATTAGCCGCGGCGAACAGCAACGCTCTCGGAGTGGTCTGCGTCTTGGAACTGAACTTTGATGTGTACTGGCATAATTGCCTCCTTTTTGTGTTATGTTTTTACGGCCCAGCGAAGCTTGGCACTTCGACTGCGCGGATTGTGAACATCTGCAGTCCCTAGAATTACTTTTTTATCAGGAATTATCAGCTCGGCCTCATACCCCGCTTCTGATTGTTCCTTGAAAAAATGTTTAACCAATCGATCTTCCAGACTGTGAAAGCTAATGATGCCGACACGACCGCCTGGATTGAGTAGCTGAGGCAATAATGGCAATACATCTCTCACCTGCTGAAGTTCTTGGTTAACTTCAATTCTGAGGGCTTGAAAAGTGCGAGTCGCTGGATGTCTTTTTAGGCCACCGCGACCAACGGTTCGCTCAATCAGCTCAGCTAGCTCAGACGTTCGCGTCATCGGACGATGCGCTACAATTGCCTTCGCAATATGCATAGCGCGCGAACGAGTTTCCTCGCCGTACAGGGTTATCAGCCGAACCAACTCATCCACTGAAGCGTGATTGATGATATCAGCTGCTGTCATCTTCGTTGTGTCGTCCATCCTCATGTCCAACGGACCATCAAAACGAAATGAAAAACCCCTCTCTGCTCTGTCAAGCTGCGGTGACGACACCCCCAAATCAGCCAAAATCACGTCAAATTTTCGCCCAAGCTTGACCAAATCACGTGCCGCTGACGCAAAATCTTGATGCATCAATCTGGCACCTTGTTCTGTCAAATCGCCTAATGTTTGAATCGCGTTGCTATCGCGATCGACCAATACAGCGTTCAAATAGTTATCTGTCCTCTTGAGAATCTCTCGCGCATGACCGCCATATCCAGCAGTCAAATCAAGGTACGCTTCACCCCGACGAGGGGCGAGCGCACGCACGGTCTCCTCTAAGAGTACGGGAACATGAACCGGAGCGTCATTCGACAAATCCGGCTGTGGTGGATGTTCTTTAATACTCATCATTATTCCATTATAACGGAATAATGCTCGAGATCACCTATCTGGATATTTAATTTGAGCTTTTGTGTTTGTTTTGTGTTTGTTTTGTGTCTTTAAGAGAGGAAAAGCGTGTTTTCCAAAAGAGACTTATGTGTGAGGTGGAGTTTTTTTGGGAGGTGTTTTAAGGAAGGTGCATTACCGTTTTTATTGTGGAGCAAATAGCCACGAGTGCTCTTCTCAAATACCCAGGTAGTTGATCTCGAGAGGTTTCCTAATTGTTAATGTGCGTACAGTTCATCAATCCGCGTCGACTGCATCGGCTGCCATCACTCGGAAATATGCTCCGGCGCGAACCGCCACAATTTCCCGGTCAATGCCAGCATAGTCCAGCAAATGCTGTTCTACTGTCACCCGACCTTGTTTTTGGTCAAGCGTCGATGCCGTTTTACCCCGTCGGAACTTAACGTTCAGGTCGGCAATTCGCTCATCCAGGATACTACCCTGCAAAGCGCTCTCGACTTCTTTATCCCAGACACGCCGCGGATATAGGTGGAGGTATTTACCAAACCCTCTGGTCAGAACCACACCAGACGCAAATTCCTCCCTGAGTTCAGCTGGCATTGTCAAACGACGCTTGTCGTCCAGCTTTCGCTCAAAGTAATCTACTTGCACTGAGGCTCCTTCCCTGACGGAATTAGATTGATTTTTTAATGTTAGTGGTTGTTTGTTATTGTTCAACGGCTCGTTGCCGTTACCACTGACTTCATAATACTACCCACAACTACCCACTTGCAAGTCTTTTTTAGTACTTTTTACCCATTTTATCCCCAAACGAAAACTTTTCCACAAAATTGTGGAAAAGTCTAGTGTACTGTGTGGCTAGCTGAACACTATGATCGCAATCGCTTCACAACCATGCCATACCATTTACCACTTGCCCGCAACGTACGTTCCATGGTTTTTCTATCAACCCTTGCCAGACCAAACTTCGGCCAGTATCCCTTGTCCCACTCAAAGTTATCGAGTAGACTCCAGTGCAGATAGCCGATGATTTTGACATCTTCTTTGAGCGCCCTGTCCATAGCTCGAATCGTTTCCATCAGCCACCATTTACGGTGTTGATCTGTCGCATCAGCCAACCCATTCTCTGTGATAAAAATTGGCAATTGGTGCTTTTTGTACGTCTCGACTAGCAGCTCATACAATTTGTCTGGCTGCATATCCCAGCCCAAGTCGCTTTCTGGGTTTTTCTCAGAATTATGCACTCGATACCCAAAAAACCGTTGCGCAAAGTAATAATTGACCGCCAGAAAATTACTATGCTTGCGCACTCGCCGAACGATCCACTGATTGATAAAGTAGTTAGCCACTCGGGCACTCAGCCGCGACACCCAAGCGTCGTCCCCAGCGTAAATGTACGATAAATTATGCGCCATCGACACCTTGTGGCGGCGATTTTTGCACGCAAGCTTGTAGACCTGTTTGTGCGCCCGTATCAAATTCATCAACACCTTAAAGCCGAGTAGTTTTTTGGTTTGATTTGGCGGCCATACTCCCTGAAAATAACTTTCCCCGACATATACCAGCGGCTCATTGATACTAATGATCCACTCCAGATCACGACCCAGCTCATCGAAAATCTTTTCCACAAATCGCACAAAATAAGCTACATTACTTCGCCTCTCAAAGCCACCTTTCTCGGCAAACCAAACTGGCAAGGTAAAATGAAACAGCGTTACTACAGGGGTGATTTCCAATTCTTTCAACCGTTTCAAATAAGTGCGATAATGGTCAATCACCGACGCATCCCAAGCACCCTCTTCTGGCTCCACACGAGCCCATTCGATTCCAAACCGAAATGAATTAAGCCCCATTTGCTCCAATAATTGAAAGTCTTCTTCATACCGCGAATAATGCTCAACTCCAGTGCCTGAAACATAATTGTCAGGATTGGTAGCCTCTTTTTCCACATGCGACCACATAGCAGTCCGTCCAAAGCCGTATGGTGCCTGCGTGGCTAACGTTTTGGCATTTTCCAGTTCCCAGGCGGTCCACTGATTGTTCAAGCCTCCTTCCGTCTGGTGCGCTGAAATAGCCGCACCCCATAAAAATCGTTTTGGAAAGCTTGGATTCGATCGTTTTGCATCCGTCATATCTATCATTATACCGTATACTCTGCTTACGCTACGATATCTTCCCCAAAATGCTTCTGCAGTCGCATGCGAATTGAGCCTTCATGGCGACCAAGTCTTTGACTAAGTTGCTGGATGGTTGCGCCCTGTAGAAACTCTTGTTTGAGAATGTCGTCGTCGGCTTTTTCCCACGGCATGTAGGCTTTGGGATAGGTTTCGCGCATTTTGGCAATTTTTTGCTGCCAGCTGCCAGACTGAGATTTCCTGCCTGATTTTTTCGGCGCTGACTGTTTTCGCTTCATATCCTCCAGCATTGGACGATAGTGTCTGGCTGCTTCATTACTTGCCCGCTGCAACACCTCATCAATCGCCAATGCATCCGGCGAAATTTCTAACGCCTTGCGGTTAATTCCATATAGATACAAATTATCAAGATCACGCACCCGACTGAGCGCCACGTAACCCATCCCTTCGACAAACGCCTTTCTCAGGTCAATCCGAGCCGCATCCAAGGTCATACCCTGGCTTTTATGCACCGTGATGGCCCACGCCAGCCGCAGCGGCACCTGCGAGATACTCGCCCGCTTACGCTCACCGTCACGTAGTTCCCACACATCCGGCACCATAGTCACCTGCTGGCCACTACGAAACTCCACAATCGGATAGTCCGTCAGCGGCTCAAAATCCACCACCGTGCCGATACTACCATTGGCGTACAATTTCTGCGGCGAATTTTTCACTGCCATCACCAACGCACCCGGTTTCAACACGAGTTCACTCGGCGCCAACACCGACCGCTGCAAGTTCTCGACATATACCTTTGAACCCGTCGTCGTCTGCTGATATGTCCGCTCCTCGCCCGCCAGCTCCGCCAGCTTCTGACTATTGATAGCATCAACATCAACATTGACGGTGTGTAGTTCAGTGATATCGCTGTCGGGCAATTCGACCTCCGTTCGCGCCAGCAACATCTCAGCATGATGCCGTCTGATATCGTCATTCCTCAGTGCCGTCAAAATCTCGAGGAGCTGCTCGTCATTTTGCCGATATTGCCGCTCCAGATATAGCACCGCCGGCTGTAACTCCTGCCACGCTTCCGAATACACCACAAAACCACCGCCCTGCTCACCCGGACGATTGATCGGCGGTAATTGGAAAAAGTCACCACTCATCACTAGCTGAATACCGCCAAATGGCTGGTCGTTTTCCCGGACACCACGCAACACCCGATCGACCATGTCCAGCCGAAAATCATGCAGCATGGAAATCTCATCAATCACCAGCACATCAGTCTTAGTAATTACCTCACGTCGCGTTTTTGACAGCCGATCAAAAAAGTTGTTCGCCAAGTGATCACTGACACCAATACCACTCCAACTGTGAATGGTATTGCCGCCCAAATGCGTCGCCGCCAAGCCCGTCGTCGCTGTTACCGACACCTTTTTACCCTGGTCACGCGCCTGCGCAATAAAAGTATTCAACAGGTGCGTTTTGCCGGTGCCAGCCGCGCCCGTCAGCAGCGCCGACCGACCGCTCATCAAAATCGCCAGCGCCAATTCTTGATCCATACTTAACCTCGCGGCGGTTCGCCCTCTGGCTCGCCCAGCAGTTTTTTCGACTTAATTTCGTAACGTTTGCCGGTAATTTTACTCTCAATGTAATCCTCGTTGATCAGGTTCACGAACATATCCAGATCATTGCCATCCATAATGATAATCGTGCCGTTATCATCACTCATCAGCTCCAGCTGCATCTCATCAGCATAGTCCAGCACCTGCTCTTGCTTGACCTCGCCGATCTCCAATTTCTGTAGTTTATTGATGGTCTTTTTGCGTTCCTTGACCAGCGCATTCAGGTCCAGCCCCTCCGGGAAACTCAACTTATATTCCTTTTCAATTTCCGCCACTTTCTTATCGGCAATCACTTGCTTCTTGTACTCATAGCCAAACATTCGCTCAAACTTGCCTGGATTAAAGGCGAAAATATCCTGACCGATGATCAGCACCTGGTTATCATCCGGCACCTTAAAACCGACTTCCGCCTTAAATGTGCCAAACTTGCCGTCAGAAAACTCCCACGCCAGCGCGCTTTTGAGTGTTTGCCCCTGCTGGATCAGCTTAGCGGTGTAAAAGATTTTTTCTGGATCATTCGGATCAGTAAACCGCGCCAGCACGCCCTTCATTCGCTTAAACTCATGCTCAGTTTCCGAAAACTCTACGATGTCGTCACGCTCATGCTCGATCAAATGAATCAAGGTTTCCGCTCGGCCAACCTTGGCGAGGTCTGTTCG
>CAUOLC010000009.1:0-26664 GCA_963456285.1 uncultured Candidatus Saccharibacteria bacterium | reverse complement strand
ACGCGCGGTCGCGGCTGGACACGGTGCTCAGCCGATTTATCCAAACCCGCAATCACTTGTTCGTGGTGATGGATGATGAGAGGGAGCTGGGGATTATCACGCTGGAGGACGTGATTGAAGAGATTTTGGACCAGGAGATTGAGGATGAGTATGATGAATTACGATGAGCTGTTGGGGCTAGCGGAATCTTCGCTCGCCGTGACGGCGGTCGTGAGCACAGTACTCAGTACTACTCTGACGGATACCGTCTCTCACGAGACACCAGGCAGGGCGGTGACACGAACACTCACTGGACTAACCAGGGGTGTTAAATAAAACACACCCTCCCCACCGAACCTTAGGTTTACGAGTCAATATCTTTAATTATAGATGTTATTCTTTGATATATTTTTTCTATATCGTTAACGGATGTCTGGCTGTTGGTTGCAAGCTGGTCAAATAGTGTCGCTAAAAAATCCCAATCAATTACGGAGTTTTTTTCAGTGAGGCGAGCCATGGCGAAGCAAATTACGTCTAACGATTCTGCGGTATCTGCTTTGTTTGGTGCGAATTTGTAGATATCAATAATCTCACGAGCAATGATTGCCTGGTGTATTTGATGGTTTTGAATACTGTTCATGACGTTAGTGTAGCATGTAGTATCTATTAAATGATAAGAATATATATTTCTAAACAATTTATTTCCTCAAAAGTACTTGACTTTTTATAGTACCTTGTATAACATAGTACTATGTACAAAGAAACTACAAGGAGCAAGGTATGAGAAGAATCGATATCATCAAGCGGGCGGGGCGGAATCTTCGCCAGTCGAAAGGCCGGACGATTTTGACGTCGCTGGCGATTTCTGTCGGGGCGTTTACGATTGGTCTAGCGCTGATGGCTGGCGAGGGTGGCCGTTTGTATACCAACAGCATAGTCGATGCGGCTGGCGATAAAAAAGTGATCATGGTTGGTAAAAAAATTGAAGCCGAAAAGAAGGATCAATTGCCAGAATATGGCAATTCAGAGCAAGATGCTGGGAAAAATAAGGAATCAGCCATACGAAGCAAATATGTGCTCAATGACAAGGACTTAGAAAAAATTCGCCAAACGCCGCATGTAAAAACGGTAACACCGGCGTATTCAACTGATGGTGTCGCCTATGCTAAAAGCTCGGCGAATAATAAAAAATTTGCGTTAACAGTGGCTGTTAAAATGGACAGAACTCGGGCAGAATTGGCGGCGGGGTCACTGGAAGATTTCATGCCAAAGCCGGGTGAGATTATCATCCCGGATGATTATGTGAAGCAGTTGGGCTTTAAGGATGCACAGTCGGCAATTGGCCAGACGATAACCTTGGGTGTGCGCAGTGCATCGCAGGGCGGAGATGTCGCCAAAGAGGTGTCGTTCAAGATTGCGGCAGTGGACAAAAAATCAGACACTGTTTTGTTCTATGAGCCAATGCTGAGGATCTCGACAGCTGACGCTAAGGCTATCTATGAATTTAGCCACGACAAGAGCCAACCACATCAGTACTCAACGGCGATTGCTATGGTGGATGACGAGAGCAATGTTGATACTGCTAAAGACGTGATCGGCAAAGATTATAATGCATACTCAATTCAGGATATTCGGAAGGCGCTACTAACGATGGTTAATGTAGCGCAGGTGGCGCTGGCGGCATTTGGCGGATTGGCGCTGCTCGCTAGTGTGTTTGGAATTGTGAACACTATGTATATTTCGGTACTGGAGCGAACTAGTCAAATTGGTTTGATGAAAGCGCTCGGGATGCGTGGTCGTGATATTGGTAAGTTGTTCCGCTATGAGGCGGCATGGGTCGGTTTGTTAGGTGGCTTGATTGGTGTTGGGCTGGCAAGTTTGGTGACGTTGTTAAACCCTATGATTACTAATGCTTTGGGATTGGGGGCAGGGACAAGCCTACTGGTTATCAATCCGCTGCAAATCGGGCTACTGGTATTTGGACTAGTGGTGATGGCGGTAATTTCTGGCTGGCTGCCGAGCCGCAAAGCAACAAAGCTAGACCCAATTGAGGCATTAAGGACAGAATAGGAGAAATATCATGATTGAACTAAAAAACGTAACAAAAGTTTACGGCAAAAAGAAAAACCAATTTATGGCGCTGAAAAATGTCAGCTTGACCATTCCGACAGGGGCTAGTGTGGCTATCTTAGGTAAATCTGGCTCAGGAAAATCGACGCTGATGCACGCTATATCAGGGTTGGATAAGCCGCAGAAAGGTCAAGTGATTATCGATGGACAAGATATTTTGCAGCTGAAGCCAAAGCGAGTCGATGAGTTTCGCGCCAAGAAAATCGGCTTTATCTTCCAGAGTTTCTTTGTCCAGGGCAATGAGAGTGTGATTGATAATGTCAGTTTGCCGCTGGAAATTGCGCGGGTGCCACGGAAAAAGCGAGCGCATAAAATCAACGCAGCACTTAAGGCAGTAGACCTGTATGATAAGCGCAAAAACCGCGCCAAAGACCTGTCGGGCGGGCAAAAGCAGCGCTTGGCGATTGCTCGGGCGATTGTCGGTGATCCGCAAATTATCTTTGCTGACGAACCGACTGGTAACTTGGACAGTGAAACAGGTGCAAAAGTGGAAGAATTGCTGTTTGATTATAATAAGCAAAAGGGTGTAACATTGATCATAGTGACGCATGACGCTGATTTGGCGAAAAAATGTGATCATCAAATTATCATCAAAGACGGTCGGGTTGAGCAATCAACGGTGCCAGGAGGTATAAAGCATGGACGTTAGTGCTTACGCGGAGAGCCTGGCGATTCAGCTCCGCAAAGGCTTTCTGGTGTACTGCGTACTGTTAGTGTGTGCTAAACAACCACAGTATACTGGTGATATCGTCAAGCAATTGAGTGATTCGGATTTGATGGTAGTAGAAGGCACGATTTATCCGCTGCTGAGCCGTTTACAAAAATATGGCTACCTCAAACACGAATGGCAAGAAAGCGAACAGGGGCCGCCGCGCAAATATTATTCACTCACTGAAACTGGTGCACAGTTGGTAGATGAACTAAAAGATAGTGTAAAAATATTGAATACTTCGCTAAAGAATCTTGAGAAAGGAGTAAAGCGATGAAAGAAATAACTAGAATCCATTTGGCAAAGACGCCGTTTAGTGTGGAAGTTGATGCCAAAAAATCATTGGAACAATATCTTGATTCAATCCAGAAAAATATGAACGCTGAGCCAGAAGCGATGCGCGAAATTGAGGCACGAATGGTGGAGCTTTTAGCGGAGCGCGGCGTGTCGAAGGACGGTGTCATTAGCCACGATGATATCTTGGTGGTGCAACAACAAATGGGCGAGCCACAGGATTTTGCTGATGGCGAAGTGCCAGAGATGAGTGACGGCGCAGCTGAGGCCGGTGCAAGTAAGCCAACTAAGCGACTGATGCGCGACCCGGATAACGCAATTTTCGGTGGCGTGTGTGCTGGAATCGCTGCCTACTGGGGAATTAATCCTTTGTGGGTACGCTTGTTGTTCATTTTTTCACCATTTATCACCTTTGGTACCTCGCTATTGATTTACATTGTATTGTGGATCAGTATGCCAGAAGCGCAAACGGCGGCTGAAAAGTTACAGATGCGGGGAGAAGAGGTAACGTTGGATAGCCTGAAAAATTTTTCTTTCACCGATAATAAAAAGACCCAGGTGAAAAATACGTTCATCAAAGTCTCGCAGGTATTTGTTTCACTTATGTTAATCATGATCACCTTTGGATTATTAGTCGCTGTACCAGTGGGGTTATTTGCTGGTGTAAGTGTCATTAGTTGGATGGACGGTTTTGCTGCGCAGCCATGGGCTTTAGGTCTATTAATTTCTGCACTTGTTGGCGGTGCTGCTGCGGTGACGCTGTTTGGCGTGTTGACGGCTAGCGCAATCAAGTGGAAATTTACGCGAACAGCACTGATTGCGGTGGTGATTAGCACTGTTATTGGGGCATTTTGTATCTCAAGCTCGGCGATCTTTGGCACGCAAACCTTGCGAGAGCTGGCGCGGGATGAAGAGCGTTTGACAAAAACAATGACCGTGGAGCTACCAAAGAATCTTGAAGGCGTTAAATATGCTGATGTAACCAGTAGTGGCCTGGTTGACAGGCAAGCCATATTATCTCAAGAAACCAAAGTTGAAGTAAAATATTTCTCACGTAAAGACGGTAAGGCGCCAAAAGTACAAGCTGTTGTAGAAGGTGACACGCTTAAAATCAATATTGAACATGATTCGCAGTTATCTTGTTTGAATGAATCATTCTTCTGGGGTGTCTACTGTGGTGGCGTTACAAGGGTCACGGTACACGGATCTTTGCAGTTGAAGCCAGGAGACCAAGGTTCTGGTGACAGTGTTCCGTACCCAGGTTCATCACGAACCAATGGCGCATTTTTGTAGAGAATCAACGGTTTGCTATAATAAACTCTATGAATATAAGTTGGTGGCAGGCAATTGTGCTAGGAATTATCGAAGGAATTACCGAATTTCTGCCTATTTCTAGCACAGGCCACTTAACAATTGCCGAGAAATTGATGGGTATGCCCCTGGACGATGAGGGGCTGATTGCTTTTACGGCGATTATTCAGATTGGGGCTATAGCGGCGGCGATTATTTATTTTTGGCAGGATATTCAGCGAGTACTAATCGCGTGGTGGCGTGGTTTGTGGTGGAAGCGAGCGCGACGGCAATTTGACTACAAGTACGGGTGGGCGATCATCATCGGCTCAGTGCCGATTGCGGTAGTGGGACTGGTATTCAAGGATGAAATCGAAACAGTGCTGCGTAGTTTGTGGTTTGTGGCGGGTGCGTTGATCATCTGGAGTGGCGTGATGTGGCTGGCTGATAAGTATGCTACTACCAAGCGTGTTGAAAAGGATACGACGTGGAGAGATACGCTGGTTATTGGTTTAGGTCAGTGTCTGTCGTTAGTCCCTGGCGTGAGTCGATCTGGTGCCACGATATCAGTGGGGTTGTTGCGCGGGTTTGACCGAGTGACGGTGACGAAATTGAGTTTTTTCCTGGGGATTCCAGCGTTGGTGGCAGCGGGGCTGTTGGAAGTCGTGACTAAATACAAGCACATTTCCGGCGGTGTTGGCTGGACGTCAACCATCATTGCGACGGTGGTTTCGTTTGGTGTGGGGTACGTGGCAGTGGCGTGGCTCCTGAAATTTATCCAAAACAATGATTTTCGCTCGTTTATCGTCTATCGATTTGCGTTGGGGCTGATATTGGTGGCACTACTAGGTGCTGGGATGATCTCTCACGTTTAAGTCAAAATTGGTATATAATGAGGGCATGTTAGACATCAAATTTATTCGAGAAAATGCTGATTTGGTGCAAAAATCGGCAAATGATAAGGGATATGCCGTTGATATTGCGACATTGTTGCAATTGGATGACGAGCGCCGCAACCTGCAAAAGCAAGTTGAAGCACTGCGTGAACAGCGAAATGCAATTTCAGCCAAAATGAAAGGTGGTCGCCCAGATCAGGAGCTGATTGACCAGGGAAAACAGCTAAAAATTGAGTTGGCAGAACGTGAAAACTACTTAAAATCAACCGAGGGAAAAGTAGCCACAATTCTGAAAAACGTGCCAAACATCACCTTTGATGATGTGCCGCTTGGCGGTGAGGAAGACTCGGTTGAGATAAAGGCCTACGGTGAGCATAAAACGGGCGCCAAGGATCATTTGGACTATGCTGTCAGTCGCGGTTGGGTTGATTTTGAGCGTGGTGCAAAAGTAGCTGGCGCGAAGTTTTACTATCTCAAGGGCGACCTGGCGCTGTTGGAAAATGCTGTGACACAGTTTGCGCTGGATTATGTGACGAAGCAGGGCTTTACGTTTATGACAGTGCCACACATGGTGAATTTGCGCACAGCGGAAGGTGCGGGCTTTGCGCCAAAGGGCGAGGGTAGTAATGAATATGTGGTCGAGGGTGAGGATTTAACGCTGATCGGGACGGCGGAAATGCCGCTGACGGGCTATCACGCTGATGAAATTTTGGATGAGAAAGATTTGCCGCTGTTATACGCAGGATATAGTCCATGTTACCGCAAGGAAGCGGGTACGTACGGCAAGCACACCCGCGGATTGTTCCGAGTACATCAATTTAACAAATTGGAAATGTATGCGTTCTGTCTACCGGAGCAGTCCAAGGAAATTCATGAAAAAATCCTCAGCGTCGAGGAAGCGCTGTGGCAGCAAATCGGCATTTCGTACCATGTGGTAAACATCGCGGCGGGCGACTTGGGTGCGCCAGCTGCCAAAAAGTATGACATTGAATATTGGTCACCGGTCGATCAGACGTACCGCGAGCTGACGAGTTGCTCGAATTGCACGGATTATCAAGCGCGCGGTTTGAATATTCGGGTGCGGCGAGCGGATGGCAACATTGAGACAGTTCACACCTTGAACGGTACGGCAGTCTCATTGGCGCGGTCATTGGTGGTGATTTTGGAAAACTTCCAGAACGAGGACGGCAGTTTGACAGTGCCAGAAGTATTGCGACCATATATGGGCGGACGTGAGCGAATTTAGCAACATACATGGTATAATGTAGGTATAACGAAGGAGGGATATGATTACCAATCTGACAATCACTGGTGTAAAGTACGAACTGAATGACACGACCAAACGGTATATTGAGAAAAAAATTGGCCCATTGGATCGGTTTTTGCCACGCCACGCTCGTAAAAGCGTGACTGCAGACGTGAAGATTAAGCAAATCGATCATCCTGGCGGCAACAAATATGAGGTTGAAGTTATCGTCAATGTCCCAGACAAGGTTATCACCGCTAAAGACTCAACAATGAACGTACTGGCGGCTGTAGACATTGTCGAGACCAAATTGAACGGTCAGTTACGTCGCTACAAGGACGACACTCTGGCTCACGTTGGCCGTAGTCGTGGTGTGTTGGCGAAGTTTAAGCGCAGTTTCCGCCGCGGGTGAATTGTTTAGTATCGCTAAAATCAGAAAACACCATATATATGGTGTTTTCTCTTTAATTTTAGGTCAAAAAGGGTTACAATAGAAAGAGTTTTGAAAATGTCCGAAAGCGAGGGAGTTTTAAGGTTATGGCAATGACACAACAAAAAGCGCTGAGTAAAGTTTTTGGTGATCCGCAGAAGAAGATTTTGAAGCGGCTGGAAAAGCGTGTTGCAGTAATTAACGGTTTGTCTGGAAAGTATGAAAAACTGTCAGATGAAGAATTGCAAGCGCAGACGGCAGCGCTAAAAAAACGGCTGACGAAAAAGAACGTAACACTGGATACGATTTTGCCAGATGCCTTTGCAGTGGTTCGTGAGGCGGCCAAGCGTGTCATCGGTGAGCGTCCGTATGATGTTCAGCTGATCGGTGGTATGGCGCTCCACGAGGGCAACGTGGCTGAGATGAAGACTGGTGAAGGTAAAACCTTGGTGGCGACGCTGCCGACCTATCTCAACGCACTGGAAGGCAAGGGTGTTCATGTGGTGACCGTCAATGACTATCTGGCGCAGCGTGACGCTGGCTGGATGGGCCAGGTGTATGACTTTTTGGGCTTGACGACTGGTGTGATCATCAACGAAGCATCGTTTGTCTATGATAAAGATTATGATAATGAGCACCACGACGATCCGCGCATGCGCAAACTCCGTCCAGTCACTCGTAAGGAAGCCTACGCGGCGGACATTACTTACGGTACGAACAACGAGTTTGGCTTTGACTATCTGCGCGACAACATGGTCAACGACATGGATTTGCTCAGGCAGCGCGAGCTGAACTTTGCCATCGTTGACGAGGTGGACTCAATTTTGATCGACGAAGCGCGGACGCCACTGATCATCTCGGCGCCAGCAGCGGAAAACCCAGACAATTACTACACATTCGCTAAAGTTGCCAGCAAATTAGTACCGGATGACTATGTTTTGGATGAAAAGCGCCGCAGCGTGGCCTTGACCGACGAGGGTGTGGAAAAAGTCCAAAAACTGCTGGGTATAAAAAATTTGTACACGCCAGATCACGTGCGCAGCGTTTATCATATGGACCAGGCTCTGCGAGCACAAACATTGTTCAAGCGCGACAAAGACTATGTGGTGACCAACGACGGCGAAGTGATCATCGTCGATGAGCACACTGGCCGTTTGATGCAGGGACGCCGCTACAACGAAGGCTTGCACCAGGCAATTGAGGCCAAAGAAGGTGTGCCGGTGCTGGAAGAAAGCATGACGTTGGCGACCATTTCGTTCCAGAACTATTTCCGTTTGTACAATAAACTTTCCGGTATGACTGGTACGGCGTTCACCGAGGCGGAAGAGTTTCAACAAATTTATTCACTGGACGTTATCCAGATTCCGCCGAACAAGCCAGTGATTCGCGACGACAAAGAAGACCTGATTTTCAAGACCGAAAAGGGCAAGCTGAAGGCAGTCGCCGAAGCCATCAAAGATTATCACAAGCAGGGCCGGCCGGTGCTGGTTGGTTCTGGCTCGATTGCCAAGAACGAGCAAATTGCCAAATATCTGGAAAAAGAAGGCATTAAGTTTGAGATTTTGAACGCTAAGAATAATGAGCGTGAGGCGGCCATCATTGAGAAGGCTGGTGAAAAGGGCGCGATTACCCTAGCGACAAACATTGCCGGACGTGGTACCGACATTAAGCTCGGCAAAGGCGTCAAGGAACTGGGCGGCCTGGTAGTGATCGGCTCGGAGCGCCACGAGTCGCGCCGGATTGACAATCAGCTGCGCGGTCGTGGTGGTCGCCAGGGAGACCCAGGTGAAACGCAGTTTTATGTGTCGACCGAAGATGATTTGATGCGAATTTTCCAGGGCGAGCGCATCGCGGCGTTGATGGATCGGCTGGGTGTCGACGAAGAAACGCCAATTCAAAACCGTGCGGTATCCAAGACGTTGGAGGCAGCTCAGAAGCGTGTTGAAGGTTACAACTTTGATACGCGCAAAAATGTTGTTCAGTACGACAACGTCATCAACCGTCACCGCCGCGTGGTATATGTCATGCGCCGCAAGATTTTGGAAGGCGATAACATTAAGCCAGAAATCGAACGTTTGCTCAAAGAAAAAGTGAACGATTCAACACAGCTGCCACTCAAGAATAATCCTAATTTTGTGAAAGAATTTGCTACAGTTATCCCGGTTGATGAGGGAGCCCTGGCAAAGGCTGGTTCAGAGAAGAAAGACAAATCTCGTATCCAAAAGGTGATGAAACTGGCGCGTGAAGCATACGCAGCGAAAGAGGAAGAAATTGGTGACGAAAACTTGCGTGGTGTTGAGCGAGAAGTCTATATGGCAGTACTCGATACCTTGTGGATGCAGCACTTGGAAAACATGCAGCACCTACGCGAAGGTATTCATTGGCGCAGTGTTGGTCAACGCGATCCACTGGTTGAGTATCGGTCAGAGTCACAAAAATTGTTCACGAGTTTGCAGAACAATTTGCGCGACGAGGTCTTGAGTACCATCTTCCGGGTGCGCAAGGCTGATGCAACAGTGCAGCAATCACAAGACGATGAATACGACACCGAGCTGACTCGACTCGCTGAAACTGCGGTCGAGAAAGGTGTTAATGAGATAACATCTGGCGAAAAGAACCGCGATGATGATTTCTCAGTCAAAAAGGCCAAAACTGCTTCTGAAGCAAATCGCGCCAAAAATGCAGCGCGCAAAAAGAAAAAAGCCCAGCGCCAAAACCGCAAAAAGAATCGGAAATAATCCATGAAGCACACAGTTGAAGAAGTACGACTAAAGAATGGTGCTCGTGGGTTGTTGATCGATGTGCCAGATGCTACGGTGATGAGCTTTCAGTTTCATTTTCGGGCAGGTAGCCGCTATGTACGCGACAAAGACATCTACGAAACAGCGCACATTATGGAGCACATGTCATTTGGTGCCAATGAAAAATTCCGTTCACAGGCGCTGTATGACCAAGAATTTGTCAAAAATGGAGCGTATTATAACGCCTATACGACAGAATATTCCATGGGGTATGAAGCATTTTGTGCTGATTTTGAATGGGACAGAGTGTTGGAGCTGCAGAGACTGGCTATCACGGTACCGCGTTTTAATGCCGAAGAATTGGAGGCTGAGAAGGGCAATGTGCGCTCGGAGCTGACAGGCTATCTGAACAATCACAACCGCGTGATGTGGCCGCGGGTGCAACAGGCGTTGGGTGAAGATATTTTGACGTACAATCAGCGCCTGAAGACGATTGCCAACGTGACCTTGAAAGATATCAAAGAGCACCACCGTCGCACACACACCTTGAAGAATATGCGCTTTGTGATCGCTGGTAAAATGACGGGGCGCAAGTCGCGCATCAAGGAAGCCCTGGAAGCCTGGCAATTGGAAGAAGGTGAACGGTTTGAGATTCCGCAGGACAATTTACACAGCGCTGGACCTCTGTTGATCAGGCGTAAAGAAGCTTCCAATCTGACATTTGGTTGGTCGATGATCGTGCCTCGTGAGATTAGCAATTCTGAAGCTGACGCTATGGGCTGTTTGAACCACATTTTGACTGGGACGTTTAATTCTCGCATTTTCGGGGCGGCCCGCAAGCGAGGACTGGCGTATAGTATTTTTAGTGATACTTCGGTTGGATTTTATGACTCGGCATGGGATTTTACCGGTCAGGTCAACTTGGAGACGGCCGAAGAGCTGTTTGATATCATCGTCAGTGAATTAAAGCGTGTGCTAAACGGTAAGATTTCTGCTGAAGACATCGAAAGCGCCAAGTCCTACTCTTTGGGGCGTTACCAAATGGGCGCGCAGACCGTTTCTCAGATCAGCAATTTCTATACCGGTCGCTATTTCTCAGATGATTTCGTGAAGGATTATACTGGTGTACCGGCAGCGATTTTGGCAGTGACTGATGAAAAAATTGTGCAAGTAGCACGTGAATTTTTCCAGGCTAATACCTGGGTGTTGGCTGGAGTGAGCTGTGGTGAAAAAGAACTACTGGAACGTATCCAAGAAAAGCTGGGAGCATTGTTCTAAGATGAACATTGTCATTGCAGGATACGATGTAGAAGGCAGGTCTAGCTACGCGTATTTTCAGCGCAAGTTTCCAGATGCACAGTTGATGATAGTTGATGAGCGAGAGCTGTCTGATGTGCCAGCGGGCGCTGAGGTCCACACTGGCGCAGGGGTATTTTCTGATCAGTTTTATGACGTTGATATGGTAGTGAGAACGGCTGGACTACCGCCAAGCCGCATCAAGACCAGTGGTACTATATGGTCGGCGACCAATGAGTTTTTCGCACAGTGTCCAGCGCCTATCATCGGAGTGACGGGGACAAAAGGTAAAGGGACGACTTGTAGTTTGATCACTAGTATGCTGCGTGCTGCTGGCAAAACAGTCCATCTTGTCGGGAATATTGGTGTGCCGTCGTTGGACGTGCTGCCACAGATTCAGCCAGATGATATCGTGGTGTATGAGTTGAGCAGTTTTCAGCTGTGGGATTTGGAAAAATCTCCGCATGTTGCAGTCGTCTTGATGATTGAGCCAGACCACCTGGATAGGCATGACGGTTTTGCTGATTATCTTGACGCAAAATCACATATTGCCACATTTCAAACGGCTCAAGATATTATCATTTACAACAGGAACAATCAGTTCAGCCAGCAGATCGCTGCCAAGTCACCAGCGCGTCAGTTGTCATATCCGATTGATTTGTCAGTAGAAATGCAGCAAGCACTCAAATTGCCAGGCGTGCACAACCAGGAAAATGCTAGCGCGGCAGTATTGGTGGCTAAGACGGTGGTGCCGGAGCTGTCAGATGAGACAATTTGTCAGGGGTTGGCTGGGTTTACGGGCTTGCCGCATCGGCTCAAGTTCGTGGCAGAAAAACGAGGAGTGAAGTTTTATGATGATAGCATCTCGACGACGCCAGGCAGTGCGGTGGCTGCATTGCGGTCATTTCAGCAGCCAAAGGTGATGCTCCTTGGTGGAGCAGACAAAGGCGGTGATTACACAGAGTTGGCCGAGGAATTAGCACGCTCACAGTCACTAAGGGGTGTTATTGTCAGTGGTGGCAATGCTGATGATATTGCAAAAGCGTTGCAAAAAGCTGGTTTGCTAGATGCGACAATAGTGCAAAAGGGTGTAATACCGATGACCGAAGTCGTGCAATATGCCCTCGATATTGCTCAGCCGGGAGATGTTGTAATTTTGAGTCCAGCTGCCGCCAGCTTTGACCAGTACGCAAACTACACAGCCCGTGGCGAAGCCTTTGTTGAGGCTGTCGCGGAGTTATAAGACACGGATCTGATGGTATAATGGGTTCTATGCAGCCATTGAAAAAACGGGTCCAATCCCTCCGCAGCGACGTCATGCAGGCTAAACAAGCATTGCAGTTTGATGCACTTGCTGAAGAATTGGCGGTACTAGAAGAGCAATTGAACCAGCCTGAAATTTGGAATAATCCTGATCATGCTCAGTCGGTCGCCAAAAAGGTAGCCGCGTTGCGTCAAACGGTGCAGCCATGGCAGGTGTTGGGTGTTCAGTTGGATGATTTGCTGGAGCTGATGGAACTGGGGGATGATGATTTATTGGATGAGTTCACTAAGCAAATAGATGCCCTGGAGGCGGAATTCTCGGCCCGCAAAACAGATCTATTGTTTAGCGGGAAATATGATGGTCGTGAGGCAGTGGTTCGTATTTCAGCAGGCGTTGGTGGCTTGGATGCCCAAGATTTTGCGCAGATGCTGGAGCGTATGTATTTGCGGTGGGCGGAACGATCTGGCATGAAGACTGATGTCTTGGAGCGGTCTGCGAATGATGATGGTGGTTTGAAGACGGTTGTGCTGGAGATATCAGGGCCGTTTGCGTATGGTAAATTACGCTCAGAAAATGGCGTGCATCGGCTGGTGCGGCTCAGCCCGTTTAATGCTGATAATTTGCGCCAGACCAGTTTTGTGCTGGTTGAGGTACTGCCAAAAATTGATACACCAGACGAAGTGGATATTGATCCGAGCGACCTAAAAATAGATGTTTACCGTAGTGGCGGCAAAGGTGGACAGGGAGTGAATACAACTGATTCAGCGGTTCGTGTTACACACGTACCAACGGGGATAGTGGTGGCGATTCAAAATGAGCGTAGTCAGATTCAAAACAAAGAAACTGCGTTGAAAATTTTGCGCTCCAAGTTGTTGGCAATGCAGCTCGAACAGCATGCGGACAGCTTGTCAGATCTCAGGGCTGGTGAATCGGCTAACTGGGGCAGTCAAATACGAAATTATGTGTTGCATCCGTACACCCTGGTTAAAGATACTCGGACCAAACATGAAGACCGAGATACGCAGGGTGTGCTAGACGGTAAAATTGATGATTTTATGACGGCATTTCTTAGTCAACATGCGTCGAAAGACGAATAATATTTAGCTACCAAATATCCTTGACTTTTTAGCAATCAAGTGCTATCATTTGAATATGAAGGTGTTGGATTTTCAAAAGGTTCAGGAAATTGATTCTCATATTCAAGATTTGTTGAGTGAGTTGAGTACGCTCTACCGAGAGCGCAATGAGATTTTTTCTGGCGCAGACAAGGAAACCAAAGCAAAGAAGAATCGTCGTATTGCAAAGCAGTCAACGAACACTTTGGAAAACCTGGATTTTTCGACATTTGACTTGAGCCTCAAAGACTAGGCGAAAACAGAAGCATTATATTCGCGCTTTTTGATAAAAAGTGTTACACTAGTACAGTATGATTCTGTTGGATAGGGTTACAAAGAGTTACACCAAAACAGGCAAGCCTGCCATCAATCGCGTTAGTGTGCATGTGAAGGCCGGGGAGTTTGTCATTTTGGTTGGTACGAGCGGTGCTGGTAAATCAACATTGTTGAAATTATTAACGCGTGAAGAAAAGCCTTCAAGTGGCAAGATTGTTGTTGGTGGTATTGATTATGACACGCTCAAAGACAAGCACATTCCGTTATTGCGTCGAAAAATTGGTGTCGTCTTTCAGGATTTCAAGCTGCTGCCGAATCGGACGGTATTTGAGAATGTGGCCTTTGCGCTGGAGATTGCTGGGATGACCAACCGTGAGATCAAATCAACCGTGCCAAAAGTTATTGAACTAGTCGGACTTAAAGGTAAGGAGAAGAACTTCCCACATCAGCTATCTGGTGGTGAGCGCCAGCGAGTGGCGATCGCCAGAGCAGTGGTGCGCCAGCCAAAGATATTGATCGCTGATGAGCCGACGGGTAACCTTGACCCTAAGCACAGTTGGGATATCGTGCGGCTGCTGGAAAAAATTAATAAGTACGGTACAACCGTACTACTGACGACGCATAATGTTGATATTGTGAATAAGTTGAAGCGACGGGTGATTACCATCGATCACGGTAAAATTACGTCTGACCAGGCGAGAGGAACATATAAGCAATAATGGCCAAGAAAAAGACAAACGCAAACGTAAAAGCGATGCAGCGCAACAAAATGAAGCAGCGGCGAACGTTAGCTTTTGTTCGTATGCTGCGCTATGGTGTCAATAATTTTAGCCGTAATGCTTGGTTGACAGTCGCAGCGACGGCGGTTATGAGCGTGACTTTGCTGATTATCTTTGTGACTGTGGCGGCACAGCGTATCTTGGTAAATACAACGGAGACCATCACTCAAAAGGCAAATATCTCGATTTACCTTAAAGGGTCTGTTTCTGAAAAAACTGTTAACGAATTGACAGATAAGATTAAAAAATTGGACAACGTAACAGGGGTGACATACATTTCTGCGGAACAAGCACGCCACGAACAGGCTCAGCGTTACAAAGATAATGTAGAAGCGCTGGAAGCTATTCGTGAAGCAAGCAATGAGCTACCAGCGACACTGCAGGTTTCGGTGAAAGACCTGAACAATTATTCTTCGCTGAAGCATTTTGTGGGGACTGATGAAACCTATCTTGCCAACAAAGACCAGCGTCGACAACCGTCATTCACTGGTGATCGCCGCCAGGCTATCGAAACAATTGGTGGTTGGGTGCGTGTGGCAAGCATTGGTGGATCGATTGCCACTGTGGTGTTTGTGCTGATTTCCTCACTAGTGGTGTTTAACACTATCCGCATGGCCATCTTCAACCGTAAGAGCGAGATCCAGATGATGAAGCTCATCGGTGCTGAGCGTAGTTTCATCCGCGGACCGTTTGTGGTTGAGGCGATTATGTATGGATTTATCGCTGCGGTGATCGCTACGGCGGGGGGTTATGGACTGTTGGCGTTTGCCAAGGAGCCGATGCGTAAATGGTTGCCAATTGATACGTTACTTCAGGATCTGACGCCGTATGTTGGGCTGGTGTTGCTGGCTATGATTCTCATCGGTGGGCTGATTGGTACGATTTCGTCGTGGGTTGCGACCCATAAATACCTCAAGATTTAAGTCACATAAAACTTGGTTGACATGTGGATAGTGCTTATGCTATTATCATATATAGTATGAAGCAACGGTCCACCACACCAGTTTCGCACAAACAAGCCACCAAAGTAGCCTTGGTGGTGATGGCTGCCGTCGTTGCCGGAGCGGGGATTTTTCAGACCGCTGGCACGGTTTTTGCGCGAGATTATGAGGCAGAAATTAAAGCTAAACAACAAGAAGCCAATAACTACAATTCGCAGGCGGCTCGCTTGGGCGAGATGGCGGCGACTCTGGAAGAGGAATTGAACCGTTTGACTGCGCAGGTGAACGCGTTGCAATCTCAAATCATTGAAAGCCAAAATAAGATTGACTCCCTGAAGGAAGAGATCAAGAATAACGAAGCGGCGATCAACAGAAACCGTAAGACGATGGGTCAGATTTTGTCTGACATGTATGTTGATGATCAGATTTCTCCGCTGGAAATGCTGGCTAGCTCAGAGAACATCGGTGATTTTATCGACAAGCAGGAACAGCGCAGCAGCTTGCAGGGCTCACTGAATGACAAAATCAAGGAAATTAAGCGTCTGCAAAAGAAATTGCAGGACAATAAGGCTGCCGTTGAGCGTACACTGAAGGACCAGGAAACTCAAAAGGCTCAAATGGCGGCTAAGCAGGCTGAACAGGCGAAATTGGTGAATGATACAAAGAATGACCAGGCAGCTTACTCATCTTTGGCGTCACAGCGTAATGGTGAAATTGCGAAATTGCGTGAGCAGCAGGCTGCAGAAAACTTGCGTAGTTTGCCACGAGGTAGCGTGCCATCTGGTACGCCTGGTGGTGGTGGCTACCCAGGTGCTTGGGCAAATGCGCCGTTGGATGCCTATGTCGACCCATGGGGGTTGTATACCCGTCAGTGTGTGAGCTACGTTGCTTGGAAGGTTCACAGCACTGGTCGTTATGTACCGCATTTCGGCGGAGCTGGTAACGCTAACCAGTGGCCATCAACCACAGCTCGTCATGGTATTTCGAACGGCAGCACCCCACGAGCAGGGGCAGCAGCGGTGATAATGGGTGGTGCATATGGTCACGTGATGTATGTTGAGTCGGTAAACGGCGACGGCACCATTACGGTTAGTGACTATAACTTGGGCTGGGATGGTCTGTACCGCAATTATAAGCGCTCATCGTCTGGACTTGTCTACATCTACTTCTAAGATTTGATGCCGCTCATGCTATAATGGTTCTATGAGCAAGGAGAAAGCAGGGAAAGCTCAGCTGTTTGCGTGGGCGGTAGTTATAGCAGTGGTTAGTTTTATCGCGGGTGCGCGGTCGGATCAGATATTTGCGGCGATTGCACCAAAGCTTGGTGTGCGATATAGCGCCGAGCGGCTTGATACGGAGCGGATTCAAGAGACGTATCGACAACTGAAGGCACAGTACGATGGAAATCTGGACACCGATAAATTGATCAATGGCGCGAGTCGCGGTCTGGTGGCGGCTACTGGCGATCCGTACACGACATTCATGGACGCTGAGGAAGCCAAAGAATTTGAGAAGAGTCTGAATGGTAATATTGGTGGTGGCATCGGCGCGGAGATTGGTTTGAGGAATAATCGGCCGACAGTAGTCAGGGTGCTACGAAATAGTCCAGCAGAGGAAGCTCAAGTGAAAGCTGGTGATATCATTATAGCGGTGAATGGCAACTCGGTGGCGGATGCTACTACCGAACAGGTGGTGGAAAAAATACGCGGGGAAGTGAACACTACAGTGAAGCTGCAAGTACTTCGTAATTATCAGCGACTAGAAATGTCGATGACGCGTAAGCAAATCACCGCACCAGCCGTGGAACATGATATTGTTGACGGTGTTGGCATCTTGAAAGTGTACCGATTTGGTGAGGAAACGGGTACGTTAGCGCGCGCAGCGGCTGAGGCTTTCAAGCAAAACAATGTCCAGAAGGTTATCGTAGACCTGCGCAGTAATCCTGGCGGGACTGTGACGGCAGCGCAAGCCTTGGCTGGGCTGTGGCTGGACAACCAAGACATCATGACGGAGCGGCGTGGTGACAAGGTTGTCAAAACAGTCAAATCAACAGGCAAGCCACTACTGCAAGACATTAAAACAGTGGTGCTGATCGATAGGTCGAGTGCCAGTGCCAGTGAAATAGTAGCGGGTGCACTGCAAGAGTATGGCAAGGCGAAACTGCTGGGAGAGAAGAGCTACGGTAAGGGTAGTGTACAGCAATTGATCAAATTGCGTGATGGTGCACAGCTCAAAGTTACGGAAGCGCGTTGGTATACGCCAAAGGGTCACACTATTGACAAGACAGGTATTGAGCCAGACGAGAAGGTTGGCTTGACCGCTAATGATATGAATTTTGGTAAAGATCCACAGATGGACGCTGCCAAAAAGCTGTCCTGGTAAACGCTTGTGTTTTTCTGATGTGGGCGTTAGAATAAAGATAGTATGAACGCAAAGAGGAAAATATTATTAGTAGAGGACGACATGGCACTGGCAGCCGTGTATCGCGCCAGGCTGGAGCTAGAAGGCTTTGATATCAAGGAAGTGCATAATGGCGAAGACGCACTGTCCGCAACCGTTGAATATAAGCCAGATTTGATTTTGCTGGACGCTATGATGCCAAAAATCAGTGGTTTTGACGTGTTGGATATTTTGCGCAATACGCCAGAAACGGCTAATGTACGCATTATCATGTTGACAGCGCTGAGTCAGCCAAAAGATAAAGAACGGGCTGAAGGTTTGGGAGTTGACGAATACTTGGTGAAGTCTCAAGTTGTCATCGGTGATGTGGTTGCGCGGGTGAAGCACCACTTAGGGATGACAGAATAAACCTAGTTAGTATATAAAATAGTCGCCATGGAAGCGACTATTTTTATGATGGTAGCCTGTAGTAGGTTGAGATTTTTAGGCTTAGTCTACGCAAACTTGTGTGCGGCGTTCGGTTTTACCGGTAAATTTCTGCTTTTTGACTTTCTTAAAGCTAACCACGCCGTCTTTAGCTGCATGAATAGTGTAGTTACGGCTCATGTATGTACCGTCACCAGCAATCTTGGTGGCACCAGTCTGACGTACCAGCACTTCACCAGCGTTGACTTTTTGGCCGCCAAAGCGTTTCACACCCAAACGCTGACCAGCATTGTTGTGGATGTTCTTGCTTGAGCCACCAGCTTTAACCTTTGACATTTGCTAAACTCCTTATAGTTTCTATAAACAATCCTTACTAGTATAGACCACTACTAGTGTAATGTCAAGAAGCTAGGTGGTTTTTAATAGTAATATTTCACGCACTACGACTTGGTCGGATCGGGAATATATGAGGGGCGGCTGTTGTAGGGTGTAGCCGAGTGCCTCTAGGTTTTGGACGAGCGGCAGATGAGTTAGTTTGCGGTTGGCATCACGCCAAGCAGGTACGGCGATGCACAGTGTGGTGCCGGGCGTAAGTTGACCGTGGATATTGCGTAAAAAGTTAGTAATGATATGATTGCAATTACCGGTGACCTCGTGGAGTTTTTTGGGGCTTGGCGGTGCGGAGAAGGGTTGTCCGAGGTAGGTTTCGCAGATGACAGCATCAAGCTGTTGACCCTCTGTCCACTGATGAGTCATGGCGTCAGCTTGTTCGAGGCTACGTACCGAGCCGGTGATATGGTATTTGCTTTGCAACCAGGCTAGGTTTTCTGTCGTATAATCAATCATTTTTTGACTGAGGTCGCTACCGCAGACGTCATATCCTTTAAGCAAAGCTTCCTGAAGAACGGTGCCCGTACCGCAAAAAGGGTCAAGGATGGTTGTTTTTGCGGTGTTGCCGACGGCTAGATTTACCATGATTTGTGCTAATTTGGGCGGCAACATGCCGACGAATGCGTCACGGCGTGGTCGGTTGCGGTCACGGCGGGCATAAGCGGTGATGTTTTGCGCGCCATTACTTTCAGCAATGAGGATGGCGTCGTCGTCGGTCTTGATGATGAATAATTCACGTTTTTTAGGACTGAGCCCAAGCTTATTGTTATGCGAAGTGGCAGTTGATAATTCTATGCTGGTGTTAGGGATGAGTCGCAGGCTAGCACCATGTCTTTTCATGGACGATTTGAGCGATAGGCCAATTTTCTGTAGGTGGCGAGGCGAGGTTGATAGTCCATAGGCACTGATGCCGAGGGTGATTTTTCCGCCGACTGCCAGCAGTTGGTTGACATAAGTATGCGTAATCCAATGAGAAGCTTGCTCCAGGGTCGGGCGGTTGTCGGCCGGGAGAGTGTGGATGACTTTGCCGCATTTGAGTGATCCGCCAAGGGAATCGATTGACAGCCCATCAGTGTCAACAACAGCGGCGCTGTGGCTGACGGCACGAACATGTGATTTTCCAAACATGGCTTCTAATTCTGCGATTGATAACTTCGGCAAGCGCCCTAATATTGCTACGAACATATCTATAGTATATCAGGCTCATGATATAATGGAGAGGTATGTTTTCTGGAAAAATTTCGAAGGTGTTGAAAACGCTGAAATCGCCGCGCATGATCGTCAGTCTAATTACACTGTTAGTTTTGGCAGCAATCATCTATTTATCGCGCCATGAGCTACTGCGAGCATGGGAGCTGTTGGGTACGGCTAATGTTGGGCTATTGGCCTTGCTGCTGCCGGCGCAGATCATCGTGTATTATGCTGGTGGCGAAATGATTTTTTCTTATCTACGTGATAGGAAGCTCATCAAGCACGTGTCGCGGCTAGAGCAAGTGCGAATTGCACTGGAGTTGAACTTGGTAAATCATATCTTTCCGTCGGGCGGGGTGAGTGGTATTTCCTATACGACATGGAGGATGAGTAAACTCGGTGTGAGCTCGGCGCGTTCAACGTTTGCGCAGCTCCTGAGATATGTGACAGGGTTTTTGTCAATGCTAGCCATGATGATCGTGGCAGTGGTGTTTTTGGCAGTAGACGGTCGCATCAACCGGTATATTGTGGCATCGAGCTTTTTGGTGGTGGTTGTTGTGCTGAGTCTGACGTTTGCTATCATATACATGTTTTCTTCTCGTCATAGGATGCACAAGGCGGCGCGCCGAATTGCGCGAGGGCTTAATGCTATCACTAAATGTGTGACGTTTGGTATGCAGCGCCAGTTGGTTCAGGTGGAGCAGATGGATACCTTTTTCTCTGATATGCACGACGATTTCTCGGAATTGATGCAAGATAAACGCTTGATCGTCAAACCGTTCTTGTGGGGAATTGTGTATGCATCGTTTGATATTTTGATGTTTATGCTGGCTTTTTGGTCACTGGGGGCTTCGGTCAATCCAGCAGTTCTGTTGATTGGTTATATTGCGGCAGGCTTTGCCGGAATTATCATCTTTACGCCAGGCGGCGCAGGTGTGTACGAAACGATCATGATTTTGTTTTTGAGTATGACTGGTACGCCGCCAGATATCGCTATCGCGGGCATCATACTGACGCGTGTCATTTTGCTCATGGGAACAATTGTCCTTGGCTATATTTTCTATCAGCACGCGCTAATCAAATATGGTAAGCCTCACCGTGACTCCTAAGTTTAGCGTTAGCGAATTTTTGGCGGTTGTCAATCAGTCGCTAGAGCTGGCCTTTGGCTCGGTGCAGATTGAAGGTGAAGTCAGCTCGTTTAAGGTCAATCACCAAAAATACGTTTTCTTTGACCTGAAAGATGATGACGGTACGGTCAATTGTTTCATGACGGTGTGGCAGCTGAGAATGCCCATTCATGATGGTATGCGAGTGGTGGTACGGGCAGTGCCGAAGGTAACCGATTGGGGCAAGTTTAGTTTAACCGTACAGTCAGTGCAGCCAGTGGGCGAAGGAAATTTACGCAAAAGCTTTGAACTGCTGCGTAAAAAGCTGTCAGATGAGGGGCTGTTTGATGATGCTCGCAAACGACCATTGCCGTTCCGGCCGCAGCATGTGGCGGTTATCTCCAGTACTAACTCAGCGGGGTACGCTGACTTTATGAAAATCGCCAATGAGCGCTGGGGCGGCGTTCAGTTTAGCGTGGTAAATGTGATGGTGCAGGGTGAAACGGCGGCAGATCAGATCATCAGGGCGGTTGAGAAGATTGAAAGCTTGGCGGAGCTGCCAGAAGTAATAGTGCTGATTCGTGGCGGTGGTAGCACTGATGATTTGAGTGTGTTCAATGACGAATTGCTGGTGCGAAAACTGGCGTCCAGTCGAGTGCCAGTTCTGACGGGAATTGGTCATGAAATTGACACGACATTGTGTGATCTTGCAGCTGATGTACGAGCGTCAACGCCAAGCAATGCGGCGCAGTTGCTACTGCCAGATAAGCACGACGTGATTCGGTCGATCAAGCACCAGCTTCGTGGTGTGGCGCTACAAACAGTACGAGCGATTGACGAGGAATTGGAACTGGTACAGGCGGCGCGCAGCAATGCTCTGGATAGCTGGCGTCAGCACGTTGAGGAGCTGCTGAGTGATGTACAGTCACGCATCAGGTTGATTAGTGAATACGATCCAGAATTAGCCCTGGCAAGAGGCTATGCTATGATCAGGGGTAATTGTGCGGTCGGGGAAGTGATTGAAATACAAACTAACAAAGCTTTGATGAAAGCGAGGGTTGAAGCATATGCAGAACGAACCAACAATTAATGAGCTATTGGAACAGCTGGACAAAGAAATGGCGTGGTTTCACAGCGATGAGTTTCGGCTAGAAGAGGCGCGTGAGCGGTTTCTGGCTGTCAAAAAAGTGGCGGAGCAGGCAGAAGAGCGGCTGCTGAATATGAAAAACGAAATTGAAGTGTTGGGTGAGTAGTCCATCATGGAAGTAGTGATTGTTTGTGCGCTGATAGTATTTTTGATATTTGGACTGACGGCGTTCATCGGTGCGCCATATGTGCCAACGCGACATACTGATATTCAGAAACTGTTGAGGGATGAACTGAAGCTGACTAAAGACGACATCGTGCTGGACGTAGGGTCGGGTGATGGCGCCGTGCTACAAGAGGTGGCGAAAACTGGCGCTCAGGCCGTTGGCTATGAGATTAACCCATTTTTAGTGCTGGCGTCTCGTTGGCGGCTAAGAAAACATGCCAAGAATGTGCGCATCAAATGGACGAATGCGTGGACGACGCAACCTGCCGACAACATCACGGTGATATACGCGTTTGGTGCAGGGCTGCATTTGAAGAAAATTTATCAATTGGCTCGGCAACAGGCGACCCACCAGGGCAGATCGTTACGATTGGTCAGTTATGGCTATCGGCTAGATACCACGAAGAACGACCGACTACTGAAAGAAGCTGGTCCGTATTTTCTGTATGAAATACGTCCTGACTTTACAGGAGACAAAGCATAAGCTATAATGCAAGATATGAAAAGAAGACAATTTGAACAGGGGTCAATCAACGGCTGGATGGTCGGTACGATTGGTTTTTTGGTGTTAACGCTAATCGCTGGAGCTGTAGCAGCTTGGATGTTCGTGGAGTACACACGAGAAAAAACGGGCGTTGACGCAAAGGTTGCCAGTGCGGTTGCCAAAGGTAAAAATGAACAGGCTGAGCTTGACCAGAAGCGATTTTCTGAAGAAGCCAAGAATCCGCGCGTTGAGTTTGTTGGACCAAATGAATTTGGTCGAGTTTCGTTCATGTATCCAAAGACCTGGAGTGCATATGTTGATCAAGACGGTACTGACCGCGGTGACTACAAAGCGTACCTACATCCGGGCACTGTGCCGCCAGCACGCTCAAACACCAGCCGTTTTGCTGTTCGCTTGGAAGTACTAAACAGCGACTTTGATAAGGTGCTGAGCCAATACGCTAACCAGTTGAAGAAGGGTGAATTGACCTCAAGCAGCGTTGAATTTAATGGTAACGCAGCTACTCGCTTGGACGGTGCTTTCTCTAAAGAATTGCGCGGTTCAGTGGTTTTGATGCGAGTGCGAGACAAAACGATTCGTTTTTCTACTGACGCTGACGTCTTCAAGCCAGATTTTCAGGCAGTTCTCGACACGGTTAAGTTTGTTCAGTAATACGCCAATTGCTATACTGTAAGCAGGTATGGCGGAGGTAAGATGGAATAATGCTGAATTTGGGCAGCTGCCAAGTGTAGCGGTGGCTGCGCATGAATTGAAATCTCCGCTGGCGCTCATCAGACAACTCAGTCTGCTCCTGGAAGAGGGGCTGCTAGATGCAGCTGAAACGCGTCGCATTGCTCAGCAACTGTCGAGTATCAGTGATCAGTCGTTGGCGTTGGTACAGGACTTGGCGCAAACGGCTCACTTGTCGCCAACGTTATTTCCTCTGGAGCCCATCAACCCACTGGCGTTGTGTCAGCAAATGGCCATGGAATTACACCCGATGTTGCGTTTGTACGGCCAATCAATCGACTGGCCGAAAAAACAGTCGGCGAAGCATTTGGTGGTGGCAAACAGGGCGTTATTGTCACGGATTTTAGCTAACTTTTTGAACAATTCTCTCAAATACAGCGAAAAAGATATGCCCATACGGGTGACAATTCGCCAAATTGGCTCGACGTTGAGGATCTTGATTCGTGACCACGGCCCGATGATGAGCCGTGCGGATTATGCGCGGCTTATCGATGAGATGGAGCAGCGAAAATCAGTTCGAACGCGCCCTGACAGCAGCGGTTTGGGCGTATATGTAGCGTCGCAATTTGCAAAAGCCATGGGCGGAACTATTGGCCTGATCAGGCATCGTGATGGACTGACATTTTACGTAGAATTACCCATAAGTCAACAGATGAGTTTGCTATGAAAAAAGTGCTGATTGTTGAGGACGATCCAGTGTGGGCGAAGCTGATTCGGCACTATGTTTCAGAAGCTGGCGCTGATTCGCGGGTTGTTATTGCTCCGGGGCAGGCGCTGGAAATGATCGATGATTGGCACCCAGATGCGTTGGTGTTGGATATGCTCTTGGCGAGTGAAACGGGCATGGCGCTGCTGAACGAATTGAAAAGCCATGAGGACTTGGCTAATTTGCCGATCATCGTGTGTAGTAACGTTGGCATCAATCGTGACGATATGGAGCCGTTTGGTGTGCGGGCGGTGCTTGACAAATCAACCATGACGCCGGCGCAGGCGCGACAGGCGTTGACGGAGGTGCTACTATGAGCCAGAGCGAGCGCTTGCAAGCCATCGTCCTGAGAAGAACTGACTACGGCGAGGCGGATCGAATTTTACATCTATTGACTTCGGCGGGGCGGCGCAACGTGATTGCCAAAGGCGTGCGACGCGAAAAAAGTAAATTGGCAGGCGGTATCGAACTATTTGCGCTGTGCGACGTGGTGGTGCGACGTGGGCGCGGCGAGTTGGGGATTTTGACCAGTGCGCAGCTGCAGCAATTTTATCGACATATTCTGGACAGTTATGAGCGGATGCAATTTGGTTATGAGATGTTGAAATTGGTCAATCGAGCGAGTGAACAGGTTGACGAGCCGGCCTGGTTTTCGGTGGCGCAGCAAGTGTTGGCGCAATTGAATAATGTGAAGGTTGAGCAAAAACTGATTGAAACCTGGTTTTACTTGCACTACGCTGGGCTGCTGGGTGATGAGCTCAATCTGCGCACTGATGTGACAGCCCATACTTTGTCGCCTGACAAAACATATATGTACGACAATACGGAAAAGGGCTTGCGACTGGCGGAGCAGGGCGACCTGTCGGCAGACGCTATCAAACTGCTTCGGCTCATCCAGGCGAAGCCGCTGGCGACTGTGGCGCAAATTGGCGGGATAACTGAGGTGATCAGTGCTTGTTGGCTGGTGGCGCGGCAGCACGCGGCGGTGTAATATTGCCCATAAAATGGTATACTGTAGGTAATAATTGTGAATCGCCATGTTGCCAACATGGAGAAAGGTTTTTTGATGAGTCAAGCAAAAATGGAAGATATTATCAGCCTGTGCAAGCGCCGCGGCTTTATTTATCAGGGGTCGGATGTCTATGGCGGTTTGAGTGGTACCTGGGATTACGGTCCGCTGGGTGTGCAGCTGAAGCGCAATATCATGAATTTGTGGTGGCGTCGGTTTGTTGACGAGCGCGACGATATGTATGGCGTCGATGCAGCAATTTTGATGAATCAGAAGGTCTGGCAGGCGAGTGGGCATGTCGATACGTTTTCTGACCCACTGGTGGAGTGTAATAATTGTAAAAGTCGATTTCGCTTTGACAAATTAGACACTAGAATCAAGTATGATAATTTTCTATATATGATCAACGAAGAGTTGGAGTCTGATAAGTTGACGCTGGAAGAGAAGCTCCTTCCTTTAAGAAAAATGAACCAGAGTTCTGACCCTGAAGAGGTATTAGAAGCTAAGAGGCTTGCTGAAGAAATGAACTTAAAGGACGAAGCTCAAAAAATTGATAAAAGGATAGAGGAATTAAAGGATGGATATAAGTATAGAGGTTCTTTAACCAAGAAGTTTCTTGAGTATGATGTGTATGAATGTGAGAAGTGTGGTTCTTGCGACTGGAGTGAAGCTAAGCCGTTCAATATGATGTTTAAGACGACCGTAGGGCCTGTTGCAGATGAAGGGTCTGTTTCTTACCTTCGCCCCGAAACCGCCCAGGGAATTTTCACTAATTTCAAAAATGTCGTCGATAGTTTCTACCCGAACTTGCCGTTTGGCATCGCTCAGCAGGGCAAGGCGTTTCGCAATGAAATTGCGCCGCGCGACTTTGTCTTCCGCTCTCGGGAGTTCGAGCAGATGGAGATTGAATATTTCGTCGACCCTGAGCATTGGCAGGAGGCGTTTGAAGAGCTGCTGGCGGCGACGTATGCGTTTTTGGCAGAACTGGGCTTGAAGCCAGAACACATCCATGAGCTGGACGTGCTGCCAGAGGATCGAGCGCACTATAGCGAAAAGACGATCGACATTGAGTACGACTATCCGATCGGCCGCGAGGAGCTGATGGGAATTGCATATCGTACGAATTTTGATCTTAAAAATATTGAAAAAGCTAGCGGCAAGAGCATGGAGTATACCGTCAAGGGGACGAACACAAAATTTGTTCCGCACGTTATCGAGCCGTCGTTTGGTGTGGAGCGGGCGCTGATGGCGGTGCTGTCGGGTGCGTACCGTGAGGATGAGCAAAATGGTGAAAAGCGGGTGTATTTGGCGCTGCCAGAGCATTTGGCGCCGGTCAAATTTGCCGTCTCGCCGCTACTCAAAAACAAGCCAGAATTGGTGGAAAAAGCCCGCGACGTCTACGCGAGCCTTGCCAAAGCCAACCCAGGCCGGGTGATGTGGGATGACAATGGCAACATCGGCAAGCGCTACCGCCGCCAAGACGAAATCGGCACGCCGCACTGCG
>CAUOLC010000008.1:0-30767 GCA_963456285.1 uncultured Candidatus Saccharibacteria bacterium | reverse complement strand
GGTAGTCCGGAAAAAACTGCCTTTAAAAATGGCTGGATCAACCGAGAACAGCTTGACACACTCGCTGAACCACTGAAAAAATCTGGATATAGTAACTATTTCACAAGGTTGTTATAATATAGCTAGCATGAAACGAGTTTGTGTTATCATACCTGCCTACAACGAGGGCGCGGTTATTCAGGATGTTATCAAGAAATCCAAGAAAGTTTTCTTAAAAGCACATAAATCCTATTCTATTGATATTGTGCTTGTCAATGATGGATCAAAAGACGACACGCTTAAGCAAGCACAAAAAGGTGGTGCGATCGTCATTGATCACATCTTAAACTCTGGTGCTGGCGGCGCTACCCTGACTGGGCTTGCCTACGCACGACAATACGGCTACGATATCGCGGCTACCATGGATGCTGATGGGCAACACGACCCAGAGGATGTTCTAGTGGGGATTAGGCAGAGCGACACCTCTGATACCGACTTACTCATTGGCAGCCGACTCATCAACAGTGAGGGTATGTCTAGGACTAAGGTTTTAGGAAATAAAGGTCTCAGCTTCATCACCTATGCTCTGTTTGGTATCAATGTCACTGATTCACAGTCCGGTCTACGAGTTTACTCGCGAAAGGCAATTGACAACCTTGACTGGAAATCAACTGGCTATGAATTTTGTTCAGAAATGATTTGGCGTGCTAAACAAGCAGGTATGATTATTTCCGAATACCCGATTAAAGCAATCTATACTGACTACTCCCGTGCCAAAGGTCAAAACAACTGGAACGCTATTAACATCGTCAAACGACTATTTAAGCAACGACTAACGGAGCTATTCGAATGAGATATCTTATCCTTGTACTACTTAACGTGCCCATTATTCTGGCAGCACTAATCAATATCATCACTCAATACAAACTACGCAAGGTCAGCACGGCACGCTTTCGTCATCAGCTCATTATCTGGCTGGTTATCATGGTTGTTTTGGTGGGTTCATTCCCGATGTATAACATTTCACTTGGACATCCGCCGCTTGATTCATCAGAATTAAGCTTGTTTGATATCCTGCAAACTACCGCTATCATCCTCCTGTTCTATATCGCCAATACACAGCGTCAACGTATCGACCAAAATGAGCGTAGACTGCGCGATTTACATCAAGAATTATCGATCAGATTGTCTAAAAAATAGGTGTACTATCTAGCCTGTAATCATTCTTATCTTTGAGTCATCACCCCAAACTGCCGGCGAATCATACGGCCTGTCCGGAAACGCTCCATACTGCAATTTGATATGATAGTGATTGTCTTGTATGTATTGTTCAACCCGCTCAGCTAGACTAACTGGTTTACCAGAACAAATATTGATTATTCCCGTTACCTTATCTTGAGTGATAGTCGCTAATACTTGATCTGAAAATTCATCAATATGCAAAAAATCATATTTATTTTTGCCTGTCGTGAAAGGAAATTCGGTTTTACCGTCAGCAGCAGCTTGTGCGATTTTGGAAAATATCGAGTGGCCGCCAATATCATCGCCATAGATATAAAAACCACGCAGCCAATATAAGGTAATGTCGCTATCTTTTGCGAGCAGCATCATACTTTGCCGCAAGGCATTTTTGGCAACGCCGTATTGGGACAGCGGATCACATGGCGTCTGTTCATCAATTACGCCTTCCCAGTACCCAACCTCATGCATACTACCCATCACCGCCACATTCTTGCCGCCACCGTTGATATATGACCGCAAGAACTCGTAGTGATGAGAGAGATTTTTCATATGTTCTGGTGAATTATGCTGAAAACCATCTCGCCAGGCTAAATGCAGTAAAACATCAGGTTTTTGTAACGCTTCAAATATATTGTCGTGTTGAGCAAAAATATCGATATCACTCGATCTATCAATAGCTACTACCTCATGGCCATTCTTTTTAGCTAGCGCAGCAATGTGACGCCCGATATATCCACTCGCTCCAGTGATGGCAATTTTCACCCGTTACTCCGCTCACTAAGTCGATATACCGATGAGATGATTTTAGCTATCGGTTTTGGCCAAAACTTTGACAAGATCATATACTCTTCTCTGGCACGGGCATTGTCGCCAATCGCTTTGGTGGTGATTGAACCTTCATGGATACGATGACCCATTAGTGATTTTTTAATATACCCAAAGCCATAGGTATTTTTAGATAATTTTTCCCACGCCCAATAATCAAACGTCGCTATCAAATCAGACTCAAAAACCGGAAGCTTGTAGTGACCTTTAACAAAAGTTACAGCTGGACAGCAAATTGGATCACCAAACGACAGAAGCAGCCTCTTAGTAAATCGACTCTTCTTGGAAATTGCCAGCGGCCAGCAAAGCATATTTTTAATAACTAAATTTAGAGATTTAGTCACCGCAAAATTGCCTTTGATGTCATAGGCCCTAGTAAAGATAATGCAACTATCCTGGTGTTTTTCATAATACGCAACCACCTCTGAAGAATAATTATAGTCATATATCTCATCGTGGTTAGCGACGGTAGTTAGTGTCGTCTCAGAAACTGACAACCCAAAATCAAAATCACTCGCCGCGCCTTTGCCTCTATCTTTTTCTGGTCGAGCAATCACTTTTAGGCCATACTTTTCAGCGATAGCATCAATAAAAGCATTTGGTGTTGATGTAGCAATTACAACATCACTGTTATATTGCTGATTCATCACAGATTTAACACAATCTTCCAAAAATGGTGATTCTTTATAGGCTAAAACGACAAAAGTGTGCTGCGATTTACTGCTCATCATTTCTTCCTCGCAAATTTGCGATTAACCGCCCAGGCGTACAGTTTAACAATTATTGATTGTGGCAATAAGTCATATAGTCGCCAGTTCATATCCTTCTTGGCTACTGGCATCGTAGTATTTTTCCACGGCGTCAGATGTAGATACTTACGCCACAAAATACCAACTGGGTTTTCATTACCTTGCTGCCATGGCCGACCATTCATACCAAACTGTGAGTGAATAATCTTTGGTGTGTAGTAACTCTCCATGATCTCATCATAACTATAAAAGCTTTCGGGTAAGAAGCCGTTAGCTTTGATGTATTTTTTAATAGCATAGCCATAGAACACAGTCGAGAAATTATACTCCACACCAACCTTCTTGATCTTGCCTTTGAAAAATACATTACATAGATCTTGGTCAGCCACCTCATAGTGATTATGTCGCAAATGCTCGCGCATCTTGGCATCAATCTTATCTTTCATCCATTTTTTGTGATTAATCAGCATAATTCCGCAGTTAAAGTAGCCGTCGGTTGGTTTCAAACCGATGACCTCTTTATGTGCGTTTACCATAGTAGCGTCATATGACAGCGCCATCACATTATCTTCAAAATCAAGATCCAAAAGACCATCAAGCGCTCCGCTGATAACCGTGTGTGGGTTAATGTACAAGATTCGGTCTGTTTTGATATCAAGCTTAGCAAACGCCAGCATTTTATACCATGTGATATACAGCCCCTTCCAAGCCTTGACGCCGATCTCTTTCAGTTCATCAGGGTAGCTTGAGACATCAACAAACGTGATTGTGGCATTTTGGTAGTTACCAACCATTTTATTAAACTTATTGATGCTAGCTTTTTCGAGCTGGTGTCCGAGATAAAAAATATTAATCTCTTTCAAGTGTTTGTTGTTTTCCAAAAGTGACACAATAGAAATTGCACTCACTACCGCATAATTGTCGTCGCTCTGGTATATAACGTTTAGAATTCCTTTATTCATGCCTGCAATTCCTATCCATTAACCGGCAGTTGTTTAATGTAGTCTTTCAACATGTCCGTATAGTCTCTTGGTGTGAAACCCGCTCGACGCAACTTCGACAAATCCATATCACTGTTGAGCGGTCGCGGTGCAAAACCTGGTTTACTGGCAGCGTATTCCTCGGTAGAGATTGGCTGTACACGACTACGGTCATGTCCAGCATATTCGAAAACGTCGGCAGCAATTTCATGCCATGACTTGACTGGACCATCATTGGATACATTATACAGTCCGTACGCCACATTATTATCCAAAAAATACTTGGTAGCTCGAGCGATCTCTGACGCAAACGTCAGCCGACCAAATTGATCATTAACCACTTTTGGATTGATGCGCATATCTGCCAAGTTTTTCATGGTTTTTGGCATATTGTGGCCGTCACCAACGACCCATGACACTCGCATGATGTAGTGTTTTGGCGCCAAACTAACCACCAAATCACCTGCCGCCTTACTTTCTCCATAGACCAATAGCGGTGCAACCACCTCATCATCTTGATGGTTTTTTTCTCGGCCATCCCAAACATAATCTGACGAATAGTGGATAAGGGTTTTGTTTTGTTCAATCGCAATTTTAGCGAGGTTACGTGGACCATAAGCATTAGCTAGCCATGTCTTAGCACGCAGCTCGTCTGTCTCAGAACCATCGGCATTAACCAAAGCTGCTGCATTGATGATAACGTCGTATTTTGACCAGTCAAAGGCCTTTACTTGCTCCTCATTGGCTATATCCAACTCTTCTCGTGATAATGCCTTAGCGTCTGGAAACATGGCACACAACGCCTTACCTAGTTGTCCACCTGCTCCTAAAATTACGTATTTCTTACTCATAACTCCCCTTTATCTTTGTCAGTTATTATAGCATCTTTTAACGACCACTTATAGATGACTAACAAAAGTGCTAGTTGCAAAAAGCTGATCAGCATAAAAACTAGCACACTACCCAACATCGCCGACCGCTCAATCAGACACATAGATACTGCTACCGCCAAAATATCCGTGAGTAGCAGTGTATAAAACTGTCCCTTAAACCGACGCATAATGATCAGCAAATTAACATAAATCGACACGAAAGCATTCGCCACCGCACCGATAACCATAATTGTTAAATCGAGTTGGAAATTGTTAATATTGATGCCAAAAATAGTATTAAGCACCCAAACACCAACCAAATAACTCAGAACAACCGAAAGCACTCCTATCCCAAAAGTTATGTGATTAATTTTACTAACAATTCGTGCAAATTCCTTCAACTTTCCTTTTACTAACAATTCAGATAGATTTACCACATTTGGCTGAATGATAAATGATATAAAGAGTCCAAGGAGCGTAATTGGCATTGCCATAATACCAAAGTAACCAATCTGGTCAGGGTGTGACTTATCCAAAAAATACCGCGGGATATTGAGTGAAAACATCGTCAAAAACATCACAACGAATACCGCTGACGTGTGTTTCATGATGACAATAGCCTGGGCGATATATTCTTTGCATAGTTTTTTACTTACGTTAATAACTTCAACGCGTCGCACCCAAAGTATATCGTAGAGGAATATGATAAGCACATTGACCAACAATATCGCCAACGTACCGTATATGACATTTTTGGTGACAATGTCAACCGCCATGAATGCCGCAAAACCAAGCATCGCTTTCATGGTTAATGACATACCAGCGACATATAATTTATGATGAATTTGTAAAACACCATACAGCGAGTCAGCAATTGATTCTAGTATCTTAAAGGTTATCAAAATCATGATCAGACCTGTTTTTGTAGCGTTATAGCCGTTCAGCACACAAAATACTGCTGCGGAAATCGCCACAATAAGTGATGCGACGAAGCGTACAGCAATATAGCCGCCACTCGAAAACTCCCGCTTAACATCAGACACTTGATAGGTCCGACCACCCCATAAAGAAACCGCCCAAAATACCACTGAAAGTGACAACGCAAACGAAAACAGTCCAGAATCGTCAATGCCATTTAGTCGAGTGATGACAATTAGTAATACCGGAGAAATCGCACTCTGTAGCAATGAACCCAGCGAGTTCCAGAGATAATCTTTTTTGATATTTTGCATACAGTCGCCTCACGCTACGGGGTATACATGAAATACCGCTGAAACGTTATCAATAGCGCCATTATCACCAATAACAAAATGATTAGCGATGAAATCATGATGATATTTTTCTTATCTTGAGGTTTTAGTTCAGCGCCTCGACCCAAAAATATCGCCATGAAAATTATGATAAGTGTTGGCAAGAAATAGCGACCTTGGACTCCGTAGATGATGTCAAAGTTATATGGTGTATACGTTAGATAGATAGCTACATTAACTGCAATAAAATGTACCACAGCCAAACCTACAGCTAACCAACGCCAAGAGTTTGGTACGGTAAGCTTACTCTTGTTTTTTTCTAATGATACTGTAGCTGTCATTCCTAGTACAAAGATATATATATAACCCATCCATAGTGGATATAGCGTATCAGCTGCACCAAAAGTACCGATCACGCCTCGAGCTTCATCATCACCAAATGATGTCATATATGAATTCCATAAAACACGAGGTCCTCGTTTTGGATGTTCTTTGAGATTCTGTAATTGTTTATCTGATTGTATATTTTGAGGCAATGAATCACTTCTGTATTCATATTCGCCTGCATTGTTCGCCATCACTATATTAGCTCCAAGCAGCAATACACTGATAATTGTAGCCGCAATCGACCAACGCCAAAAATGCTTCTTTTTTACCAAAATAATGATCAATGGCAAAAACAGATATAGTAGCGGTTTAGACCAAACGATCGCACCGCACAGCATGGCTAATTTAATCCATTGGTTACGCTGGATGTCGGTTGATTGTGTATATAAGCGCAGTACATATGCAAGGAATAACAACAGTAAAGCGTATGATACTCCATCAGTTCCTACCATAGACTGCTGGAATAACATCATTGGCAACAACGCAACAAACGTAAATAAATATTTTTTACCTGGTAATAGTTTAATAGCAAAATAAACCATTACCACTGACGCTAAAGCTAATAGTATTCGTGCAATATAGAGAGAGATAACCGGGCTGAGATTAAAGACGTTAGCCAAGAATACCCCTGGAATAGCCGGTAAATAGGTTAGAAAATTGTATGAAACCATGGGCGGTTGATACCGCTCACTTGGGTTCAATGATCTCTTGACAGCTTGCTTAGTACGATTAAAATCATATTTTTTAGCTGAAAAACCGCGAATCTCATCATCATAGAACGTTAGTCTCAGCGTCTCACCAATAGATTTTGGCAAACTAGCGCCAGTGCTTTTTGGGTTGACTGGTATAACATGTCCATGCGCGATATACTGCACACGAATATAATGCTCTGGCTCATCAGGACCTTGAAATGGAGGGGTGATGATCGCAAAGCCTAATACACCAATTAATCCAACTATAAGGTAGATTTTATGCGGCTGACTACACAGCAACACCAACTTTTTCTTGATAATATCAAGCTTCTCTCGCACCGTCTTCATATAGCACTAATTATACACTTATGTTCGCTGTTTTGCTATATGAGTTCACCCTTAGCTAGTAGGCTAACTGTGATATAGGAAATCTTAACGATAGGCAGTTTTTCTTTATTCAGCTCAACAAATTTTTGCCAGCTACGAATCGGGTGCAGAGTTCCGTTCTTTAGATGATAGATTGTACCACCTGGATCGCCCACAAACTGCGGCAGTTTTGCTTCTTTGGTCAGCATAGCACATGTTTTGCTCTGTAGTGGATATGGATTTTGTGACGGTAGGTGTAATTCATATAATGTACCACCCATTCCCAGATAGTTGCGTCCTTCGCAGCTGACATATGGAGACAAGACTCGGTTGCTGACTTTGTATTTTTCAACCACCCTGTCATCAACTTGGCGGATAGCGCCATTAACACCCAAATCAGCAGCTTGATCAAAGTGTGACAACGGGATGAGTGTGTCGTATCCATCGGAAACATATACTGTACCATTAGACGGTGCTTTTACCATTTTACCGGGTGCAAAGACCACATTGCCTGAAGGAATCTTTCGAATAGTCTCACCAGATAGCCAAGCGATAGTTGGTCGCTCAGTCTTAGTGATAGCAAATACATCTTCCATAGCAACTATCGGTCGTTTCTGGCGTGATTCCATGACATATACCGTGCCATTGTCTGACGATTTCAGGGTTACAACATCGTCCAGCGCCCCAGATCCAGGCAACGAGCGGACTGTTTCGTCTGATAGTGCCAGCGGACTGACTGGTATGTCTTGTGGCTTGGTGACTTTCTTTTTACCTTGATTGGTGATAAGGAAGGTTTCCCCGGCTGGGTTTTTAACATAATCATCGACTGTTTGGCTGGTTTGCGGTAATTTGTTGATGCTTTCTTGTTGCAATACGCCGCCGCCAAGTGATTGCAGAGTTTGATCGACATATTCAGAGTGTTTGATGTTGTGTAGTGTTCCGTTGCTGATCAGCTTTTGATGACCAGTATCCCTATTTCTCACGACCGCTGCCTCTCTGACGATTGGCGTACCATATGGCAAATATTGAATGGCTGATTCACCCAGCACATTATATCCCTGGTCGTATTGTTGCAAAGCTAATGATTTGTCATCCAAGACTTCACGGCGCGTACCATTTTGGATATAGAATCGCTTACCACTAGTTGTCTTATAGCCGTGTCCCATGCGCGGACCGTGATAGAATTTATTCACTTGTGCCTCAGTCAGTAACATACTATTGCCGCAATCCATACCGTATTGTGCCACCATGGCACAGGTTGTAAATGCCAGTCTGATGCCAGAATCATAGAAATACACCGTGCCGTCAGGTGATCGCATCAATCGATTCGCTACCTGGCCTGTCGGAATTTTATCTAGATATGTTTGAGACACAAAACCAACACCACCCAAAGGAGATAATGCCGCCAAAATGTCATAGTTCGGCACCGGATATTTAACATTATCCGACACCAGGTAAACTGTTGCGTTATCATGAGACCTCAGCAAGGTACTGTTGACGTGGGTACTACCAAACCACTCCCTAAACATATAGAAGAAGTTGCGGTTGCCGTATGCTCCACAGTGTGCCGTGCCAGGATAAGCCGCCAGTGCTGCATCATTTGGTACATATGGTGTATAGATATACAGGCTGGCAGTTGCGTAATTTTCAATATACACATCTCGGTAGCCACAAGCAGGGTTTGGGTTATATAAAATTCTATTGACTCGACCCGGCTGATAATTATAGTTTTGAATTTCGTTGCGATATTTTCGTAATTGCCAAGCAGCTTTATTTACTTGCTTATAAAAGCCGGCTTTTTCATTATCACAGTTTGCAGAATAACCTGGACCACTGTCAGGACAGCCATAACCCATGGCATATTTGTACTGCGACCGCAGCGGCCAAGAATCAGCAAACAACGGACCAGCCGATTCTTTTCTCAATGTTACCAATAATACTTGTGGGTTAATTTGATATCGTTGCGCAGCATCCCATATGATTTGGCCAGCATTGATACCACCAGGAAAGGCACCGCCACCACGATCAAAGGAGGTTTCGCCGTTGTTTGGATTTTCGTGATAATTTTGTAAACAAACATATGGTGGACCATGCCAGCCACGCTGTGCTGCGTACTGGGCTTTGGTGTTGCCGTGACCAGAAGGCCCGGTACCCCAGGTATCACACGCTGGTGTGTGTTGCTCGATAAATCGTTGCACTGCCGCCGCAGAACCCATAGCTCGTGAATCATAAAAGATTTCATCATCAATAATTCTGCCTGGGTTAAAGCCTGAAGCCCCAGCCCCTTGAGAGAGAATGACCGCAAAGGTTAAGCTTAGTAACAATCCTACTATCTTCTTCATTTACTCAACCACCACCGTCATGCTGTCAGCTACACCGTGAGACCTGCCTGAATTATACTCGATTAACACTGTCCACTTACCAGCAGCTCCTAACTCATCTCTACTCACCCGCATCGTTTGACATGAGGTTGAGCTTGGACCAGGAATTACTCCGGCCGTCTTTTTGACGACTCGATTGCCCAGTGTAAATACATAGGTACATGTACCATCCTGTTCGACAGCGTTCGTTACAAATCCGCTAGCGGTGATAGTATGCTTATCAACTGACTGCTCAACACTAGTCATCAGCACATAGACTGATTGTTTTTTTGTTTGAGGGTCGGTCTTTGGCTGCGGTGTCACATCAGTGTTTGGTCGAGCTGATTTATTATCTGGATTATCCTCGACATTTTTAGTGTCTTTTTTCTCAGTTTTGGTTTTGTTTGGATTTACTCCACGACCCTGATCGTCAACCGTAAAAGCCTTGTCTTGATCTGAAAATGGCAACCATTTATTATAGTAAGCTGCCGCCACGTACGAGCCAGCAACAACAATTGCCGCCAGTAGTGATATACTGATAATTTTCTTGCGTGATAGTTTAGAAAGTTTTTTCTGTTTCATAGTCATTACCCTGGGATAATGATACAGTAAAAAACCATTTTTTTCAAATTAACCACTAGCTTTTTGATTTTGCTTCAACGTGTTCTAACGAATATTTATCAATCGCCGTGTGGTCGTCCAATTTCGTCAACACTGCCCGACGTACGCCGCGCCATTTTTCTATATTATAAAAAATATTCAACACCAAGTAGAATAGCTTTCTTTTCCGTGAATATTGTTTATCACGCAGCGTAAATAACGTGTCACGAATCCAACCGATGATGACCATTTTGGTTATCTGAGAAATAGTCGGTAGTGGCACATCAATACCCACACGACGAAGCCCCATCGTCTCGTCAAACATCCGCATCTTATATTCACGCAGCTTAAATTCATTAGAATGTAGCACATTACCCCTAGAGGCATAGGCTTTCATGTAGCCCGCGTTGATGACATCGCGCCCAAATAATTGGTCCTCGGCGTATGGAACATCTTGGTATGGCAATTCACCGGTCAGATAACTACGGCGAGCAGCCGAGTTAACATCAGAGTAAAACGCCACTTTATCATAAGTTTCTTGCTTTTTGATAAAAGAATCTTTATAAAATAACGTTGTTCCAAAATCAGGACCAAAGCCATTGAACACACCCATGATTTCGCGTTTTAGCAGCGGAAAAGTGGTTGGCCGTGGGTCTTGTTTTCCCATAACCCCAATGATACGGTCTGACAATTCAAACGGTTTCGTCATCTCATATAGCCAATATTTATGAGCGGGCGTAGCGTCTTGCGACAAGTAAACGACGATGTCGCCTTTTGCATCATGAGCGGCGGCAGCCCGCGTCTTACCGTGACCATATTCCTCTTTTGTGATGGTTTTATACCGTAAGTTTGGGTGTTTTTTAGCATATTTTTTGATGATTTTTGGCGTTTTATCCGTGGAGCTTGTATCATAAATCAAAACTTCATAGGTTTTATCGATTTTTTGTTTGAACACCATTTTTAGCAGATCATCCAAATAGTCCTCACCAAAATACGTTGGGATAAAAACAGTGATGTCGATTTTGTTCGTGTTGTTAACCACCTATCACCTCACGAATCAGAATGCGCTCAACCTTCTTGTATGATTCGTCCCATGACAAATCTTTGACGCTTTCTGAAGCTTTTTTAGCATAGGTGTTGATATTTTTGATCTCAACAACCTTACACAACTCATTAGCCAGTTCAATCGGTGAAGCCGCGGCGTAGTGGATGTATTTATTTTCACCCAAAACCAAGCTGTTGTTTTCGCCTTCGTTCATCACTGGGATACAACCAGCCGCCAGTAACTCGAGCGGTAGGAGCGACACATTAGTAAGTGACAACACTAAGCACGCTTCAGACTCTTTGTACAGATCGGCCACGTCTTGGTGAGACAAGATACCGCGGTTGACATATGGAAATGGTATTTGATAATTCGACACATCCCAACCAAAGAACTCAATAGTGTATTCTGGATGTTTTTTGTGGAATTTATCTAGTGCAATCACGCCCAACTCAAAAGCGCGGCGCTCAGTCACTGGGCGGGCATAAAAACAAATCTTCTTTTGTTTATCAGCTTTATCTGCCAAACGGTAGATGTTCATATCAGCACCAAAGTCGAAATAATCTGCCTTCATGCCGTATTCGCTCACTTTTTTAGTCAGCCAACGACCAGCTGTGATGCCATAAAAATTCATTTTATAGGTGTTTTCAGCCAACACTGCCTTTGAACCTAGTCCATAAAAGTACGGCTCAAAATCCTGCACAAAGTAAAATTTATGTGCCTTAGTGTTGATGTTAAATACTGGGTAAGCAGTTTCCCATCCAGTAGCGATCAACGCGTCAGATTCAGTGTATTGCGACACTTTTTTCACATTAACGTCAAAATTGAAACTTTCTGACAAAATCGCCTTGGCTTCGGCTGGTGATTGCGGGTGGATTCCTTCATAGATGTAAAAAGTTACGTCGTGACCCTGCTCTTGTAAAAATCGAGCAAAGCGGGTGATGGTGTTTTGTCCACCACTTCCTTTTGAGATAGGAGACAATACCCAGCCAATTTTCAAAGACTTCTTTTTTGACTTTTTCTTTGGTGTTTTGTACGGGTGATTGATGTAGTCCGCGTTCATGATATCTTCAATTGAAGCCATCACCTCAATTGGTTGCTTGATCACTGGTGCGGTCTTTTTCGACAGATATACCTGGGTTTTCCTGACAGCCTGACCTAACCCATTTTGTCTGGTGTAGGTGTAGAATTTGTACAGTTTACTCATGACGTTTTCTCCTTCTTACTTTTCACACTCATCCATGAACCACGCTTTTTCAACAAACCACCCCTCGGCTTATTTTCTCTCACATAAAACTGGCTGATACCCTCTTCTGTCGTGTAGGCAATTGGCTCATACGAGTCCTTTTTCTTATCATAAGCAAACAGGGTAGCCGTAATTTCAAAATCACGGTTGTTAAACAGATCTAATGGCAGAGTATACTTATAAATATGCGTGCCTTTTTTACTGGAGGTTATTTCCACATTATTATCATCGATAAAGAATCCGTCATCAATCACAGAAGTGATGCGATTTGAAGCTTCGTCCAAAATTGAAATACCAAATGACACTTGCCTATCTTCTGGAACAAAATATTTTACTTCAACTTCCAACGTGTCTTTCGGTGTTAATACCTTGTTTTCTACCCTTGTTTGAATATACGCAGTATTTTTCTTTGATTTCTTATCAGTTTTTGCTGTTGACTCTATATTTTCAATAGAATACAAGTTAGCAACTTCATTTGGATCACCCGAGGCAACGATTTTACCAGATTCCAGCATGATAGCTTTATTGCAAAACCGTCGTACTGACGCCATGTCGTGAGTGACCAAGATAACAGTCTTTTTCTGTTTTTTGATCTGCTTGAAATATTCAAAACATTTACGCTGAAAGGCTTCGTCACCGACGGCTAATACCTCATCCAAGACGAGGATATCGGTATTAGCACGGATGGCAATTGAAAATGCCAAACGCACCTGCATACCACTGGAATAGTTCTTCAGTTTTTGATCCATGAACTGTTCTAGTTCGGCAAAATCAACAATCTCGTCGTACATATCTTCAACTTCATCGTGCGAAAAGCCTAGCAATGCTCCGTTCAAATAGACGTTTTCCCGACCAGTCAATTCTGGGTTAAAACCAACACCAAGTTCAATGAACGGAATCAATTTACCATTAACAATCACCTCTCCAGAGTCGGGCGAATAAATATCAGAAATCAGTTTTAACAGTGTAGATTTTCCACAACCGTTTCGTCCAACGATGCCGAAAAAGTCACCTTTTTCCACCGTAAACGAGATATCTTTTAGAACTTCTTGTTTTTTATAGCCCTTGACACCCTTAGTCCAGTTCAAAAATGCCTGCTTGATACCGTTTGCCTGCTCGGTTGGTAAATTAAAGCTCTTGTATAGATTCTTTACTTCTAACGCATATTTACTCATTACATATTCTCCGCAAAGGTTTTGCTGCTTTTTCTGAAATACATAATACCAATAATGACAACAACCACTGTTAGTACAACAGGTATTAGACTAATCCAGATGTTATTTATTGTACTCCAAGTGGTCGGCGTCGTCTGTGGAGCGATAAGGCTGTATCGGACATCTTGAATACTTTGTGCAATAGGATTGAGCATCATAACTTTTGCGACTTCTGGGTGAAAATTAGACACCAGGCTAAGTGGATAAATGATTGGGATGCTGTAAAAACATATCTGCAGAATCACATCCCAGATATGGCTAATATCACGGAATTTTACGTATAGTGTTGATAATATTAGTGATACGCCAAGTGCCAAGATAAACAACTGAATGATGCTCAATGGCGCCAAAAGAACTCTCCAAGTAAAGTCTACTCCAGAGATAAGTCCAAAGATTAGCACCACAATCAAGTTGATTGACAGACTGATGAGCGCGCTGGACATTGACGAGATGATGATAATGTATTTTGGAAAATTAATTTTACGCAGTAAGTCACCCCTACTAACGATGGCGTTCATACCAACCGAGGTAGCTTCGGTAAAAAATCCCCAAAGAGCAATACCTAAGAGTAAGACAATTGGGTAGGTTTTTGTGCCGTCGGTAAACTTCAAAAATTTTACAAACACTAAATACATCACCAAAAACAGCAACAGTGGCTTCAGCACTGACCATAAGATTCCTAAAAATGAACCTTGATAGCGCAATTTAAAATCAGTTTTTACTAATTCGAGTAAAATTACTCTGTTTCGTTTATTAAACAACTCCTGCATATACCAAGTCCGATTATACCGCTTTTTAATCTTTTAGGCTAATCACAAGCCGTCGATCGCGACCTTCGCCCTCTGAGTGAGTTTCTATATCATCAAAATCATGTGCGGTGTGGTGTACCGTCCAGCGGTCAGCCGCGTTAAGATCCAACCTCTTAGACTCGCCAGTGTCTCGGACTTCCTGAAACCAAGCACGAGCTTTCTCAGCAAGCTTCTCAGCGTGCTGCTGTTTGTAGTCAGCAATATCTAGGTTAACTCTCTCCACTGCGGCATTGCTGTTACGAAGCAGTGCTGAGAGTAAGTGTTGGATACTGCGCAACGTCTCAGCGCCGCGACCAATCAGTAGGCTATTGTATTGCGTTGATGGAATTTTTACGATCAAAATATCGTCTTCGATGGACACTTCAGCCGTTATATTTAGGTCGAAAAAGGCCATCAAATCCTCAACATATTTCTTGATGTAATCGATTGTTTGCTGCTGATCCATGATTATTCCTCCTTATTCCTTGGCCTTGATCCGGGTGATTTTCGCTTCAGTCGCTGTCGCCGCACGTTTACTTGCTTGAGGTTTCTTGGAGTTTTTCTTTGACTTGTTCGGTGTTTTAGAAATAGTTTCCATCTCGTCACTATCGCCTTTTAGGATGATGGCGTTTTGCGCATATGCTGCAACGTTTGAAACAGTCAGATATAGCGCCAAGGCACCCGGCAGGTTGATGATCACGAAAAACATAAAGATTGGCATAAATTTCATCATCTTGCGCATCACGATAGCGTTGATCTCTGACTGATCTGCCTCTTTGCCTTCAGCAGCTTCTTGCATGATATCGCGCAGTCGCTTCTTACTGTCGCTCGCTGGAGAAATTTGCTTAGTGGTCAAAAACTGCATCACCGCCGCCAACACAGCCAAAATTAGTAAACTCCAGGTAACACTACTGTTACTGACGGCGTGCTGTGTGAGGTCAACCATCCCCAAAAAGTTCTGATTGAGTTGATCTGGGTGAGCTACTAAATTGGATACTACTGGTAATTGTTCAATAAAATCATATGCGTATTTAGCGAGGTCGCCGGTATGAACCCGGCTAGATACAAAGATTTGCACCACACGGTAAATACCGATCAATACTGGCAGCTGGATCAATAGCACGCCAATTGAACCAAACATACTAATGTTGTGCTCTTTGTACAGTTCCATCATCGCAAGCGCTCGTGCCTGGCGATCATTCTTGTATTTGGTATTAATCTTCGCCAGTTGCGGCTGCATTTTGCGCATCGCTTTTGTCTGATGTAGCTGCTTTTTAACCATTGGCCACAACAGAAGACGGATGATGATAGTAAAGAGGATAATACTGACACCAAAGTCTGGAATTAAGCCGTAAATGGCCATTAAAATATTAAAAATTGGCTGTACAATCAGAACATCAAAAAAACTCATGCCTCACATTATATCAAAAAATGTGTCATTTATACAGATTAGCCTGAGAGAATAGTCGTTTAACTTCGTTTTGAATACTCTTATATTCCATGTGTAAAAAATCAGCCGTAACAATGATCAGCGCTATATCATGATTATCTTTAAGCATCGGCAACTCAGCTCGAATCACCTCGTACACCCGTCGACGCACCCTATTACGGCGAACGGCTGATTTGAGGACTTTTTTACTGATTACCACAGCAAATCGACTGTGTTTCCGGCGCGGATTGGTGATATATTTTACTGTCATTACACGAGACCTCACAGCATCACCATTTTGATATAGATACCGTAAACTGCCGTGACCGTGAAACCTGTGATGATGCGTTAACATTCTCCTAGTATACCAAATACCACTCCGACATACATCAGGAGTGGTATCAGATCATCGAGCGCACTAAGTATTATTTACAGTGCAATCCGTGCACGACCTTTTAGGCGGCGTCGCTTCAAAACAGCGCGACCAGCCTTTGTAGAAACGCGTGCTCGAAAACCGTGCGTACGGGCACGATGACGTTTGTGTGGTTGAAATGTTCGCTTTGGCATACTGGGTGATAGTTTAGCGTTTTTTTGGTTTTTTTGCAAGTATCAATTGTAGTTTTCCACTGCTCGGTCTGTTTTATCCACAATTATAACAGAGGTGACACGCGCCTGTGGAAAAGTTCACCTCTATTTTCAGTTTCTCTTCCATGAGATGTCTATGCTTGTGGAAAACTCTGTCTTTTTGCTATAGTACAGAGTAGATTATGTGTGAGGGGTTATGATATGAAAGAACAAGCAATCTGGCAGGGAGTATTGGGTCAGTTAGAATTGACCATTCCGTCTTCTTCATTCTCTGCATGGTTCACAAAAACAAAATTAGAACTAATTTCTGATAAAGAAGCAGTTATTATTGTGCCAAATATTTTCGTAGAGGCACAGCTAGAGAAAAAATTTCATACCGATATTCAAGAAGCTTTAAAATCAAACGGTTTTGAAGGTGTGGTGCGATATAGGATTGGTTCTGGTTCACGAAAAAAAACCGTCAACCGGGATCAGCCAGAAGAGACTGTTCGCCCGACAGAACGTCGCATCATCGCCCCAACTCAAAAAAACAATAGCAATCTCAATCCACGTTATACGTTTGATAACTTTATCGTTGGATCAAGCAATGACTTGGCTTATGCTGCCTGCCAAGCGGTCGCCTCACACCCTGGCCTCAAATACAATCCACTCTATTTATATGGCGGTTCAGGTCTTGGTAAAACTCACCTCATGCAAGCAGTTGGCAATGAAATTATCAAACAACAGCCGTCAGCCCGGGTGCTATACACGACAACTGAAGCCTTTGTAAACGAATTCTTGGATTATATTCGTTTCAAGAAAAAGGGTTTTTCTGATAAATATCGCAATGTTGACGTGCTAATTGTTGATGATATGCAGTTTATTGCCGGCAAAGAAAAAACCCAGGATGAATTTTTTCACACCTTCAATGACCTCCATCAAAACAACAAACAAATTATCATCAGCTCTGATAAACCACCTAAAAGCATCCCCACCCTCACCGACCGACTGCGCAGCCGTTTCGAATGGGGTATGGCGATTGATATTCAAATGCCTGACTATGAAACGCGGTGTGCCATCGTCAAAGCAAAGGCTAGCCTCAGTGGTACTGAGCTAGAATCAGGAGTTGTTGAATATTTGGCAGCTAATTTTAAAACCAATATCCGAGAGTTAGAGGGCGCACTTAACCGTCTGTTGGCCTACGCTGATATGCAAGGCTTTGTGCCAGATGTGGCGGCAGCCGAAAGTGTCTTGGGCGACATGAAACGGGTTCGCCCGCAACACATCACCGCTAAGCAGATTATCGATCGGACGGCGCGCTATTTTAACCTGGATCCAAAAGATATGTGTTCAGCTAGGCGCGACAAATTTATCGTCCAGCCACGACAAATTGCCATGTATCTGTTGCGTAGCGAATTGAAAATGAGTTTTCCAAAAATTGCTCAAGAACTTGGCCGTAAAGACCACACCACAGCCATGCACTCTGTCGAAAAAATCACCAAAGAAAGTTTGACCAACCAACTGGTGCGTGAACAAATTAATGACGTCAAGGATAAACTCTATGTGCAAAATTAGTGGAAAACCTGTGCAAGACCTATGGAATTCTGTCCGCAGCCTGCGACTAACCTTGTGGCAAAGTTTAATAGACTCCGCACAGCTGTGGGTTACCACCATTTTATCCACCGCTACATACCACGTCCATCCACACCGCTATCCACAGCTATTTTTGCCTAGCCACCTCTGTTTGAATAATTGTTTTACTCAGTTTCCACAGCACCTATTATTACTAACACCAGATAAAAAATAAGAAAGGTTATATAATAGTAACTATGAAGCTTTCAGTCACACAAGAAAATTTTGCAAAAGCGCTTAGTAATATTGGAAGAGTGGCTTCTGGTCGCGTTGAACTTCCCATCTTGAACAATATTTTGCTTCGTACGGATGGAGGAAGATTATTGATTGCTGCTACTAATTTGGAAATTGCTTCCACTCAGTACATTGGTGCTAAAATACAATCGCCAGGTTCGATCACTATTCCTGCCCGGCTGATCTCAGAATTTATCTCAACCTTGCCAAGCGGTACTATTGATCTGGAGACCAAAGACGATCATCTGCACATCACTTCTGGTAAATTTAAATCAGTTATCAATGGCGTCATTGCTGATGAATTTCCAGAATTACCAACCATCAATGAAGATACGGCAGTGCGCTACGAAATCGCCACTGATGATCTGAAAAAAGCGGTGTCGCAAACTATTTTGGCGGCTAGCTCTGATATGGCCCGAGCAGTACTGACTGGAGTGTATTGGCATACCTTTGAAGACGAGTTGTATTTGGCAGCGACTGACGGCTACCGGTTGGCTGAGCGAAAACTCATGAAAGCAGATGGTGAAGTTGCAGCTATCATCCCAACGTCTGCTTTACAGGAAGTGATTCGTAGTTTGAGCGACGCCACAGAAACCATCGTGATATTGTTTGGCGATGACCAAGTTTGTTTCCAAACGCCAGAACTGGAAATTATCAGCCGCTTGATCGATGGAAAATTTCCAGATTATCGCCAGCTGATTCCTCAACAGTCACAAACGGAAATCATCGTTTCGCGCGCCGACCTCAGCCGCATCACCAAAGTTGCCAGTCTGTTCGCTCGTGAGTCAGGTGGCGGTGTTACTATCAATGCTTCGGCTGAAAATAACATCATATCCATCCATTCCATCGCCTCAGAACTTGGCGAAAACACTTCAGAAGCAACTGCCAAAATCTCTGCTGATGGTCAGATTACGCTCAATTCTCGGTACTTGACTGAGGCGTTAAATGTCACCGATGGAGACGAAGTGTCGTTTGCTTTCAGCGGAAAACTCTCTCCTTGTATCATCCAATCTACGGCAAAAAAACGTGATTATATCCACATCATTATGCCACTAAAAAGTTAGGTTAATAATCACGGAACTTATAACACCATGATGGTCGTCCGTCGCCACATGGTACAGCGGCTCGACTATCTTTTTCTTTCTTGGTCGGTATGATGTAATTATTTACCTTCATGTCGTAGTTATCTGGCGTCGCGCCAAGTTTAGCTAATTTCTCTAATATTTGACTCAGGAGAGCTTCACCATTGCGTCCAGCCATAGTGATACAGATACCAATTTTATGTGATTTCTTGATATCCGTGCGATACGGCTGGCAAGAAAATACTCGATAGTCTCTGTCCTCAAATGGTAAATGTTGCAATATCGGGTTGGCCTTATCAATCTCTTTACCGACCCTATTCACTTCTCGACTACCTAGACCATCAAAAACCTTGGCGTATTTTTTCTGCTTCAGCTCATTTTTTGCTTTATCGGTTTTTGGTGTTAAAGCAAACAGTATGTTCCGTTCTTTTCCCTTTTCTAAATCAAGTTCAACGGTATATGTGTCGTAACCATCAGCGCTAAAACTAAAAGTATGTTTACCGCTTTTAACCGCTACGGGCTTGTCAGACTTGATGACCTGATTTTTCACTGAGTCGTACGACATTTTAACAGTCTCTGGAGCAAAGGTCGCCAGTAATGTAGTATCGTGCGTGACTGTTTGAAATACATAATATGAGATAAACGCAACAATCAGCGCGCCGACGATCACTGCACCGCCAATAATTTTTTGCTTTGTGATGACTGGCTGCATGATATTTCCTTTCTAGGTTTTGTTTGATTGAATGACGCGAACCAAGATATTACCTGGTTGAGTGAGTTGATAGTCAACAGATCCTTGCTTGATGAATATCGGTACTGTATCTCCAAGGGAGGCATTAGCGGCGACGTAACCTCCACCGACGTCACCAGTGTAAATCAAAGTATGTCCGTAGCCACCATGGCTTGGGTGGAGGAGGATATCACCTGGCTGCAAGTCTGAAGCAGATGGACGATCGATGATTTTGAATTTTTCTGGATGAGATTTTACGTAAGTATACTGATCAGTGGTGCCAATTGGCTGGTAATCTTTGTCTGCACCAGAAGTACGCAGCACCGTCGCTACAAATCTACCGCAGTCACTGTCTGAACTACCGACGACACTTGGGTTATTCTTTTTGACTGCATCGATATATTCAGCCTTAGCCGTCTGGTTATTAGCCCCTTTGTCAGTATTTGGATTCCACGCCAACTGCTTGGCTGTATCGACGATGCTCTGCCCGGCGACACTAGACCCATTACCACTACAACCAGTTGCTGATGCTGAACTAATTTGTACACCACTCGAATCACCACCGGCGCTTGCCGCGATTTTTGACGGATCGCCGTCTTGGATTTTACCCTTGTAGCTGTTGAAAATCTCAGAGGCATACTGGGCACGGTTACCTTCTTCGCCTGCACCATACCGCTCAAATGTTTCACCAAACTCAACCGCCAAAGCGCTGACACCACTACCCGATTTGTCAGTGTGTTTAAGCAGTACTTTCAGACCAGCATTTTCTGCCCCATTCAGCTCCTCCCAGAGGTATTCTAGCTGCCCTTCGATGGTACTGTAATTTGGCTTCTTCTCCAGATTCGTGCGGCGTCCGCCTAGCCACTGCGCGATACCGTATGCACCAATACTGTTGAGGGCGCTCGGATCAATGCGAGATTCCTGCTGGAGGTTACCAGCCACCGCTGCTGCTTGTACTAACGTTAGACCCTTGCCGGTAAAAAACTTAAGAACTTTTTCTACGTTTTCACCAGAAAGTTCACCAGTCGCAGTATTTTGGGTTGAGCAGATTTGACCGTTTGGATTGTTGATATTGATGTCATTGAGAATGTAGTCTTGGTAAGGAATACCGGCCGGTTGATCCTTCTTCTTTTCTTTGTCTTTCTCTGGCGCTGCTGAGGAGTTGGCGGTCAAAAATATGATACAACTCACCAAAGCTAACAGTAGACCAATAGTTACTCGTTTCATTGTACTCTCCTTGCATAATCCCAATGCCACGGCTCATCTTTATACCAGCCAGGATTATTACGATCTCTTGCCCATGGTGGGTTAACAAAGCCATATTTTGAGGCATTTGATGCTAGCCACAGATAAATTGGCGTATTAAAACCTGAACCACCTATATTAATATCTAGGGCTAGTCCATGTCCATGTTTTGATGTTCCTGGAGTTGCTTGTGTTATACCGCTTGAGAAGTAATCTTGTTGTGTTGCTAATGTACGGTATGATTCGGTAATTGTCATGTGTTGACCACCATGTTCTTGAGCATAGGCTTCATTCATAGCATCGAAAGCTTGAGCGGCCTTTGGATGCATGTAATGTCCTGGTGCAGTTTTCAACTCACTCATGGCTGACAGTGGAATCTCACCGTTTCTGTGTCCACCCCACGACGCAGGTTCATTTCCAAAAGTCTGTGCTTCTTCTAATTCCGGTGGACCGATAGCGTCGCCGACTGGTCCGCTACTTGGCTGTTGTGCCCCAGTATTGGCTGATGGATCATCAATTTCTTTTGGATAATATTTACCTTCTTTGTCGTCCGCCATCAAGGCCAGGTTGCCAGCTACGGTTAACTCCAAGGCACATGGATCGGCCACACTGTACGTCGGGACTAAGTCGCCTTCATGAATACCATAACTGGCTTCACGTTCTTTAGCCTTGGTTAAACAGACAGCATCAGTGTACTGACTTGGGTCGGCTTTATACACTGCTTCGTCAGTAAAACCATGCCAAGTTACACCGAAAGCTCGCATGACGGCTGCTTGGTCATATTTGGCGGCATGCGTGTTGGTTGGCGTGACAGCAGATGCTAGGGCAATTGGTGCCCGTGCAAGTAGTCGCGCGGTCGAAAATCCAGACGTTGGCATGACGGCGAGTAATTGTCCAGCCACTGAGCGTTTGAGCGTTGGGTCGAACAATTTTGCCATCAATGGTTGTTCACGGAATTCTTCGTCGTGCTCCTGCTCAATTTGTTTTGCCAGTACACTAACCTGCTGGTTGGTTAATCGCGCTCCTCCAATTCCATCTGGCTGTTTGGAGCCTGAATCAGCACCAGCCTGTCCGGCTTCAGTACTACTCTGCATAGTTGTTGTCAGTCCGCCGTGTAGAGCCTCAAAGTTATTGTTACCCGGCGCGTCAACCCCCACCTCTGGTATGCCAAATAGCAAACTTACCGCCCAACCCATGGCTTTTTCGATCAAGCCTTCAGAGAGTTCAACCAGCTGCTTTAATCCTGGCAATTCCTGTAAATAACTAAAGAACCAGCTAAATACCTTACCGACTGTATCACCAACAAAGTCAATGATTGCGCCGAACGTACTATTCCAGGCTTTGGCTATCCCCGCTAACACTTGCCAGACAGGATATTTCGTAAAGGTAGTGTAGTCTTTGACAATCTTTTTTTCTGGACAGACAAGCTCACCGGGATCTAAGGCAACCACCTTTTCTTCACCACCAACCTCGCACTTGGTGCGAATACCACCGTCCTCAGCGTAGGCTGTTGGGTATAATAATGATGCTGCGGTGTTATTGCCGCCAAATGTTGCCTGAAATATTGGTGCTGCTTCGGCGCCGTCAAATAGCGAGGTTGCCAACTCAACATGTTGAATATTATCAATTGTTCCCGCCCGGATTTGGTCTCGGGTCAAGACTGGGCTAGCTTCTTCATCATAAGTGAACGCGGTATACAGCTGCTTCTTTTGGTCAGCTCCGACAATTTCAATAACCTTTTCATTAACTGCTCCAACAATCTTTGCAACCAAATCAATTGCTCCAATGATGGCGTTTGCAGCTGCTATTTTCTTAAACAGTTGCTTACTGATGATTTTGCCTAGCGGTGTGTCCGGTGCTGCTTTGGATAGAGAATCGATATTATTAAGAGCTTCTTTTTGACCTTTAATTTTTTTCACCTTTTCATCGGCTTTTGTCTTATTGTCACCTGTCGCTTTTTCAGCCTCTTTTTCTGCTTCGCTAATCTTACTATCAAGGTCGTTATTTAATTTATCTAATGTGTCTTGGCATTTTTTAGCGTCAGTACCATCCAAACATCCTAAATACGCTGCAAAACGAGGCGACATTTTAGCGGTGATACGCGTATTCATATTTAGCTTAATCTTAGCCTTAAAATCAGCATATTTCTGACCAGCTTTCTCCGGTATGATATTAAACTTTTTCACCCCATATTTTCGGTACAAAACACGTTTGGATAGATAGCGCATGAAGTAATTACGGCCATGAACTTTACGTGTCATCTTTTTGATGTGACGACGCATATCTTTGTGAGATAATTCCTTTTCTACCCCCTGCAGGACAGAGTTCATATCTTTTGACTCAAGATGCATGGTAAATGAGGTCGCTTTACCACCCAGGGTGTTTCTACCACTTGCATTAAAGACGGCCTTGACGTTTCTTCCTTCTTTTTCAAATTTAGCATCAAGCTGCTCTTCAAACCACGTGCTATATTTTGTAGCTCCCAGGTGACACAAAACACCACCGCCAGCACAGAACACGAGATTGGCATCGCCAGGATATGCGGTTTGCATCATCTTCATGGCAACCCAACGCGTGGTGATATATTCTAGTCGCTGGTTGATGGCGTGTTGTGGCACAGAGCTGAGCTGGTCGGTGATGGTGGAGACCATGGCATCAAGCTTATATGGCAAAATTGTGAAAAATAACATCATTAAGCCAAATAATCCTCCACCAATGCCGGCTGTGGCGCCCCATTTTTTGCGAGTCATATTTGCCAAGAATTTACCGCGACCTCTGCCGCCAGCCTTGCCTAAAGGAGACCGAGAATACAGCTGTTCTTGACTATTAACATTATCCGCGGCGTTGAGCCCATCGTCTTTTTTGTCGCCATCATAAAAATTATCATTGGCGGCATTATTCTCCATAGAATTTAGATATTTAGACGTTTGTTCAGAGGCTGGATTGAGCCGTTCATCAACATCTGGATCAGTCGTATAGTCAATCCGTGCCATGATTATACGGCTCCATATCCACCAATTGGTGTTTCAGACGGAAGTTGTTGTTTTACGGGTGAAGTATTGATCAGATCATACTCAGTATCACTGGCTTGAATCTGGATGTGTACGTGGTTTTGTCCAGCAAAGAACAGACCTTGTCCAACGGGGAAATTCGCCAAGCGCTTTTGTTCTTCCTCGGTCAGCTTAAATACACTAGAAAGCACATCAACAGCACTTGAGGATTGTTTGAGGAGTAGCTGCATGGATGAGTTGGCGACGATGGCGCGACCCATTTTACTACCCACAAAGTCTTCGACGTCCTGGGTGATTGTAGTGAGTCCTAGTTGATATTTTCGGGCTCGTTTTGCCAGGCTAAACAAGAAGCTGGCTGAGTCTTCATATTTCATCAATTGCCACGCCTCGTCAACGATCAACATACGCTTTCGCTGATCAGTTCGAGTGATGTTCCAGATGTGATTCAATACAATATACATAGCCGTTGGGCGCAGTTCGTCTTCTAGGTCTCGGATATTAAAGACCACCATGGCGTTATTGATGTCAATGTTGCTCTGCTGACTGAAAATACCAGCGAAAGTACCCGAGGTAAATTTCCGTAGACGTTGCGCCAGTTGTGGACCAGTGCCGCCCATGTGTAGTAATGTATCGTACAAATCATGAATGGTTGGCGGTGTTGAATTGTGGGTCAATGGATCTGATGTGATACCAACGCGAGCGTAGGTGTCGATCAACGCCTGGTCGATATCTGCTTCCTCTGCCGCGGTCAGTCCGATAGAACCAGCCACTGAACCACCCAGCATTTGGCGTAACAAACCGTGCAGCGTCACCAAGTTGGCGCGTAACGCGTCGTCTGCTTCTTCGGTGTCAATCACTCGTGGCAGATCAAATGGATTGATGCGCGTGTCACTATTCAGACTCAAGCGTATATGACTACCACCCACGGCGTCACATAGCTTTTGATACTCATTTTCCGGGTCGATGATAACGATGTCAGCACCAATCATCATACTACGCAGCGCTTCCAGTTTCACGGTAAATGACTTACCAGCACCAGACTTTGCAAACACCACCATGTTGGCATTTTCTAGAGAAAATCGGTCGAAAATCACCAAACCATTGTTATGCATATTGATGCCGTACAACACACCCTTACCGTCGGTTAGGTCAGCAGACGTGAATGGGAAGCTGGTGGAAATAGCACCAGTGTTCATGTTGCGGCGGATTTGTAATTGATCCATCAGCTGAGGGATGGTACTGTTTAATCCCTGTTCTTGCTGGTTTGACGCCACTTTACTAAAGATAAGCTGCTGACCAAAGATAGTTTCAATTTTGTGTTGAATAAAATTCAGCTCATCAAGGCTGTCGGCATAAATTGTCACATATAGTCCGTAACGGAAGAATTTTTCTGACCCAATCTGCAGCTGGTTACGCAGTTCTTCGGCGTCCTGTAGCGCAGCTTCCATGGCCGGGTCACGCACACGCCCCTTCTCTGCGTTGATATTCATACTAGCTTCCAACTGAGTCACTTTTTTACGCAAATTGTTCAGCACCACCTGAGTGTCGACCGGGTAGATAAACATGCTGATATCCAACACCTCGTCGATATTAATCACCGAACTCAACCAGCCAGTGTAAATTTCACGAGGATAACCATAGACGTAAATAGTACGGCCATATTTGGCGCCCAGTCGGAAATAGCTCGCTTGAATTTCCACACTACTTGGGGCGATAAAATCTCGCAGAGTTCTCACGCCAGTCAAGAAAGCTTGCTCGACCTCGGCTTGTTCGCGAGCACGTTGTTGAGCGGCGATATCGATGGCATCTAGTTTTTTCTTAGCCATTAAAAATCTCCTCCATATGGCGATTCACCATTTCCCTTGCGGATGTAAGTCGTCGTCAGATCATTTGGGTTGCGTACTAATGGCTGACGTGCTGCAGTGTCAGGATTGTAGGAAATATAGAACAATTCTCCAAGCTGCCTGGTGTTGAGTTGCAAACTCTTCACGCCCATGGCAAACAAACCATTCATCACCGTATCGATGCGGTTTTTGATCTCATCTTTTGCTTTTTCATACATTGGTTGATCGATTCTAGTGATCAATGTTTCCTTTTTACCACTAAAGAAGCTATCAAACAGACCTTTTGCTTGTTGTTTCATGGCATTAACATCGCCGCCGGGGAAATATGGCACCACGATGAAAAATCGCTTATCCATAATGTTTGCTTCTTGCGACAGCACTTCTATGAAGTTCATATAGTCATCCATCAACACATTAAGTAACATATTGTCTTGAGAGCGGCGAATGCGCGACAATCGATCAAGGTATGGACCGATATCGACACGCTGTGATCGTACTAGGATCTGAACTGGAAAATAGAGCGAGTTGAGTAGGTTTTGATAGCTAAATTCGATAGCCTCTCGCTCACGAGTACTCATCAAATCAAAGTTGATGGACTGACATTCTATCACTGCTCGAAAACTACCATCACTCATGATGATCATGTTTTCACGCATTTCTGAAAACAATAACGTATTTTGTGTACTAATGGCGCTCTTTTTGTCTTTCGGAGCTGGTGGAGTTTGCGGATTTGGAGCTGGCTGACCTGGCTGAGTTATACCAGGCTGCATTGGCAACGCTGGCTGACCAGGTTGTGGCTGCTGTGGCGGTAATGGTTGACTAGGCTGCCCAGAAACAACCGGCGGTGTCGTCGGGTTGGGTGGTAACTGATATGGTTGTTGATTATCTGGTTGCATTTCCCACCTAACGTAGTGAAATCACCACTTCCTCCTCAGCTGTTTCCTCTGAGCGTTTATGTATCCGATCTGCTTCTTTTTGTAGGGTCGCTATGGAAAGATCGGAATGATTATTTGCCAAATCTATTATACCAGGGTCAACAGGTTGTTGTATAGGTTGATTTTGGTCGGTTGGTGGCGTGACGGTAGATCGTTCCCCGGCCGGAGACAGGACACCTTGACGCATGTGGGGGTACGGGTTAACGGTTAGTTTTGGTGTGTCTTCTTGAGCTGCCATGAAAACTGCTGGCTGAGTCGGCTGTTGTGCCGTTGGTGTTTGAGGTTTTTGCATGCGCTGCATCAGTTGTTCTCGCCGCTGTTGGTCTGTCTCGGCGATCATATCAGCAATTTGTCGTGAAGTAGTGTTACCCCGATCTAAAATGTCTTCCTCTGCCTGGACAGCGGTATTATAAAAATCAGCCTGTAGTGAACTGGCGGTATCTAAATTACCCGTTGCTTCCGGGTTGCCGACGCCGCGGACTGACCAGCCATGCGTGTCAACGATATTTGCTAGGTATGATAATCGTCGCTGGATCTCTCGTTGATCATAGTTCTTACTCAGGTTCTCTTCCTTAGTTTTTGGTGCCACCACTTCTATTAGCGTCTCTACTCCGTCTGGCTCCCAGAGCCGCACGCGCGGTTTTAAGAAAAATGATATCACCGCCGCAATATATATTTCCATCGGCTGTTCCTTACGTAGTGGCAATGCTAGCACGGTGAAAAACACCCCAAATGGCAAAGGAATGATTGCTAGTGGTAACAAGGCAACTCCTAGCGCCCACGCTATACCAAAAAAGCCCACCGCGATGATGAGAAACACAAATTGCTTAAAACTGAATGGCCCAAGCAGCTTGTCTTCTGCTTCCACATCCTGGGGCACTCTATACACAGCCATATGCTACTAGTATAGCAAAGATAGCTTAACTAGTTAAATCCTCAGGCTTAATCCCTAGAGAAAGAGATATCTCTCGAATTGTGTTACCAGTTTTACCAATTCGACTACTAAACCGAGGATCGGTTTGTGCCAAAACAAGGTTCTTGCGCAACGTATCCAGACCAGCTTCATTGATTTGCGAGACAAAACTTTGGTCGCTCAACGCTTCCTTTAGCGGCTTTAGGTAAGCCAAGTCTGAACCGACAATTGCTTCGGTCGACAAACCACCGATGTTAAGGTTATCAAGCATAAGTTTCCTCATGTAGTCTGGGCCGTTCATATTAACATTGTTGGCCTTGATAGCCGCTGCAGCTGCACCACCTAACCAAGCTGGTTTAGCAGAGTTGGACAGCAGCGCGTCACCGTATTCTTGCGCTAACTCATCATTTAGTGCACCAAAGTCGGTTTTTTGCAGTAAGCTCTGGATAGCTACGGCGTCTTTACCACCCAATACATGGTGAACCGCTGCATAGCGGATATCATCAGTAACCGTCAAGTTGCGCCGGCTGACACCGTTTGCCAAGTCCACCATATCATCATTGCTGACGTTCATGGCATTCAAGATAGTCATAGCGTTCTCAATCGATTCCTTATTAGCCTTGGTGATGGTACTACGCGCCGCTGACCATACGCGCTGTGAGCCACGATCCTTGCCGAAGTACATATTTTCCACGGAACCTGCTTGGGCTCGCAACCCTTCCTGGTCGGCTAAGCTCTTTGCTAATATGTGATCATTAACACGCTGAATACTGTTTTTTCGTAGCCCTTGAATCGCAATATTGCGCGCTTCTTGTTGAACTTCTTCTTGTAGTGTCTCATAGCGGCGGGCAGCTCTCTTTTTCAGGTTAGCTGGTGTTTGTGTATTCTGATCCTTATACTTAACTTTCATCTCCTCATAAGCGTTTGCGGTCGTGACATCAGCTAGCGACAATTGGTCAGCGGCAGCTCGCGACTCAATGTCAGCAATTTGGTTAGCGCGGGAAAGCTTGTAGGCTGCGTCAGCCCGTTTTTGATAGGCTTCTGAACGAGTTTTGAACTTACGCGAGCGATAATTGGCCCAGCGCCCCATTTTGCGGATGCCACTGAATTTACTCAGTTCGTCGTCAGCTCTGCCCAATGAATTTTTATGAGCCGCCAATTGACTACGGTCACGTGACCAGTTTTTAGTTCGGTCGATAACACCACGGTTCTTGTTGTTGACGATACCAGCTACTCGGCCCAGCACACCGCCACTCAACTTGAACACCAGTGGTGCGATGGCTAGGGCTGAAACTTGAACTGCCAGTCCTAAAATCACCATAATCCATGAGTTGGCGTTTTGTAAAATGATCATTCCTGCCAGCTGTGCTCCACCAAAGACCACTGAAAATGCTGGGAAAAATATCACCAAGGTGAACATCAAGTTTCGCCATTTTTCAAAGAATTTCTCAGTGCCCGGTAACAGATAACACACGAAAGCCAGTGGTGATATGACTGTCAGGATGATGAGCAATGCTTGTCGTGCTGCCAAGATGATGAAGACAACGGTCAAGGTTAGTAAGATGCTGGCAATAATGGGCAGCAACCAATAAGCGGCTGAAGCTAATGATCCACCAGTTACCGCTAGTGCACCATATACTCCCGCTGTTGCTGCGCCACCAGACAGAACCATGGCCACCAAGTCACTCCAGGTTGGCAATGGAGCACCATTGAACGCGCCGTTTGCTGACACTTGAGAACGGATTTCGTTAAACATATCTTGTAGGGCGACACCAAAGATATTTGACAGATCGATCATCGCAGCACATATGATGAAAGACAGGTTAACTAAAATTGCGGCGATAACCACTCGTGGAACTAGTTTTTTAATACCATAGTTACTGATACCAACTGAGGTGAGCTGTGAATAAATAACGATCAAAAAGGCGACGATAAACGCTGCATTAGCGATGTTTCGCATGATATCCCAGGCGACCTTTACCCCAGAGCTATTGTTGGAGCTGTCTATCGCTGGTGTAGTCATCAGGTCGGAGATCCAGGTATACACCTCATCAATTCCTGAGGCGATCCCATTAGAGATTGGGCAAATAAACCAACCCGTTCCCCCTCTCACATCACATTCTGACTCACTAGGGTTACTGTCTTGTTTAACTTCAATGTCTTCTGGTTCGCCTGCCTGTGTTGGTGTGCTGCCGTTTAGAGTGTATTTAACATATTTCGCGGTAGTAGCAGTTCGTGGATTGCTATTTCCAGCGAAAAATACCACGGTTGACTGATTACCTTCGGTAGCCTCGTAGACCCAGTCTTTACTGTCACGACCAAGCAGTTTTTTACGAGCTGTGTCGTTAACTGGTTTGAGTGTTTTACCGTCAACGACCAGGGAATCACTTTTCCACTGGGCTTCAGCGGCATAGACCGAAGTAGAGTTGATGAGTATACCACTAAAAAACCCGACAAAAATACCAATAGTCAGTATGGCAAACCACTGCGACCGACGTATTTGCGGACGCACTCGCATTTTCAACCACTCCATTACTGTAAATGGTAGCATTTTTT
>CAUOLC010000007.1:0-34782 GCA_963456285.1 uncultured Candidatus Saccharibacteria bacterium | reverse complement strand
TCCGAAAGTGAACTTTGACAGGCAATCGAATACAAGATGAGGTTTTATTTCTTTTTTTAAAAACCGTCATAAGAGAGATGAAATCTCATCTTGTATTGTTAAGAGAGCAATACTTAGCTGCAGCCCGCAGAGATGAGAATCAGGAGAGGAATTTCTCATGCCGTCGAATGAAATTGCCAACGAAATTCTAGACATAGCAGCAGTCATTGAAGACAGATGGCGCAAATCCCTCAAGACCATCTGTAGGAGTCACCATGTTCTGGAGAGTCACATAAGGAGGTTCATTAGCTTGGTAGCCAATGTAAACCTTCAATTAGAAGACTTAAGGAACTATACTGAGTCTTTGATTGAAGACAAGATTCACTTCTCTGATTCGCAGATAGGTCTCGATGTCTATAATGATGTCGATAACCTTACAAAGTCCTTACAAGAGGTGCAGAACTTTATTAAAAAGTATGCACAGCTAGCTGAAAAGGACTTATGTCAATTTAAGTCCCTCATGGACGAGATTGACACAGCTCTTCTAGAACTCATGTATCTAGCAGATGAGCTGGAGCTTGATGACGGGGTGATGATTGTCTTCTGCGTCCCCACCCACTAAGCTCTAGTCTGCATGACAGGCAATTGTTCTCTTACGATTGCCTGTCATGTAGACCCTGAATTTTACATTACTAAGATCACTCTAGCCCGGGGTGATTTTCTTGTAGTTAGCGCAATCACCAAAACTTAGTGCAAATACTATGTTATGATAAACATAACCGTTATGCGTAAAGTTAGCTATGTCAAAAAATTCTGGTTCTACCCTATCATTAGTGCTTTTCTGTCCTTTAGTTATTTGGTGTACATGGACGGATTTGTCTCTGTCAAAGATCTTGTCCAAGAAAAAACCGGACAGACCTCTTGGCAACGACCCAAGCAGTGGAAGCGAGTCAATAATTTGAGTTATGAAACGGATGATCACGTTTATGTAGGTTTTGGTGATAAAAAGCTCAGAGACAATAAGTCAGAATCATTAGTATATCTGTCACAAAGCCGTGAGCCTGTCGCCCCAGCCAACGCCTCAGCCCAGATATACAACAGGCTGCGAAGGTCGCTGATGACAGAACAGCACATCAGAAAAACGCTTGAGCAATCCCTGAAAAATAGCACCACCATTGAGTGCACCACAGACCCCTCTTCTACTCAAGTCATAGATCACAAAGACTACGGCAACACCGTGGGGATTATATACCTGACAATCAGCTGCGAAGTTGGTAGAGCGACGTTCGTCACCAAAGCTCGCCTGACTGTTGGCAAAAATGATGGACTGGCGCGGTTTATCGCCATCAGTACAGATGGTGATGTCTGGAAAAAGAATGCTCAGGCCTTTGAGGCCATGCTAAATAACGTCTCAGAAGTTGGCGATGAAAGATATGTGTAAATTGGTTTATGGCAGGAATTCTACCCACCAAAAAACCAGCCGAAGCTGGTGATGATCTCTGGTACGGATGAGAGGACTTGAACCTCCACGTTCTTGCGAACACTAGCACCTGAAGCTAGCGCGTCTACCAATTCCGCCACATCCGCGCATGGTTTGGATTGCACAGCTAATTATACGACACCAATGGCTGATGCGCAAGAGATTTGAGTCTATGACTTCGTGCGACACCACAAGTTGAGCTCGTCAGCCAGTTCTTTGGCCGGGACTTCTTTCTTGATGTCGGGCATCAAGATGTTGGCTGGGTCGAAAATGTGTTTAATCTGAGAATAAATGGCTGTTTCGTCTGGCGAGACGGTTGCTTGCATCAAGCCGGCTTTTAGGCGACCATCACCATAGCGGCCCGCAAAATTGCCGCGGCTTTCGGCGACTAACTTGGCAATTTCTGGAATTAATTTTAATAGTACTCGACGCTCGCTCACTTTGTGCAGGTTGAAGACTGGTAACAAATCAACGTAGCCATTGACCGCGTCCACGAAAACTGGCAGCGCCAGCTTGGTCTCAGCTTCCACTTTGCGTAGTTCGCTCAGAAATCTGTCCAATCGTTCTAGTGGCAGCCATAGTCCTGAAAATACCGCTGGACAGGTTGCGCGTTCTTCAGTTGAGTGCAATATGAATGACAATGGAGTATATAGTGAGGCGATTTCTTGGGTTTGGATATCGTGGATGGCTAAGCCAACTGGATGAATATTCTCTAGCTTGCGAGCCAATTTTTTGGCGGCACGACCACGAGCTCTGTCAGAGAACTCGCTCATAGTGATGATGACTGCTGCGCCTTTGAACGCTTCACGTGGCGCCCAGGAGAATTTCTTGCCCTCGCTAGCAGCCCGCGCCATGATTCGCCCGTCGATGATGTCAACTTTGGAGACTTTGTATTTCAGAGCTTCGTCAACTGCCGCTTGTGCCTCAGACATATCACCAAATGTTGCCGTGATGACTGTCGCGTCGTTGCTGCTGTATCCTGCTTTCATGATCACTTCGCTGATGATACCTAGTGCGCCCTGAGAACCCACAAACAGTGGCGTCAGGTCAAATGAGCCATCCTCGCCTTTGACTTTGGTAATTCCCCAAAATCCAGCTGTGCTTTTTTCGCGGCGCTTGATGGCGTCGATGATTTGTTGATTGTCCTCCAGCAGGTTATCCACTTGACGATAGATTTCGCCTTCCAGCGTTGACAGGCCTTTTTTCTTTGCCAATTCGCGCTTATTGATGCGACCGGTTTGGATGACGTCACCATTTGCCAAAACGATTTCCATCTGAGAGATGGCGTCAAAGAACAGCGTCGTTAAGCCGACAGAGGAAGCTACCGCGCCAGAGGCGATTGCTCCACCGATGGTTCCGTCTTGACCGATGGCTGAGACTTCTGGCAGCGCCAAATTTTTATGCATAGACAGCAGTTCGCGTACTGCGCTGTATTTCATGCCGGCTTGCATGTGCACTAATTGTTGCTTTGGGTCGATACCTTTGGCGTGACACATATATGCCTGCATGTCCAAAGAAACACCGCCACCAGTTGCAGCGCCGTTACTGTCGGTGCCTGCTCCGCGCACAACCACGGAAAGGATGTGGCCTTTGTCAGCCAGCTGCGAACAAAACCGCATGATTTTACGAATGTCATTGACGTTTGATGGCCGAGCGATCATCTCTGGGCGACGCGCCAGGACACTACCGTCTGATTGCGCTGCATCCAATAGCAAATCATTGACCAAAACCTCTCCAGTCAAATGTCCATTCAAATACGTTGCAACCTTATTCATATTCCCCTTTCCTATCGTACGTTTATTTTAGCACAACCGAAAACGAAAATGAATATCATTTGGGTGGCAATTTGGCCACGTATATGCTACAATCACTGCATGCGGCAGTGGCGGAATTGGTAGACGCGCTAGCCTTAGGAGCTAGTGCCTTCGGGCGTGAAGGTTCAAGTCCTTTCTGCCGCACCAGAGTATAGATTATAATAATTGTCACCTGTTATTGGTGGCTTTTTGCTTGTTCCAGCAGGACTGATCTCACTGAAATATCATTAGTTTTTAATGACACATAAATTCTTATTGACTATGTCAAAACGCCTGTGCTACAATCGCGCCAAGGCAAACAATAATATGAGACATCCACTTAGGTAGTCAAGGAGGGTTTATAATACTATGAGCAAGGCAAATAATTATTTTCAACGGCAACGCATCGGCCTGGCAGTTGTCGGTGGTATCATGACACTGATGGTAGCGTTTAGCTTGACGCCAACCTTTGCGGGTGTCGTTGCAACCATCACCAACAGCGTAAACACCGCATCAACTGGTACATTAGTGATGGAAGAAAAGAATCAAGACGGATCAGTTACCTGTACCACTACTGGTACTGGTAGTGCGACCTGTGCAACCATCAACAAATATGGTGGTCAAGCACTCGTCCCAGGCGGTAGTACCGACACGACCGTAAAGATCACCAATAAGGGTAGCATCGCTGCCAGTGCCTTTACCGTCAAGGGCGGCACTTGTACAACCGAAAACGCACCAGGCGCATCAGTCTCTGGTACCGGCAACCTGTGTAGCAAAATGACCGTTACTGTCCGTGCTAATGGCACACAAGTATGGACTGGTACTGCAGAAGCCTTCCAGCAAGCAGCAGCCCAAGACATCAAGACAGTCGTTGGCCACCCAATTGCACCAAACGAGACCGTCACACTGATCATCACGGCTGCGCTGCCAGCAAACACTGACGCAAGTTTCCAGGGTCGCCAAATTTCACAGCCAATCACCTGGCAATTTAGCGCCTAGTGCCTCAAATAGTAGTCATAAATCTGATATACTAAAGGGCAATGAAATTTAGTAAAACCAGCATTTGGGTAATAGCAGCACTGAGCCTACTGAGTTTAGGCTCAGTGCTCGTGCTGCACCTAGCTGGTTTTCGCTTTTTTACCATCGCCACGCCAAGCATGGGCGAAACCGCACCAGTCGGGACGCTAATCGTTACGCAGCCGCAGCAATCCTACAACAAAGATGACATCATCACGTTTTATCGTAGCGGCAGCGTCTACACTCACCGCCTAACTAAGGTCAATGACGACCATAGCTACACCACCAAGGGCGACCTCAATGCCGTCGAAGATTCTCTGCCGGTCGCTAACCGAGACGTGATCGGCAAGGCAGTGGTCATTGCGCCAGTGTGGGGCTGGGTTTGGCGTGCTGCACCAATTTTACTGATTGGCTGGATTATCGTCTATTTGCTTTCGTGCATCAAGCGACTGCGTGAACGCTGGCGCTGGCCAGTTCGTATCATCGGCGGAACACTGGTGGTTATCTTAGCAACACTGATTCTCAATCCGTGGCTCCGCGCCGACATGCTCAGTATCGCTACGCATCAGCAAAATGACGTGCGACTGCACATTGTCAACACGGGTATTTTCCCTATTCGTGATGACGATGGCAACCGCGTTCATACTGGTCAAACTACCATCGTTCGCGCCACCGAAACTGACGTGCAGGGGCATTATATTTACGTGCCACGACCGTCCCTTGGGCCAACGGGCGTGGTGTTTGCGCTATTGTGGTGTCTACTGCCGCTGTTTATAGCACTACTAGTAAAATTACCACCGCCTGAAGAAAAAATTACTGGCCTACAACTCGTTCATGAGCGACACCGCAACATGGCGCTACTCGCTATCATCATTTTGTTTGAAGTGGTACTCCTGACTGTACAGTTGTCTTCTCTGGCAGGTTTTACTGCAACCATACAAAATAGCACTAACCACGTTCAAGCTCGCGCCTACTTTAAGTGCTCTGAGGCCACCTGGAGCCGTTCACAGATCCGTCCAAATCCTCAGCCGTATTTTGCCTGGGCGCTCAATAGCGACTATGCGGCTAATCCTGTCGTGACGGACCTCTCTGGTAACGGCAACAACGGCAAGTCTTCGCCAAGCGATGGCTCGCCTAGCCGTGCCAGCGTATCAAACACTGGTTGTGTGCGTGACGACCGCCGAATTTCAGTATTTAACGGAGTGAATGCCTGCCTCACTCACGGAGTTTCGGCAGACCAGAAGGTCAATCCTGCGCCGAACACCTTTAGCCTGGAGGTGTGGTTTAGCACTACCAAGAAAAGCAATGGACGACTGATGGGCTTTAGCTCGCTCTATGAAGGTGATTACAATTACGGAGGACAAAGTGATCGCCATATTTACATTGACAAAGATGGGCGGGTTGTATTTGGTGTTTACAGCGGCGGTATTAAACTCGTCACCTCACGTACTGGCGTAAATTATGCTGATGGGCGGTGGCATCACGTCGTTGCAACCATGTCTCCAAATGGCGCAGCACTGTACCTCGATGGTAACCAAGTAGATACCAATCCATCCATGACTGCCGGCGAAAACGTACCAGACGGCGGCTACTGGAAAGTCGGCTGCGGCAAATTGACATACTGGAAGAACGCTGACGGCAGTGACTACCAGGGTCCTAAATATTTTACCGGCAGCATGCAGTACAGCTCTGTCTATACGACCGCCCTCACCGAACAACAGGCTCGTGACCACTACTTGGCAGGTGCGTCATAATAGTGTATAATATGTAGGTACGGGAAATTAGCTCAGTTGGCTAGAGCGCACGATTCACATTCGTGAGGTCACAGGTTCGAGCCCTGTATTTCCCACCATTTTACCCATTATGCCTGCAATAATTGACGAAAAGATTATACCCTCTTCCCTGACGGTTGAAAGGGGCAGGTTCCGTAAAAAACCTGTTCCAGTGGAGTTTGAGATGCGTCAGCGAGAAGCTGCTGAGCCTGGACCTTCCGGGCGATCTAGTGTAGTGCTTGGGCTAGTTGGATTGATAGCGATCAACCCCAACCTTATACGCTATAGCCTAGACGTACGAAAAGGTGGATTTCACAAGGACTTACGCTTGGCACAAGACAGCAATGAGCGGGTCGTTAGAAACAATACAGAGCTCATCGTAGATATTATAACCAAGGGTTGGGTTAGCAGTGAAAGACCCGTAGTCTATGCTTGGTACGACAAAGACTCCCTCAAAGCTCGCAGGGCTCTAGAATCACAGATAACACCAGAAGCGCTCACTGTCGGCTGCCATGTATTACGCCATGTCATGCAAACCGTGTACGATACTGGGGAGCTACCGACAGATCTATCGCTCACGAATGATGACATTCGTCAGATCAAGAAATCGGAACACCCCGGTGTCTATGTAGAAGGTCTCCCTGCTCATAGCTTCTTTGAGCTCACTGAATCTGTGTATCGCTAGGCTACGTTAGTATTGACTTTTTGCAACCATTGTAGTATTATATATCGAATGTCCAAGAAAGTTACGGTCAATGTAGGCGCATTTGATGTACCTCCTCATGAAGTATATAAGGTCCCCATCGGTTTAGCGATCCCTGGTGCGCGTGAACCAAATAGCATCGATTTAGTGCTCGGCTCAAATGGAACACATGGAGATTTATATGCTGCATATTTGCGCTATCTCACACCAGAACAGCGCTCAGCGATGCCTAGCGAAAAGGAACATCACGACGCTGAGCTCGGGCTTGGCGTACTAGATGAGAATATTGACAGCTTACCGAGCATCATTCCTTTCAGGCAAACCACCGAAAAAACTAGGTCGGTTACCGAACCAGAACGACACTTGGCTCTGTGCGCCTTGCATATTGTTTTGTATGAGCGATATGATCTCGGTCCATTCAGAAATACCATGGGCACCGTGCAGCTATCTAAGCGCGCCATCGCCCGAGCGGCCAAAGAAATAGCATTATAATAATCACTCAAGGAATATGTCAGAAACATTATCATTTACGTCAACCATTTTAAAGCCAGAAAAAGTTAAGCATGGCAATCCCCGCCCTGCTGGGCTTGCGATATTTTCTCAAACGCCAGACCAAACAACAGCTCACCTGGTAGTCACTCCAAACGGTAGTCACCAGTCGAGCTATAAAAAATTCTTAAAATCACATCCGGCTTTAAAAACAGAGAGAAAGTCATGGAATCCTGGCGAAAAACCATGGATATCATACGAACCATTTCTTGCTGTAGGGCTTGCGTATCTACCATTCCATCCTATTCCCGCTGTTTATGGAGCAGACCTGACAGAGTCTGGTAGACCGCCGCGTGGACTGCATGTGAGCAAGACACAGTTGGACTTGGCTGCATGTGGCCTCTTTGTGGTAATGAATGGTATGACAGAGGAAATGAACGGACCAGAGCTACCAGAAATTAAGCTGCAAAAAAGACCAGACGGTATCACGCGTGCTGTTACATTTACTCCTGAACAATTAGACGAAGCACAGACATACGTGTTATAATAACCCTAAAGGAAGGTCTGCTACTAACATCAGACCATATTTTTATGAAGGACGCTAGCAAGATTCGAAATATTGCCATTATTGCCCACGTCGATCACGGCAAGACGACCATGGTTGATGGGCTGCTCAAACAGTCGCGCACATTCCGCGACAACCAGGCTGAGATGAGCCAAGAATTGATCATGGATTCGGGTGATCAGGAGCACGAACGCGGTATCACCATCACCGCCAAACAGACCTCGATTTTTTACGGTGATTATAAAATCAACATCATCGACACGCCGGGACACGCCGACTTTTCGGGCGAGGTCGAGCGGACATTGCAGATGGCGGACGGCGTCTTGCTGATCGTCGACGCGCAGGAAGGGCCGATGCCGCAGACGAAGTTTGTGCTGAGTAAGGCGCTAGAGCTGGGCTTGAAGCCAGTGGTGGTGATCAATAAAATTGACAAACCTGCCCGGCGAATTGCTGAGGTCGAGGATGAGCTAAGCGATTTGTTTTTGGAGCTAGCTACTGATGATAGTCAGCTGCATTATCCAATTTATTACGCCGTTGGGCGCGATGGCAAGGCGTGGCGAGAGATTCCTACTGACCCGACTGAAGACGCCGATCTCACACCGATTTTTGAGGCGATTATCAACGATATCCCGGCACCAAGCGTCACGGCTGATGGTGGTTTCCAGATGCTGGTGACCAGTTTGCAGTATGACACCTTCCAGGGTAAATATGCGATTGGGCGGATTGCACGCGGATCCGTTAAACGTGGTTTGCAAGTCAGCTTGCTGAAGCACGGCGAAGTGTCAGGCTCAGCACGAATTGAGAAAGTCTTTGGTTATCGCGGGCTGAACCGCGAAGAGCTTGACGAAGCGTTTGCCGGCGATATCGTGGCGCTAGTGGGCATCAGTGAGGCACACATCGGCGATACGATTGCTGACAAAGAACAGCCGGAAGCCTTGCCAGCAATTGCCATCGAAGCGCCGACGCTGAGCATGTACCTCGGCCCAAACACCAGCCCGATGAAAGGACGCGAGGGCGAATTTACCACCTCGCGGCAAATTAGCGACCGATTGCGGCGAGAACTAGAAACCAACGTGGCGCTGCGCGTTGAAGAAAACGGTATCGGCTTTACGGTGTCTGGCCGCGGTGAGCTACACTTGAGCGTCTTGATCGAGACCATGCGGCGCGAAGGCTTTGAATTTGAAGTCGGCCGCCCGCAAGTGGTCACCATCACCGAGGACGGCGTCGAAAAAGAGCCGATTGAAGAATTACAAATCGAAATTAGCAGTGAATTCATCGGCGCGATCAGCCAGGAGTTGGGTGCGCGCCACGCTGAAATGAAGTCACAGGAAACCACCGCCAGCGGCGCTACCCGCATCACCTACGTACTGCCGACCAGGGCGTTGATCGGTCTGCGCAACGTGCTACTAACTGCCACCAAAGGCACCGTGATTATGAATTCCCTGCCGCATGGCTATCAACCGCTGGGTGGTAAATTGCCAAAGACCCGCGGCGGCGTACTCATCGCCTTTGAAGCCGGCACAACAACGCCATATGCGCTGCAGGCGGCCGAAGCGCGTGGCGAGCTCTTGGTCGGGCCGGGCACGGAAGTCTACGCCGGCATGATCGTCGGTATTTATAACCGCCAAGAAGACATCGAAATCAACGTCTGCAAGGCCAAACACCTAACCAACATGCGCTCCAAATCGTCCGATGGCACGGTACAGTTGACGCCATTTACACAGTTTAGCCTGGAGCAATGCATCGACTTTATCGAGGATGACGAACTGCTAGAGGTAACGCCAAAGTCCTTACGCCTACGCAAACGCTACCTTGACGCTAATGAACGTAAGCGCGCTGCTAAGAGATAACCCCGCTCCTTACCTATGAAAATCGCCCCAAGCTGAGGGCGATTTTCGTGGATGGAGTAAACCAAAATTAGTCAACCAAGGTTTCTTTGACACGCTTTGAAACCACAAAGTATAGCGACAGTAGTCCAGCAACGATGAAATAGATAAATACTCCACCGATGGTGCCAACAATTCGTTCTGCATCAGAATCTTTGCGCATTGAGGCAATGACAATCTGAAGCAAGGTAAAATACGTCGCAGACGTCATGTATGCGGCAATGGCCAGATAGCGGCCAACTTTTTTCTGCAGGCTAATCAACACGACAGTGGTAAAGGATAGAATAGCAATGATTGGCGCAAAGATGATCGACACAGCGCCTTCAGGACTGCTCAATCTTAGCACGGCACCGAAGAACATCAGTGTATAGATGATACCACCGAAGCCCATTAGCACTGTCAAAAATGCTAGCCAGCCTTTCACACCCTTGAGGGAGTTTGCCATAACTACATACTGTACAGGTGCGGCCTGTGGCTGTGCAAAATATTGTTGATTGATGTTTTCTTGCGCGGCTTGCTCAGAAATATGAGCTTCTGCAACCTTTGAGTTTTCTGTCATTTTTTCCTGTGATGCTGTTGCCATAATGATTTACATTCTCCTTATGAAAATATCTGCTCTAGATTATACCATCGTAACCAGTTATAGTAAAAGTATGATAAAGAAAAATGTTGACCAATTTAAACGCTCTTTGGTGCGCACCAGCCAGCGCATCACACCCATTAACCGTAAAGATCCTGACGAATTATTTGGGCATCTATTTCACGAGGTCCAGGCCCAGCAAATTTACCAAGACGGCAAGACATTTGTCGATGTGGTGCCAAAAAAGCGCTGGCGACGCATTCAGCGAGAATACTTGGAAGCCTCAAAAAAACCCGATTTTAATCTGCAAGAATTTGTCAATCAACATTTTTATGATTTTAATCCGTCGCACGCAGGTCACGTGCCTCAGCCAGCCGAATCAGCGCGCCAGCATGTCACGCAGCTATGGCCGCAACTGAGGCGCCAAGCTGACAAAGCGTCAGGCTCGCTCATTCCCCTACCGTACGACTACATTGTGCCCGGCGGACGTTTTTCGGAGCAATTTTACTGGGACACCTACTTCATCATGCTGGGCTTGGCCGTTGATAACCAATGGGAATTGATCAATGGCATGATGAAAAATTACTCCTACATGATCCAACGGTTTGGTTATATCCCGACCGCCAATCGAACATATTTTCTGAGTCGCAGTCAACCGCCATTTTTCTCTGCTATGGTGAAGCTGTTGGCGATGCGTCCACGGAAAGTCGGTGGCTCGAGCTTGGTACTATTGGAATATTTCCCGCTGCTATTGACAGAATACAAGTTCTGGATGAAAGGACACAAACAGCTTGACAGCGCCGACCAGATAGCTACTGGACGAGTGGTGAAAATGCCAAATGGCACCGTTCTGAACCGCTACTTTGACAATAAAAATACACCACGTCCAGAAAGCCGCCGCGAAGACATCGAGACGGCTCAGAAAAGCCCCAATGCCAACAAAGCAAAGATTTACCTGGACTTGCGAGCTGGCGCAGAGAGTGGCTGGGATTTCAGTTCACGTTGGTTTGGCGAGGCGTGCTGTATTGAAACCATTCAGACGACTGACATTGTGCCAGTGGATCTCAACTGCTTGCTGTATGACCTAGAAATGACTATCGCTCAGTGTTACGGTATCTTGAAACAAAAAGCGCTGCGCAAAAAGTTCATTCAGGCTGCCGAAAAGCGCGCAGAAGCCATCAGAACATACTGCTGGAATGAAGCGACTGGATTTTTCTATGATTATAATTTCCGCACTGGTCGACAGATGCCACATGCGACACTGGCTGGTGTCTTCCCGCTCTACAATGGCGTCGCCACCAAGAAACAAGCCGAGCACGTGGCTGAAATGTTACAGCGCGAGTTTTTGCGCGATGGCGGGTTGCGGATGACGTTGGTTGACAATGGTCAGCAATGGGATGCGCCAAATGGCTGGGCACCGCTACAATGGGCAGCGGTTTGTGGCTTGAAGCGGTACGGACTTGATGAATTAGCGGAAGAAATCAGGACACGATGGCTGGCTTCGACTGAGCGCGTGTTTGCCGACAAGGGCAAGATGATCGAGAAATATGACGTTGACAGCGAGTCACGCATTGGCGGCGGTGGCGAATATCCGTTGCAAGATGGCTTTGGCTGGACTAACGGCGTGTACGCGGCACTGTACGATCGGTTTGATGAGCGCTGCCCAAAGTAGGCTAATTCTTGGTTGGACGCGGAATGTCTTCTGGGAGAAATCCCTTTTCATGCTGAAAACCAGCCTGCCATTTGTAGTCTTTGGCGTAGCCTAAATCTTTCATTAGCCTGGTTGAGGCGTTACGAAGATGAAGCGGCACGGACGAGTTTGGGTATTTTTGCGCCAGAGAAAAAGCGTCGTTCATCAAGTCAGTAATCTCGCGCGACTTCTGGCTGCGAGCCAGGGCGATAGCGCAGTGAAATAGATTGTATTTAGCTTCAGGCAGCCCGACGCGCTCAACTGCCTCAAAGGTGGCGACCGCCAAACTCAGCGCACCGTTACCCGCCAGGCCAATGTCTTCTGAGGCGAAAATCACCATCCGCCGCGCGATAAACTTCGGGTCTTCGCCAGCGTCAATCATCCGCGCCAAATAATACGCCGCAGCCGTCGCATCGCTACCGCGCAGCGACTTGATAAACGCTGAGATGACGTCATAATGCGCATCGCCCTTTTTATCATAGCCAGGCAGTCGCCGCTGAGCCGCGGCCTTGATGACCTCTGGCGTGACTTTCTCACCAAAACTCAATGCCAATTCCAAATTACCCAATGCCACCCGCGCGTCACCGTCCGCTAGTTCCGCCAGATAGTCTAAAGCTTTAGGCGACACCCGCTTGGTTTGTTTCAAAGTCTTCAGCGCTCGCTTCAGCACCAATACAATTTCATCTTTGGTCAGCTGCTGCAGCACCAACACCCGCGTCCGACTGAGCAGCGGCGTGATCACCTCAAAGCTCGGATTCTCGGTCGTCGCCCCAATCAACGTGATCAGCCCGCTCTCGACATGTGGCAAAAAAGCGTCTTGCTGCGCCTTGTTAAAACGGTGGATTTCATCAACGAACAAAATTGTCCTGAGACCCAAATTCCAATTCTGCCTGGCGTGTTCGATCACCCGTTCGACGTCTTTTTTGCCACTAGTTACCGCCGACAGCTCGACGAACTCCGCATTGACCTCGCGGGCAATAATCCGCGCCAACGTCGTCTTGCCCGTACCTGGCGGCCCCCACAAAATCAAACTGACCGGCTCAGCGCGCTTCACGATTTGACGGAGCAGCTCACCCTCGCCCAGCAAATGGCTTTGTCCGATCACCTCATCTAACTTTTGTGGCCGCATCTGTTCGGCCAGGGGTCGTCGATTCATATATTCATTATACCGCATTCGCGTCCTCCCGCCCTATATAGTAAAATGGTAATGGTATCAGTTAAACGAGGAGGGTAAGTGAAACATATCACGATCAAACATCGTCTGAGTGCTTTTACAGCAAGTTTAGTATTTGCACTCGTTGCGGTCGCGGCAATCGCCTGGCCAATTGCAACGTCATCAAACGCCAAAGCCGCCAGCCCGGCGCTCAACGCAACTGCGTATGAAGTGTCCAGGTCTGGCAAGCCACACAGCTTTGTCACAACATCCCAAACAGAAATCCAACAAGCAGCCAAAAATGGCTTCACGACAGTGCGCCCTATTTTTATGGTGTCAACAACTGCAGGTAGCGGTTTGGTGCCAGTGTATCGCGCTGACGCAACACTACAAGACGGCAACTACACAAGTCTTTTGACGGTCAATAAAAATGAGGCTGACAATGCTTGTAAAAAGTACGGTTTCACCTGTAAAGGAGTCGCCTTTTACGCGCAAGCTGAACTGAAAAACGGTGCTGAGATGGTCTACCGCATGCGGTACAAACATTTTAATTTCCGCCAAGTCATTGCCAAAGATCGACAAGAGCTTCAGAAAGCTGGCTATATCCAGGAAAACAGAGAGTGGTTCTATGTCAAACCAGTCCAGAACAACAACGGTAACGGTAACGGTAACGTTGACCCAGTCAAAGATGGTAAATTCTCCATCGCGGTCTATCCTGACACACAGCAGGAAGTTTTCCAATGGTCAGGCAATCAATTTGCTGCCCGCACCAACTGGACCGTGAAAAATAAGGAAAAATACGACATCCGCTTCTTGGCTCACACGGGTGACATGGTCACTTCTGGTGGACATGAAGGCATTGATAAGCCAGATCAATACATCGTTGCGTCCAACGCATTCAAGACTATTGACCAGGCAAATATTCCTTACTTGACAACCATTGGTAACCACGACACAAAGGCTGTTTGTGGCGGCGGTGGCGCTTGTGACTGGCGACACACCGACGAATGGGCACGAGACACCACGGTGTTCAACCGGTACTTCTCTGCTACACGTCAGAAATTGTCAGCCAACCAAATGTTTGAAAATGGCAAAGTTGACAACGCCTACAAAACTTTCACTGCTGAAGGTAAACAGTGGCTTGTCTTGACACTTGAGCTTTGGCCGCGCGCTGAGGCGGTCAATTGGGCGAAGAACGTTGTGGCATCACATCCAAAACACAACGTTATCGTCCTGAGTCACTCACTGCTAAACGCTGATGGCTCAATCGGTACTGGCGCCGGATACGGTACCGGCAAACAAACCCCGCGCTATGTCTACGACAATTTAATCTTGGCATATCCAAACATCCGCATGGCCTTCTCAGGACACGTGGGACAGGCAGCCAGTCGCGTTGACACAGGCAAGCACGGTAACAAGGTTGCCTCATTCTTGGGTGCATTCCACTCAAATGACTACAACCCAACTAGGATTTTGACGGTCGACACCATCAACAACACGGTGACGTCCGACATTCAGGCGGCTTCGATCCGCGATGCCTACAAAGCAAAATATCCAAACGCAACATTGCCAAACTACGACCAATACGACGTATCGTACTCAGGCATGAACTTTGTTAATCCATAACAAACACGGCAAACAAATCATAAGCCCCGTCATCAGGCGGGGCTACTTTATGTCAATCAATACACCGCCATAGCCAGGCAGCTGTAACACATCGCCATCCACATGGATATCTGGATTTGTGCCAATGATCACACGACCAGTTTCTGGCAGCCACACCGTTTGTGCCGAGTCCGCAAAGTTGATATATATCTGCACTTGCTGACCGTCAAGCTGGCGGCGAAATCCTAAGACAAAGCCGTTACCAGTGTCTAGCTTTTCCATGGTACCGTGGCGTAAAATTGGCAGTTCATGTCGCAGCTCCAATAATTTCCGACATAGCCACAACAGCGAGCTTGGATCTTTCGTCTCTTTGGCGACATTGACCTGTTTATGATTAGGATGCACTGGCAGCCATGGTAGCACATTGGCGAACCCAGCATAGCGCGAGCTGTTCCACTGCATGGGCGTACGGGCACGATTGCGGTCGTCTTGCAGCGAGCGGTGAAAGCCATCTTGCGCATCATGTTGCGTCAAATCAACATCTTCCATGCCAATCTCATCGCCATAGTACATCACGCTAACACCTGGGCACAATAGATTGAGAAACTGCAGCGCACGGGATCGCGGCAGCCCCAAGCGAGACGTCACACGTGGTTGGTCGTGATTGCCGAGGCAAAAGAATGGTATGTTCTCCCCTGTCGCCTCCATATAGTTCATGATATTCCAGCCGGTATGTTCACCGTGCCAATCGTTTTGCCGATGTTCCATGAAAAAGGCCGTGGCTTTCGGATGAACGTGGATGACGTCGTGATATTGCTGCCAGATATCGCCAAGGCGCTCATCCGGGTAGAACTCAAACACCATTTGCTTATCCTCATATTCATCGCAAACACTCGCTAGCTCGTGCAAATACTCTTGAAAATGCGGCCCGTGTTTGCAATGGTCGTGAATATAGGCGCCGTAGCTATCAGAATCGCCATGAAAATCATAGTTCACGGTATCATCACACAGCTCTGGGTCTTTGGAAATTCCCCAGATGGCATCCACGCGCATGCCGTCCACGCCCATATCAAACCAAAATCGCACCACATCTTTGATGGCCGCACGCACCTCAGGATTGTCCCAGTTAAGGTCTGGTTGGGTTGGTAAGAACGAGTGCAAATAGTACTGACCAGAATCAGCATCAAACGTCCATGACTTACCGCCCGCTAAACTGACCCAATTGTTCGGCTCATGCCCGTTGTTACCGTCTCGCCAGACATACCAATCCCGCTTGGGACTATCCCGGCCAGAACGCGACTCAACGAACCACGGATGCTGGTCAGACGTGTGGCACGGTACCAGGTCAATCATCACTTTGATATCGCGCGCATGCGCTTCGTCCAACAACATACGAAAATCATCCAGACCGCCAAATACCGGATCAACATTTTGATAATCCGCCACGTCATAGCCAAAGTCAGTCATGGGCGACGTGAAAAATGGCGAAATCCAAATGGCATCAACGCCGAGATCACTGAGATAGTCCATCTTGAGCGTAATGCCGTTCAAGTCTCCGACCCCATCACCGTTCAAATCTCGGAAACTTCGCGGATAAATCTGATACAACGATCCAACATCACGCCACGCTTTAGTCATGTTTTAAGTATAAGCGAGATAGGGCCAGAGCGTCAATCAATTTAAGCTTTGTTAGCGTTAAATCGTTAAGAACGTGCTATAATTCTTATATAGAATAGGGATTGGAGGGGTATATGTCTACGAGCGGTCTTACTGCTGCAAATATTGCCAACGCTTTTGACGTTAATTTTATTTATGCACGACGGCTTTTTCAATCCGTCGATGAAGACAGTACCCTCGAAGACGTACAAAAACTCATCAATGCAAAGCCCAAGCCATTCGTAAAATGGGTCGGCGGCAAGCGTCAACTTCTTAAGCAATTCCGCGAGCTTGGTTTGTACCCACCAGAGGCATTCAATCCAACAACAAGTACATATCATGAACCTTTCGTTGGCGGCGGCGCTGTTTTCTTTGATCTATTGCCGAAAAATGCCAAGCTTTCCGATCTAAACAACGAGCTCGTAATCACCTATAACGTAATCAAAAATAATGTTGAAGAGCTTATAAAATCGTTACAGAAACATATTTACGACAAAGAATATTACCTGGAAGTTCGTGCTAAAAAGGTTGAAAATCTGTCAAATATTGAGGTTGCTTCTCGGTTCATATTCCTAAACCGCACTGGCTTCAATGGCCTCTACCGAGTAAACAAAAGCGGTCAATTTAATGTACCCTTTGGCCGATACAGTAACCCCGTTATCTGCGACGAAGACAATTTAAGACGAGTGTCAGATGCTTTACAGGGCGTAGTAATTACACACCAGGACTATAAAAATGTTCTGGAAACTGCGAAAAGCGGCGATTTTATATATTTTGACCCACCTTATTATCCGATAAGCACCACTTCATCATTTACCTCCTATACTGCAGAAGAGTTTTTAGAAAAAGAACAAACAGAGCTTCGTGATACGTTTGTGAAATTACATAAAAGAGGTTGTTTTGTGATGCTCTCTAACTCAGATACGCCGTTTATCAATGAGTTATACTCTGGGATTAATGGAGTTACAATCAATAAAATAACTGCCGGGCGTGCTATAAATTCAAAAGGCACAAGACGAGGCAAGATAACAGAAGTATTAGTAACGAATTATTAGATTATGAAAAAAGATTTTAGTCATTTAGTGTCAACATTCAAAAGTTCAATCAAAACTTGGGATTACTTTGTAAATTGGAACAAAGTTTTTGCTAATAGCGCTGATTTAGAAATAACTCTAAACAAGTTGAATTATTTACTCGGTAAAGACGATTTGCAAGGAGAGTTCTATAAGCTTTACGAGTCTAACCCAGACATCGTAAAAGCCTTACCGGTATTGCTTGCCGTGCGAGAAAATAATCTAGAAATTTACGACAAAGTATCAAAAGAATCAGAACTTTATGATTTTTCTGGTAAAGACAATGATGCCGACAAGTACTTTGAGTTTCTAGATAAATCGGGGCTTGCAAAATTATTCCAGCGAGATGGTGTAAAAAATCTCGTCGATTACGTTATTGGCGTCGAAGTTGGACTTGATAGCAATGGTCGTAAAAATCGTGGCGGCACGTTGATGGAAGAAATCGTCGGCTTGTTCCTAGAGAGCTTTTGTAGGCAGAATGGCCTTGAATGCATATCACAAGCTCGTCCTAGTAAGATTAAGTCAAAGTGGGGCTTTGATATCAAAGTTAATAAATCAGAGCGGAGCTTTGATTTTGCTGTCTATAATCCACGGAGTGGCAAGATTAAGTTGTTTGAAACCAACTTCTATAACGGCGGTGGCTCAAAATTAAAAGCTGTTTGCGGAGAGTTTCGTAGTCTTTATGATGAACTAAAAGCACAAAACATCGAATTTATATGGGTAACCGACGGCCTTGGCTGGCACACAACAAAACGGCCGCTTGAAGAAACGTACAATCATAATGATTATGTGTTTAATCTGCATATGCTCGAAGACGGAGCATTAAACGAGCTATCATGGTAGTCACAAAAAAGGCAAAAGTAAACAAGTTGCACCCGGACGAGTTTGAGCTAGAATGTACAACTGTTTGGGCTTTTCCTAGGCGCGGTAATTGGGCAACACATAAATCGGACTGGCGTGGTAATTGGTCGCCAGAAGTCGCTCGTAACTTAATTTTGCGATATTCAAACGAGGGTGACATTTTGCTTGACCCGATGGTTGGTGGCGGCACGACCGCAATTGAAGCAAAAATACTCAACCGTCATATCATTTGTTCTGACGTAAATGATAAGGCACTAGAACGAACGAGAAACTCTCTTGATTTTGAAGTAGAAAACGACGCTTGGCAAAAAGTCATAAAGCGTGATGCTCGTGACTTGAGTAAGGCGAATGACGAAAGTATAGACTTTATTCTGACGCACCCACCCTATGCAGACATTATCAAATACAGCGAGGGCGAGCTTGATAACGATCTGTCTAATATCCATGATATCGACAATTTCGCCGATGAAATGGAAAAAGTTGCAAAAGAACTGTATCGAGTCCTCAAAAAAGGCAAATATTGCGCCATTCTCATTGGCGACACTCGTCGTAACAAAATGTATCAGCCAATGGCATACAAAGTCATGGATCGGTTTCTAAAAGTAGGTTTTCAGCTCAAGGAAGACATCATCAAGCGACAATTCAACTGCAAAGCAACTGGTTTTTGGGTTAAAAAGTCACAAGAGAGCAATTTTCTGCTCATAATGCACGAGCATCTGTTTATTTTCCAGAAGCAAGAATAGCTAAGGCTTTATAAGTACACCTCAAGCTCTATAGGAATCTCTCAACTATTTCTTATCGAAGTATTTTTATATTTTCAAATATAAAAATACAGGCAATCTTTCAAACGGCACTAAAAGATATGTACTTATAGTCTAGTTTATCTATGGATTGACTCTATACCTTTTATCAAACCTTGATATAACATTCCGAAGTTGTAGCTGAATATTCGCTGCTCAGCTATAAATCACTACTAGCTTAGAATAAAAAATCGCCCATTCAGGCGACAAGATCTCAAATTTGCTTGTGGTGCGGGTAAGGAGACTCTAACTCCTGGCCTCTTCCATGGCAAGGAAGCGCTCTAACAACTGAGCTAAACCCGCATGTAATTCACGATTTATTGTAACAAAGCCGTGAATAAAATGCAATATTTGGTGGCTCCTCCCAGACTTGAACTGGGGACACAAGGCTCTTCAGGCCTCTGCTCTACCAACTGAGCTAAAGAGCCACAAACTTGCTATCTCATTGTACTAAAGTTGTCGCCATCTGGCAAGGGTGATATACTTTTAAGAACGCGGGTGTCGTATAACGGCTATTATGTGACCTTCCCAAGGTTGAGACGGGAGTTCGACTCTCCCCATCCGCACCACAATTCACCATCACGAGCTTCCAGCGAGGCTCTTTTTATTTGCCCCGAAATTGGCAAAGACTAAACGGTTATTTCGCTATATTCCGCGTAACCACACTTCTCCAAGACTTCCTGACCAAGCTGTCTAAGGTTGTTAATTCTTTTCTGCTCTTCGTCAAGATTTTTTTGCGTACGAATGGCGTCATACACTGCCCCCATATCATCATCTTCGGGGCTACTGGCAACTGCTCCTATAAGTTCTTGTTCCATTAGGTCATGATTAGCACGTGGCATATTTTCATTCCTCCTCTTTTGGCTCCAAATATGTCTAGCACTATCTATACCATATAGAGTTTATTTTTGCAATACTATATTCCGCGCCAACATAACAAAAAGCCCTCGACGTACATCGGGACTAACGATCAAACTAAGATGGTTCTCGCAGGAACTTGGTGAGGTGCGCCTCCCCATAACTACGATTGTCCACCACAACAATTCCGTTTTGAACTGGCACCTCACCTATTCCTGGGTGTGATAATATCATACATCCGCCCGGTTTGAGAAGCCCCATTAGTCGCGAAACTGTGGAAAACTGAGGGTTGTGATATGGTGGATCAGCAAAAATGATATCAAACTTCTCTGTTACGCTCATGCTTTCCAGCCAATTTGATACCGTTGTTTTTATTACAATAGATTGTTCATCGACGCCCAAATTGGCTATGTTTTCGGCGATCACGCGCTGCGCGACTCGGCCTCGTTCCACAAAAACCACTGACTCGGCACCGCGACTGAGCGCTTCTAGGCCAATAGCGCCAGAACCCGCAAAAGCATCCAGCACCCGCGCACCGCGCACGGTTTCACCCAGTGAATTAAACATTGCTGAACGGACCCGTTCGCCCATGGGATGTGTCGTTGAGCCTGGCGGCGTTTGGATAAATCGTCCGCCAAATTCGCCAGCGATGATGCGCACTCTCACCGCTTTGCCTCAAGTTTCCAAACCGACGCTAGCCAGCCCAGCATGACGGCTTTGATGATGATTGGCATCAGTTCATGGTTGGTTTGCCACGCCAGGTCCGTCGTCCAACCGTTTTTACCAAAATTGTCATACATCTTTAGTTCAGCCACAGCGTGAACTTGCTCCAGATAGTATTGCCGATAGCCCTGTTGTTTAGCCCGTGAAATCTCAGCCTCACTCGGCACGGCGTCCTTAAAGCGCGGATAGGCCACCACGCTTGCTACGCCCGCTTCAAACGCCACGTGCATGGTCATCATGCCTTTAGCACCCCAAAACTTCCAGTTGTTTTTTATGAGCTCAATCCCCGTGTCACCCTTCATAACATTTTTCTTGAGAATCGAGGTTCGCGTCTCCAAACCTTCGCCACCGCGCAACTCTTGCATGGCGTGTTCCAGCGGAAAATGATGCGCCGGCGTCAGACCATCGGTGATGGCGTGCGCCATCCACGCTGCCTCAAACGCGGCTCGTTCGGAATTATGGTTTTGCAGCGCCTTCGCTAGATTATCAATATGCTGGTCAATCATCTCCAACAGCGCCGTGTCGTTCGGATCGTCTGGGTTAATGAAATGCCACGGCTCGTCAACGGCTGGACTTTTACGCTTGACGCCGTCAGGGCCGTTTTTGCCCTCAAAATGCAGAATATTTTTAACATCAGGAAATTCGCACCAATCAGGCAGCATCGGTTCAAGGTGTCGCCTGGCCACTCGATCTATCTTTTGATGAACACCGATAAATCGACCAGAGCTATCTCTAATTGTTGTTCCTGCATACATATTAATTCAAAATGGTTAATCGCTGATAGCGACTGACGGCACGCGCCAGATGGTTATATTGTAGCAAATCCTGCCCCTCTTTGACAAAGCGCTCGGCCTCCGTTTGCGCACGGGCGATCAGCGGCGTGTCGCTCAGCGAGGCAATTTTTAGGTTGAGCGCGCCATGCTGCGCTCGTCCGTAAATCTCACCAGGACCGCGCAGTTTCAGGTCAACTTCCGCTAGGTAAAAGCCGTCTTGAGATTTCTCAATTTCCCTTAGGCGCTGGCTCGGCTTATCGTGACCCGACATCATCAAATGACAAAAACTCTGATGCTGGCCGCGCCCAACCCGACCGCGCAGCTGATGAAGCTGACTGAGCCCAAAGTTATCGGCATTTTCGATGAGCATGACCGTGGCGTTCGGCACGTTGACGCCAACTTCCACCACCGTGGTACTGACCAGCATGTCGATGTCGCCGTCCGCGAATTGCTGCATAACCGCGGCTTTTTCCTCTGGCGGCAGTTTACCGTGTAGCAGCCCGACACGGCGATGATGAAACATCGTTTTCGCTAATTTGTGATATTCCGCCTCGACCGATTTTTTGTCATTGTCAGGATTGTCGTCAATCAATGGGCAAATGACGTAGGCTTGGCGACCCCGAGCTAGTTCGCGGTCTATCGCTTCGTAGAGCTTCGGCGCTGAGGCTGGCGACCAAATTTTCGTTTCAATCGGCTGACGGCCAGCTGGCAGCTCGTCCAAAATCGAAATATCTAATTCGCCATACAAGGTCAATGCCAAACTCCGCGGAATCGGCGTGGCAGTCATGCTGAGTAGATGCGGCATGTAGTCTGATTTTTGTAATAATGCCTGCCGCTGCTTGACGCCGAACCGATGCTGCTCGTCGATCACCACAAAACCGAGCTTATGGTACGCAACTTTTTCCTGAATCAGCGCGTGCGTACCAACCACCACGTCAATGTCACCATTTGCTAAATTGTCCAGCAGCTGCCGCCGCGCTGCGCCCTTGACATGTCCTGTTAGCAGCGCCACCGATACACCGAACGGTGCCAATAATTCATCCAGCGTTGTGGCGTGCTGAGCCGCCAAAATCTCGGTCGGCGCCATGATGGCTGTCTGGAAACCAGCCTGCGCCACCTCCGCCGCTACCAACCCAGCGACCACCGTTTTGCCCGAGCCGACATCGCCCTGTAGCAGACGATTCATCGGATGCTCGGACTCCAAATCTTGCAAAATCTGCCAGGCGGCGCGGCGCTGCGCGTTGGTCAGGGGAAATGGCAATTGCTCGACAAATTGCTTGACGACCGGCTGATTGAACGGGATGTGCCAACCAGTCAGCTTGGTTTGCTCTTGCTTATTTAGCTGCGCTGCCAAAATCATTTCAAACAATTCCTCAAACGCCAGCCGCTCACGACCGCGGGCAATTTCCTCGTGATTGTTTGGTGCGTGAAGGAACTTGATAGCTTCAGCGCGGCTGACTAGTTTTTGTCGCTGGACGATGTGCTCCGGCAACGTCTCGGGCAAAAATTCCATGATGGGGCGCAGATTTTTCAGCAAATCCTGCACGGTTTTTGGGCGAAGGTTTTTGATGGATTTATAGACTGGATGGATGCCCGACGTATGGTGGGTGTCGGACATACCAGTTGATTTGGCAAGTTCGACGGATGGATTGCTGATCTGATAGCTGTTATATTGCATACCAAATTGGCCAGAAAACATGAACTCAGCGTCGGATCTCAGCTGCGATTCGCGGTACGGCTGATTGAACCAAACGGCCTTGACCTTACCAGAATCATCCGCCAACACCGCCGTGGTGATCCTCAGACCCCGGCGCACAATGCGCGTGGAAATCGACTCGCAGCGCGCTCGCACCGTCACCTTGCCCGGCTGAAGATCGGCGATATTGACCGCCGCCGAATAATCATCATACGCTCGCGGCAAAAAATCCAGAGCGTCCGCCACCGTCTCCAGACCCGCCGCCGCCAGTGCTTGGGCAGTTTTGGGGCCGACGCCTTTAATGTGTTCCAGTGGAGTTGTCAGCTTCATCTACGAAACAGCGTTGATGCCTTCCAGCGCGTAGGCGGTATCTTCCCAGCGTTCCACAGCGATACAATCAATGCCCATATTTTTGACTGGGAAATCATTGCCGCCCTCTTCTAGCTTGTCGCCAAAGAATAAAATCTCTTCCTTAGTTACGCCCGTTGCTTCCATCAGTTTTTTCATGCCATATGCTTTGTCGATACCAGGCTTGGTGACGTCCAGACTAGTGGTGCCTGCCGTCCGAATTTCAAATTCTGGAATGCGTGCTTTGACAGCATCGTTGAGCAATTTACGTTTTTCCTTGTTGGCTTCAGCCCAGGCGTATTTGTCTTCTGGAGTGGCTTTTTGGCCCAACGCAGAGTATGTCACCTGACTGAGGCGATCTTCGATGATTTCGCCAGCTGGATTGTCCACCCACATATCAAGCTCCTTGGCCGAAGTCTCAATCGCTTCAAAAATCCGAGCCTTTTGCTCCTCAGTCAAATCTTCTTGATACTGCAGCCGCCACTCACCGTCTTGGAAACGATAGTAACGAGTGCCACAGGTCGGCATGATGTGCAGTCGACTAAGATCAACGCCCGGAACTTGTTCAATTTGCCTCACAGTGTTTGGATAGATCACTCCTTCAAAATCAGTACCAGAAATGATGCACACGTCGTAATGTTTCAATAATTCTGCCAATAAACCAGCCATGCGTGGTGTCGCTGGCATTTTCGACAAGACAATAGTGTCGTCTGAGTCAAAAGCTATAATTTTTTTCATTCTTCGTCTCCCTCCATGATTAGCACAAATGTATTTTTACCCTTTTTGAGCAGTGATGTGGTGTTAATGGCTTGGTCTTCGGCTATTTTTTCGCCGTTGAGGCTGATGGCACCAGATTTCAATAGGCGTTTTGCTTCGCCGTTGGAGCTAACCGCACCAGACACTACCAATGCTTCAATGACGCCGACGCCGACATCAACGCGCGGAATTTCCTTGGCCAAAGCATCCAGGTCATCATCCGACAATTGCCGGAAATCACCGCCGCCAAATAACACCTCCGTCACCCGCTCCACTGATTCGCGCCGATTGACGCCGTGGACGATGTCGGTGACTTCGCGCGCCAAGACTTTTTGCGCCGAGCGCGCACCTGGATTGACGGCGTGGTTTTCAGCGATGGCTTCAATGGTGTCGCGATCAAGCATGGTGAAAATCTTCATGTACTCAATGGCACTTTCGTCATCAACGTTCAGCCAGAATTGATAGAACTTGTACACACTGGTTTTATTTTCATCCAGCCACACGGCACCGCCTTCGGATTTGCCAAATTTGCGCCCAGTTGATTTGTTGATGAGTAACGGCGCGGTCATGGCGTAGACTTCGGCGTTTTCTTTTTTGCGGATCAATTCCACGCCTGAAACCAAATTACCCCACTGGTCGGAACCGCCGATTTGCAAATTGACACCGTGATGTTTGAATAAGTGCCAGAAATCATAGCCCTGCAGCAAGGTGTAGGTAAATTCCGCAAAGCTCAACCCCTTGCCGTTGTCGATGCGTGCCTTGAAAAATTCACGACCAATCAAATCTGCCATGTTGAAATTCTTGCCGATATCGCGGAGGAACGGCAATAATTCCAAATTGCCCAACCAATCCGCATTGTCCACCAAGGTAAAATCGCGTCCAGCGAAAATTTGCGACACTTGCGCCTTCAAGGCTCGTTTATTATGCTCAATTTCTGCATAAGAAAGCAGGCTCCGCTCCTCGGTGTCGCGCATATCGCCAATCATACCCGTGCCGCCACCAACCAGCAAAAATACCTTGTGACCGCGCTCCAAAAAATGCCGCACCATCATGTAAACCGCCAAGTGCCCGACATGCAAACTGTCAGCCGACGGATCTGTCCCCAAATAGAGCGTAAAATTCTCCGAATCGATAAGCTTGTCATTGGTGAATGTGGTCTGGTTCCAAAACCCGCGCCACTGTAATTCCTCTGATAACTGCATATTTTCTCCTTGGTCAGCTAATCTTAGTATCAGTATACCAATTTTTGGCGGTTGATGCGAACCATGTGCGTGATATAATAGATTACGTGAATAAGAGTAGTACGAACAGCAGCAATAAATCGCCTTCGAGTTCCAGGAAATCTGCGACAAAGCGATTAAGCTTATATGCCAATTTGGCACATAAGCGTAAAGTTAAAAAAGATAAAGATTCGCGTGAGCGGGCTGAATATTTGGCAAGCTTGCCGAAGCATCCAGTGAAGCGATTTTTCTATCGCTTACATCCAAAGCGCTTAGCTAACTATTGGTTCTCAAAACGCGGCGCAAAGATGGCGCTGAAAATTGCTGGTATTACTCTGTTGTTGATGATCTTGTTTATCGGTGGGTTATTCGCATATTTCCGCAAAGACCTGGATAAGATTCGACCAGGTGAAATTGCCAAACGCGTCCAAACAACCGTTACCAAATATTATGACCGTAACGGCGTGCTACTCTGGGAAGATAAAGGAACCGGTAACTACAAACTGGTGGTTGAAGGTGACCAAATCAGTAAACACCTGAAACATGCTACCGTCGCCATTGAGGACAAAGATTTCTACAAGCACCATGGAGTCAGTGTCAGTGGTTTGACACGTGCTGTATTCTCAACGGCATCTGGAGGACAGGTTCAGGGAGGATCAACATTGACTCAACAGTTGGTCAAGCAGGTATTCTTTGCTGATGAAGCTGGCGAGCGTGGTCTCAAAGGTATCCCACGTAAGATCAAAGAGATGATTTTGGCCATTGAGGTTGAGCGCATGTACAACAAAGACCAAATCTTGTCACTGTACCTCAACGAATCACCGTATGGAGGTCGTCGTAATGGCGCTGAATCAGCTGCACAAACATACTTCCACAAAAGCGCGAAAGACCTAACTATAGCCGAAGCAGCCCTGCTGGCAGGAATTCCGCAAAATCCATCCTACTTTAACCCATACAACACTGCTGGCAATAAGGCCTTGATCGAGCGCCAACACACAATCTTAGACTACATGACAGAACAAGGCTACATCACTCAAAAAGAAGCAGATGAAGCCAAAAAATACCCAATTCTTGATAATCTATATCCACAAGTTGAGCAGACTGAAGGTATGAAAGCGCCGCACTTCGTGATGATGGTTCGATCACAACTCGAGAAAGAGCTCGGTCAAGCGGTTGTTGGACGAGGCGGATTGACCGTCAAAACAACGCTGGACTGGCGCATCCAAGAGAAATTAGAAAATGAAATGAAAGCCTTCTTTGCGACTGGTCGTCCAGCCGCCATCAACGCTCACAACGGTGCATCAGTCATAGAAGACGTGCAAACGGGTCAAATCGTTGCCCTGATGGGTAGCCGTGACTTTAACTATCCAGGCTTTGGCCAGGACAACGCCGCCACAGCCTTTGTCCAGCCAGGTTCATCCATCAAGCCATTTGTGTTTACTCACCTGTTCAGTAAGCGTGGTAGCCAAGCTTACGGAAGTGGCACCATACTGAAAGACGAAAACATTGACTCAATTTACGGCGCCAAGCTGAACAACTGGGACAACAAGTTCATGGGTGACATCACCATTCGCCGAGGACTTGGTCTGTCTCGTAACACCCCAGCGGTGAAAGCAATGTACATTGCTGGTAACGGTAGTCCAAAGCCAACTGTGGAGTTCATCCGAGGTCTTGGTAACTCAGAATACTGTAAGCAGGAGGAAGACTCAGGTGGCTATGGTCTATCAGCCGCCATCGGTGGATGTGGCGCCAAACAAACTGAACTGGTTAATGCCTATGGTACCTTGGCTCGCTTGGGTGTCAGGAAAAAATCTACTTCCGTGTCTGAAGTGATTAATTCTCAAAACGAAACCCTCCTGAAATGGAAAGATGAATCAAAGCAGGCCGTCGACCCGCAAGCCGCTTACATCACCAACGATATCCTGTCTGACCGATCAAATACATTGGTGACAGGAAGTATTCCTGGGGTTCGCGCCAGCTACAAGACCGGAACCTCCGACAAAGGCAATCAACCAAAAGACATCTGGCTAGCGAGCTACACACCAGCTCTCGCCATGACGCTTTGGCTTGGTAACTCTGACAGTCGTACCTTGACTTCCATGAACTCGTCAACGGGTCTCCCGGTGATCCAAAAGGTCATGAGCTTTGCACACACACAGGTTTATCAACCCGCTGGCAAATGGAAGTCCAGTATGTGGTTTACTAGGCCATCTGGCATCAAACAAAATGGTAAAGAATTGTATCCATCATGGTGGAACCAAAACCAAGGACAAAGTTCGTCCAAGATGACATTTGACCGCATCTCTAAAAAGAAGGCTACTTCCTGTACTCCAGAGGGCGCACGAGAAGAAGTTGACGTGATCAAGGCGGTCGACCCAATCACCAAGAAAGAGTCCTTCAGTGCGCCAGCAGGCTACAACGCTACCGCTGACGACGATGTGCACAACTGTAGCGATGCCAAGCCTCGTGTCGCCAGCATCACCGCATCTGGTTCAAGCAATAAATACACCATTGACGTTAATGTTGATGGAGGAAAATTTGGCCTAGCGACGCTTGATATCTTGGTTGATGGACGTTCAGTCAAATCAAGCAATATCAGCGGTAACAGCGCTTCAGACCGCGTCTCAGTTAATGTGTCATCAGGATCACACACTATCACCGTGAATGTCCGCGACGAAGGATATTACACCGCAAGTAGCTCAAAAACTGTCAGCGACGATTAATCGTCTTGGCTATTCGCCAACCTAATCAGCTCAGCCTCGCGCTGGGCTGATGTTTTTGTAGCTGTAGAGCGACGACGAGTTTGTTGCGATGGCTTCTGAGCTTTCACTACTGGCTTTTTTTGAGTAGTTTTCTTAGCTGGCGCTTCTGGACCAGTCTGCACTTTCCGACCAGCAGAGCGACGTTTTGTAACTACAGCTGTTTGTCGCGTTGGCTCTGGCGGAGTCGTTTGCTCGACAACTTTCGCAAACATCATTTTACCAGCGTCAGTCTGCAAGCTACGGATGATTTCAATGCGCTTTTTCTGGCCCAGGAACTTTTTGGCTTGCTCAACCACCACCATTGTGCCGTCATGCAAGTAGCCGACCGCCTGGTGAGAATCCTGACCTTTTTGCGTTAATTCAAGCACCAGCTCATCGCCGGGCAAGTAACTCATGCGTAAACTCTTGGCTAGCTCATTGATATTGAGAATCTGAATGCCTTCGACTTGCGCCACCTTGTTCAGGTTGTAATCCAAGGTCAGGATGGCAGCGTTCATTTCCTTGGCGAGTTGCAGCAAGCGGTTATCAACACCCTCAGGGATGCGCGTCGCATCATCAAGCAGTGTGAACGAGCCGCCCAACACATCTTTTAGTTCCTTCATGGCGTCCATACCAAAGCGGGCACGTTCGCGCTTGGCATGATCAGCACCATCCGCCAACAGCTGCAGTTCGATCAGTACACTGCGTGGCACGATGATCTGCCCTAACAGAAACCCAGTCTTTGCCAGGTCAACCACCCGGCCGTCCATCAACACCGACGTGTCAACCAAAATCGGCAGCTGCGTGCCACTACCTGCGTGCCGCCGCGGCTTGACCAATAGATATATCTCTGCCATGATGGCCAGCAGCATGATAATGATAAGAAGTTCAATTGTTTTTTCCATATTAATTTCCTTTATAATAACGTTTATTGTAAATAATCAATCAGCGCCTGGCGTAGATCGCCGACGCCGCGCACAAATGCATCCTTGTGGGTTTTTGGCGCGATGGCATAGGTAAAGCCGAGCTTCTTGGCCTCTTTGACGCGGGCGTGCCAGCCTTGAGCCGAGCGCACTTCACCACCCAAGCCGACTTCGCCAAACACTACCGCTTCGTCGCTGAGTTTGCGGCCAGCCGAGGCCGAGGCGATGGCCATGGCGACTGCCAAGTCCGCCGCTGGGTCGCTCAGTTTCAAGCCACCAACCACGTTGATGTAAATATCTTTGTCGGAAAGATTAAGCTTGGTACGCTTTTCCAGCACCGCCACCAACAAGTTCAAGCGGTTGAGATCAAAACCGCTGGCCGCGCGTTTGGGGTAGCCAAAATTCGTCGGGTTGACCAGTGCCTGAATTTCCACCAGTAGCGGCCGCGCCCCCTCCATGGTCGCTAGGACGATTGAGCCGTCGAGGTTTTGCCGCTCTGCTAGTAAGCTAGCCGACGGATTAGCCACAATCTGTAGGCCATCCTCGTGCATCTCGAAAATTGCCGCCTCATTGGTCGAACCATAGCGATTTTTCTGCGCCCGCACCACGCGAAAACCGCCGTAGCGATCGCCCTCAAAATTCAGCACCACATCAACCAGATGCTCCAGGACTTTCGGCCCGGCAATTGAGCCTTCTTTGGTGACGTGTCCGACCAAAATCACTGCGGTGTTCGAGGCCTTGGCGGCGCGAATGATGACGTTGGATGAGTTGGTGATTTGGCTGACCGAACCTGGCGCTGAGGCAATGTCTGCGAGCGACAAGGTCTGGATGGAATCGACGATCACCAAATTGTACTGACCAGTCTGGATGGAGGCGGCGATGTCTTCGGCGCTGTTGCTGGACGCCAGCTGCAAGTTCTCTGAATCAACCGCGCCCAACCGCTCAGCCCGCAATTTAACCTGCGACACCGACTCTTCGCCGCTGACATAGAGTACTGGTTGCTGCCGAGCAATAAACGCCGCGACTTGCGCCAGCAGGGTACTTTTACCAATCCCCGGCTGCCCTGCCACCAACACCACACCGCCTGGCAAAAAGCCGCCGCCGAGCACCGCGTCAAGATCGGCGATGCCGGTTGCCAGCCGCACTTGCCTCGCCTCGGCGGCCGTCTCGCTGAGCCTGAGCGTGGTGAGCGCTTTACCTTTACCGCTGCTGCGGGCTACCGCCGAGGCGCCCGTCTCAACTGGTAGTTGCTCAACCAGCGAATTCCACTCGCCGCAATTGTCACACTTACCGACCCACTTCGGATAGCTGGCGCCGCATTGCTGGCAAATGAATTGTGATTTTGCTCGAGCCATCACTCTACCGCCCTTTGGCTGTCGAGGCTCTGACTGAGCCGATCAGCCTGTTCACCCAGTGCATTTAGTTTTTCGACATCAGCATTGTACTGATCGATCTGCTGGAGTAACGCAGCCTTCTGACTATTCAAGCGTTGACCTTCGGCTTGCAATTGCGAACGCTCAGCCTGGAACTGCTGCTGTGAACCAAAACCACCGCTAGTAGCTCGTTGATTGAAATCGCGAATTTTGTCGTTCAGCACTGTCATCGACGTATCGTAGCTTTCCTTTCGCTGCTCAATCACCGCTCGCTGCTGCTTCAGCTTCGCTTGCAGAGTAGTCACTTGCCGCTCCAAATCAACAAATCGCTGATTGTATTTTGCATGCAGAGCAACTACTCGTGATCGGTCACTGAAAAATCGAGCATAGTGTGTTTCCAACTCTGAGCCCAAATCCGCATGCTCGGTGCCCAAAATGGAATGAAGCTCATTTGACCGAGAACCCGGCTGCGCTCGATCATAGTACGCCATGCGTTCTTCCAACTTATTGTCTTTGATCCTCGCATAGGCATGTTCCAACAATTGACCAAGTCGCTGCTTTTCGGCGTCAGATAATCGCGACCACGCCGCGTGTAACATCTCGTATGCCGTCTTCTGCTTGAAAAAAAAATCAAGTTCAGGGTTCGACACATTGTAAATATGGATAGTATCCTCCCCTGACTTGTAGCAGCCCAAAATCGGACTGGCTTTTTCCGACCGACGACACTCAGCATTAAATTCATTGGACGACTCCAGTCGTGGCTGGGTTACGTAAAATTGAAATCTACCGTGCTCCGACATGCCAGCATTTGTCGCCAGCTGCATGATCTCAGCGCTCGGCTGAAATTGCCACGCCCGCACATGGTCGAGCACGAATTGCCGGTTGAGCACCACCCAACCACTGAAGGCCAATATAGCTACTGACAGTAAAAAGCTGCATAGTTTGCTAATCTTCGACATCAATCATCACCTCACCTTTTTTCATTGACGCAATTAATGTTGATCCTGCCTGCGCTTTCGACAGCACTGCTTCACTCAATGGATCTCCCAACAGAGTTTGGACAGTCCGCCGAAGGCGTCTCGCTCCGCGTTCGGTGTCAAAGCCATGGTCAATGATATGGCGTTTGACACTTGGTTTAATCATCAGTTTCATGTCATGATTCTCAATCGCCGCGTTTAGCTCACTGGCAATGCCATCAAATATTTTACCAGCCACTGCTCGGCTCAACGCCTGGAATACGATGATAGCATCAAAACGCTCAATCAATTCTGGCTTCAAGAAATCCTCCAGAGCCTGCCGCGCCGTCCGGTCATTGTGTCGCTGCACATCCTTGGCACTGCGTTTCTTTGCGCCGCCAAAGCCCAGCGCTTCAGTATTCATCATGCCCGCCGAACCAACATTGCTGGTCAAGATGATGATGGTGTGGCGAAAGCTGATCACTCGCCCTTGCGCGTCAGTCAATTGACCATCTTCCAGTAGTTGCAATAGCAGATTCATCACGTCTGGATGCGCTTTTTCAATCTCATCAAACAACACCACACTGTACGGCTGTCGACGAACTTTGTCGGTCAATTTACCGCCATCTTCATACCCCACATAGCCCGCTGGAGCGCCAATCAACCGACTGGTGGTGTGCTTTTCAGAAAATTCACTCATGTCAATTTTGATGAGGCTCTGCTCACCACCAAACACTTCACGCGCCAACACGCGAGCCAGCTCAGTTTTACCAACACCTGTCGGGCCCAAAAATACGAAAGATCCCATGGGTCCGCTATGCCGATGTAGTCCAGCGCTGTTTCGTCGAATGGACCTCGCCAATTTAGCAATTGCTTCAGTTTGCCCCAGCACAAATTTACCTAATCTATTTTCCAGCTTGATCAAACTTTTAGCTTCGGTGTGTGCCAATTTTTTCACTGGCACACCAGTCATAGCGCTCACTGCCGACCTCAAATATACTTCATCCAACCGCGGCAACATATCCTCGCTCGCGCCCAGATCACCAGCGCGTTTTTCCAATTGCTTCATTTGCGTCTTGAAACGCGCCGCGCGTTCATAGTCTTCCGCTTCTACAGCCGCATCGATTTTACCTGCCAGGCGCTTGATTTGCTGGGCTATTTTTTGGCGTCGACCTGGTTTGAGCGGCTGCTTTGAGCGCATCAACGCCGCCGCTTCGTCCAGCACATCAATCGCTTTGTCAGGCAAAAATCGATCCATGACATACCGCTGGCTCAAATCTACTGCCAGCTTCACAGCCTCCTCGTCGATACTCAGCTGATGATGCAGTGCCAAGCGACCACTCAGCCCCATCACCATCCGCACCGCTTCTTCTGCCTCAGGTTCCGCCACCACCACCGACTGGAACCGTCGGCTCAAAGCAGCGTCTTTTTCAATGTATTTGCGATATTCATCAAATGTCGTCGCCCCGATCACCCGCACTTCGCCGCGCGCCAACGCTGGCTTCAGGGCATTGGCGGCGTCCATTGAACCTTCGGCCGAACCAGCGCCCACCAGTAAATGCAGCTCATCGATAAACAAAATAACTTCTTGGTGCTCCTTGGCAACTGCTAGCACTTTTTGCAGACGTTCTTCAAACTGTCCGCGAAATTTCGTCCCCGCCACCATGGAAGCCAGATCCAACTGAATAATCCTTTTGCCTTCCAAAAATGCCGGTACTTCACCATCAACGATTCGCTGTGCCAAACCTTCAACAATTGCAGTTTTTCCCACGCCTGGCTCACCGATCAAGGCTGGGTTATTTTTGCTGCGCCGACCCAGCACCGTGATGACGCGTGACAGCTCCTTATCTCGCCCAATCATCGGATCGACCAGCCCCTGCCGAGCTCGCTCTGTCAAATCATTGCCAAACTTCTCTAGTAGCTTGATGGACTTGCGCTCAGTCGTCGACACTGACTCAGTTTGTTGGTCGGCTTCCGACTGCTGCCTATCAAACACGCCCTCCAAGTCGCCACGGAGCGCCTCCAAATCAACGTTCATATCACGCAAAATCCTAGTAGCCCGTGCTTCGCGCTGCGTCAAGATGCTATACACCAAATGCTCCGTACCAATTCGCGATTGTCCAAATTCCAGCGCCAGCTCCCATGCCATGCGCACTGTCGCCAAAACATCAGCCCGCACTCCATGGTCAACAACCGCAAATACTACCGCACTCGGCGTCAATTCCAGCGCCGTCTCAACGCGGTCAAGCGTCACACCGCTTTCCGCCAAGATTTTAGCACCCAGCGAAGAATTCTGAGCCAATATCCCCAGGAGAATATGCTCAGTTCCCACATACGGGCTTCCTTGATTTTGGGCAATCACACCAGCTCGCTCAAAGCTAGCCCGCGCCGTATCTGTCAGGCGCGATTCCAGCTCAGAGAAATCTCTCGGCTGCTCCATTATCGCCTCCTTTCATCACTTATCGGCGAATATCTCAAGTACTTCGCCAATCTTATTCTGCTGTTTCCTCAATGGCATTGAACAGACTATCTTCTACGTTCTTGCGAGGCTTGTTTTCAGCTGGTTTAGCAGCCGCCTTTGCCTCGATGTCTAGTTCATAACCGGTCAGCCGACTTGCCAAGCGAACATTCTGCCCAGCCCGGCCGATGGCCACTGATTGCTGATCCTCGCTGACATAGACGGTTGCTCGCTTTTCGTCTTCATTGACCGTCACGCTCAGCACTTCCGCCGGACTCATGGCATTGGCGATGAAGCCAGCCGCGTCTTCCTCAAACGGAATGATATCAATTTTTTCCTGCTCGCCAATTTCGTTCATCACCGCCTGAACACGCGTGCCGTGACCACCGACAAAGGTACCGACTGGGTCAACACCCGGCAGCGCCGATGCGACCGCTAGTTTAGTGCGGCGACCAGCCTCGCGGGCAATGGCTTTGATTTCCACAGCGCCCGTTTCCATCTCTGGAACTTCCTGGCTAAACAAGAAGCGTACAAATTCCTCATTGCCACGGCTCAAAATCAATTGCGGACCGCGACCCTCACGCTCAATGTCCTTAATATACACTTTGACGCGGCGGCCAACACCGTAGTACTCGCCAGGAATCTGCTCGGACTGCGGCATGATGCCAACTGCTTTACCCAGCTCAATCCGCACCACGCGCGGCTCAACCCGCTGAATCGTACCGGTCACCACCGTGCCAATTTTATCCTCAAATTCCGCCAGCACCACCTCGCGCTCTGCCTCGCGCAGCCGCTGCAAGATCACTTGCTTGGCGGTCTGGGCTGCCACCCGGCCAAATGTCGTCACGTTGTGGG
>CAUOLC010000006.1:0-36199 GCA_963456285.1 uncultured Candidatus Saccharibacteria bacterium | reverse complement strand
CCTCCAACATCTCATCGGCGTAGGCGGTGATGCGGAAAAACCACTGTTTGAGGTTACGCTTGGTGACGGGGTTGCCGCAGCGCCAACACTTGCCGCCCTCAACTTGCTCGTTAGCTAGCACCGTATTGTCGGTATCACACCACCATTGCGGCTGCTCCTTTTGGTACGCTAAATCGTGCTTGTAGAGCTGCGTAAAAATCCACTGCGTCCACCTATAATACTCGGGGTCAGCCGTAGAGATTTCCTTCGTCCAATCATAGCTAAATCCGAGTCGCTTCAACTGAGCGATGAAATGAGCCTTGGCTTCGTCATGCGCCACTCGCGGCGTTTTACCAACCTTGATGGCGTAGTTCTCCACTGGCAGGCCAAAGCTATCCCACCCGATTGGATGATATACATTGTAGCCTTGCTGGCGCTTCAAGCGCGCTTTGATGTCAGCAAACTGAAACGTCCGACCGTGACCAATGTGAATACCAGCCCCGGTAATGCCAGGAAGCATACTCAAACTGTAGTATTTGGGACGGGTCGTATCACCAAGGTCAGTGACATAGGTGCCATCAGCCTCCCATTTATCTTGCCATTTTTTCTCAATTTCCGTCGGATTGTAGCGTTTCATATCTGTAATTATAGCACGAAAATCGCCCCACATGAGAGTGAGGCGATTGACCGTCAACGAAAGGCTAGTTACGCTTCGTCGGCGTCACTGGCTGAGTTTGTCGAAGTACTAGTTTTTGGAACAAAGCTAGACAGTGGGCTTGACTGGAGCTTTTTCATCACATCTTTCAAGTCTTTTGCGTCAGATGGTGCTTCAACCTTCTTGGCATCACCGTACATAACGCCTGTCTCGAGAGAGACCTTATTACCCTCAGATGAACCCTCAAATTCTACGCGGCGAACTTGTCTCTTTGAGTTGTCGATCCACAATTTCAGAGAAACATCTACCTTCTTGAAATCAAGTGCATCTGTGTCGAGCGCTTTCGAGCTACTGCCGCCACATTCTTTGATCTTCTTGGCATATGTTGTTTCACTCAATGCCTTGGCAAAGTTTTTACGTTTCTCAAGAGTAGCGTCACTCAGGTCAATTTCAAATCCACGCAGACCATCTTTTGTTCCCAAATCTTTTTTGATTTGTAGGAAATTGTTGTCGCGGTATACTTGAGCGATTTCTTCACGAACAGCAGCATCATCCTTAGCACGGCGAACTGCATTCATCACACATTTTGCTTCTTCTGACTGCTCTAGGTCGTCTGAAGAGATCTTGATCCAGTGGCCGTCGATCTCATTGATGAGCGTCTCAAATTGTTTCAGCATCGTTTCTTTGAGTGATTTTGTCTGAGATCGGCCAGAAATCGCACCACCTGGCGAGGAAACGCTTTCCATGTAACGATCTATCGCTGTCTCGATTGAGCTACGAACATTATCCAGTTTAATATACGTTGCGTCTTCAGTATTGCGTACATTCACTTTTGGCAGAGAGAACTGGATTGACTTGTCAGAACCACCGGCGTTAACTGTTATATCAGCTTGCAGCTCTTGACTCTTCTCTGCGTCTGATGATTTGAGCTTGATGGTGACTTTTTGATTACCCTTGCCTTCAAAAGTCAGCCGTCCTTCAGTGACAGAATTCTTCGACATGATCGCGTTAACAATTGATGCTTCCAGCGCACGCTGTGGGTTATTAAATACCAACAGATACCACAACAGTCCTGCAATCAAGCCGATGGTAACTAACGACCCCACAACCAAACTAATAATCAACTTTTTGCGGTTTTTCTTTTTCGGTTTGTTGATCGCGCCCATGATAGGCGGCTGTTCAGCCGGCGGCGTTGACTCAGCCGGTGCTGTTGTTGGCTGCTGTATGCTCATATACCCTCCAAATTACTACTATGTTATGTATTATATCAGCTAATCACTAAAACGAGAGAAAAATGCATTCTTCCTGGCTATCCACTCTGGCGTTTGGCGAACTAATTTGTTTTCATCAACCGCTGTATGGAGGTTAATTTTGATGGCTTCCTCCAGCCAGACACCGCCCGAAGAACCTTTGAACAGCGCAATACCGTCTTTTTTCAGTTTGTCACGCACAAAACTACCAGCTTCGATGGCGTCTTTGCATTCTTTTACCTGGCAGCCACGCTGACGAGCCGATGGCGCCAAATACTGGTTGGCCATTTCTCCAACTGTCACTACCCAGTCAAGTTCATTGGGATTACACAGATAGCCTAGTTTAGACATTTCTTGTGGCATCGACTCTCTCAAACCGTTGATATTGCCTAGGACAGCGATTTTTTGGGGAGCGCTCAAACTATACAGTGTCTGGATGGCGGCGGTCGTAGTCGACGGTGATGCGCTGTAGCTGTCATCCAGAAGGATAGTGCCATCAGCACCGCGCAGCAGCTGCATTCGTCCTGGAATTGGGCGCAGTGCCGCCAAGCCTCGCTGAATTGAGCCGACATCCATGCCTAATTTGACAGCCACAGCCATGGCGGCTACTGCTGGCCTGAGGTTGTGTTCGCCCAATAGCTTCAGTTGTGTTTGAATACCCTCTGGATATTCCGGTGAAATCATAGCACCAAAATGTCCTTCGGTGAGCGAGAAATCATGTTCATCAAAATAATATTCTGCAACCCCACTGGTGCCATAAGTGGTTATATTAGGATTCGTCACAAACGCCGCAAACCGACCTTCGATGTCATCACGATTGATCAACGCCATCCGAGAGTTATTACCCAGTGTGATCATTTCCTGAGCGACTTCTTCTATGGTATGTTCAACGCGCATGCGCCCTGTAGTGACAGAAGTGATGACGGCGATATCCGGCAAAATGACGGTTTTAAACCAATCATGAAAGCCAATGCTTTGCGGACTAAACTCCTGGACGATCACTTGCGCTTCTGGATGTTCAGCGCGAGCTCGTTTTTTGACAGCGCGGTACATATTGCGGCGTGCGAAGAATCCCCATTTTTTTTCAGGACCCTCAGGATAGCGTACTCCCATGATCTGCAGCAAAGTCTGCATGTGAGATTTTGGCTCTAGCTGCGGCATGGCGATAGCATAACGCTGCGACAAAACCGTACCGATGGCGATCTTGGCGCTCGTTTTACCAGTGCTACCCGTCACCGCTATCAATTTGACATCCGCGTGCGAAGCAAAAAACTCACGCACTAACAATGGAATTTTCTTTTCAAATGATCGTCGAAACATATACTCATCATACCATAAGCGACTTGCCGAAACCAACGCAAGTCGCCGAAATAGCAAAGCGGAGCTGCTACGCGCCCACCCGGGGCATGTTGAAAATGTGTTTGTCTTTCAATTGGCAAGCATAGGAGATGCCCCTATGCGTACCAGCTCACTTGTGATTATGCACCAATTGCCATAAAAACACAAGCACTATTTTTGCTTTGTGTATTCTGGCAATACTTTTCCGGCGAGCGCCACTGCCATCAGCACTGCAAAACCGCACATAATCGACGGGATGCCGGTGATGGTTGATGGATCGATGATATTGACAAATGTCGTTGGCGCAATGAACAGCACGTAGCCGATGATCAATGACCATAATGAGCGGCGAATGTGTTTTTTGGCGTTTTTGCCACGGGTGTAAGCGTAGGCAATCGCCACAAACAATAAGCCATAGTAATATAATCCGTACCATTCACTGATGCCTGGCTGATTTTCAAAAATGACATAGTTCCCCAGACAGACGCCAGCGCTAACACCGTTTACGGCTAGCAAAAAGTAGCTAATGAACACGACCGCTAAGGTATACCCCAGCACCGGGATCCAACGTCGTTTGTCGGCAGAAATTTGATAGACCAAATGAATACCAAGAGGCGGCAACATGGTAATCGCCACATACCCAAGCTTCGCCCAGCCCACGCTATCAAACAGCACCGTGCCTTCACAAACATTGTATTCAGCCCATTGAAACAGCGCTAGACAAACGAGCAGCGCCACGACGATCCTCGTTACAGGATTTAGTTTGTAACGCCACACTGTATGAATTGCTAAAATGATCTCAATAGCCAAGGTTGCCAGCATCACAGGCGGCGAAAAACAGTAGAGCTTCGGTGTTCTGAATTTATCCATATGTGCATTATACACTAGTCTTAGTCGGTCTTGATGTGGTGCTTTCGGTAGAACAGCTTGGCGGACTGCTCAATCTCCCGATGGCGGGCCTTGCCGCGAACGTCAATATCCAGATGCGTACAGACGATATCTCCAGTCACCATAATCTTCACACCCGCCTCACGCAGTCGATGTGCCAAATCTTGCCCTTCGTGATAACGAAACGCTGCGTCATAGCCGCCGACCTGTATAAAATCATCAATCATCAGTGCAAAACTTCCCTCGGCAACCCAGTCAACTTGACGATCCGTTGCAACCCGCTCGCCCCAAATCCATGGATAATCCCAGCCTTGCTGTTGCAACATTTGGCGGTCGTCTGCCTGAGTTGCCCGCGTAAATTGCCAGTCGTGCTGCGGGTGCATTTCATGACCATAATTCCAGGCCATCGGCTGACCGTTGTTGTAGAGAATAGTACTACCAAGCATGATATGATTTTCGCCAGCAAACTTTTGACGCAATATATCAGCAACATTCTCTGTCTCAACGCGCATGTCACAATCGATAAACCATACAATGCCTGTGTTATGTACGTCCAAAAAGCGATTACGGTTGGCGCCCGCACCAATATTTTTCTCACCAAAGATAAAATTGACTGCCGGAAACTCACGAGCGACGTCTTGCAGTACTTGCTGGTCAGTAGAGTGATCATCAAGCACCGTGATACTATCAAACTCCTGTTCTGTTAGCTGCACCAAAAGATTTCTCAAAGCCCGAGGAGCGTTATAATGCGGGATGGCAACATGAACTTGCATTTATGTGCTCACCTTATCGGCAAACCAGCTGCCAAATTTTTGCCAATGTTGGAAATTAGTAGGATTGATATTTTTATCATTGCAGCGATGTGCAAACTCCTCCGCAATCGTCAATCCACCACTACCTTCCATTGATACGACCTGATTCATCGACATCCCTTCGCCGCGCGGTTCACTCACAAAAACACCATCTCGGTCAAATCTAAATACCTTTAGTTTATCACCATCACAATATGCCACGACGTCGTGCAAGATAATTCTCCGATCATTTTTATCTTTCATCAAAGCCAAAAAATCTTCAGCCGTAAACCAATTAGCAACATCCTTCATATAACCACCCGGAAAACCGCCGAGCGCGGGCACCTCCCAATTACTATCGTTGACAACAACTGGCTTGCCAACTTTTTCATACGCCGTCCGAGCCTTAGCCTTGGTAATTTTCAACGGATCGTGATGCTGAATTTCGTCAATATCAAGCTGCAGCGACTCGACAGCAATATCATAGTTTTTCAGTACTGCCGCCGCCTCCTCAAGCTTACGCGGGTTGCCAGTAGCAAATGTAATTTTCTTAGACATCGTAAATATTATAACATTTCACTCAAGTGCTGCCAGAAATTCACGTAACGGGACAATTGGTTTAATTGTGGGGTACGTGGCTACATATTCGTCAGTATAAAGTTCAGCGCGTGTTTTGCCGCCGTAGCCATCTGGGCAAAATATTTTATCCCAGCCAAAACCGCCGTTGCCCACAGGATGCTTGGCGATGACACCACCAAGTTCAGCGCGGAACAATTTGGTCTGCTCACCATCGTAGTAGCCAAACACACACGCCGCCACCGCCGATCGGTTGTCAAAACCATCAAACATCCGACAGAGCTTCTCTAAACCGTTCGGTGCCTCGACAAAAAACTTGATGAACGGACCCGGCAGTCCACCGAGCGCCGTAAACCCGAGCGCCACATCCTCAACTAAAACCGGACATTTGGCGACCATATACGCCTGGCGAACTTTATGCTCAACAATCTCTTCCAAGCTCGTTGATTGAATTTCCGTTAGATCAACTGCCTGGTGCCTTAGCGGTAAACCTAGCACGCGCGCTAGAGTATCTGCTTTATGTTGATTACCCGTGATAAACGTAATGTTTTTTATCATATTTTATATTTAGCTCTTTTCTTCACGATATTTATCTGGCTGCGCACGGAAAACTTCTACCCATTTGCTGCCATCAACCAGGTCGTTATATTCAATATAATGCCGATTATCAAAGCCGCCCTTTTTCTGCTTTTTGCGCGCCATTTCCTCTTGGACTTGCTCTATAGAAAAGCCAAAATCTTGGCGCAGCGCATCAACAACTTCTTGCAAATCGGCTAGCTCCTTGAGCGCCTCATCCTGCTGATCGTCACCGAGTGGTATTTCCTCCGTTTCCTCGTGAATTTTACGCACTAACTCGCGGCGAAATTCCTGGCTGTCCAATTCACGGTATTCCGTATGCAGCACTTCTGGGTCATCCAAACAATTTGGCACCACTCTATCACGCACTAGTTTTTGTAAATAAAATCGGACCATCTAATTACCTCCGCTGGTTAATGTTTCGACACCATCCTCATACACCAAGTCGCCAATCTTAACTTCGTAGATGTGTTTATCATTACGAAATGCAAAAAATCGAACGGTTTTCTGCTGCTGCCAGGCTTGAACTATTTCCGCCCGCACACCATCAGCGATGTCGCCAAATACCCACAGCTCATCAGCGCGCGCCACCAGCGTATTATTAGCGCGTCGCACCGTATCACGCTCCACTGCGTCGAGCAAAAAGTAGTCAAAACTGGTAAACGGATTGATCGGCACAACGCCTTGCTCAAGCACAAATTTCGTGACGAACAATCTCATGTAAAAATACTTTTTCGACATGGCAGTAAATACAACCGTGTCAGCGGGTTTGATGGTGAGGGCGCGATGTGATTGCTGTGTCATGGTTATACCTCCGTTATCGTATAAGCTCTAACAATGTTTGTTCATCAATAATTTTAGTGCCGTATTGTTCGGCTTTTTTTAGCTTGCTGGCGCCAACTTTACCGCCCGCTACCAAATATGTTGTATCTTTTGCAACAGCGGTTTGGAAAGTGCCGCCGAGATTACGGATTTTTTCTGCGGCGGCGTCACGCCCCATTGATTGCAGGGTGCCGGTGATGACGAAGCTTTGGCCAGTTAGACTGCCGGATTTTTTAGTAAATTGTGGCGTCACGCCAAGGTCAGCAAATTTTTCAAGCAGCTTCACATTATCTTCATCAGCAAACCACGCCACGATCGACTCGGCAACAATTTCACCTACACCGTCTACTTCGCGCAGTTCATCAATGGTTGCCGCCATTAACTTTTCGATACTCTCAAACTTATTGGCGAGGTCAATCGCTGTCTGGGCGCCAACATGCCGAATGCCAAGGCCAAACAAAAATCGCTCCAAGGCTGGCTGTTTCTTAGCAGCAATGGCATCAATGAGTTTTTGCGCAGAAATCTCAGCAAAGCGCTCCAACTGCAGCAAATCATCTTTCGTCAACCGGTAGATATCCGCCAAATCATTAACCAGCCCAGCTTCGACCAGCGCCTCAACATTTTTCTCGCCCAAGGTGTCGATATCCAGCGCGCCTTTAGATGCAAAGTGCGCCAAGGCTCGCTTCAAAATCAGCGGACCGCTCAAACCTTTGACACGGTAGACTGCCTCACCCTCTGGCCGTACAAATTCTAACTCTGGATATTGGCGCGCTAGTTCCGCTGGATAATCAATTGGTTTAGCATCTGCCGGTCGCAATTCTTTTAGCACAGTTTGCACTTGAGGGATGATATCGCCCGCCTTGAAAATCACCACCGTGTCGCCGCGGCGCACATCCAGCCGGGCAATCTCGTCGGCGTTATGTAGACTAGCGTGCTGCACTGTCGTACCGGCCACCACTACGGGGTCAAACACCGCTACTGGCGTGGCCGCACCCGTCCGACCGATGGAAATAACGATGTCGCGGACGATGGTTGTGGCTTCTTCGGCGGCAAATTTATATGCCACTGCCGCTCGCGGTGTCTTGCCAACGATGCCCAGCTCGGCAAACTGTCGCCGGTCGTTGAGCTTGATGACCGCTCCGTCAGTATTAAACTGCAGCGACTGACGAACTTCATCGAGATGATTAACATAGCTCATCACCTCGTCCAAGCCATAGACAATTTGCGTCTGCCGACTAGTGGTAATGCCCAGCTCGTTCATCATCTGGTAGCCAAAGGCGATCGTCGGCGTGTCCTCGAGGTTATCGCGAATAATGTCATAGCCAACGAAATGGAGCGGACGCTCAGCCACCAGTTTTGGGTCAAGCTGACGAATCGTCCCCGCGGCTAAGTTACGCGGATTGGCAAATTCTCGCTGACCGGCCGCTCGCCGACGCTGATTTAATACCGCAAAGTCCTCTTTGTGCATCACGATTTCACCGCGAATCTCCGTCCAACCACGCAAAAAATGAGCAAAACGCTGATTGGCGCGTAGTGTCAGCGGCACATTTTGAATCGTCCGCACGTTCATGGTCACATCTTCACCAACTAATCCGTCGCCGCGCGTCACGGCCCGCGTCAAAACCCCGTCTTCATAGATCAGCGCGCAGGCCAGGCCATCCATCTTGATATCACACAAAAATTCTTCAGTGATGTCTTGGCGCACCTTTTTCATGCGCTGTATCCACGCTGCAACCTCTTCTCGGTCAAACACGTCTTGGAGCGAAATCATTCGTGTTTGATGCTGGACCTTGGCGAATTTACTGAGCGCCTTTCCAGCTACCCGCTGGGTTGGGCTATCTGGCGTGATGAGGTCCGAAAATTGCTCTTCTAGTTGCGACAGTTCATGCTTCAGGCTGTCAGCTGCCGCCTCACTCATGATCGATTCATCGAGCACATGATAGTGATAGCGATAATCATTGATCAGATCTCGCAGTTTAACGATTCGCTGCTCGGCCGCCTGCCTATCAAGCTGGCGCGCTGTCATCGGCGACGACCTTTCGGTAGAATAAGTAGGTATAGGTAGCTGAAAATACGACAGAAAATGAAGCAACCAACAGCACCATGATTGGCACCAATGGGAATGAAGCAGTTTGATCAATCCAACCCGTCATGAAGGCGTCAAATTTAATGGTCGGGATGAGGATAATCACCCAAAGCAACGTTAGCATGATCGCCAGCCACAACATCCGTAACAAAATGCGGATACGACGACCAACCACGATGTCGCCAGCCATACGTACAGCCCGCATTGGGTAGGTGCCTGGCAGCGTAACAATGATCATGGCAAAAGCCGTGGAGGTGAGCCAATACAGCGATAGTACTCCCAGCAGCCCCGTGATTGCTGCAGCGATCATCAACAGTGGCGTTTGATTCAAAACATCGGCTGTTTGCAGGGTCGTATAGAGAATCACGCCACCAGCAGCTGGCAATATTTGGCACAGGACGATGAACAATAGCACGATGAACGCGACCAGCGGCGCCCCAGCTCGGTACAGACCATCGCGGATGGTTGGTGAATTGCCAGAACTAACTGCTCTTAACAACCAAATGGTAGTCAACCATACCATGATCAGTGCCAACACGCCCAATATTTGCTGCAGGGCGTTATTTGGCTGATTGGTCAACTGGCCGTACACCACACCACCAAAGATTGAAAACGTCGCAAATAGATCACTCACTGCCCCCTGCTCAACGGTACCTTCGGCCAAGGCTTTAATCTTCTTATACGTCTCCTGGTCCATCAGTCCCGCGAGCACAAACACTATCAGCGCGTACACCAGCGCCAGGCCAAAAAACAGACGCTTGTTTGACCAAATCATTTTGACCGCCTGGGTAGTCAACGACCAATAGCCCGGAACGTGCAATGATCTGACATAATCCCTGCGCCGCGTCAGGCGAAAACTACGGTGCGGTCGACGTTTCAAAAAGTTGGCTCTCCGAGTTTTTAGCTGCCGCCAGGTTTTTTTGCAATATCGCTGACCCCGCACATAGTAGCTAGAAACAGATTTTTGGTTTGCCCGTGAACGATTGGTCGTCACTTTCTTTTTGGAGACAGATGTACGTTGCTTACTCATGGTCAGGAATCCTTACATTTTTGTCGCGTTGTTTCGCAAACGCGCAATACGATCCTCCAACGGTGGATGGGTACTAAATAATTTTGAAAAAAAGCCGGGGCGTAATGGATTGTTCATAAACAGATTGGCTGTCGATGTGCTTTGGCGCTCCATGGGTCGGCCATATTCTTGCAATTTGCCTAGTGCACTCGCCAACCCTTCTGAGTCTCGAGTCAACAACGCACCAGAAGCGTCGGCCAAATATTCTCGCTGCCGACTAACTGCTAGCTGTGTGATGGTTGCCAGAATTGGCGCCAAAATAACTACTACCAAACCCAATATGTACACCGCTGGGTGAACATCACGGTCATCGTCACCACCAAAGAACATCATGCGCAGAGCCAGGTCAGCCAATAGCCCAATAGCGCTCACCAAACCGAAAGCAATCATACTAACGCGAATGTCATAGTTGCGCACATGACTCATCTCGTGTGCCATCACCGCCTCCAGTTCACGCTTATCCATGATTTCCAGCAGGCCAGTGGTTGCACCGACGATGGCGTGCTTAGGGTCGCGGCCCGTCGCAAAGGCGTTCGGCGCCGGGTCGTCAATGATGTAGACTTTCGGCATCGGCATACCAGAAGCAATCGCCAAATTCTCGACTACCCGCCACAGTTCAGGTGCATCTTTTTTCTCAATTTCCTGCGCACCAGTCATGGCCATAGCTAATTTTCCAGCCAGATAGTACTGAAGCCATGCGTACAGCAGCGAACAACCAAACACAATCCACGCCAGTGAATAATTTTTGACCACCATGCCGATGAAGACACCGATAATACCAATGATAGCTACGAACACTGCCATGATGATGACGGTGTTGCGTTTATTTTGAGAAATCGCACTATACATAGTAGCTATTATAACAAAAACCGCCCGCCAACGGTAGGCGAGCGGCTGTGTGGTTTGCGTGAAGTGTTAGAATTTGACTTCTACTGGGTTCTCAACAGACGCACGGTCTTCAACCTCAAAGAACTCCTTGGCCTGGAAGTTGAACATACCGGCAACAAGGTTTGCTGGGAATGTCTGAATCTTGGTATTCAAGTCGCGAACACCACCGTTGTAGAAACGGCGAGAAGCCTGAATCTTGTCTTCAGTGTCGACCAGTTCCTGTTGTAGTTGCATGAAGTTTTGGTTAGCTTTCAAGTCTGGGTATGCCTCAGCTACTGCGAACAAACTCTTCAAGGCGCCTTCCAGCATGTTTTCTGCCTCGGCAGTATCCTTCACACCCTTCGCATCCATGATGGCTGAACGAGCTTCGGTCACCTTTTCAAATACTTCTTTTTCGTGTGTTGCGTAACCCTTAACAGAGTTAACGAGATTTGGAATCAAGTCAGTTCGACGTTTCAGCTGAACTGTGATGTCGCTCCATGCTTCTTCAACGCGGTTGCGTAAGGTCACCAAACCATTATAGGTGGCGACGATGAAGCCGATAGCGAGAACCAGGACAACGCCAACGACTATAAGTGCTATGATGATTGAGCTCATTGAATATTCTCCTTATCAATTTATGCTAACCCCTTCATTATACCACAGACATTTTGCTTGTGGTTAGGTTTTTGGGCAATAAATAACTTCGATCATCAAGAGGTATTGAGCCATATTCTACAGAGCTGAAAATACTGGCCGAAGCGACGTTCTAGCCCAAAATGGTATAATTAGTTATATGAAAACAGTTTTAATTACCGGCGCAAGCGATGGTCTGGGTTTTGCCACCGCACAACTACTGCTTGAAAAGGGCTACAATGTTTATTCTCTTTCTCGCTCAAAACCAACAGATGACAGAATCAGGCACATTACGCTTGATTTGACAGACGAAATGTCCATCAAGAGTGCCGCTCAGCAAATCTTAGAGCTTGATGATCAAATCATGGCACTCGTTAACTGTGCTGGTATTATGTCTAGGTTTGATCGTACGGATGAAAAACTATTTAGCGATATTATAAAGGTATATTCCACAAATATCATGGGTGTAATTTATCTCACTAACTTCTTGATGGACAGGATCGTCAAAGATGAAGCGGACATCATCAATGTTGCTTCTACAGCCGGCACTAAAGGTTCTGCGAACGAGCCAGTGTACACCAGTAGCAAATGGGCAATGCGTGGCTATAGCAAATCACTGCAAATGTTTTTCAAGGGCAAAAGGTCGCGAGCAATTAGCTTCTGTCCAGGTGGTATGCGCAACAGAATGCTTGAGAAAATTACTGGCGAGCAGCTACCAGACCCTGAAAACTGGATGCCAGTTGAGATAGTTGCAAAGACACTAGTGGACGTCATCGAGACACCAAAGCAGGCAGAAATTAGCGAAATTGTCATCAATAGAAAATAACAAGACCATAAGCTTATCACCATATCACTAACAACTTCCATTTACCGTGGACTGTTACCGGAACTAGAAAAGCCACCAAAACAGGTGACTTTTCTTTTAGCTGCAATTTGGTGCGCAAGGCGGGAATCGAACCCGCACGACTTTTGGTCAAGGGATTTTAAGTCCCTCGCGTCTACCAATTCCGCCACTCGCGCCCATATTCTGCACTAATGACCGCCCGATGTCCATGTCTACTGACGTTTGACACGATCTGCCATTTGCGCTGATTTGTATTATACTATATTTATGAAGCAAATTGTACATATTCATGGCGGATCACCTTTCGATTCCTACGAACGCTATCTCTCCGCACTGAGCAATAACCCACTTACATATGAAAGCCTTTTTCGCAAAACAAAATGGCGCGATTGGCTGGCTGTTACAATGACAGATTTTGATGTATTGGTACCTAATATGCCTAATAAACAAAATGCACGATATTCTGAATGGAAGATCTACTTTGAAAAGATATTGCCATTCTTGGGTAATAATGTACAGCTCATCGGTAGTAGTCTTGGGGCAATATTCTTAGCAAAATATTTGCATGAGAATCCTCTCAGCACACCAGTTAATCGACTAATCTTAATTGCTGCTCCATATGATGATGCAACTCACGAAGACTTGGGCGATTTTATATTACCAAGTGCAACTGGACTCGAAAAATCCGCCAAAGAAATTCACCTATTCCACAGTAAAGACGATACTGTGGTGCCTTTTACTGAGCTAGCAAAGTTTCAGTCTGACCTACCAAGCGCAAAAAGCCATATATTTGTTGACCGAGGCCATTTCCAACAGCCAACCTTCCCTGAATTAAAAGAATTATTAGAACAAAAATAGCCCCACACCTGGAGCTATCATAATTCTGGAGGCACGTACGAGAGTCGAACTCGTCTAAAAGGTTTTGCAGACCTCTGCGTAACCGCTCCGCCAACGCGCCGCTCTATTACATTTGGTGCGAGCGAGAAGACTTGAACTTCCACGAACCTAAGTTCACTAGCCCCTCAAGCTAGCGCGTCTACCAATTCCGCCACGCCCGCACGACTGTCATCATTATACCTGACACTATGGCGTTTTGTAAACTGAATCTTGGCGAACTGTCCAGTAAATCACGTCAGCAAATCGATCGGTTGGTGAGACTAGCCGAGTATTTTGCGTGACAGCCTGAACTGATGGCAGTTTGATGTATTCAACTGTTGGACGATACAGTGGCAGTGACGCAGCCGATGCTTGCCAGCGTCGTACGAATGATTGATAATAATCCGCGCGCTGTTTTGGAGAACGCTTACCACGGCCGCCGACTAATGCGTCATCTGAAATGGCGTCATTATAGTTTGCAAAATTCAAACCTCGTTGATCGCGTTGGTCTTGTGACGAGTGCCAATACGCATAGACGTCTGGGTCACCGCCAAGCACCAACTCATATATCAAGACGTCAAAATTACGCGGCTGCAACACCGACCTGAGAACATCCTGATTAGCATCTGTTGCATCAACAATCTTGACTTCCACCTCAGCATTGAGCTCATTTCGCCATGTCTCAGCCAACGAATTGGCTGCATTTTCATATTTAGAACCCTGCAAGGAAACAACTGACAGCTTCAGTGACTGGTCACCCTTTTTGCGCACACCGCCAGACACCGTCCAACCTTCTGCATCCAGTAGCTTTTTAGCTGCTTCTACATCACGGGTTAACGGCCTTTCCAGCTCTGCTTCAGTGTGTTCCGGCAAAATCGGCCCTGTCAATTCGCCTGTTTTTTGTGGCATCTTTTTGCGAAGCGCAATGATATCGACTGACTGCACCAAAGCTTTGCGAATGGATGGAGATTGAAGAATCGGACTCTTGCTGTTGAACAATGCATACACCCCGTTATGGGTTTCATAAGCTTTCATGTCATACATTTTCTTGACGTTTTCTGGCTGAGAAGCATAGGTCAGCTCTGGCGTGGCCATGATTTCACTGGTTCTCAAGCCCTTTGTGATCTCATCCAGTGAGGCATATGCGTACAGCTGGAAACGGTCTAGCTTTGGCTTACCAAAGTGATATGCCTCATTTGCCGTCATATGGACAGCTTTTCTGCCACTTTCCCGGTTATCTGTCTGCAAGAGTCGGAATTTGAATGGTCCGCTCGTGACAGGTGAGCGTCCAAACGAGTGGTCGCGCAGAGCGGCTGGTGCTACATGTTCCAATACGTGTTTTGGAACAACTGGGAACGTCAATGTATGCAAAAATGGTGCATAGGTGGATGGTGTTACAAATGTTACAGTATTATCGGCAGTTTTCCGAACTTTGATGGATGCCCAACCGTCGGTTGAAGCGCCAACCTTGGAGTTTTTTAGAAGATTAACCGTAAATATAACATCATCGACTGTCAATGAGTGGCCATCAGACCAGTGAAGATTGTCTTTTAGGGTAATCGTATATTCGGTTTCCGTGCCATTAATGGCGATTGATTTTGCTAGATCCCCCTTGAGGTGTCCAGTATTGTCGTATTGATAGAGGCTGGCGAACATTAGCCTCGCAGCAGACCGTTCTGCATTAGAACGTGCAAACAAGGGGTTGAGGGTTTCCAGCGATCCTAAAACTCCCTCTGAATATGTGCCACCTCCCTGAGGCGCATCCTTCGTGTAGGCTGCACGAAAAATAGTCCATTGCCCTGCACTCAGGCCAACCAATATCATCAATAGCACTGCCCAACCGATAACTTCTCGGCGGACCTCTGTCAATCTGTCGAGACGGGATGTCACGAACTTATGTGCGTGCTTGATGACGCCCTTTTCGATCTTCACAGCTCGACGATTTAAGCTTTTCCCAGAAGCGCTCATTTTTTGGAACCGCTTCCAAGACGGCTTGCCTCCAGCCTCTGTCATGACGACAACCTAGCCTTTAAGCCCCGGCAAGACCAAACTAGCCAAGATTGATAGCACAAAAACTACAGCCAGAACGATGGTAACGTCAAACAAATTCTTGTCAAAACCACGGCGTGTCGTAAACAATTCACCAGAAGATCCGAACCCTGCGCCAAGTGAGGCGCCACGCTGTTGCAACAAAATGGTAATAATCATCAAAAATGCTGATCCTAATGTGATATATGGTAAAAGTTGTTCCAAATTCATCTAACTCTCCTGTTCTTTTTGCGCAGTCCGTAAATCAACCACACTACTTACTATATAGTTTACCAAACTAAGGATGATACCGGCAATAATTGCGTCGCCAAACGTGATGGAAACGTTTGGAGCGAGCACAATGGCAAGATACACCATGAGACCATTGATAATCAACGTGAACAGTCCCAGTGTCAACAGAATTGCTGGCAGCGACAAGATGATAATGATCGGTTTAAGGATACTGTTGATAACTGAAAATATCAAACCGGTTAACACAAATGTCAATAAGCCACCATCAGACATGGTGCCCAAAAGTCGCAACGATATCCAGATACCAAATGAGTTCATGGCCCATCTGAATAAAAATACAAAAAATTGCCGTTTCATTACACTGCTACTTATTATAATAATCTGTTCGCATTTTCACAAGAGCTTGACTGTCAGGAACAGCCGCCGTCACTCACGTCTGAACTCTTACTGGTGATGTGCATTTTTTGAGAACCACGTGTGGCTTCAATGCAGAACTCTTTCCCATCAGCACCTTGGATATATACATGAACAGGGCCGCCGTTATAGTTTGGTATTGATGCGCCAGCGGGTAGTGTTGGATAGGCATTGTGAAAATTACGGTATTGCTCCATAGCCTGCGCTGCACTTTTGAGGTCAGCCGTAATGGCATCACGTAACGACTTTTGGCGCCAGTTACCGTAACTAATAATACCAATGGTGGTCAAAATTGCCATAACCGTAATCATAATAATAAGTTCTATGATAGTAAAACCGCGTTTCATACTGTTAGTATAGCACAAGCGTTTTAGTTATTGGTACGCTGTACCGCAATATATTTGTGGACGATTTGAGCACGCGACTGGCCAATCACCGACGCTAGGTCATCTTCTGTGGCACTGACAACATTACGGAAGCTACCAAATTTTTTCAGCAATTTAGCGCGAGTTTTTGGCCCAATGCCAGGAATTTCCTCCAGCTGATTTTTCGTTTGTTGCTGGCGTTTGAGCGCTGTATGATAGCTCACCGCAAAACGATGCGACTCGTCGCGGATGCGCTGAAACAGTTTGACGATGTCAGTTGTCGCAAGGATATTCTCGTCCGCTGTCGGACGTTCGTTGCGAGTTTGTTCCATGCTAGCTCGCAGGTTTTTTGAGTGCGAGCCGGCGTTATGCTGGTCTGGGTGTAAATTCACTACGTAGACGTCACCATCTTTATGAATAGCGATGTCCGTCCGCGGCTGCGACCGCAGTTGCTCAAGGAACGTCGTGTTAATCTGCGAACCAGTTTTATGCACCAGCAATTCTTCCTCGCGCTTGGCGATGCTGATGATCGGCACGGTGATGCCACGATCATCACGTGCTTTAATAGCCGCCACTAGCTGACCTTTGCCGCCGTCAATCAGCAGCAGGTCAGGACGACCCCAGCTTTTTAGATGACGCTCGCTCAGCCGGCGAAAAATCGTCTGATAGATATTGCCGGTATCATCATTTTTCTCACTAACTTTGAATTTGCGGTACTCCGCCCGGTCGCTGACACCATTGGTAAACACCACCATGCTAGAGACAACCTGCCGCCCACTCATATGCGAAATGTCATAGCCCTCGATGCGCGCTGGGATATCCTTTAGGCCCAACAATTTTGCCAAATCAGCCAACGCCTTGTCTTTAGAAATATCCAAGAATTCTTTGTCGCCGAAACAAACTCGCCGCTGCAACTCCCGCATGGCGCGTAGCTTATTGCGAAGATCCGCCGCCCGCTCAAAATCATGCAGTCCAGCCGCCGTTTTCATGTCGCGTTCCAGCTCGGCGGCGATGGCTTTACGATTACCCTTGATGTAGCTGATGAGTTTGCGTAGATTAGCTTTGTAAACAGCTGACCCATCGCTTAGTCGTGGACTCAAACCTAAATCTTCATCCAACTTCGACTGCCCCGGACGACGCTGTCTGGTCAAATAGGGAAACACCCGCCGCAGATATCGCAACGCTTTTTTCAAGGCGAAGCCATTATAAAACGGGCCAATGTATTCCGCGCCGTCATCAGCTGGATTGCGCGTAAAACTGACGGTCGGCCACTCGCTTTTCATGTCGATTCGTACGTACATCTGCGATTTATCATCGCGTAGTAGTACGTTGTAGCGCGGCATGTAGCGCTTGACCATTTCGCTTTCCAGAAACAAGGCGTCAACTTCACTCTCGGTCTCAATCCAATCCGTATCAGCGATTTCCGCCACTAGCGCCATGGTTTTATTGTCCCGCCCGCGCGAATCCTGAAAATACTGACGCACACGGTTTTTCAGCACCGCCGCCTTGCCCACATAAATAATCTCGCCGCTGGCTGACTTATGAAAATAAACGCCAGGAGTGCGCGGTAGAGTTTTGAGCTTGGCTTGCAATGTTTGATTCACTAGATATATTACAGTCTAAAAATCATATTTATGCAAGTATTCTTCCAGAAACTCGCTCCACTCCGGCACATTCTTCTCGCGGAAATAATGGCGTAAGAAATCAACCATAATTTGCTGGCGGTTTTCTGCTTCTGCTCGTCCTGGTAGCGTCAGCATCAAGCCTTTTAGTTTCAGCAGCTTTTCAAAGAAATGATTGATGAAGCCGTCGGTATCATGTGTATTGCCGTCAGCATTATACTCATGCGCTGCCAGATTAACATTTGGCCAAACCGCGGGATCAAAAATCCGCCCACCATGATGGCAAGCATAAACCAGCGCCCGCTCAATCCCAACTACACCAATAGCGTCACACATGTCGGCGTCAGACACAATTTGACCCGCCAGCCGCTACGGTTGCCTGCCGTTCAGCCGTTTACTATAACCAATCGCTGCAATGTTTTCCAGCACCGCCTGGCTTAGTCCGTCAAACACTTTTGCCTGCGTCATGATATTTACTGCGTTCGTTATTTTCTCTGCCTGCGCCTTGCCGACCAATTTGTAATCATCAACGTCGTGCAGCCAAGCCGTCAACAGCACTTCTTGCAAATCCACTGGCTCGCTGCACTCGCTAGCAAAACGCTCTGCCAGCAGCGCCAGAACCGGCGTGGGTATTGAACGGAATGATTGTTTTGCCGACAAAGTCATACTTTTCTAAAAAAGTATTGATGATCATCGGCGGCTCGCCCCACCAAATCGGATAGCCCAAGAAAATAGTATCATGAGCAGACAAATCTACCTTGCCTTGGAATGCTGGCCGCGCGCTTTCGGCTTTTTCACGCTTGGCAACTTCAGTACATTCTTGATAATTATCCGGATACGGATTCACCGGCTCCAGCTTGAAAACGTCGATTTTATCGCCGAAATAATCCTTGATATAACCAGCAATTACCTCCGTATTGCCAACTTCAGTGTCATCAACACCGTAATTTTCGCCCGCCCGCGAGAAAATGTTAGTAGCATATTATACCTCCTTACGTAACCATTATAGCACTACGTAGTGTGCGGCACGAATCACCGCTCTAACCACTGCTGCAGCACTACCGCCTGATTATGCTCGATATCTTTAGCACTGTATAACAGCGTAACAACTGGATGTTTTTGCCATTGTTGTTTAAGAGTGGCGGCTACAGAACTAGCATCCAGCTCTTCGGTATAACGCGACATAAACCCTACAAATTTTTCCGGATCATGACCGAACCATTGGCGCAACTCGTTAGTCGGTGCGATATCTTTTGCCCATTCGTCTAGCGCTGCTCGTTCTTTACTGATACCGCGCGGCCATAATCGGTCAACTAGCACGCGGTAGCCATCGTCCGATTCTGGCGATTCGTAAATTCGTTTAATTTTATAAACTGTCATGACAGCACCTCCTTAACTATAGTTTGTAGAACTGGAATAACGTCCGATTCAAACCAGGGATTACGTTTGCGCCAGCCAATATTGAGCGGCGATGGATGAACCAATGGAAAATAATCTGGCAAATACATATTAAAGTCCGCCACAGTTGCTGTCAAATTCTGCTTGGCGCGGCGATCAAGATAATATTTTTGCGCATACGAACCAACCAAAATTGTCAATCGCACATTCGGCATCTGCGCTAGCAAACGCGGGTGCCATTTCCTGGCAAAATCCAAGCGCGGCGGCAAATCACCGTGCGCTCCCCTGCCTGGATAATAAAAATCTATCGGCATCAGCGCAAAGAGATCGGGATTGTAAAACTGCTCATCCGTTACGTTCAGCCATTGCCGAAGCAAACGACCGCTCGCATCATTCCACGGCTTTAGCGTTTGCTGAGCAATTCGACCTGGCGCCTGCCCGACCAGTACAATTCGCGAACTTGACGAAGCAGAATACACAGGCAACCAACCTCTATTAGCAAAATCATCATTCATTGGATCGGCTGCAATCTGATCATATAAAAGCGGTTTAGTATGTGACTTCATATATTATTAATAATCTTATCACATCCACTTCATCAGCTTTAGCCTAATTTCTTTTCTCTACCAGCCGAGCAATTCAGTAAAACGCTTCTGTATACTGACACATTCGCCTAATTCAATGCTCGTCACCGGTATGTCGATACCGCATGAAAGCAATAATTCTCGCATTTCGTCCTGCTTATCGCGAGGAACTTCTATGTGTGAAATATTTGCAACGCCTATTCGTTTATCAGAGCGTACTTCGTAGTGACTCATCGGTTTTTCTAGTTTTAATTGCGAATCAAGACTCCTAACACCAACTAAAATTGGATAATTACCCAAAATATCACTACCCAGACAGAAGATATCCCACACATCGCGTGCCTGCTTATTCACTTTCTTTCCCCAAGTATTATCGCCATTTTCATCATGCGACAATGTACGCCAAGTTTTCCAACGGCGCAACATTTTGACCCCATCGACCGTAAATAGTCGCGCATAAAACAAGCTGTAGTAATACGACGTCCAAGTCAGAGCGTCGCCATAGCGATTTTTCTCTTTCCAACCAAGACCATGCATGTCAGCATATGATCGCGCCACCATCCGACTCCGGCATAATGAAACCGAGTGTACGATATGTCGATCACTGCCGCCAAAAACTGCGTACACATCACGTGCTGGCTTGAGTCCAGCAGTATCACAAAGGCTTTTCAGGACATCAACTGTGCCGTGCTCACCATGCTGCCAGCGGCCGGTACCATGCCAAAACTGAGTGCCTTTCGTCAGTTTTTGATATTCACTCATTTCCGAACTACTAAACTGGCACAGGGGTTTTGTTTTGATAATCCGCTTGAGAGCCATTCTATCTAACAGCTTCTCAACACTGCGCAACCGAACCTTGTGAGTGATTGCCAGTAAAAGATGGTGTGGCAAATACCGCAAGAGCTTTTTGATAAACAATTTTTGATATCCATTACCTCGGGTTCTGGTACGCCGACGTGCAACCATAGTGCTATTTTGCTGCAGCTTTTTCTAAAGCGTCAATCAGCGCCTGCTTCGGTTTCATGCCAATCAGCTCCTCAACAATTTCACCGCCAACAAAAACCTTCATATTCGGAATACCTTGAACACGATAGTCCATAGCCAACTGCGCGTTCTCTTGGCTGGCTTCAGTGTCAACTTTGACGACATCAAACTCGGTTTCTTCAGCAATTTGATGTAAAATTGGCGCCATCGCTCGACACGGCGGACACCATGGCGCCCAAAAATCAACCAGCACTGGCTTGTCGCTTTTTAGCACTTTCTCTTCAAATTCTTGTTTTGTTGTAATCTCATATAACGCCATTATTTTCCTCCTTTGCTCATATTCTATTATACAGCAGCTACACGCCAAATGAACAAAATCTTATCACATCAACCACTGTATGTGCACCTATGGCCGAACTAACATCGCGCTTTCGTTGCATGACGGCAAACGGCAGACCAAACAATAGCGCCAACGCCAGGACACTACCCAGCGCAAAATTAGCTGTATTAAAATGAAGCAAGACGTGAGGCAATATCATAACGAGATAGCACAAAAAATTATCTAATTTTGACAGTAATCTATCCTTAATGAAATAGATGCACGTAGCAAAGAAAAAGAAGCGGAAAATAATTTCTTCCGAAATACCAGCACGCATGGCGTTTAAGAACCATTCTGGCTTGAGCGAAAAAGCAATATTCCAAGAAATTTTTGCCAGGAGAATATTGACGGTTCCCAGCGCCAATCCTACCAATAGGGCAAGGCAAATTGTTTTTAGTATTTCTTTTTTGTTGACCATTTTACAGAGGACAATTGCATGCTTACTTTTCTTGAGTACACTAACACCTCCAACATACGCAACAGCAGAGCACACTCCCATGAACATACTGGATGGTGCAGCCAGACAGCCTAAAATTACAGCAATGATAACATCAGTTCTAGAAACATTTTTGTTCCTTACGATAAATAAAACTGCCAATAAAACAACAACCAAAAACCACAGGATGTTAAGCTTTTGTGGATTTAGTAACGTTATCGACCACAGCGCCACAAAAAAGAGGTTGATACCGAGCAGTACTCGTGTTGAAGATCGGTGTAAAACTACAGCATGTTCTTGACTCATGACATAACTATATCATATACTTACCTAACATGTATGAACTTACTGGAGAAGGTGAGTTCCTCTAAAACCTCACGTTCGCAATACTCAACTTCAAAGCGAACCACTGAACATCGAAACATAACCAAAGGAGTATTTAATTTGAAAAATATATCAAACAAGGAAATTTTAGGTCTGTTCTGGCGCATATCCCGCCCTTATAAACATCGGCGAAATTTGACCATCTTTTTTGCAATCATCACCCTGGCTATAACAATTTTTGTCGGCCCACTGATTATTGCTGAATTACTTAACATCATCCAAAACGGGCAACTAGACAATGCAGAAAAACTATGGAAATTAGTCGCACTCTACGGCATGAGCGAATTATGGTCAAATGTTATCGGCTGGCGCTTAGTCCTGTACCTCGCATGGACATTTGAAACCGCCCTGCAGCGCGATTTGTATGCACAGTGTTTTAGCAAACTAACCAACCAAACGATGTTTTTTCATGCCAATAAATTTGGTGGTTCACTTGTCAGCCAAACCAATAAATTAAACGGCGCAGTTGAACGTTTTTGGGACACCATCATTTGGTCAATTTTGCCGTTGGTAATTTCCCTGGTTGGCTCGATCATAATTTTGTCAACTCTGCTGTGGCAATACGCCGTATTTCTCCTACTATTCTCAATCATATTTAGCATTGTTGTCTACTTTGGCTCTCGACCGATGGCTAAGCTGAACGAGACAGAAGCCAAAGCCAGCAACAAAGTGAGCGGTCAATTGGCCGACGCTGTTTCAAACATTTTGGCAGTAAAATCGTCTGGTGCCGAAGCACTGGAGCAGCAACGCTTTGCAAAAACCGTTACATCTTGGCGTGGCGCTAGTCTGGGCACCATGCGCGGGCTCCTAAAAGTCAGCACTGTGTATTCAACCATCAATATAACGATAAAAATTGGCGCTATCGCCTTTGCGATATACGCCGCCCAACATAATATCGTATCAGTGGCGGCGGTTTATCTCATCATCACCTACACTGGTAGTGTGGCGCATGAGCTATGGAATATGAACAGTATCATGCGTAGTTATAACCGTATCCTTGGTGACGCTCACGATATGGTGGAAATTCTTACCACGCCGACGACACTGGTCGATCAAAGTGACGCAAAGCTTGCTATCACGCGCGGCAGTATCACCATGGGCAACGTGACCTTTACTCATGATGAGGGTGCGGGTGACACGCTGTTTCATGATTTTTCTCTTCGCATTCAGTCAGGTGAAAAAATTGGCTTGGTTGGATCAAGCGGGTCTGGTAAGACTACCCTGACTAAATTATTGTTACGGTTTGCCGACATTGACTCAGGGGAGATTGCTATTGATGCACAAAATATTGCCGAAGTTACTCAGGCAAGTCTACGCGAACAAATCGCCTATGTGCCACAAGAGCCGCTACTATTTCACCGTTCGGTGCGTGAAAATATCGCTTACGGCCGACCTGACGCGACTGATGCTGAAATTGAACGTGCCGCTAAGAAAGCTGGTGCCTATGATTTTATCGTTAAATTACACGATGGCTTTGATACCATGGTCGGTGAGCGCGGCGTGAAACTATCAGGCGGACAACGACAGCGCATCGCCATCGCCCGGGCAATTTTGAAAGATGCACCAATTCTAATTCTTGATGAAGCAACCTCAGCCTTGGACTCAGAGTCAGAAGCGCTTATCCAACAGTCGCTGGAGACATTGATGAAAAATCGCACTTCAATCGTCATCGCCCACCGTCTGTCGACCATCGCCAAACTGGATCGCATCATTGTTCTAGAAAATGGACGCATCGTCGAAGACGGTTCACACGAGCAGTTGCTTGCCAAAAAACGTGGCGTTTATGCCAAACTGTGGGCACGACAGTCCGGCGGATTTATTGAAGATTAACATAAAAAGCGGCTACATGAGATAGCCGCTTTATTATTGAGCTGTGACAGCTGGTTTAGCGTCGGCGTTTGATGATTATCCAGGCGCCAGTAGCAACGACCGCGATGGAACCGAGAGCGATTACGATGGCGTTACTACCCGTGTCAGCTAGTGCATTTGATGCTTTCTTCGCAATCTTAGCAACTGGGTTGTTGCCGCCACTATTGGCATTTTGGTTACCATTCTGAGTAGCGTCCTCTTCTTCGTAAACACCAACTGGGTCGATGATAGTGCCGTTTACTGTACCGTCACCGTCACCAAAGCCGCCGTCAGTCAAATCATAAGTAATAGTGGTGTATTTGCCATCTGGCGTATTACCAAAGGTAACTCGGCTGGTGATGTCTTGATATACTCGACCATTCATTATCTTACCAATTGTCAGACGGTTCGTGTTAGCATAGCGACGACTTAATGTTAAGGTTACACGAGCGGTGAAGCCAACCGCAGGAGTTTGGTTGTTACAGTTAATCGTGAAGTCCACTCCTTCGCGAAGCACACGGTTATTGTAACGATCCGGTGTTGAAGCCGTCTGTGCTGTCGCTAGGTTGTAACAAGAGTTTCCAGACGTTTCTACTGTCAAAGAGCGGTGATGTGGCTGCGCAACAGTCATCTTATTTCTTGGAGATTGAGGCCCTGGGATGACAATTGCATTCAACCGATTTTCCAGTGCAGTTCTCTTAGCGGCATCCTGTACGTTTGCCACCAAAGCTCTTGCGGCATTCACTGCAGCTTGAGTTTTGGTACTTTCAGCCTGAGCAACTGCTTGTTCAGCGGCTGTCTGGGCGTCTGCTTCCTTCTTCTTGGCGTTGGCAACTGCCGTGTTGAGGTCGCTGGCTGCTTTCTGGATGGCAGTAGCAGTTGGGTTTGGTTGCTTCTCTACTTCTTTGGCTTTGGCGAGAGCTTGCTTGACGGTAGCGTCATTGGTAATGTAGGCCGGTTCTTTCTCGGCGTTGGCGATGGCGGTGCGGAGGGCAGATAGGTCAGGACGAAGGGCGTCAAGTTTTGCTTGCAGAGCTGCTTTGGCAGCGTTGAGTTCGGCAACAGAAGCACCGGCGTTGGCGGCGACCTGCTCTGCTTGGGTAGCTTGTGCAGCTACGGCGTCCTTGGTTTCTTGGGACATACCGGCAGTGGTTGCTGGGTCTTTCGCCTTGGTTATCAGGGCGGAGAGAGCGTTGCGAGCAGCGGTGACGTTAGCGGTTACCTGGTTGAGGCGATCCTGGAAGGCTTGCTTCTTCGTTGGGTCTTGGACGGCAGCTACCTTGGCGTTGGCGCTGGTGACGTCGTCTGGATCCTGGTTGTGTTCAGCCTGAGCAACTGCTTGTTCAGCGGCTGTCTGGGCGTCTGCTTCCTTCTTCTTGGCGTTGGCAACTGCCGTGTTGAGGTCGCTGGCTGCTTTCTGGATGGCAGTAGCAGTTGGGTTTGGTTGCTTCTCTACTTCTTTGGCTTTGGCGAGAGCTTGCTTGACGGTAGCGTCATTGGTAATGTAGGCCGGTTCTTTCTCGGCGTTGGCGATGGCGGTGCGGAGGGCAGATAGGTCAGGCTTTGGCAGTGTTGCAGTCACGTGTAGTGTTCCAGAGAAAGCAAACGGCTTACCATTGATAGTTATCTGCTTGTTCCAGTTGGCCTGCAACGCATGCGGTTGACCATCATATACTGGTGCCGCCGCTTTTAATTTACCAGCTGCTTCATTGACCAAAGTAGCCGTATTCTCAATGGCAATTGGCGCGCCAGCTGCATCCTTCAAAGGCGAGCTGAACACTTCAGACTCAGTCGTCATACTGCCCTGCTGGTTTTCTAGCTTCAAAGAGGTAAGGCGATTTAAGCCTGCCAAAGGCTGTGCATTCATGACCGTACTGTAGTCTAACCGCAGTTCAGTAAGTTGAGTCATTTGCCCAATTGCAGTAATCTCATCCTCGCTCAATTGCCCCCCGGTCAAGCGCAAAGAGGTCAGAGCTGATGCACCAACAAGAGATTGAGCATTGACAACTTTAGTATTTCGACCATAGTCATAGAAAGAAATTTTCTTGAGTGAGTTTTTACTACCTGCAAACGTTGATAGGTCTAATGTCTGATTGGTACCACTCATTGAGACCTGCTCGAGCTTGTTCAGAGATGACAAAGGACCATAGTTCGCAACAACATTTTCCGACAAGTTCACACTACGCAGCTCAGACAAGCCAGCCAATGGCTGAATATCAGCAACTTTATTGCCTGACAGCTGCAATGCGCGCAGCTTAGTGAGGCCAGCGAGCGGCTGCAAATTAGTAATTGCGTGATTGCCAAGTGATAGTTCAGTCGCATTTTTAGCGTACTCCAGACCAGTCAAATCCTTAATTCTCTGATCTTCCGTAATATTACCGGTATTATCAACATATATCTGGGTAATACTCAGCATTTCTTGAGCGGTAATCGCTTGAGTATCACTGCGGACTTTTCCTGAAATCTCTGCCAATCTCTTATTTAACAATTGGCGCAACCGAGCATCCGGGATATTCACACCTTGAGCCGCCGGAGGTTGTGGAGGTGTCGGAGAATTGGTTGAGTCCATGTAGGCATTTACTAAAGCACCTCGGTTTACTGCCACGCCAGGTTTCACGTACTGACCGCTCGGGTCAATCGCCGATGCAACCTCAGCTGACAACGGCTTACCTGAGCTAATCGCCGGACTGCCCGGCTTCAAGTTGTAGTTACTCTTGCGATAGTCAGTGTTCTGTTCAGCTTCTTTGATGAAGTATGGGTTATTGGCACGTGTACCAAACAGATCAAGAGAATGTGCGTCACGACCATCAATTGACGACCGAACGCGACTGTCCTTGGCGATGTCTTTCACGTTGGCAAACAGAATATCAAGACGATTCGGCACATCCGCTAAGTCCCAGGTCATAATCGTGCCTTCATTTTGCAAACTGCTGCGGTAGTAGGCGTTGTAGTCAAAGCCTTTGAACATGTCATTGGTATAGGTGCCAGGGCCAGTATGGTTCGGCCCACCAGTACTTCTGACAGGGTAGGACCAAAGTGGCGCGCCAGTGTCACCAGAAATGACTGCGCGAGAGGAAATGATGTTATTGTACATCTCCAGGCCAGTCAGATTCCAACTCAAACCTTTACCAGCAGACCATGATTCAAGCGATTTACAAATTTGTGGGTTGTGAGCATCTCGCTCATTACAACCGTCCGTACGAGCATCCTCATTTAGCATGATCGGTCGGTTAGTTCGAGAGATGGTGTTGTTGTACACTTTGGAATTTGAACTACTTGAGACGCTAATACCAGCACCCGAGCCTTCAATGATGTTTGACGCGATGATCGTACCGTCTGAAACCTCATCAAAGATCGCGGTAGTTGTGTTGATGAAGAAGTTATTGACGATTTTCGCCTTAATACAACCTTCATCGCACCAGACACCTGCTGTACCATTGCGCACATAATAGTCATTGCCGGTTGAAGCAGGATTCTTTGAGTTATCAACCACATTACCTCGGAACGTAAAGTTCTCAATGTGCGTCACTTTTATCTCAGAAACAGTACACCATGCCAAACAGACTGAACCATTGGTCAGATAATTTGCTGCGTTATTCTCTGTAAAGATGTTATTTTCAAATGTTGTATTGTGTGCACGGTTAGCTCCTGCGCCATTACCACCATTGCCGATAAATTTGTTATTAACGATGCGCGCACCTTGTGCATCAGTATTGAAACCGACTGAGGAGCTTTGCGTAAAGATGGAGTCTTGGACGACTGAGCCACGACCATTTACCACGATCATACTGGTCCCAACCTGATCTTCGGCCAAGTCACGATCCCAAGACCAACTCTGTACTGGTGAGTACTGTGCAACATTGATAGCTTTCATCGTGAAATTAGAGCCATCATCAGCCTGACGACCACCAACAGAGAAAGCGCGTGCTCGGTTGGTAATCTCTGTAGTACCGCTAGATGGGTCAGAGCCAACATAATATGTCAAATCATCTTCTGTGCCGACGTTAAAGCCTGCGCGATTGTTGGTAGGGTCTTTTAGGGTAGTTGGATTCTTGTCTTCAACATAGAATTTACCAGGGCCAACCTTGCTTTTTGCATCGACTTGTTCCAGTGGTTGATCGTCGATAAACATCTGCTCTGGGTAAGCAGCCATACCTTCTTTGGATGGGTTGGGGTTGACCGTACAAACACGACAGAAATTACGGAATTTACCCGTAGTCTTCCACATGTTGCCTTCTTTAGTCCATCGATCTGCCGATACAATATCGCTACCCTTCATCCAGACTTCAGCATGAGGGGCAGCCTGGAACGTAATATTTTTCTTCGTGACAAAGAAATGAGGCTCTCGGTAAGCGCCGCTCTTAGCTACAACCGTTCCTCCATCAGAAACTGCCTGTAAGCCTCGCCTAAAGGTCGCGAACGGTCGCGCTTCGGTACCATTCCCAGAATTGTCATTACCATCTGGCGAAATCCACGCCACATTGGTTGTCGGCACTGGATAATTGGTATCCATCGCTTTATATTTTTTGTGGACACTAACCGCTTGTGCCATAAATGGATGTGTCAAAACTAACGCAAAAACTATTACAGCTGCGGCTGCCGGTATTGCTAGTTTGGCGACACGCTGATTCCTTCTTGATATACGAAGACGTACCATCCCTATTTTTCTCCCTCTCCTCAGTTGTGTGTATTAAAACTACCTGTCACCAGTGTAGCATGAGCGATTTCATCATGTCAAATTGTCAACTACTGTTTTTTGTCCTATAATGATTATCCATGATGCACGCTTTTGTAGATTTTATTATTCACTTTGGCATTATCGCTGTTTTATTTGTTGTATTTGCCGAGTCAGGCCTATTGTTTGGGTTTATTTTCCCTGGCGATAGCCTACTATTCACTGCTGGTTATATGGTACAACAACACATTTTGCCAATCGACATTTCGATATTCGTGCTTTTACTTATCATCGCGGCCATTGCCGGAGACTCAGTCGGTTATATCTTCGGTCACAAGGTAGGCCGGAAATTATTTGAGCGAAAAAACTCGCGCTTATTCAAACGTAAGTATCTCATCCAGGCTGAGAAGTTTTATGAAAAACATGGCGCCATCACGGTGATTCTGGCGCGATTTGTACCAATTGTGCGCACGTTTGCTCCGATTGTAGCCGGCGCAGGCAAGATGCATTATCGAACCTTCTTATTGTTTAATGTCATTGGTGGCATCTTATGGGCTTCACTGTTCACCTACCTAGGCTTCTTTGCTGGCAAAGCGCTGACTGAAGCTGGCATCAATGTCGAGGTCGCTGCCCTGATCATCATCTTCCTATCAGTCTTACCGATGGTTATTCACGCGCTCAAACAAGAATCCACCAAAGCAGCCATCAAAAAACAATTGTCTGTTCTGTTTTCAAAGAACAAACAGCCAAAGTCGGCTACTAAAAAGCGCAAATAATTAGTTTAACTTGTAAGGAGCCATTTTATTTGAGCAATGGCTTGAGATACTTGCCAGTAAACGACTCTGTGTTCTTGGTAATGTCTTCTGGCGTTCCGCTAGCAACCACCGTACCGCCACCCATACCACCTTCTGGACCCATGTCGATGATCCAGTCTGCTGACTTGATAACATCCAAATTATGCTCAATCACGATCATACTGTTTCCACCTTCAACGAGTTTATGCAAAATCCCCAACAGCCGCTTAACATCAGCCGAATGCAGCCCGGTGGTTGGTTCATCCAAAATATACATAGTTTTGCCTGTTGATCGTTTTGATAATTCAGTCGCTAATTTGATGCGCTGCGCTTCCCCGCCAGAGAAGGTAGTGGCTGGCTGACCCAGACGAATATAACCCAAGCCAACTTCCACCAACGTCTCAAGTTTTCGATGAATAGATGGAATACTGTCAAAGAATTCGGCCGCTTGCTCTACTGTCATTTCCAACACATCAGAAATAGTGCGTCCTTTGTAGGTAATTTCCAACGCTTCACGGTTGTACCGCTTACCTTTACACTCGTCACACATCACATACACATCTGGCAAAAAGTGCATTTCAATTTTTATCACACCATCACCCTGACAATTCTCACATCGGCCACCCTTGACATTAAAACTAAATCGGCCTGCCTTGTAGCCACGAACGTTAGCTTCTGGCGTGGCAGCAAATAATTCGCGAATTGGCGTAAAAATGCCCGTATAGGTGGCTGGGTTTGAGCGCGGCGTGCGACCAATTGGCGACTGGTCGATGACGATGGCTTTGTCTAGCAGCTTAATGCCGTCGATGCGGTCGTGTTTACCCGGCACCACTTGCGAACGGTTGAGACGAGCCGCTAGTTCTTTCGCTACAATGTCATTAACCAGCGTCGATTTACCACTACCAGACACACCAGACACCACCGTCATCAGTCCCAACGGAAACGCCACGTCAATATTCTTCAAATTATTTTCCCGAGCACCACGCACTATGAGCTGCTGATCTTGATTTGGCTTCCTGCGCTTTTTTGGTACTGCAATTTTTTCTGTACCACTCAGGTACCGACCGGTGATACTGTCTGGATTTTTCGCTACTTCTTCAGGTGAACCCATAGCGACAATTTGCCCACCTTTTGAGCCAGCACCCGGCCCCATGTCGACCAAAAAGTCACTTTGGCGGATGGTATCTTCATCGTGCTCCACCACCAACACTGTATTGCCAAGATCACGCAGACGCTTCAGGGTATCAATCAGCCGATCATTATCTCGCTGATGCAGGCCAATGGACGGTTCATCCAGGACATACAGCACACCCTGCAAACCCGAACCGATTTGCGTCGCTAGTCGAATGCGCTGAGCCTCTCCACCACTCAAAGTGTTGGCCGCTCGTCCCAGCTCCAGATAATTCAAACCGACATTACTCATAAATCCAAGCCGTGCCTTGATCTCTTTTAATATTAACCGCGCAATCGTCGTTTCCTGTTCCGTCAACTTGAGCTTGTGTGTAAATAAGTCCAACGCATCATCAACGCCCAAGTCACAAACATCAACAATATTGAGCCCGTGAACTGTCACTGCCAAGACTACTGGCTTGAGCCGGGCGCCTTTACAAACATAGCATGCCCGCTCGCGCATAAATCGTTCAATATCTTTGCGCATAAATTCACTGTCAGTCTCACGGTGCCGGCGCTCTAAGTTCGGGATCACCCCTTCATAGGTTGTGTCATAATGCCGACCACTGCCAAGCTCGATGCGATACTTTTGCGCCCCTGTCCCATACAAAATTGTCTGTTTAGCTTCATCAGACAGTTTCTTAACAGGCGTTCGCACACTAAAGCCATGCGCCTCGGCAACGGCCATGATTTTTTTCATATAGAAATTGTCGACATTGACGCGGTTGTACGGTCTGATGGCTCCTTCAGCGATAGTCAAATTGTCATTAAACACCAACTCCGGATCAATCTCCATGCGGCTACCTAAACCAGTACAGCTTGGACAAGCTCCTTGTGGTGCGTTAAAACTAAACAGTCGTGGCTCTAGCTCAGGAATATCCTCTTCGGGATGATCAACACAGGCGTACCGCTGCGAAAACGTTCGTACCTGATCGTCATCGGCGTCCAAAACCTCCACAATCCCCTGACCTAATTCCAAGGCTTGCTCCACACTCTGAGACAACCGACCAGTCAATTCACTGTTCAATGCCAAGCGGTCAACCACCAGCTCAATCGAGTGCTTGTAGCTCTTTTGCAGCTCTGGAAATTCGTCCAGGGCATACACCACGCCATCAACCCTAACACGAGCATAACCCAGCCGACGGTACTGCTCAGGAATGTGCGCAAATTCACCCTTTTTATTTTTGACAATTGGCGCCAGCAGTAAAATCCGGTGTCCGTCATACTGTTTGATGATTTCTTGGATGATGGCTTCGGTGGTGCGCCGCGACACTGCTTTGCCACAAATTGGACAGTGCGGCACACCGATGCGCGCAAACAACAGTCGCAAATAGTCGTAAATCTCAGTCACTGTCGCTACCGTTGAGCGTGGATTGCGGCTGGTTGATTTTTGGTCAATCGAAATAGCTGGACTCAAGCCGTCAATGCTGTCAACATCTGGCTTATCCATCGTCCCCAAAAACTGCCGAGCATACGAGTTCAAGCTCTCCATGTAACGACGCTGCCCCTCAGCATAAATTGTGTCAAACGCCAGGCTTGATTTACCTGAACCACTCAGACCAGTGATGACCACAAACTTATCACGCGGCAATTCCACGTTGATGTTTTTCAGATTGTGCTCGCGGGCACCTTTAACTCGAATAACCTCCGGCATAGCCGCTCTATTATACCGGTTTTTTATCTTTTTTTCCAGACATTGCCTAAATATTGGATTATATATCACCACATATTGCTTATGATTGCAAGTCGAGCTTTTATCTGTTACAGTTACTATATATGCGAAGGCTGAGTGTTTACTTACTACTACTTGTTGGTGTGGTTTTCATCACACCAGTGCTATTTGACCAGCTTTGCATGTTCGTGTTTCTTGGCAAGCTTCCGTTTCTGAACGTTAATTTGTCAGCTACCTCCATGATCATTTTCTGGCTCGCCCTTGTGCCAATCTACCGCATTTTGCGAGCAGCCATTCCGGTATCATTTGACGATATCAAAGAACTCATCCAATACATTTCCCGAAAACACATAAACAACAGCGTGTTGTATCAAGACCATGACCTAACCTTGTTGTTTATCTATATGGCGCATGAAGCCAAGAAGACCGAAATCAGCGAGCCAAACGCCCACGTAAGCGCCCAAAAGCTCGCTCCATCTTTAACCTAAACGATAGGCAGCACCGCTTCTGCCCACAACTGTAGTTCCTGTAAAATGAACTGCTGTTCGTCGGTCGCTGTCGGCGCCAAACGCTGCAAGGCTGCCATGAATTGTGGTAGTTGCGTCTGCAGGCGCTGCGCCCGCCATGCTTCCCACTGCGCCAAATCATCTTCGCTGAGTGACCGCGGAAAGTTACGGGCTTTGTAGTGCAGCAGTAGTGGCGCCAACCGTTCGTCCTGAAACTCTGGATGAAAATCCGCCAGTTCACGCTCATCAGCATTGCGCACCGCTTCCACTCGCAAGCGATCACGGTCATTCAAAAAGCCATCGTACAGCTGTGCTTCCGGGTCAGGCAATTTCTTAAATGCTGGCTTGTTTTCAAAAATAGTCCGTAATTTTTCAGCAAAGTCTGGGTTGTCTAGCAATATATTTTGGTGCTTTTGCACCGTCTCTAGATCAAGCGAAATTTTCTGCCAGCCATTGCCCTGCTCCAGTACACCCAGCGGTGCCACTGCTGGACAACGATTGTACTGTAATTCTTTGACTGGTAGTTTAACGAAATCCTCAGCTTGCCGCTCCTCCCAGGAAGCAAAGATTTTCTTGGCCAACTCCTCTTGGCTCAGCCCAACAAACGGCGTTGGATCGTACCGCAGGTCATAGACAACCACGCCGCCGTTTCGACTGGTTGTCAGTGGAAAAGCCACCGTGGTTTTAGCAAATTCTTTATCGTAGCGCCCGCTGGCATAGACAAACGGTTTTTTGTCATCCACATTGACCAGCTGTTGGACTACTTTTTTGTCGCGCATTTTTAGTAAATAGTCATACAGCTGCGGTTGTTTTTGCTTGATCAATTTCGTCACGGCAATCAGCGCCGTTACGTCCGCCAAAGCGTCATGAGCATTTTCGTGCGCAATACCGTTGGCGCTGGTGATCAGTTCCAGGCGATTACTTGGTTCACCTTTGTCATCAAGTGGCCACTTGATCCCCTCTGGCCTGAGTGCCCTGGTCAGTCGCACCACATCCAGCATATCCCAACGCGATCGACCTTCCTTCCAGCTCCATTCGTACGGATCATGGAAATTGCGCCACAACACATGGCGGATAAACTCGTCGTCAAATCGAATATTATTGAAACCAACCGCAATAGTATCCGGCGTAAAAATCTCCTGACTTAACATCCGCGCGAACTGCGCCTCGCTGTAGCCCTCCTCAACCGTTTTTTGCGGCGTGATACCCGTCACCATCAGTGCGTCAGGACTCGGTAAGGTATCATCATTCAGCGTCACCAGCAGATTATACGGCTCGCCAATCGGCTCGAGATTCATATCTGTCCGCTGCCCAGCGAACTGCATGATGCGGTCTTGCCGCGGGTTTAGTCCGCTGGTTTCCAGGTCATAGAAGAAAAATGTTTGTGCCATGATTACTAATCGTTGTTAATTGCCGCTATCGCTTCTCGAGCAAGGAACCGTTTAGCACGCTTAGGACCAGGCATGAGATCTTTTTCTCCGTGCCACAAATCGTACACATCCAGTTTCAATGCCTTCGCAGCATCCGAGCGCGTATCATCTCTCCATTCCCTAATGATACGTGAACGAAGAGCCTTGTCCACTGACGCCTGAGGGTCGACCCACGCTTCTTTCAGTACCTCTTCTGGCACATGAATCCTGCCGTCTTTCCAGCGCGATTCCAGATGGTTTAATGCAATCAACTGTCCAACGTTCTCCCCAAAACCATCAGATACATCAGGAGTGCGCAGCTCAGCACCCGCCAGGGCCAAATGCACATTGTACGCCCCGCCCAGTTTACGATAAATTTTCTTCAATTCTTCCGCGCTCAACGCAGGTTGTTCCTCTGGCCTCACATAGTCGGCCTTCGTTGCGTCAAGCCAGTCAGCATAATATCCAGCCGCTTTTTCAGAACCAAACTGTTTCTTTTCCAGACCAGCCAATACATACTGTGTCAATTTACCAACTGGCCCATCAAGCAGCGACTCAACATTTCCCTTACGAACTTCTACTGCCAAGCGTTCAGCATATTCTTTAGGCTGACTTTTTAAATAATGATCACCACTGAGCGGCTCCTCACCTCTCAACGCTCTGAGAACATCATTCTGTGCGTCCTTAAAAGCCACATGTCTCCGGACGTTGGGACCAAAATGATAACGACGTACCGCAGGAGCAAGCGCACGTTCCACTAAGGTCAACCCGACAGCCCCAACTGTCCCTACGGTATCCTCTCGATTTGATTTATATGCAATTTTGTTTTCCAGTCGCCCGATCTCCCAATAGCTCGGTACGGTCATCTGCCGCTCTGTGTTACTACTACCCATGATACCTCCCCGTCTGATTAGCGATTTATATCTAATTATACCACTATTGACGATGTCAAGCTATTGCTCGACCAGCGTAAACGGCATCGATTCGCCGATCTGCACCACAGTCTCACCGACTGCACCCTGACGAATTAGCTCGTGAGCGATGCCCATTTTTCGCATGATATCGCGCAGGCGATTGACTGATTCAAATTGATCAAAGTTAGTGCGGCGAGCAAATTTTTCAATTTTAGCCCCGTGGATGATGAAGCTAATCGTCTCTTCATCGTTGACATTGTCAGGTTCCGCACCAACCACCCGCTCTACCGTCCAGGCATCGGATGCTGCTTGCGCATCCAAAGCAATGACTGGCAACTCATCGCCTTCTTCTTCAATCAACTCAGCTTCCCGCGCTCGATAATCCGTAACCTCACGACGCAGTAGGCGTAGCAGCTCGGTCACGCCGGCATGTGTCTGCGAGGAAATCGCCAGCACTGGTGAACCGTTGGCTACATTTTGGAGTGCCGTTGATTGCATGGCAATAATCTCATCATCCAATCCTTCACATTTCGTCAAAGCGATAATCTCTGGACGCGTCGCCAATTCTTCGGAATATTTTTCCAGCTCGCGGCGAATGGTCTGGTATTTTTCTGCCGGGTCATCACTATAGGCGTCAATCATATGCAGCAACACGGCTGTACGCTCAACGTGGCGCAGGAACTGGTCGCCCAAGCCCTTGCCCTCCGAAGCGCCTTCAATCAGCCCCGGAATATCAGCGATCAAAATCGAACCGTCATCCACATCCGCCACACCCAAATTTGGCGTCAAGGTCGTAAATTCATAATTGGCAATTTCCGGTCGAGCATTAGAAACCACACTCAAAAATGTCGATTTACCAGCGTTAGGGAAGCCAACCAAACCGACGTCGGCCAATAATTTCAATTCCAACTCCGCTTCAAACTCTTCACCCGCCTCACCAAGTTCAGCAATCTTTGGCGCTTGGCGCGTGCTGGACGTAAAGTGTGCATTGCCAAAACCACCGTCACCACCGCAGGCAACAACTGCCTGCTGCTGGTCTACCGTCAAATCCGCCACTACCTTACCGTCACGCTTGACCAACGTACCCATTGGTACTTTGACGACCAGTGGCG
>CAUOLC010000005.1:0-45777 GCA_963456285.1 uncultured Candidatus Saccharibacteria bacterium | reverse complement strand
GAGAACCCTGAAGGTTTGAGCCTGTACGAGCAAGCACAGCGTGATAAATACCTTGACGAGGGCGAGACTTCTCAATTGTCTCCTGAAGCTCCGGCGAAAGTTAAGACTCCAGACGAGAACCCTGAAGGTTTGAGCCTGTACGAGCAAGCACAGCGTGATAAATACCTTGGCGAGGGCGAAGCTTCTCAATCAGCTGAAAAGAGTAAGGCACAGCAGGAGCTGGACGCGGCAAGGCTGGCGTTTGCTAAAGCACGTGTTGATGTTGAATCACATTTCTTTAAAGAATGGTTTGGCGGTAAAAAGCGCAAGGAAGCACTGGAGGAAGCAGCAGATAAGCTAAAGGCTTGTGAATTGGCTGTAGCCAAGGAAGAGATGGCGTCGCAGATTGAGCAGCTGAACCAACTCTCAGGTGAGGAGTTAGCAAAGCAGCAGGAATTGTTTGCGCAGATGATGGCGGCTCGTGCCTTCCAGGGTATGCAGGAAACGGCTCAGAAGACAACAGAAGCATATGATGAGATGCTTGACCAGCGCTTTATGCTTGATGAAGGTGAGCAATCTAAATTCAAGAGAGTTGCTGGCAAGGTTAACAAGCTTGTAGCGTGGTTCAGAAAGGGTGTTACAAAGGCTGGTGACAAAGCTACTAGCGGTAGCACGCTATCTCAATGGCTGAAGCTTGGCGCTGGTGGTGCAACAGCCGGTGCAGTAACCGCTGCTGTTGCAACTTGGCCAATCACTACAGCGGTTGGTTTAGGAGCAGGCTTAGTAACGGCTGGAGTGGTCAAACAATCCGTACTGGAGTCACATCGCGGTGAAGAGCGCGTAACTGATAACTCACAGGATGCCTGGCAGGACGTGTTTAAGCAGGGTGCTAAAGATGCCAAAGATACTGATGAAATGATGGAATCTATGGTCGATACCTATGTCGATAGTAGTCAGAAATCAAGTGAAGAGCGTCAGGAGCGACTTCGTCGGAAAGTTCGCTCGGCAATGAGTAAGGTAGCTATTGGTTACGCTGCAGGTAGCATTACTACAGGAATACTGAAGTCAACAGTATTTGGTGCTGAGAGCCATGCTTCTGGGGCAGGACATGATAATGTAAATCATGCTTCAGGTAGTGAAAGTACTACTGGCGCAGAGCATACAGGCAGTACTCCTAGTGTAGAAACTCCCGACGGTGGCTCTACTACGCAACCAGAGGTTATCTCGCCAGTTGGTAGTTACGAATATCCATGGGACTGGGCAGTAGGACAGTTTGGTGCTGAAAATGCGACAAGTGAGCTGCATCGGTTGGCAGACTTAGCACAAGCAAATGGACACGAGGTTGAATGGATCGTCGATGGCAGTAAAGAAATACTCAAGGTTGATGGAAGCTTTGACACTGGGAATATTATCGAAGTACTAGATCAATACAGGCATGTACTAGCTGCGTAAATAGTAAGGTATAATAACACAAAAAGGAGATATAAATGTTTGAAATTACTGACGAATTTTTGACACAAGCTGGTTTTGGGATGCTGCCACCAGAGGCAAAAGAACAGATGCGGCAGAATGCAACCAATAGTGTGCAAGCAAAGATTACTGATCAGCTATTGGCGGCTGTCGGTGAACAAAAAAGGGAAGAGTTTGAGGCTTTGCTGGATAGTGAAGATGTGCCGATGCTACTCAATTGGTGCCAAGGCAACGGTATCAATTTGACAGAAATCGTGCAGAATGCAATGAATCAGACGATGGTTGAGCTGCAGACGCTGCACAATGATGCACTGAACATGGTGCGTGAATAACGGTAATGAGTAGGTTATAATGGCAATCTTTCGGGATTGCTGTTATAATTTATGGAGAGTATAGACGAAAGAAAAGGAGGACTATGTTCCAACTGAATGACGAATTTCTCAAAGAGCTCGGGCTGGATCAATTGCCGGAGGAGCAGCGCAAGCCGTTTTTGCAGCACATCTACAGTGAGCTGGAGCTTCGCGTTGGTGAGCGGTTGAGCCAGGGTATGAGCGATGCTCAACTGGAAGAGTTTTCTGGCATTATAGATAAGCGTCCGGGGGCAGTAGATGATTTTTTGGCGCGGCACGTTCCTAATTTGATGCAGGACCCAATGTTCCAGCGTTTGGTGCAAGTTTCTGGGGTACCGATGGATGACCCACGCTTGCGGGACGAGTTTGCGGCAACAAAATGGCTAGAAGTAAACCGACCAGACTATCGAGACGTAGTCGCAGCTGTGTTGGATGAACTAAAACGAGAAATCGTGGCAAATCGTGACATGATTTTAGGAGCTGATTCTGCTACTTCGCAAGCAGCAGCCTAGTCTATACGGGTTATTGATGTTTATGACCGCGGAGAAACGCTTCTGCGGTCATTTTTTTGCCACTTGGTGCGATGAGTTCGTCGATGATGAGGAATTGTCCATCGTGGTAGCACTGGTCTAGAGCAGTTTTTGGCGTGACATCAGGGTGAGCTTTGGTGATGATGAGACGGAGGTCGTCAAACATCATGGTAGAGCGAGGAAAACCGAGATAGGCTCTGACTCGCGCGGCCGCTTGTTTGGCGCTGAGGGATTGTGGATCGAGGGGTGCATCCTGCTTTGATAATAATTTGCAGTAGGTAGCGATGGATTCTTGTTGCGGTTTGAGGTGTATGTCACCGGATATAATGCGAGGTAATAACTCTACCAGGCGTTGTGAACCCAGATTGAATAATTTGCAGTATAGTTCATCACGAGATTCATCACCAGAGAGTAAAATAGATTCTTGGTGGTAAATTGGTCCGGCGTCCATTTGGGCGTCTAATTTTATCAAGGATATCCCAGTGTGGGAGTCTAAGTTAGTCATGGCAGCTTCAATGGGCGATGGGCCACGGTATTGTGGGAGGAGTGACGGGTGGAGGTTGATGATACTAGGATTGAATAGATCAATGATTGACTGAGGTATGATTTTGCCATAGCTAACCAAAACACCTACTGGTGACTTGAGTGTTTGAATGGCTGGTAAGATGTCTTTGAGGTTGTTTGGTTGCCAAACAGGGATATTGTGCTGGTGAGCGTATGTTTTGACAGCAGGCTCTGATAGTTTACCGCCCCGACCCTTGGGCGCGTCAGGTTTGGTGATGACGGCGGCAATGTGAAATTGTGCTTCATGCAGCGCTTTGAGAGTAATGAGGCTGTGTTCTTCGGTGCCAAAAAATACTATCTCAGACATGGTTATCCCCAAAGATCAGTGTTATCTTTGATGCTCGTGTCATAATTGAGCGGTTGTAATTCACCAGAATCATCGAGGGTGTAAAATGCATCGTGCGTATCGCGGATGTGGTCAATGAAGACGATACCGTTAGTGTGGTCAATTTCATGCTGTAGGACACGTGCTAAAAAGCCCTCGGCTTTGAAGCGAATCTCATTGCCCTCCAGGTCTAAAGCTTTGACGCGAACTTTGGTGTAGCGTGGTACTTTGCCGTAGATGTGTTTTACGCTCAAGCAACCTTCAAAATCAGCTACTAAGTCGCCTTCGTATTTGACAATTTCTGGGTTGATCAAGGTCATGAAGTCACGAGTTTTCTTGTTATCAAAGTCAGCTCGGACGATGACGACTCGCTCCAAGCGATCTACTTGCACTGCTGCGAGAGCGGCGCTGATTTCATGTGGTCGTGAGTCCTCCCAATCTAACGCGGCGCTAGTCATGTCGTCAGACAGCTGTTGTACATCATCAGTGATGACATGGATACGATGAGATTTTTGACGCAAGTGGGGATTTGGTAGGGCAATAATGTCGTCTCTAGTCATACATCAAGTATATCAGAGGAGGGAGGTGGGGTCGAGTTCGAATTGCCAATGTTGTGGTGGCAAGTGAGCTAATATGGCGACTAAATCATCACGTTGGGGGCTTTTGAGTAACAATTGCCAACGGTAAGTGTCACGCACTCGTTCATAAAACGCAGGTGTCGGTCCTAAAATTTGCACTGTTTTTGGTACAACTGATTTGAGGGTGGAGGCAAGTTTTTGCGCGTTGCGAATAGCAGCAGCTTCAGTTTTGTAGATACAAGTGAGTTTCAAAAGATGTGTAAATGGCGGAAACATGGTTGCTTGTCGTTGGGCTATGGTACGGTGGTAAAAATCAGAGTAATTTTGCGTGAGGCCGTCTTGGATGGCTGGGTGCTGTGGTTGGTAAGTTTGAATAACGACGGTTGTTGGGTGATGTGATCTACCGACGCGCCCGACTACTTGAGCAAGCAGTTGGAATGTGCGCTCAGCGGCTGCAAAATCAGGTAGCGTTAGTCCAGTGTCTGCCTGTACTACGCCAACAGTTCGTAGATGTGGCAAGTCTAATCCCTTGGCGATCATTTGTGTGCCGATGATGAGGTCGATAGTACCCTCTTTGACGTCTTGGTATAACTTTTCTACGGTTTGATCGCTAGGAGTGTCTGCGTCAAAGCGGGCTATGGTTTGCTGAGGAAATAATTTGCTTAATTCTGTCTCGATGCGCTTGGTGCCAATGCCTTTGTGGATGATGTCGGCATGTTGGCACTCGGGGCAGACCGTTGGGACGGTCGCGTTATATCCGCATATGTGGCAAACAAGTTGATGTTTGTCTTGGTGTAGTGTCAGCGGCACAAAGCAGTTAGGGCAGCCAGCTTGCCAGCCGCAATTTTGACACAGGGTGATTGTGGTGGTGCCACGACGATTGTGAAAAATGAGTGCTTGCTGACCATCGTTGAAGGTTTGTTGGAGTTGAGAAAGCAGGGTGTCTGATAGGAAAAAGTGCTGAGTAAAATTATTGCGCTTGGTCATGTCAACGACTTTAATAGTGGGCTTGACGGCATCTTTGCGAGCGGGTTTGGGCATGGTGATGATGGGTCGGTTTCGTTGCTCGGACAAATAATAGTCAGCGATACTGGGAGTAGCGCTACCCAGAACTAACTTGGCGTTATGATTCTGCGCCAGCACGGCAGCAGTGCGCAGTGCGGAGTAGCGGGGGGATTGTTCTTGTTTGAAGCTAGGTTCGTGGCATTCATCAATGGCGATAAATCCGAGGTTATGTATGGGCATGAATAGGGCTGACCTTGGGCCGATGACCACGACGGGCTTGTTGGCGTTCAAAACGTGTAGCCATGCTGCATGGCGTTCAGCCTCAGTCTGGCGAGAATGAGTGACGATCACGTTGTCGAGATGTTCTGTGAAGGCTGAGACCAGCTGAGCCGTTAGGGCTATTTCTGGAATGAGTATTATCGATGATTTTCCTTTGGCTGCAGCGCGTCGGGATGCTTCGATATAGACTAGCGTTTTCCCGGAGCCGGTGACGCCGTGTAGCAGAGCCGTTCCGCTGGTCATAGAATCAATGATTTGCAGGGCTTGGAGCTGATCTTTGGTGAATACATTTTTTGTTCGATTTTGCATATCGACAGAGGTGAACTCTATGGATTTTCGTCGTTTTTTGGTGATACCACGCGGTAGGATAGTTTGCCAGACGGTGGCGGGGTGAGTTGCATAAAATTGGCTCATCCAGGTGTGTAGTGACAGTAATTGGCTGGGTAGCGGCGGCTGATCGACGACCGCAATTATCTCCCGTGTGTTGTATGGTGGCTGTGTTATTTCCTGCAAAACGACACCCACAACAACCTTCTTGCCGACAGGAATGGTCACAATATTTCCTGGCACTAACTCTTCATGTGAAGCATAGGAAAAGCTGCCAGTGTCAGCGCGGACAATCGTAGTTGGAGACACCTCGTAGTATTGCATAGCTATTATTATAACGCTTCATCAATGCTACAATAAGCATATGTATTTTCAGAGTCGCATACAGGCAGGCGCAGAGTTGGGGCAGCAGTTGTTCGAAAAATATCGTTACGAAAACTGTGCAGTGCTGGCATTGGGCGAAGGCGGTGTGTTGGTCGGTGAGCAAATCGCGGTCAGGTTACACTGTGTTTTGATGATGCTACTCTCAGAGAGTATCGATGTTCCTGGAGAGGGGTTGAGTTTTGGCGCCGTTTCTCAGAGCGGAAAGTTTACCTACAACAGTGATTTTTCGTCTGGCGAGATTCGAGAGTATACTAATGAATTTCATGGCTATCTGGAACAACAAAAACAGCAGGCATACCAACGAATTAATCGGCTACTGGGCGATGGTGGTATCGTTGATGCGGCGTTGTTGAAAGACCGGACGGTTATTTTGGTGAGTGATGGCTTTGGTGATAATCTTTCAAGCTTGGACGTAGCGTTAGGGTTTTTAAAATCAATTCGTATTGAAAAACTGGTAGTGGCTTTACCCGTGTGTAGTATTGCTGCGGTTGATCGATTACATATCACGGTTGATGATCTGCATATATTGGACGTCAAGGAAAACTTCATGGGAGTCAATCATTATTATGAGGATAATGAACTACCTTCACGTGAGGAGACTGTTGCAAAAATCAATCAAGTAATTATGAATTGGCGCTAAAGGACTTGTCGGGTGTTGTAAAATTGTGCTACACTGGAGTTAAGTAAAGAAGGGGATGCAGTAAAGAGCACAGGACTATGTTAGACGTTTTTATTACATCGCGGGTGAGGCGTAAGATTGTGGTTGTTTATGCTAAATATCCTGATTTTCACACTCATGTACGTGGGTTGGCGAAGTTGATCAAAGAAGATCCAGGAAATATTCAGCGCGAGTTAAAGAGATTAGAAAAAGTCGGTTTTCTCAAAAGCGAGAAACAGGGCAATTCGCGAACGTATTTCACAAATAAGCAGTTTCCAATTTTCAAGGAGTTGCAGGGAATGGTGATTAAGTCGCAGCAACATGCGGCACGGCCGAAGCGTAGCTCGGTTGATAGAGATTGATGACCTTGTTCGAGCGGATTTTGACGGCTCGTGGTCTGACGACGCGAGCAGCACGTCAGGCTTTTTTGCAGCCGGATTATGCAGCGGTGAAGCATGATCCGTTTTTGCTGCCGGACATGGAAAAGGCGGTGGTGCGGTTAAAACAGGCGCGGGAGCAGGGCGAAAAAATCGTCATTTACGGTGATTATGATATTGATGGGCTGAGCGCCACGGCACTGCTGCTGGATGCGTTTGGTAAGTTTGGTTTTGAGGGTGTCGACGCTTTCATTCCAAACCGGTTTGTTGAGGGTTATGGCATGACCATGGGTGCGGTGGACAAGGTACGCGATATGGGCGCGGATTTGATCGTGACGGTGGATACTGGCAGTTTGTGTCATGCGGAGATTGCGTATGCTGCCAGCTTGGGGATTGATACGGTGGTGACGGATCATCATAATGTCGCCGAGACGCCACCGCCGAGCGTGGCGGCGGTGAATCCGAAATTTTCGGGACATACTTATCCGTTTCGTGATTTGTGTGGTGCGGGCGTGGCGTTCAAGCTGGTGCAGGCGCTGCAGACTGAACTGGACGGACTGCCTGATGGCTATGAAAAATGGCTGCTCGATTTGGTGGCACTGGGGACAGTTTGCGACATCGTGACGTTGGCTGATGAAAATCGGGCAAATGTCTATTGGGGTTTGGAGGTGTTGAAAAAACAACAACGTCCAGGATTGAAGGCTTTGATGGCGGTGGCGGGTATTGAGCCGGAGCAGGTTAATGCCAGGCATCTGGGGTTTGGTTTGGGGCCGCGAATGAACGCAGCGGGTCGGCTGGAGACAGCACAGCACGCGCTGGATATGCTGACGGCGCGCGATGGGCTGGCGGCACTGGAGGCTAGTGAGAAGTTGGAGGAATTGAACATTAAGCGGCGTGGTATTCAGGACGCGATTTTTGAAGAAGCGTGTGTGCAAGCCGAGCAGTTGGCTGATGATCGGGTGTTGGTGGTGAGCAGTGGTGGCTGGAATCATGGTGTCATCGGCATCGTGGCGTCAAAATTAGTGGAGAAATATAAAAAACCGGTGTTTATCATTGGCGAGCGCGGCGAGGAAGCCACGGGTTCAGCGCGCAGTTTTGGTGATTTTTCAGCAGCGGATGCTGTGCGGGCGGCGGACGACATCATCATCAAAGGTGGCGGGCACGGAGCGGCGGCGGGCGTGACGCTAGAGACTGAGAAAATCGATGATTTCCGTCGTCGCGTGAATGAGTTTTATGATTCGTTGCAACTAACAAACCAAGAGCGATATTTACTGCCACGAGCTGATGTGGAAATCGATGATTTTTCGGAAATTGACGAGGAGTTGGTGGCGAATCTGGCAAAAATGGAGCCGTTTGGCAATGGCAATCCAGAGCCAGTCCTGAAAATTGCCACGGCAAACGTGTTGAGTGTGCGGCGAATGGGCACGGATGGGCAACACGTTAAATTAGCGCTGCGTGATAAAAATGGTACAGTGTTGCAGATGCTGGCGTTCAACGCACCAGAGGAGTTCTTCCGCGATCCGGGCGACGAGGTAGCAGCGTGGTTTCAGCCAACCATCAACGAATGGCAGGGGGTACGAACGGTTGAGGGGCGGTTGCTACACGTAAGTAGTGCAGAATAGCTACAGTAGATTTGTCAAATATTTCCTCATCTGTTATAATGCAGGAAGTATGGTACAAGTAACACGTAAAGATCAGAAGGAAGCGAACGAAAACATCATTCGTCGTTTCAACCGTAAGGTTTTGCAGAGCGGTGTTTTGGCTCGCGCTAAAAATGTTATGCGCTTTGAGAAACCAATTTCAAAGGCCGAGCGCCGTAAAAAGGCAATCGTTCGTCGTGAACGCCGGGCTGAAAAAACGGCAAAAATGCGCCTGGGAGTGCGTTAATGTCAGCGCTAAAAGCGCGCATCACTGATGAAATGAAAGCCGCTCTTTTGGGCGGCAATCGTTTTCGTGGGGATGTGTTGCGTAATGTCAAAGCAGCAATTTTGAACGAGGAGGTGTCACTAGGCAAGCGTGACGAGGGCCTGAATGACGCCGAAGTTGAAAAAGTTCTGGCTCGTGAAGTGAAAAAACGTGTCGAGAGTGCGGAGCTTTATCGCAGTAATGGTCGCGCGGAATTGGCAGAGCCTGAGGAACAAGAGGCGGAAATTTTGCGAGAATTTTTGCCCGAACAGTTGAGTGAAGCGGAAGTTATGGCGATCGTTGAAGACGTTGTGGCGAGCATGAATGACGTTTCCATGCAAAAGATGGGTCAGGTTATCGGCGTGGTGAAGCAGAAAGTTGGCAACGCGGCTGACGGTGCGTTGGTTGCAAAGATTGTTAAAGAAAAACTGACAAAATAGGAGGGAATATGATTATCTTTTTTGGGCCGGCTGGTGCTGGTAAGAGCGTGCAGGGGCAGATTTTGGCAGCGCGTCATGGTTGGCGTTGGCTGAGCGCGGGGCAGTTGCTGCGCGACACGCACGATGGTGAATTAATTCATCGTATGCAATCTGGCGAACTGGTGTCAGTGGAGATTATCAATGGTTTGATGGGTGAGGCTTTGAATAAGGCCAAGGATATCAACGGTGTCATTTTGGACGGCTATCCTCGTCAGTTGGAGCAGGCTAAGTGGTTGATTGAGTCGCGGCCGCATCATGGGCAGGATGTGAAGTTGGTGATCGTACTGGAGGTGCCACGAGATGAGATTTTGGAACGTTTGCGAGTGCGTGGTCGTGTTGATGACACACCAGAAGCAATCGATAAGCGACTTAGCATTTACCGGGGTGAAATTTACCCAATTTTGGACTATCTGAACGACAATAATATCCCAATCATCCATATGAGCGGCGTGGGTACAGTTGGACAAGTGCATGATGAAATTGAAAAAGAACTGGTTAGCCGCGGAATCGTTGAGGGTGCCAAATGAGCCAATTGATCACTGGTGAAAAAACACCACAACAGATGAAAGATATGCGCGAATGCGGCCGGATGTTGGCGACGATTTATGACGAATTGCGCCAGAAAGTAACGGCTGGCATGAGCGAGCTGGATGTTAATGAGTTCGTGGCTGGGCGGATCAAGGATTTTGGTGCGGAAGCAACGTATTTGACAGATGAAGTGAAGTTCCCAGGGGTGATCTGCGTGTCGACCAATGAGCAGTTGGTGCACTCGTTCCCGACAGACTATGTGTTTGAGAAGGGCGATGTAGTGAGTTTTGACCTGGTGATTGGTTACCACGGTATGAAAACCGATAGCGCCTTTACCATGGTGGTTGATGAAGAGCCGCGCGGTGCTAAAAAGCATTTGCTGCACGCAACGGAGCAGAGTTTGTACGCGGGAATTGATGCGATCTCTGGTGACGGGACACGAGTTGGTGATATCTCAGCAGCCATTGAAGCGGTGCTGAAAAAAGCGAAACTGGGCATCATCCGCGAGTTGGTTGGTCACGGTGTGGGGCTGGAAATGCACATGAGTCCAGAGATTCCGAATCATGGTCAGCGCGGTACTGGTCCGATGTTGCACGCTGGTGACACTATCGCTATCGAGCCGATGGCCAGCCTCGGTGGTGAGAAAATTGTTACTGAGGATGACGGCTGGACGATTAGCATGAGAGATGGCAGTCTGGGCGCGCATTTTGAGCACACAGTACTAATTACTGAAACGGGTGCAGAGATTTTAACGAAACTGTAGAGATTTAGGTGAGATCAATCTCTGCTAGTATGTAACGTGCTGGACCGTTGACTGTACCAGTCGTAACCGTACTGAGTGAAGGACTTAAGCCATGTTCTGCATACCAGTCGTCCTTAGTTTTCCTCTCACACTCTAATGAGTGAACCTTATTCCAGAGCTCTGCTTGCGTCATACCTTTTCGGTATACTTCAATGTAGAAAAATGCCTTATTCTTGCCACATTGTGCAAAAGCGATGCTGTTCTTTAAAGCGGTATTTTTCTGGGGACCATTCTTGAGACTGTCTAGTAAGTTGCTCGATAAAAACCCAGCATTAACCAGGGCTCTGCCGATACCACCTCCATGATTGACCGGGATGCCTTGTTCTATTGATCCACCTCCCGGGTCAGCATAAAAACCATACGGGCTATAGTAACGCATTGGTACTTTATTGCCCGCGGTTATGTAAGACTTAAACCCTGTTTCGACCTGTTGTAGCGCGGTTTTGGCTTTTGCGTCATAAGCGTCTTGTTTAACGTACTGATAAGCGACGATGCTAATTGCTGAGAGAATGGCGATTGTGGAAATGATAATGATCATCTCAATTAAGGTAAAGCCAGGTTTATGAGAAAAAGTACGATGTTTCATGTGTCTAGTGTATCATGCTTGTGCTTTTTTGACAGCTTGCAAAATGACCCCATATTCCTATATACTGTAAGCATATGCAAGAACAATCTCATTATGCGGTAGGAATTGATATCGGCACGAAAAAAGTGCGATGTGTTATCGGACACATCGACGAGACAACAGGTGTGCCAAGAATTATTGGTGTGGGGCAAGCTCCCAATAGCGGGATGCGTAAGGGCGTGATCACGCACTTGAATGGGCCAGCAGCGGCGATCGATACGGCGCTTGATGCAGCTGAGCGAATGAGCGGTCATCGAGTGAACCAAGCTGCTTTGGGTGTCAATGGCGTACATATCATCAGTACTAAAGTAGATGGCATGGTTGCTGTTAATGCGAGTAGTAGCGAAGTGACAGAGGATGACGTAGCGCGTCTGGAGAATGTAGCGACGGTTGGAAAAGTTCCTGCAAATCGTGAGATTTTGGAAGTGGTTCCGTACGAATATCGATTGGACGGGCAAGATAATATCAAAAACCCGATTGGCATGACCGGGACGAGGCTGGAACTACGAGCAAATGTTGTTTCTGGATTGGTGCCACACCTGGGGAATTTGCACAAGTTGGCGGAAATGTCTAATATCGATGCTGTCAGAATAGTTCCAACGGTGTTGGCGAGCGCTCAGGCGGTGCTGAATGAATCTCAGATGGAAAATGGTGTGGCTGTGATCGACATCGGGGCTTCCACAACGGGCGTGGTGGTGTTCGAAGAGGGTGATTTGCAACATCTTTCAGTCGTGCCAATGGGCTCGCAGAACGTCACCAACGATTTGGCAATCGGCCTTAAGGTTGATTTGGAAATTGCCGAAAAGGTTAAACTGCAACATGGTGAATTGGGCGGTGAAACCACGGGCGTGATTGACATCAAACATGAGAAAGAGACGCAGGTTTTCCACCGAGCAGAAGTTGCAGAAATCGTCGAGGCGCGTTATGAAGAAATTTTCGAACTGGTAGCTAAAGAGCTGAAAAAGGCAGGCGGTATCAGTAAAATGCCAAGTGGAGCCGTGCTAGTTGGCGGTGGCGCTAAAGTAAAAGGCCTAGCTGAATTTGCCAAAGAACAGATTGGACTGGCGGTGAAAATCGGCAAACCGCAGGATTATGCTGGCATGACTGACGACATCAAAGATCCAGAATATGCAGCGGCGATAGGATTGATGCTGGCAATGTCCACCAATCTGTCCCGCTCTGAAGAAACTCATGGTAAAAAAGCTAGTAAAGTTGCTCAAAAAGCTGGCGGATTTTTAGGTGGGTTGTTCGCGAAATTCAAATAAATATGACCACTCCAGGGTCAAAGATGATATACTGGATAGAGATTAGAGGGGAGATACGATAATGCCACAAATACAACCAAGCGAAGTTCAGACATTTGCTAGCATCAAAGTTGTTGGTGTTGGTGGCGCCGGTGGTTCAGCAGTTAACCGCATGAAAGACGCTGGCCTCAATGGTGTGCAGTTCATCGCTATGAATACCGACGCACAAGCGTTGCATAACTCAAAAGCCGACGTCAAAATCCATCTAGGACATTCAACGACCAATGGTCTTGGTGCTGGTGCTGACCCAGCGGTTGGTGAGGCAGCTGCTAATGAGTCACGTGAAGAAATTCGTGCTGCGCTTGAAGGCGCTGACATGGTGTTTGTGACTATTGGTGCTGGTGGTGGAACGGGATCTGGTGCTGGTTATGTGGTTGCTGAGATTGCCCGTGAGCTAGGTATTTTGGTGGTTGGTGTTGCCACGCGACCATTTAGCTTTGAAGGTGAAAAGCGCCGAGTGAATGCTGATTGGGCAATCACTCACTTGGGTCGACAGGTTGATACGTTGATTACTATTCCAAATGATCGCCTGCTGCAAACTATTGATCGACGCACTCCACTGTTGGAAACCTTCAAAATTGCTGACGATGTACTGCGTCAGGGTGTGCAGGGTATTTCTGAATTGATTACTGAACACGGATTGATTAACCTGGACTTTGCTGACGTGAAGGCTATCATGAGTAATGCTGGCTCAGCATTGATGGGTATTGGTCGGGCGAGCGGTGAGAACCGAGCAGCTCAGGCGGCTCAGCAGGCAATTGAATCTCCGTTGATTGAAGTGTCAATCGATGGAGCTAAGGGTGTGCTGTTTAATGTTACTGGTGGTTACGACATGAGTATGGCGGAAATTCAGGAAGCGGCTGAAATCATCACCAGCGCGGTATCGCCAAACGCAAACATCATCTTTGGTGCGACGTTGAAGCCAGAGATGGAAGATGACTTGGTGATCACGGTCATCGCTACAGGATTTGACAGCGAGACCTTCCACGACAGGGACGTAACGCTTGATGTGAGCCCAGTCGAGACCAATTCTGACAATCTGGACGAAGAAATGGTACAAAATATCGACATGGAGCTAGAACATAAAGAGGCTGCCGAACATTTTGCTGCTGAAGACGACACAAACATTTGGGACAATCCGCCAGAAGAGGACGATGATGAAGACGATACCCCAGCATTCTTACGCCGTCGCAAGAAGAACAGGGAGTAGTTTATGGTAGTAGTGAATATTGGTGACAGTCGGGTGCTTGAGTCGCGTGAAGTTGCTGGCGGCATGGCAATTCGCCGCCGTAGGGAAACGGCTGATGGTAGAAGGTTTACGACGTACGAGCGAATTGAAAAACCAAACTTAGCAGTGCTCAAAAAGAGTGGACGTCGAGAATTATTTGACCGGTTTAAGTTATCTTCAGCAGTGCATCAGTCGGTCGGCAAGTTTTTCAAATCGGAAGAAGAAGTTGAGCAGATCGTGAGTGCTGTCGAAGACGCTTTGTATGCGTTGGGAGAGTCTGAAGTGCCATCAAAGCAGATCGGTGATGCAGTTTTGGACGCTTTGGCTGATCGTAATGAGGTAGCGTATGTTCGATTTGCCAGTGTGTATTATGATTTTAAAACCTTGGATGAATTTGAGAAAATTTTAGCTCAGCAACGAGAGAAAAGAGATTAAGATATGCGCGTTGTTGTTGTGTACAAAACAGAGAGTGACCACGCTCGTGCAGTGTTTGATTATCTCAGGGATTTTAAAAATCAGACAGGGCATGATTTGGAGGAAGTCAATCCAGATTCGGCGGCCGGTAGTGATTTTTGTAGGACATATGACATTGTTGAATACCCGACGATTATTGCGTTGAGTGACAGCGGTCAGTTGCAAAATATGTGGCGGGGAACTCCGCTGCCGACAATTAGCGAGGTAAGTTTTTATGTTTAACAAGGTGCGAGAGTGGTTATTTCACGAGGATTTGAAGCGACGGCATATGTCGGCATTGGCGTTGTTAGTCGGAAGCGGATTGGGACTGTTAGCATCGCTGGCCTTATCGATTGAATCATTGGTATTAGCCAAGAATTCAGAAGCGGTTCTTAGTTGTGACTTAAATTCAGCCCTCAGTTGTTCGGCAGTTGCCAATCACTGGTCGGCGGCACTCTTTGGTTTCCCGAACAGCTTTATTGGCCTGGCAACTTTGCCGGTGATGATCACTATAGCAGTTGCTTTGTTGGCAGGGACAAAGTTCCCGAAATGGTTTATGCAATGCGCGCAAGTCGGGGTGATTGCGGGGCTGCTCTTTGCTTTCTGGATGTTTGGTATGAGCTATTTGGTGATTGGCGCACTGTGCCCGTGGTGCTTGACTCTGGACCTTGGTATGATTTTGATTTTCTTTGGTATGACACGGTACAATGTTTTGGTTAAGAATATACCTGGTAAGACCCTGGGTAAATTTGTTGATCGCGGATATGATATGTTATTTGCAGCAGTTTTAGTGGTTCTTACCATGATGGCGATAATCGCAAAGTTTGGTGATCAGTTGTTCTAGACGTATCGCCCTATTTTACGAAAACATTATTGCAAATTTTTTACTTTGGTAACGCGTGATCATATGTCATAATAAAGATATGAAGAAAAACTTTCTTGTCAGAGCATTCTTTGGTGTCACCATTGTAGCGCTCGGCGGGGTTCTGTTACTGAGGAATCTCGAAATTATCAAGTTTGATAGCTGGAACGTGTTCTGGGGAACGGTTTGGACAGCCGGCCTAGTGCTGGCGGGGCTGGTAACAATAGTTAGCTCCCGAAAACTGCTGACGCGGGCGTGGGGCCTGCTATTGATGGCCGCTGGCGTGTCGATTGGTTTGAATGCGTATGGCGTCATTGATGTTAGTATTTGGAAACTGTTTTGGCCAGTGATATTGATCGCTGTTGGTTTGATGATGGTGTTCAGTATTGGGTCCGCAAATCGCAAGCGAGCTGAAAAGTCGGGCACTGATGATAATGAAAAAGTGGCAATTTTTTACGGTGAACAGTCACGAGTGAGAGGTGATTATACTGGTGGTTCACTGACAGCGATATTTGGTGGCGTCGATTTAGATTTGCGTCAGGCGAACATTAAGGATGGCGCAATCATTGATGTCTTTACGTTTTGCGGTGGCATTAATATCAACTTACCTGATGATGTGATCGTCAAAAACGAGGTGCGTGGTGTTTTGGGCGGCAGCGATGATAAGACTATGTCGAAGCCTTCCGCTAAAAAGACAATCTACCTGAAGGGCGAATGCGTCCTGGGCGGCTTGGAAATTAAATAATTCCCTTGGGATTTTGGCAAAAACGCGCTACAATGTGAGTAGGGCGTTTTTGCGTGTGTCTGATAGGAAATATCCCTGATAGGATCAGCGCAAAATGAGCGGCTATCAACCGCGAAGCCTGCGGGAAGAAATCGGTTTTTATCAGCTGAGATTAGACCCCGCCGCGACTCGCTGCGACAAAGTGAACGATTAAGCGCTAAAAGAGTGCGTGGATACCGATCAACTCGGCAAAGCCCACGGAAGAATCACTTCTTTTGGAATCGAGATGGTACCGTCCGTTTGAAACACCTCCAGCGGATTCTCGAAGACAGAAGAGGTGATTTTTGTTTGGAGAAAGGACAATATGAAGGGCATCGTTTATATTATGAATACTGCGGTTTCTGGTTTGATTAAAATTGGCAAGACTGGCTCGCAGAACTATGGTGAGCGAATGCGGTATCTTGAAGGCAATGGCTATCATAATGTTCCTGGATTGAAGCGTTTCTTTGCGATTGAACTTGATGATTATGATGATAAGGAGAGTCTACTACACGAAATTTTTAGCAAGCATCAGGTTGACGATAGTGAGCTATTTGCACTGGACTGTGAACTTGTTAAGCAACTTTTGCTGGCATTTGACGGCAAAGTAGTGTATCCGAAGCATATTGATAAGGAACGTGAATTTGATGAAGTGACGCAATCACGGAAACAAGGAGCGCTCTTTAGTTTCTATCGAAAAGGGCTAAAGAACGGCGATGTGATAACCTTTGCGCAGGATAAGTCGATTAGTGCAACTGTTGTTGGTGAGCGAGAAGTTGAGTATGTCGATGAAATCTATAAACTATCGCTGCTAACTCGCAATATCTTCCAGCAAAAAGGAAAGCGTAACGCTAGTGGCTCATATCAGGGCGCGGCGTATTGGATATTTAACGGTCAGAAGCTAAAGGACTTGGAAGATAGAGAAGGATAAAATATATGGCAATCGTTTTTAGAAAAAATAATCAAAATGCAGAGATTTTGAATGAATCAAAGTTCGCGCAGGAAGGTTCAATGCAAGAATATTTGATAAGCAATCCTGAAATTGTGCCAATTTATGAGATTGAGGAAGATGCTAGACTGTTTGTGGCGGCGCGCGAATTTCCAACTGCCAGTGGTCCGATTGATGCGCTTGGTTTTGATGAGCATGGTAATATTTATGTTATTGAAACCAAGCTTTTCAAAAATCCTGATAAGCGTACGGTTTTGGCGCAAGTAATGGATTATGGCGCAGCGCTTTGGAAACATCATTCAAACGCTGGCGATTTCTTCGACCATTTAGATGAGTACTCTTATAAATATTTTGATCAAGATTTCAAAGAGAAATTTTGTAGCTTTTTTGGAGTTGAAGATTCAGAATTAGCTCTTGATAATATTAAGTCAAGCCTGGAAGACGGTTCAATTAAATTTGTGGTTTTGATGGATAAATTAGAAAGTCGCCTAAAAGATTTGATTTCTTATATCAATCAGAATTCAAAATTTGATGTTTATGCTGTGGAGTTGGATTTTTACAGGCATAGTGAGTTCGAGATTGTTATTCCGAAGCTTTATGGAGCAGAGGTAAGAAAAGAGGTCAGCGCGCGGACTTCTTATGCGCAAAAACGAGGTAAGTGGGATGATCAGAGCTTTCGTGAGCAGGTCGGCGAGCTGCCAGTCGATCAGCAGCGAGCGATTCTGGCAATCTATGACTGGGCGGTTAAGAAGTCGGATAAGGTTATGTTTGGTACTGGCATAGCCAGAGCTACGGTTAATCCAAGATTCTTTGAGTTTAATAAAAACTCTTTTTTCACTTTGTATTCGGATGGACAAATGTCGATTAATTTTGGTTATGTTGATACTGTTGCTAAGCGCGTAGAATTGATGCGATTTCTGAATAAGGAGCTTGGTTTTATGAAATTTAATTATAAGGACGAAGAACTAATTAGCCAATATCCAGTAATTGACAAGGAGAAAGTTTTTGCAAACTACCAAAGGATAATTGATACGTTAGATAAATTTATAGCGAAGCTTAAGGAAAAGGAGGAGTTATGATGAAATTCACACACGGCACACGCCGCCGGGCGGCAGAATATGAAAAGGATTGGGTGCAGCGATGGAAGGACGACCAGACGTTCGAAAGGTCGGTGGCGCAGCGGCCAGCGGATAATGCCTATGTTTTTTACGACGGGCCACCGTTTATCACTGGTGTGCCGCACCATGGTACGCTGCTCAGCAGCATCGTGAAGGATGCGGTGCCGCGCTACTGGACAATGAAAGGCAAGCGTGTGGAGCGCCGCTGGGGTTGGGACTGTCATGGGCTGCCGGCAGAGAACTTCGTCGAAAAGCAGATGAATATTGTGGATCGGCGGCAGATTGTGATGAGTAGTGACCAGCCAGCGCCGCTGGATAAAGACGGTAATCCTTTGCCGACTATCAGCCTGGAAAAATACATCACCAAGGCACGCGAGAGTATGGTGGCGAATAGCGAGACCTGGCAGGGCGTGATCGACCGGATTGGCCGCTGGGTGGACTTTACGGGTGCCTACCGCACCATGGACAAGGACTTTATGGAGAGCGTCTGGTGGGCCTTCAAGCAGCTGTACGAAGCGGGCAAAATCTACGAAGGCGAAAAGGTGCTGATGTACGACACCAAGTTTGCTACTCCTGTCAGCAAGGCCGAAGTGACCATGGACAACGATGCTTACCAAACGGTGACTGATCCGAGTGTGTATGTGAAGTTTAAGTTAAAAGATGGTAAGACGAGCCACAAAGTAGCATTAAGTGAACACTCAAAAGTCTTGTTTGTATGTAATGCAAATGCTGCTCGCTCGCAGATGGCGCAGGGATTTTATAACCACTATTCTCATTCTCAAAATGCCGATTCGGCTGGGTTGAACCCAGAGAAAAGATGGGACGAAGCTCCAACATTGAGTGACTTTGAAACCATGAGCCACAAGCCAGCCAAAAGCAGTGAGACGATGCAAGAAGTGGGTATTGACATCACTGGACATAAGCGGCAGCTGCTTACCGCTGATAAGCTGGGTGATTATGATTTGATCGTTAATCTAGCGGAGAGATCCCAGACACCAGACTGGCTCAGGGGTGATAATGTTATTTGGTGGAACGTGACCGATCCGCACAACGAGAGTGCAGAAAAAAATCGGATAGCGCGTGATGAAATTGAGCAGCGAGTAAAGCAACTTTTGAACGGTGAAATAGTTGATGATGCACAAAGGCCAGTAGGCTTTGACGAATGCGAGAGGAGTTATGTCGGTGCTTTGTTGGTGGATACAAATGGGAAACTCATTGCACAACAACGAGACGATAAGCCGGGAATCACAAACCCAGGCATGGTGAGCCTCTTTGGTGGGACGAGCCACGAGGGCGAGTCGCCAATTGAGACACTACGCCGTGAGCTTCAGGAGGAGCTTGAACTTGAAGTAAGCTCGAATAATCTTTTGCTGCAAACTGTCAAGCACGAAAATGGAACAAATGTTGCATGTTCCATCTATATTGTGACTGGTGTTGATGCTGAGAAGCTAGAATTACATGAGGGTGCAGGATTTGCTATGGGTACGCCAGAAGAGCTGCTGAGCCGCCCTGTGACAGCCGTGACTCAGCAGGCGATTGAAGCGTTTGTTGAAGCTCAAGATTTTGTATCTGTCCTGGCCTGGACCACTACCCCGTGGACGCTCCCAGCCAACCTGATGCTGGCGGTTAATCCGGAGATGACGTACTGCGAAGTGCTGGTGGGGGGTGAGAAGCTAATCATCGCTGAGGAAGCGTTGGGACGCACCCTGCAGGACGAAAAGCACCATCCACTAGATTACAAAGTATTGCGCACATTCCCCGGCAGTGAATTGGTCGGCAAGAAATACCAGCCGCTCGATACGGGCTCGACTTGGCCAGAAAATGACAAGATCCACACCATTTACGCGGCGGATTTCGTCTCGCACGAGTCGGGTACGGGCATCGTGCACATTGCGCCGGCCTATGGTGAGGACGACTTTGATCTGGCCAAGCGCCACGGCATCAGCGCCTTTCACGTCATCGACGATAATGGCTACTACACCGATAGTAATTACACAGGCCTGGAGGTGTGGGACAACAACAAATTCATCGCCAAAGACCTGAAGGAAAAGGGTGTGGTGTGGAAGATTGAGTACATTCGCCACGAATATCCGTTTAACCCGCGCTCTAAGCAGCGCATCATGTACCGGGCAATTCCGTCGTGGTTCTTTGACATCCAGGGGCAAAAGCCGCTGATGCTGGAGCAGAACGAGCATATCAATTGGTTTCCGACCCACCTCAAGCACGGCCGCTTTGCCAAGAATATCGAGCAAGCACCAGACTGGAACCTGAGCCGTGACCGCTTTTGGGCGACGGCCATGCCAGTGTGGAAGGGCGACCGCGGTACCGTCAAGGTGGTTGGCTCGTACACGGAGCTGAAGGAACTGAGTGGCGTGGAGCTGGATGATTATCACCGTCCGTGGGTGGATGACATCACCTTTGAAATTGACGGCGAAACGTTTACGCGCATCGACAAGGTGCTGGACTGCTGGTTCGAGAGCGGCAGTATGCCGTTTGCCCAGCTACACTATCCGTTTGAAAATCAGGCCAAGTTTGAGCAGAATTACCCAGCGGATTTCATCGTTGAGTACATCGGCCAGGTGCGGGCATGGTTCTACTATGTACATGCCGTCAACGCTGCTTTGGCCGAGATCGGTGCCTTTGGCCAGGCTGGCGCGCAGCACAAAAACGCCTACAGTAACGTCATCACCACTGGTGTGGTGGCGGGCAATGATGGCCGCAAGATGAGTAAATCGCTTGGTAACTTTACCGACCCGAACGAGCTGATGGATAAGTTCAGCGCTGATAGCTTGCGCTTCTTGCTGCTGAGCAGTCCGTTGCTTAACGGCGAGGACTTTGCGCTGCACGACAAGGATGTGGGTGATGTAGCGCGCAAACTCAGCATGATTTGGAATATGTATGATTTCTTCACGATGTATGCGGAAGTTGATGGCTGGGAGTTTGATGGTGAGCTGAAAGATTCGCTGAGCGAGTTGACGAACCCGCTCGATGTCTGGATCGTCAGTCGGCTGCATCAGCTGGTAGCAGAAGTCGAGCGTCACATGGATACTTACAATATCCCTGATGCGCTGAGCCCGATTTTGCCGTTCCTGGACGACGCATCCAACTGGTATGTGCGCCGCAGTCGCCGCCGCTTCTGGAAGTCGGAAGATGATGGCGACAAGAATGATGCTTACCGTACGCTACATTATGTGCTAGTGCGCCTGAGCTACATCTTGGCGCCATTTACGCCGTTTTTGGCTGAGGAACTGTACCACAATTTGACGGGCGATAATGAATCGATTCATTTGAAGGATTGGCTGGCAGCGGGAGAAATTAACAGGGCAATACTGCGCGATATGAACGCACTGCGTGCTGCTGTGAACGATGGTTTGTCGAAGCGTGCCGCTGAGGGAATCAAGGTTCGTCAGCCACTGGCATCCGCCAAACTTGTCAGCACCATCTCTGAGAATACGTCGGATGAGGTCAGGCGGTTCTTGGTTGATATTGCACGGGACGAGTTGAATGTTAAATCTGTAGAGATTACTACTGGTTCAGAGCTTGAAGCTGCCGAATCATCAGCACAACCAAGCGTTGTTTATGATTTCGTCATTACTCCTGAGCTTAAACGCGAAGGACTGGTGCGTGAGGTTATTCGTCACGTCCAGAGTGCGCGTAAGAAAGCGGGATTGCAGGTGGATGATCGAATTATGTTGCAATTGGTGACGAATGATGAGCAGCTTCGCCAGGCGATTGATGAGCATGCGGAGGTGATTGCTGCTGAGACATTGGCAACCTTTGGGCAAAGCGACGCGTATTCGACCACGGTTGCGATAGAAGGCGCAGAGCTGCAGATTACGCTTCAGCGACAGTAATTCATCTGCTAAATAAGGTGGCTGGTATTGACGTATTGATGATAATGTGCTATCATATTTTAGGTAAATTGATAAAACAAACATATGAAAGTTACATTTTTTCATCCACGCATTCAGTTTGAACCGATTGATCCATTGGCTGATGGTTTGGGGGAGGAAATTGCGCGTGAGCAGCAAGAACCTCAGGCTATTCGCTTGGATCAGTCAGATATTACTGACATCCAGCGCTTTTGGACTGATGTTGAAGAAGACCTCCACAGAGGTAACTCAGTAGAATTTTCTGAATAACTCCCGTCAGCGGCAACCGTTAGTGCTATAATTGGTACATGTTTGCAATTGATGTAATATCGCTATTGGCACGAGCAGGCGGCGGTGGAAGTAGTTCTGGTGGTGGCTCTGGCGGTGGCGGAATTTTTGCCCTGCCGGCAGTCGTAGCTGCTGGTGTGGCTGGCTTTGTTCGCTCAAAAACAGGTTCCAAGGCTGCTGGTGTGGCAGTGGGTATGGCGGCTGGAACCGCGGTTAGCTTGTTATATCTTTGGGGTGGTACATTCGCTTTCATCGTGGCGATGATATCTACCGTCATCGGTGCCTTCGGTGGTGCGTGGGCTGATAAGTTAGGTCGGTTCCGAAAGGGCAGTGCAGCAGCGCAACGGTCCGTGCAGCAGGCAGCTGCTTCTGACGCGGCGTGGAGCCCAGAGCGGTTAACAGAGTATGCTGCGTCAATTTTTGGTAAATTCCAACATGATTGGCAGCAAATGAATGTAGCATCAATTCGAACGTATACCACACAGCGATACGCAAATCACATCAGCTTGATGCTATACGCCTTGCAACAAATGGGCCGCGCAAATCGCATAAGTAACATTCGCATCAAGGAAGTTATCATCACGTCTGCTCATGATGACGCCAATGACCAGCAAGACCGTGTCAGTTTTGGTATCTTGGCACAGGCGAACGATCAATTGATTGACACAACAAGCGGTGATATCTTGACGGCAACGACAGAGGAATTTGGCGAACAATGGAACTTTGTGCGTCATGAAAACACTTGGCTACTAGATAGCATCGATCAAGCGACAGAAGAAGAGAGCATGTTGGTGCGGTCTTTGAGGCAATTTGCCGCCGACAACAGGATGTACTTTAGTCCAGATTGGGGTAATCTACTGCTGCCAACCAGAGGTCAGTTATTTAAGGCTGGGTTTAAGAATGCAGATATCAACAACCATATCATTGGCTTCTGGACAGGCGATTTGTTGGTCCAGTTATATACCTATCGCACCAAAGAAGACGAGTCAGGCGATCAATATGTGGTCGGGCAAATCAATCTACCAAAATCATATGGTGGAATTTTAGTGGAGCGGCGCGGTAAACTCCTGTCGCGTTTGAAAGCTCCGCGTGGATATAACAAAGTGTCTTTGGAATGGGGCGATTTCAATAAGCGTTATCAAGTGTACGCAACTGACGAAAATCAAGTGACAAGTTTTGAGCTGCTCAATCCATCTTTTATGGCGTGGTTATACGACCAAGATATCAAAGTGAACATTGAAGTGGTTGACAATGTCGTGTATCTCTACGCAAAACTAAGTGCCAATGAGCAGCGCTACGAGGCAATGTTGGAAATTTTGAAGCGAAGCCACAAAGAACTAAAGATGTAAGGAGAAATCATGATCACTAAAGCTATTATTCCAGTTGCTGGTTGGGGTACCCGGATGCTGCCGATTACCAAATCAATCGAAAAGTGTATGCTGCCGGTGGGGACGCGGCCGGTGGTCGACTACATTGTGCAGGATATCGTTCGAGCTGGTGTCAAAGATATTTATTTCGTGGTGGGCGAGCAAAGTACTCAGGTACAGAGTTATTATCGGTCAAATATTCAGCTGAACGATTATCTGCGGCGTGCCGGTAAAGAAGATAAATTACCTCTAGTAGCGCCGCTGCGCGATGTGCGAATACATTTTTTAACTCAGCCAAGCACTGGTGGTTATGGCACGAGCATCCCAGTAGGCTTGGCGAGCGAATTTATCGAGCCAGGCGAATCAGCGTTTGTGGTGATGGGCGATCAATTTTTTTGGCGCAGCGACGGTGGCTCAAATGCCGCAGACTTGGCAGAGTTGGTGGAGGCACGTGGCCTGTCGACTGGTTTGCTAGGCAATCCTGTCGATGAAGAATTCATCCCGCAGACGGGTATCATCGAAACCGACCAGCAGGGTAATTTTGTCTGCATCATTGAAAAGCCGAAGTTAGAAGAAGCGCCAAGTAACCTCAGTAATTCAAGTTTTTACGTCCTCAACAAAGAAATTTTCGAACTGGCGCGGACATTACCCGCCAATCCGCAACGCGGTGAATTTGAGCTGACCGACGCCATCAACGCGTACATTGCCAGTGGTGGCGTCATCGCGGTGGGCGAGGCTAAGGGTGACTATATGGAATGTGGCTCGCCGAGTGGTTGGCTACGTGCCAATAATGCCATGGCTGAGCTGCAGAAAAACTAGTTGCATGTATCGTCTGTCTCTGTTATAATTGGTCACTGATAGTAAATATATATATTAAGGAACGAAATGAAAGCAGTCGTAAAAATCTCTGGCAAGCAATACATTGTCAGCGAAAAAGAGTCCCTCTTGGTGGATCTCCTCCCTGAAGGCACAAAAGAACTCACTCTCGACGCACTTTTAGTGATTGATGGTGATAAAACAAAAGTCGGTATGCCAACCGTCAAAGGTGTGGTGGTGAAGGCAAAGGTCGTTGAAGCAGAAGTTAAGGGCGACAAAATCCGCGTTATCCGCTACAAGAGCAAGAAACGTGTGCACAAAGAAACTGGTCATCGCCAGAAGTACACCAAGATTCAGATTGCATCAATCAAATAGTTAAAAATAGCCGCTTCCATCAGGGAAGCGGTTTTTTGATGTCTGTTATTTCTGTTTCGCTCATGCTATAATTAGGGCAGGTAAAAAGGGGAACGAATGACAAAAATCATTGCGGTGACAAATCAAAAGGGTGGCGTTGGCAAGACAACGACAAGTGTTAATGTTGCGTATTATTTGGCAAAAAGCGGTAAGAAGACCTTGCTGATAGATTTTGACCCTCAGGGCAACGCAACTAGCGGTCTGGGGATTGATAAATCTAATCTATCACGTACCATGACCGAAGTCATTACCGGCCAGGCAACGCTTCAAAGCGCCATCATCCAGACAGAATATAAAAACCTGGCGTTGGCTCCATCTACGCCACATTTGGCAAATACTGAGGTTGAACTGGCGCAGGCTGAAGGACGTTTCATTAGGTTGCGAAGAGCTATCAACAATTTACAGGGGTATTATGATTATATCATCATTGATAGTCCGCCAAGTTTGAGTTTGCTGACGGTCAACGGTTTGATTGCGGCGAATTATATTTTACTGCCAGTGCAAGCAGAGTTTTATGCACTGGAGGGGTTGGGTCAATTGCTGGAAACCATGAAATTGATACGCAAAGGACTCAACCCGCAATTAGACCTGTTGGGTGTGTTGCCAACCATGATGGACAGCCGTACAACGCTGTCAACGCAGGTTCATGAGGAGATCAAGAAGCATTTTCCAGATCGAGTTTTCCAGACGACTATTCCACGGAATATTCGCTTAGCGGAGGCTCCAAGCCACGGACTACCGGTTGGCGCGTATGACCGCTTCTCCAAGGGTGCACGCGCATACAAGGCATTGACCAAGGAAATCATAGGGAGGATTGGTTAATGAAGAAGGGATTGGGCCGTAGTTTTGATTCACTCATTCCGACAAATCTGATCGATGAGTCGTTTGATCCAACCGCCAAGCAAGACGGCAGGCTCAGTCAGCTCAAACAACTGCCAATTGAGCAAGTCATGGCTGACCCTGACCAGCCTCGTCGGATGTTTGATGAAGAGGCGCTTGATGAGTTGTCTGAGTCGATAAAGATCCATGGTATTTTGCAGCCGCTGGTAGTGACAGGTAAGGCAGGCGCCTATGTGATCGTTGCAGGTGAACGTCGTTGGCGCGCCGCCCAGAGGGCTGGCTTAACAGAGGTACCAGCATTGGTGCGCACTTTGAGTGGTCAGCATCGTTTGGAACTTTCTTTGATTGAAAATTTGCAGCGCCGCGATCTCAACCCTTTAGAAACTGCCACAGCGTACGCTAAGTTGCGCGATCAGTTTAACTTAACACTGGATGAAATAGGCAAGCGAGTTGGCGGCAAGTCAGTCAGCGCCATCTCCAATACCATGCGCCTTCTAAAGTTACCAAAGGCCGTCCAGGAAGCTGTTTTTAACTATAAAATCACTGAAGGTCAGGCTCGACCATTGATCAATGTGCCCAAAGAAGTGGCAGAAGAGCTGCTAGAGAAAATCATTGCTGAAGGGTGGTCTGCTCGCCGCATTGAGCAGGCGATAGTCCTCTGGAAAGAGTCTAAAAACAATCCATTTGAAAAGCGACGTCCGGTCGAGATTCCTCATGAAGAAGTCGTTCAAAATTTGACCAAAAAACTAAATTCAAAGATCAAAATTCGCACTAATACGCGCGGTGCTGGACAAATCATCATACCATTCAAAAATGCTGTTGATTTTGAGCGTATCCATCAACTGCTGAAAAAGTAGCTAAAATCCACGGATTTTAGTGATTGGCCAAATCCTCATGGAGACTGGTCCGACGATGTCATACAAAGGTATTGGTCCCATACAATTTCGGGAATCACACGAATAGTTCTCTTGTCGGTGGTCGCCCATGACAAAAATAGTTCCTTCTGGCACGGTAGTGTCAACATCGCCAGAGGTTGGCTGCCCAGGCTCATTTTTATTCACTGTGGTATCAGGATTAAACCCATGAATATGAGCGCTATTATACACCGTAACGACGCCATCCTTAACAGTGACACGTTCACCAGCAAAGGCGATAACTCGCTTCACGATGTACTCATCTTTATTTGTTGAAGAGTTAAAATTTGGGTTTTTAAAGACAATGGTTTGACCCCGCTCAGGGACGTATCGCTTGTTTTTGATTTGTGCCGCTGTCACTGGTAGTCGATTAACAATCAAACGATCACCTGTGTGCATGGTCGGTTCCATACTGGCGCCTTGAACAGTAAAATTACGAAAAATAAAGGTATTAATCAATAGTGTGCCGACCACCACGCCAACAACAAAAACGATGAGCCCTAAACTGTCACGAATCTTTGGGTGTCTATCAAGAAAAGTTGCATCCATCCTATTTAGTATAGCCTGTATAGTGTGATATAATCAAGAGATATGGAGCTACTGCGAACCGTTAAGCGCAAATCATTTTTTAGTGAGGTGGTGTACCATCTGTTGAACATCAGCTTAGCTTTGGTATTATTTGGTATTACGCTCATGGTCCAATCGCCAGTAGCTGCAGTGGTGCTGGTTATTTTGAGTAAGTGGCGCGTCCTGGCTGTGAGGCCACGTTTTTGGTGGACGAATATCCAGTCTAACTTGGTGGACCTGATCGTTGGATTGAGTGTCGTGGCGTTGCTATACCTGTCCGTAGGTAACATTGCCGTCCAAATTGCGTTCACAGCCTTTTATATCATTTGGCTCGTCATCATTAAACCGATGTCAAAGCGCTGGCAGATGATGCTGCAGTCGGCCCTCGCCATTTTGTTTGGTACGGTAGCGTTGTTCTCCATTGGTTATTTGTTGCCAGACATTGCAGTTGTTGCTGGCTCAATGGTCATTGGCTATAGCGCCGCTCGGCATTTTTTGGTTAGCTACAAAGAAGATCAAACAGTTCTGCTGAGCTCCATCTGGGGAATTATGTTTGCGGAGATTGGTTGGCTGGCGTACTACTGGACCTTCGCCTATGCCATACCGGGACTCACCGTGATCAAACTTCCGCAAGTGACTATTATTTTGCTTTTGATATCTTTCTTGGGCGAGCGGGTCTATCGGTCATGGAAGAAAAACGGCGCGGTCGTACGGAGCGAGATCATGCCGCCAGTCTTGTTTTCTGTGGCGGTGATAGGCGTTATATTACTATTTTTCAACACGGTAACGAGGATTTGATAGATGACAGAGGTGGGGATAGAACAGCCAAATAACAGCGCGCAGGTGATTACACTGTCGCGGCGACAAATGATGGCTATCTGGGTTGCCATAGCAGCGCTATTTTTGTTGATGATTACGATTGGCAGTGTGTTGCTACTGACGGTGTTGCGGCCAAAGCTCGCTAGTACACATGGTCCAGCAGTTGATGGTAATCTGACAGTGACCGCTGAAGAATCCAATGTTTCAAAAATTGTCAATCAGGTATCGCCGAGCGTCGTATCGATCATCACCGTAAAAAATAATGGTTTTAGGTCACAGGAGAACGCTGGAACTGGCGTGATCATTAGTAAAGATGGCTATATTTTGACGAATAAGCACGTAGTAAATGGTGGACGGTCCTTCCAAATCATCACTGGTTCGGGCGACCGCCACACTAACGTCAAGCTAGTGGGGGTTGATCCACTGAACGATATCGCGTTCTTGAAGATTAGCGGTGTCGACAACCTGTCGCCAGCGACTATTGGCGACTCAAGCACTGTCCGCGTTGGTCAGAAAGTCATTGCCATCGGCAATTCACTTGGTAAATTCCAAAACACCGTCACTAGTGGTATCATCTCAGGCAAGGGGCGTCCACTCCAGGCTTCATCAGGTAGTGATGACGATCAAGGTCAGAAGCCTGAATCATTGACAGACCTTCTGCAGACTGATGCTGCCATCAATCCAGGAAACTCAGGTGGTCCGCTGTTAAATATGGCTGGTCAAGTTATCGGCATTAATACCGCCATCGTCGAGGATGCCCAGAGTATTGGCTTTGCTATCCCGATAGGCGCAGCGAAGGGATTAATCCGCAGCGTTCTGGAAAAAGGTGAGATTAATAAATCATATATTGGTGTGCGCTATCTGGAGGTGACGCCAGAAACGCGGGCTGCAAATAAACTATCAGTCAAACATGGTGCTTTTGTCGGTGGTGTTTCTGGGCAACTGGTGCAGCAGGGCGGTCCAGCAGACAAAGCGGGCATCAAATCTGGCGATATCATCACCAAGGTTAATGATAAAACCATTGGCGAACATGGTGGTTTGACAAGCTTGATTGGCGAATATCTGCCAGGCGAAACTATCGAGCTGACGGTTATCAGAGATAACAGAGAGCAGAAGCTGAGACTAACGCTCGGTGCCTACAAGTCGTAGAGCCACGATTAGCCCGCTGGTCTCCAAGTGTAAAAAGCCATTTTGATTACCAAAGGCGATAATCGTTTGGTGTTGCTCTTCGTCTGCCTCTATAAACAGCAGTCCTTGGTCAGTCATATGCTTGGGTGCTTGGTGGATGAGCTCTCGGATTAGCTTAAGCCCTCCTTCGCTGGCATACAGGGCTTCTGACGGCTCGTGACGGAGCTCTGGGGAGGTGTTCTTCCAATCCTTGTCGACATATGGTAAATTCGCTAAGATGCAGTCGAGCTTTTCAAATTGGCTAAGCAGTAAGGATTGTTTTTGCGTAAAGATTTTAGCACCCAATTTCTTGGCATTCTTTTCTGCCACTAGGAGTGCTTTAGGGCTAATATCTGACAAAACAACATGCCAGTTGTCTGGCAACTCGAGCGCCGCAGTGATTCCCAAGCATCCAGAGCCAGTCCCTATGTCAATGAGCGTCCTTGGCTGATCGTCTCGTGGCACCAGCTTCAGGAGTAGATTGATCATTTCTTCTGATTCGGGACGCGGGACTAGTACGCTGGGCGATACACTAAAATTCCGTCCATAAAACTCTTTTTCGCCCAAAATATACGCCAGCGGTACTCGGTCGATACGCAGGCTAAGTCGTGCTTCGGCGATATCAACGCGCCGCGGATCAATCTCTTCGTCCAGATGTGCATGGAGGTACGTTCGGTTTTTGCGCAGTGTGTTCGCTAGTAGCAGTTCTGCGTCAAGTTGTGCTGACGTGATACCAGCGTTTTTCAGGTGCTCAGCGGTGTGTTTTAGCCAGGTTGATATATTCATGTTGTTAATTATACCACAGCTAGTCCTGTAGACATAGTATCATTGTAAAAATCATATAATATGGCGTAAAAGCTTGACAAATCAAGAAATAGAGAGTATTATGTGAAGTGTTTATAACTCTGATGAGTAAAAGGGAGATGTATTATGACGAGTGAAGCAAAAGGGGTGAGAGAATCAGCGGATGAAATACCGTATGATCATGAAGTTTGGGCTAGGCTTATTCGTAATAATAAAGCGCTAGCGATGAATGTTCACGTAGACGATATGCTTGAAATTGCTCAGGCTGCTAACCAGTCTGACACACAGTATTATGTGGCGCCAGATGTTGAGGAGGCTTCTGCACTACGTGTTGCAGATACACAGCGCATGAGTAGATTAGATGAAATTTTTGGTCGACACCCCAAAGCGAAGAGTCATGCTGAGATTGAGAAGACAGAGAGACGCCGTGTTGAGCAGCTGTTTGATGCTAGTACTGCTGTGGTTGCTTTGGCGTTCAGGGATAATAAACAGGGCTTAAGTCCTTTCTGGAGAGAACTTGACACATTGCGGCGAGAAGAGAAAAAAGAAAAATGGTATCAGCGATTCCTGAAAAAGGCGCCACGAGGCTAAAAGTGTGGTAATATTATGTTGCTTGAGCGTGACTTTCAGCATTCTGTGCTTTTAGCTCCCGCTCAAATCGCTGCAATTGCTCAATCAAATCGTCAATATCCCCGTTCATTGCCGCGGGGATATTGCTGCGGCTGTAGTGAATGCGGTGGTCGGTGATGCGGTCTTGCGGGAAGTTGTAGGTGCGGATTTTTTCGGAGCGGTCGCCAGTGCCAACGAGTGATCGCCGCTCAGCACTTAATTTGGCATTTTCTTCGTCAATTTTCATCTGTAGTAAGCGCGAACGCAGCACGCTCATGGCTTTTTCGCGGTTCTTGATCTGTGATTTTTCGTCTTGGTTGGTCACGACGATACCAGTTGGTAGGTGAGTGATGCGCACCGCCGAGTCGGTGGTGTTGACGCTCTGACCACCATGGCCGCTGGAGCGGTAAATGTCAACGCGCAGATCATTGGCGTTGATTTCAATATCAGTTTCTTCGGCCTCTGGCAACACCGCTACGGTGACGGTTGAGGTGTGGACGCGGCCTTGGCTTTCGGTGACCGGGACGCGCTGGACGCGGTGGACGCCGCCTTCAAATTTCAATTTGGCATATGGCGCGTCGCCTTTGACCATGAAAATGACTTCTTTGTAACCACCTGAGTCATTGGCGGATTCGCTGACGAGCTCAGTTTTGTAGCCATTTGCTTCGCACCAGCGCAGATACATGCGGTACAGTTCCGCTGCAAATAGCGATGCTTCGTCGCCGCCAGCGCCAGCACGGATCTCTATGATGATGTTTTTCTCGTCGTTTGGATCCTTTGGGGTTAACAAGATAAATAGCTCCTCCTCTAACTCTGCTAGGCGTGCTTCAGTTTCAGTGATTTCAGCTTTTGCTAGTTCCGCAATCTCATCGCCGCCAATAGCCAATTTTCGTGCTTCTTCTAAGTTTTTTGTTAGCTGCTGGCGCTCCTCGGCCTTTGCTATCAAGGTTTCCAGCTCTGAAAAACGTTTATTTTTGATGGTAAATTCTGGATCGCTATATGCGGTAGGCTGCGCTAAAAAATCTGCCAAGACTTGCCTCTCGGCGACTAGGTCGTCTAAGTGTAATGCAATTTGTGCCATATGAGTTTTATTATAGCACAGAAGATAGGCGCCGTATATTGACAATTTAGGTATTTGTGTGTATAATATGCGCAACATGGTTAAGTTTAAAAACATGATCCCCGCGCGACTGCGTAGAGTCAGGCAAGTCAGCCCGAACAGTGAGCCTAAATATGACCAAAACCAGGTGATGTACAATCTGTATGAGCAGGGTTCCGTTGCCGTTCATCCATGTGAGCCGTTTGAAACGGTGTCTGGAGAAGAGATATCGCATCGGATGGAAATAGACCACTGTGTGAAGCGGGCGCCCACGTTGGCGGAGCTGATGAGCGACAGGGAGCGTGACAGAGAAACCAATGTCTACAGCGTGATTGGTAGTCGGGCGTTGCTTTCGCGTGAGGTTGATGCCTTGACCCGAGAAGACTTTTCAGTGCAGACGGAACAGCAGACAATTTCAGCATTGTTTTCTGGGTTGTGTGCGCGAAGTGATGATTTGGCGCGTACCTCACGATTGTCTAAAATCCGGAATCATCTCAACTATGTTGGTGAGCCAGAGCTTATGGAGGCGGCATGTGGAATCGCGACGTATTGGAAGCATAGGCTGGACGCGCATCCTGATAAAACATTGTTTGTTATGCTGGGCGAAATTAATAATATGGAACGTGCTGACTATGCCGCCCCACAAGGAAAAATAAAAAGTGACGAATATTTCATGGAATTGATCATGGGGGAGTTTTCTGATGATGAGTTGAGCCAGTACGTTGGTAGGCTGTTGATAGATGAGCATGAATTGGCAAACGTATCCAAAGAAAACGTTGATATCATCATGCTGGACGACTGGACAAGTAGTGGCACAGAAATTATGGAACAACAACAGTGTTTTTTGAGGCGACATCCAGACTTGAGGGACCATATAGAAGTCCAACTAGCGATTGCCAATGAAGAAAGGTTGAAAGTAGGCTTTCGTATGAGCGGGGGGCAGCATGTGCCAGTCCGCGCGTATTATTGGGCAAATAGTTCATCCGAGCTTTTTAGCACGTATATTGCAGGGTCGCATTCGTCGGACTACTCGTTGGCGGTTGATATCGGCTCTGTGCTTGGAGCAGAGGATACGATGCCACCAGGCGTGCAAGTTGCGCGACCATATCACCGAGACAACTATCAGACGACCTTTCGTCAACGTTTACAACACGCTAGGTTGCATGGCTCAAACGTGATTAAATAGATACATGATATTTTCAACGTGGCGTGAGTTTGTTGAAGCTGAGGCCCAGCAGCCGTATTTTCGAGTTTTGATGAATCGGGTGGACGCTGAACGGGAGAAATATGAGGTGTACCCAGCGAGACAAGATATGTTTTCTTGTTTTGCCGCTTGTCCGCTGGATAAGGTGAAGGTAGTTGTCATTGGGCAAGATCCATATCATGGACCGGGTCAGGCGCATGGTATGAGTTTTTCGGTTAAGCCAGGGGTCAAATTGCCGCCAAGTTTGCAAAATATTTTTAAGGAGTTGGTTGATGATACCGGGGTGGATATGCCGACTAGTGGTTTTTTGGAACCATGGGGTAAGCAGGGCGTACTGTTGATGAACACTAGCTGGAGCGTCAGACGAGGTCAGGCTGGTAGCCACGCAAATTACGGCTGGATGGAGTTTTCTAAGAAACTGCTAACGATGCTGAATGATTATGAGCAGCCGCTAGTATTTATACTGTGGGGAGCGCATGCCCAAAAGGTTGGTCAGGCGATCACAGACAGTCGCCATTTGAAGATTCGTAGTGCTCATCCGTCACCGTTTTCTGCCAATCGGGGATTCTTTGGTAGTAAGCCATTTTCGCGTGCCAATGATTTTCTGGTACGGCATGGCCGCGGGGCGATTGACTGGCAGTTACCTTGATTGACAAATAGTAACTTTATGTGATATAATATAAACTATGGAACATTCAATTGACACTGTCAAACAAACACCAGATACGTTGCCGTTGCCATCTGTTACCAAAACGTACAGATTGCCCGAGGGGATGTCGCTCGGACCAGATGAATCGGTCAAAGTGAAAGGGTTTATAGCTCGGGGAAGAATTGATGGAAGGTCGGCTGTCTTGGCTTTGGATGACTCGGGAGAGGATTATACTCAGGACTCAGTGCTGCAGTCTCATCTTGAGGATGCAATTTTTGGAGATTTTTCATTCATGCGATCGGCATATTATAACCACATTGCTCAGCGTCAGGGCATGACGACACCGAATATACTCAAAGTGTCAGAAGATGACCAAGAATCGCTGAAGCTGACCGGTTTGTCCATGGTGTCGGCAACTGGATCTTTGAAAATGATAGAACAGAAACAGGATTCCCCTGCGGGATTGGTTGTTTCAAGGGGCGACGAACTGAAGGAAGTGGCTGATATTGAACATAGGGCAGAAGAGATTGGTCTCTACTCTCGAGCAACTGTACAATTTCCTGGAGATGAGCAGGGGGAGAAAGAAGACTGTATCATATTAACAGATGCGGTCGGTAATCGAATCATTATGCCGTCTCAAGAGAAGACAACAGACCTGTTAGAGCGTTTGTTTGGCTATAAAGAAGCCGAGGAGCAGTTGTTTGATGCTGAAGCAGCGCTGTCGGCTAGGTCTGAGTAGTTTGGAAATTGATTAGCCTAACAAAAACCGCCTGAGTGATGAGGCGGTTTTTAAAGACACCAGACTGTATTATTTGCTAGACTTTTTAGCCTTTTTGTCTGATTTTGGAGCATCAGTTTTTGCGGCTTTGTTGGCGTTCGCTTTCTTAGCTTTATTTGCCAAAGCTGCTTTGCGAGCTTCAGCTGCTGCCTGGCGCGCCTTAAAGCGGTCAACACGGCCTTCGGTGTCGATAATCTTTTCCTCGCCAGTAAAGAACGGGTGTGAAGCCGACGAGATGTGGACTTTCACGAGAGGGTAGGTATTACCGTCTTTCCATTTGATGGTGTCTGTTGTCTGCGCTGTTGACTGAGTCAAGAACGCGAAGCCCGCTTGATCGTCGCTAAATACGACAGGGCGATAGTTCTGTGGGTGAATACTGCTTTTCATAACCGTTCAATTGTACACAATTTACCCTAGAATGTCAAAAGGAGTTGTCTCAAGAGTCGAATAGTGGTATAATCGTCTGGTACTAATTTTAATGACACAATCCGTTTCACACTCCATAATCGTGGGCGGATGAGGCAAAAGGAGAAAGAAATGTCTGTAGCAGTAGACATTAAGGCTTTGCTGGAGTCAGGTGTTCACTTTGGACACAAAACCAGTCGCTGGCACCCAAAGATGGCGCCATATATTCACAGTAAGCGTCAGGACAGTCACATCATTGACTTAGTCAAGACGGTTGAAGCGTTGGATAAGGCACTGCCAGAACTAACAAAAATCGCAGCGTCAGGCCGCAAAGTACTGTTTGTTGGCACGAAAAAGCAAGCCAAAGACGTGGTGCGTCAGGCTGCTGAAAAGATCAACCAGCCATATGTAGTTGAACGCTGGATCGGTGGTATGTTGACCAACGGTGCGACCATTACTCAGCAGATCAAAAAGCTGAAGAATTTGGAAAAGCGCATGGCGTCAGGTGATCTGGAAAAGCGCTACAACAAGTTGGAAGTGCAGCGTTTCCAAGAGGAAATCGATAGCTTGAACGTTAAATATGGCGGTATCAAAGACTTGATGGGCAAGCCAGGCGCAGTGGTCGTGGTTGATGCTTTGACTGACGCAAATGCAGTGCGTGAGGCTCAGACATTGGGTGTGCCAGTATTTGCTATTGTTGATACTAATGTCAATCCAACTGGTATCGACTACGTCATCCCTGGTAACGACGACGCTATCAAGGGTATTCAATTGCTACTAGACTACTTCACCGAAGCTGTTGCCGAAGGTGCGGGTAGCGTGAAACCTGAAGAAAAACCAGTGAAAAAAGAGGAGAAATAGGATGGGCGTTTCTGTTGACGACATTAAAAAACTGCGCGAATTGACTGGCGTAGGTTTGACCGACGCAAAGAAGGCATTGGTTGAAGCTGACGGTGATTTTGACAAGGCGCTGGAGGAAATGCGCAAAAAAGGATTGACTAAGGCTGAGAAAAAAGGCGACCGTGAAGCACGTGAAGGCTTGATCGAGAGCTATGTTCACTCTGGTCGAATCGGCGTAATCGTTGAGGTTAACTGTGAGACTGACTTTGTGGCGCGCTTGGACGACTTCAAAACCTTGGCGCACGAAATTGCTATGCAGATTGCCGCGATGAACCCAAAGTATGCTTCTACAGAAGATATTCCAGCTGAGGAGATGGAGCGGGTGAAGGCTGAGTTGATGGCGAGCGAGACACTAGCAAGCAAGCCTGAAGAGATGCGCGAGAAGATCGTGACTGGTCAGCTGAACAAGCACTTTGCCGAGCAGGTATTGATGAGCCAAGCGTACATCTTGGACGATTCCAAGACGGTTGAGCAGCACATCAAGGAAGCGATTGCTAAATTGGGTGAGAACATTGTAGTCCGCCAATTTAAGCGAATTGAGCTGGGCGTCAGCGAATAACCTCTATATACAGAAAGGAAATCGGTTACAGCAATGTAGCCGATTTTTGTTTTTGTCAATAGTTGCCATAAGTATATTGACAAAATAGCAAATCTATGCTAGTATGAGAGCATATTACATCAATATACACAAAAAGGAAAACTATGAATAAAAACATGAATGCAGCTCCGGCGTTCCCAGACCTTAATAATACAGTTCCTGATGGCTGGGCTAACCTATCAAGTGGGCTGGCTGTTCCAGAGAGTGCAGCTGCTGCATTCCCGAGCATTAATAAAGAGCCTAATGACTGGAATGAACTGGGGAATGGACTACTTGTTCCGGAAAGCGCAACAAAAGGTGGCGCTGAAAATGGCATGATGACGCGCGATGAGCGCATCACTGACGGCCAAGAGAGATTTAACGCCTTGAAGACCCGGGCTCAAGAAGGCTTGAGCAAGATGATGCAAGGTCTTAAAGACCGTTTTTATATCGGCATTAGTCGGGGTGCTGAGTTACCTGGTCAAATTGCCACTGGTGCTGAGATGGTACGAGAGACTGTTGCTCAAAAAGGTACTGAAGCGCAGGAGTTCGTTGTTCAAAAGGGTAGTGAAGCAAGAGAAGCTATTGTTCAAAAAGGCGCTGAAACAAAAGAGGCAATTGGTAATGCCTGGGGCGCTGCACGAGGAAAGGCTGCAGAACTGTTTGAGAAGGGTAGTGATGTAATACTGCAAAATGTAAAAGTAGCACGTGAACGCAAGGCTGCTAGAATAAAAAATCGTCAGGAGCGGCGAGCAGCTCGTCAGCAGGCTCGCGAACAACGAGTAGCTGAGCTCGACAATCGCCAGGCGGCTCGTGTCAGTCGTCAGGAGGCTCGCCAGCAACAACGGGAAGCTCAAACTAAAGAGAATATGGCGGACAAGCTGGATACCGGGGACGACAAGGTATTCATCCGGCAAGAGCAGCAAGCAGACACTGGAGCAATCTTAGAGTCTATGATGACCGAGAGGGAGCTGAATGACGCTAATGCTAAAGTGAAACAAATGAGCAAAGAAGCCGAGCGGGCAGAACAAGCGGCAGAAGCTGCTCGGTTAGAAGCAGAGGCTAACCCTGAAGATGTAGGCCTACAGCTTGATGCTGAAGAAAAAGAGGGGCTGAAAATTGCAGCGAATGCTCGATTGAAGCGCGCAACAGGCGAAGTTACTCGACTGCAGGCAGTGATGAGTCAGCTGGAGAAGAACTCTGAAAGTGCACAAAGCAATATTGAAGCTGCTCGAGAGCGTATTGAGGAGCGACGTGGTCGAGCTGAAGCGCGTAGAGCTGCTCGTATGGCCGCTCGTAAGGAGGCACTGGGCGATACCTGGGAATCAGCTAAAGATAGGGTTGCACGACTGGCAAATACCAACCCGAACAAGATTAAACAGTTCGGCGTAAAGGTAGCAAAGGCAGCTGGTAGGTTGACTAAGGCTACCGCAAGTCGGTTGGTTCCAGTGAGCTAAAGACAATAGATATAATTGATTAGAAAAGATAAAAAGGGTATCATGATAGCTATGAATAATGACGAAAATACACAAATAATCATCCCAACAACTATGATAACGAAAGCACAGTTGAGCTCGGTAGGAATTAATCTACCTGACGACCAGGCACAGGCACTGATTCAGCATGTGGAAGAGATGGTGAATGAGCGGATTAGCGAGGAAATTGTTGATTCATTGGACGATGCGCAAGTGGCTGAACTTGTGGCGTTACAGGATGGTGATGTACCGGCTGAGCAACTTGAGGCTTGGATTCGTGAACGAGTGCCAGAATATGACGAGATCGTTGAAGACAACGTGACAATCGTACTGGGTGAGTTGGTCGAAAATTCTGAGGCAATTTCAGGCACAATAAACAATTAATACATGCTAGTGATAAAATCGCCTTCCTCATGAGGGCGATTTTATTGTGTGGAGATGATCAAGCAGCCGTCTTTCTGATGACGGGCATCAGTGGTAGTGACGACAAATTGGTGGTGTTGGATGGTCTCTTGAAGTAGCTTCTCGCGAGTTGCGTCCAGTTCAGAAAACACATCATCCATCAAAATGAGTGGGCGATGTTTGGTTCGTTCAGTTTGTAGTTCCAGCTCTAGGAGCTTAAAAGCTAACATGATGGTGCGCATTTCGCCGCGAGAAGCAACTTTGACGGCTGGCCGTGAATGCAAGGATATCAAAAAATCTTCTCGCTGTGGTCCGGCGGAGGAGTGTCCTGTCGCTAGTTCATACTCACGAGAATGCTGTAGCCTGTCCAGCAGAGACTGCTCGTAATTATCGAGGCTGACTGACGGTAGGTATTCAACAGTGAATGGTGTCTGCTTTCCTGCCAGAGAAGCGTAGAGTAATTCGAGGCGTTTTTCGTAGGTATATAAAAAATGTGCACGGGCAGTTGCTAGGGCGTTTGCCGCCTGAACAAATTTTATATCCCATGCAAATAAGTGGTCTCGCCACTCGGCGGCGTTCTCGGGATGATGCTTGAGCAGTTCATTACGCTGTAGGAGTGTTCGGTTAAAAATACGTAGCTGGGCGTCATAGGTTGCGTCCAAGCGTGACAACAATCCATCTAGAAAATCACGACGTCGCTGCGGAGAAGACGAGATGAGTCGCAAGTCGTTCGGCTCAAACAGCACCACAGGTAGGCGGTATTTTCGGGGGAGTGTCTTGGAAGTACTGTCGGCAATGGTGAATTCTTTTGTGACTGCGTTATCAGCTGAACGTAACAACTGGACGCGGCGCGGTTGGCTGTTGGTTTCCAGGTGAATGATGCTGTGTACTGTTTGGTGGCGCATGCAATCAAGCAGCGATCCACGAAAGCTTGTGCCGCGCAGCGCTATGTATATCGCTTCTAATAGGTTGGTTTTGCCGGTGCCATTTGGCCCAACGATAACCGTTCCGGTATCTCCCAGTTGCGTCTCGAACAACTCATACGAGCGGAAATTATACAATTTTAACCTTGAAATCATTATTCATATTGTATCATGGGCTGGGTAGCGCCATACGGGTAAAATTGCTATAATAGATAGGAAATAATTGGAGGCAGATATGTTTGACACTAAACCATATGAAGATAAAATGGCACAAGCTTTAGAGCATTTTCAGGATGAGCTGAAAAAAGTACGCACTGGTCGTGCGCACGCTGGGATGCTTGAGGGTGTGATGGTCGAGGTGTATGGCACTAAAATGCCGCTCAATCAAGTAGCCAACGTAACTGCTCCAGAAGCCCAGATGCTGCTAGTGACGCCATTTGATCCAAGCAATATTACGGCTATCGCTGCAGCCATCCGTGACAATCAAAGCCTAGGCTTTAATCCATCAGACGACGGTCGGGTGGTTCGCGTGCCAGTTCCGGCTCTCACTGAAGAGCGCCGCAAGCAGTTGGTGAAGCAGGTGAGTGAGAAATCAGAAGAGGCACGAATCGCCATGCGGACTATTCGTCAGGATGCATTGAAGGACGCTAAACGCATGAAGGACGCCAAGGAATTGGGCGAAGACGACTTTAAGCGAGTTGAAAAAGAAATTGATTCATTGATGGGCGATACTCAAAAGCGAATCGAAGAGCTCTTTAAGGCTAAAGAACAGGACGTGCTGACTATTTAGTCTGATTGGCTACTCAGGTGGGCAATTCGAGATAGGTGTCTGAATGACTCTTGAAGATTTGAAACAATATGCACCGTATATAGACCAGCATATCGAGAAAGTGTTGCGTGATTTTGCTGATGAAGTTCAGCCTGAGGCTGATGATGAGCAAGCGACCTGGGCGCTGTCAGCAATACGTGAATATACCCTAAGACCAGGAAAGCGGCTGAGGGGCGCTTTGGCTGCTTGTCTGTACGACGTGAGGACAGGTCAAAAATATGCCGAGGCTGGTTTATCTTTAGCAGCAGTGATTGAACTAATCCATGATTATTTGCTCATACTAGACGATGTTATGGATCGGTCTGCGACGAGGCGGGGGCTACCGACCGTCCATGAGCAGTACAAAAGGCAATTTTCACACATTGGGGCTAATGAATTTGAGGCAGATATGATGGCTGTTAATGTCGGGCTACTGGTGCAGCATATCGCCAGTTGGGCTCTGTCTCGTATGGATGTGAATACAAAAATTGTTCAGCAAATAATGCACCGTAACATCGGCATCACGGGGTTTGGACAGATGGCTGACGTAGCGGGTACAGTTACTCGTCCAGCGACGTCTGAGCAGATTATCAAAAAGTATTATAAAAAGAGTAGCATCTACACTTTTGTGAATCCGTTGCTCTGTGCGCTGGCTTTGGCAGGTGACACCGATGAAACTGCTCAGCAACAAGTTGAGGCGTTTGGACTGCCAGCGGGATTGGCGTTTCAGCTTCGTGATGATTGGCTGGGTATTTTTGGTAGTCCGGAGGAGTCAGGAAAAAGCAACCTTGATGATATTCATGAAGGAAAGAATACATTTTTAGTACAAGAAACTTTGGAGCGATGTACTGAAGGTCAGAGGAAAACGTTGCTGGAAATCATTGGCAATGAACAAGCGACGGAAGACGACCTGAAGGTCGTGAAAGATGTCATGATGCAGACCGGCGCCGTAGACGTGGCTCAGGTTTTGATGGAGAAGGCGGGGCGTGAAGCATGCGAAGCTGCCCGAGTCTCAAGCTTGTGGACGAGCGATTTCGCTGGGTTGTTACAACAAGTGGTACAATATAGTATGGAGCGAATAAAATAGTGAGTGAGAGCAGCGTACCCCAGCATATTGGATATATCATGGACGGCAATCGTCGATGGGCTGAGCAGCATGGGCTGCCAGCCTATGAAGGACACCTAGCGGGCTATACTGCCATGAAGGAAGTTCTGACGGCTAATATTGATGCTGGCGTGAAGTATGTTTCGGTATATGCGTTTAGTTCTGAGAACTGGCGTCGTTCGCAAACGGAAGTCGACAAGCTGATGAAACTATTGGTCAAATGCGTTAAAACCGATGCGAAATACCTACACGACCGCCAGGTTCGTGTTGTGGTACTCGGCTCGCGTGACCAGTTACCAGAGAAGGTTGTCCAGGCAATAGAAGAGATTGAGTCGGCTACCGCGCATTACACTAAAGGTACATTGGCTTTGTGCTTTAACTATGGTGGTCAGCAGGAAATCGTCAATGCTGTCAAGCGGATCATCGCTTCAGGAGTTACAGAGGACCAGGTGACAGCTGATTTGATTGAACAAAATTTATACTCACCAGAGATACCGCCGTGTGATTTGATCGTTCGGACTAGCGGTGAGCAACGCCTGAGCAACTTTATGTTGTGGCGATCGGCCTTGAGCGAGTTTTTGTTTCTAAAAAAGCATTGGCCGGACATGCGAGCGGAAGACGTTAAAAATATATTAGATGAATACGCCAAGAGAAATCGAAGGTTTGGGGGGTAATATATGGTTGTGCTGGGTGTTGTAATTGGGCTGTTGGTTTTGGTCTTTTTGGTGGCCATCCATGAGCTTGGTCATGCTGTTGTGGCGAAACGCAATGGTGTGAAGGTGGAGGAGTATGGTATTGGCTTTCCGCCGCGAGCAAAAAAATGGCAGCCAAAGCAGAGTTTTTTGGGCAAAAATGTTGTTTTTAGCTTGAACTGGCTTCCGCTGGGTGGCTTTGTGAGGCTCAACGGTGAATATGATTCAGCTCGTGGCAAAGGTGCGTATGGAGCTGCGGGGTATTGGGTAAAAACGAAAATATTGCTAGCGGGCGTATTGGTCAACTGGCTGGCGGCCGTGGTGTTGTTTGCGGTGTTGGCTGTGTTTGGGTTGCCTAAGATATTACCGCATCAAGTGATGCTGCCGTTTGATAATACGTCAGTCAAGACGCCGGTCAAGGTTGTCCGCCTCACCGAGGGCTCGCCAGCTGCACAAGTTGGTCTGCGAGTTGATGATGAAATTATAGCTATGAACGAAAAAACAATTAGTACTTCAGCCCAACTGTCTGAAGCGACGCAGCAGTCTTCTGGGCAGACCGTAAATATTGAAGTGAAACGAAACAGTCAGACACTACATTTTCGAACAACGCTGCTCAGCCGTGATCAGGCAAAAAATGGTGGCTATCTGGGGGTTGTGCCACATCAGTCGGAGACTATCCATGCGACATGGTCGGCGCCACTAGTGGGCGTGGCAACAACGGTGCAGCTAACTCATGAAACGCTGAAGGGCGTTGGCTCTATGATAGTACAGGGAATTGGCGGCTTCTTTGGGCAATTTATTGGTTCACCAGAACAGAAGCAGGCAGCTAAGGCTGATTTGGCAAAGGTGGGTAATAACGTGGCAGGTCCAGTTGGTATCTTGGGTGTACTATTTCCATCAGTTGTTAATTCTGGATTGACGCAGGTGCTACTGTTGGCGGCAATCATCTCTTTGACGCTGGCAGTGATGAATATTTTGCCAATCCCAGCACTTGATGGCGGGCGTTGGTTTACCATGACGATTTTTAGATTATTGAAGAAGCCGTTGACCAAAGATCGTGAAGAAACGATTCAAGCGACTGGCTTTTTGATTTTAATGGCATTAACAATAGTGGTAACGTGGAATGATATCGCAAAATTATTCTCATAAGCATAAGAGTAAAAAATTAGTACAGCTCAAAAAGAACTGGCTGTGGTGCTTGATTTTGCCTGTTTGGGCGTACGCATCGTTCATGGTGTCAGGTCTACTGGTTTCGTTGGTAGTGTGGTTGTTGGTGCAGGCGGGTGTGCCGCTCAAGAGTGTACCGTCGGTTTTGTTGACAACTGGTGTTTCGGTGGTCGTGTGGATAATCACGGTAGTTATGGTCACTATGGTGCCGTACTGGTTGTTTGGCCGCAAGTCGAGTATTAAGGATCTTGGTCTCACTGGCAAGCCTGCATGGTTAGACTTGGTTATACCCGTGCCGACTTTTGTTGCGTATTTCATTTGTTCTATCATGGTGGCGGCATTAGTGGTAACGTTTTTGAACGTTGATTTTAAGCAAGCACAACAGCTGCCTTTTGATACGACAGCATTGTATTCACAGGCTCAGTACGCCATGATCTTTTTCACACTGGTGGTATTGGCGCCCTTGGCAGAGGAGCTGCTATTTCGCGGGTACCTATACACGAAGCTGCGCAAGACAACCTCAGTGAAAGTCTCGGTCATCATCACTAGCCTCACGTTCGGCTTGGCACATTTGGCAATTGGTAGTGAAAATTTGCAGTGGAATGTTGTACTAGACACCTTTGTACTCAGTATATTTTCGTGTTTGTTACGGGAATACACTGGGGCGGTTTGGGCGAGTGTAGTGCTGCACGCCATCAAAAATAGTCTGGCGTTTTATCTATTGTTTATCAATCCAATTGCTATTCATAGTGCTGTTGGAATATTATTTACGTAAAGGAGTTTGACGTATGAGAATGAGCCAATTATTTACCAAAACCAGCAAAACTGCGCCAAGTGACGAGATTGCAAAGAATGCTCAGTTGTTGATTCAGGCCGGTTATGTCCACAAAACGATGGCTGGCGTGTATTCGTACACCCCACTAGGACTGCGCGTGCTGGAGAACATCAAGCGTATTGTACGGGAAGAGATGAATGCGATTGATAGCCAAGAACTCATCATGAGCAGCTTGCAGCGCAAGGAACTGTGGACAGAGACAGGGCGGTGGGACGATGAATTGGTTGATGTTTGGTTTAAGTCTCATCTGCAAGATGGTACTGAGGTGGGCTTTGGCTGGACGCACGAAGAGCCTATCATCGAGTTGTTGCGGAATTATCTCAAGAGCTACAAGGACTTACCGATCAGTGTTTACCAGTTCCAAAACAAGCTGCGTAACGAGCTGCGTGCTAAAAGCGGTATCATGCGTGGACGCGAATTTGTCATGAAAGATATGTATTCGGTGCACGCTACCCGAGAGGACTTGGATGTGTATTATGAGGCGGTCATTGCAGCGTATAAGCGATGCTATGATCGCTTGGGAATTGGACAGGATACGTATGTAACCTTTGCGAGCGGCGGGGCGTTTACCAAGTTCAGTCATGAATTTCAGACGATTTGTGAGGCGGGCGAAGACTATGTCTACTTGCACCGTGGCAAAAACATTGCGGTAAATGAGGAAGTGATTGATGAGGCAGTTGCTGAGTTGGGCGTTGACCGCAGTGAACTGGAGAAGGTGAAAACAGCTGAAGTTGGTAATATCTTCAATTTTGGTACGCAAAAATCAGAGGAGATGAAACTGGTCTTTACTGGCGAAGATGGCCAGCAGCACTATGCATACATGGGAAGCTATGGCATCGGCATCACGCGTGTCATGGGCGTGATTGTTGAAAAGTTCGCTGATGAGAAAGGCTTGGTATGGACTGAGAACATCGCACCGTTCAAACTGCAGTTGGTAGCAATCGGTGAGCGCGGCAGTGAACTGGCAAATCAGCTATATAGCACCTTGATGAAGGTTGGCGTAGAAGTACTATATGACGATAGAGCTGAGCGGCCGGGCGTGAAGTTTGCTGACGCTGAGCTGATGGGTATGCCGTGGCGCGTGACCATCAGTGACCGAGGAATTGACAGTGGTGAGTTTGAATTAACCAGCCGTCAGAGCGGCGAGACTGTCACCAAGAGTTATGACGAATTGGTAGCATTTTTCGTTGATTAGTTGACAGTGTCTGGTAGTATTGATACAATCATAGTACTTACACGATGATTATATCGATACGCTAGATATAGCGTGTTTTTGATTTTCAACCACTATATATAGCAGAAGGAGAGTATATGAATAAGAAATATCAGATCACTGATTCAGGTCGGAAAGAACTAGAAAAAGAGTTAGCAGAGCTTAAGAGCCGCCGAGGAGAAATTGCAGAAAAAATTGCAGAAGCACGAAGCTTTGGCGACCTGAGCGAAAACGCTGAATATGATGCCGCTCGTGAAGAGCAGGGGCTACTAGAAACGCGTGTTATCGAGATTGAAGATATCTTGCAACATGCCTCAATCATTAAGAGCGCTGATGCAACAGTTGTTGGTCTAGGCAGCGCGGTTGAGCTGAAGAATAGTGATAGAACGGTTACCTACACAGTGGTCGGTCCTGTTGAGGCAGACCCGATGGAGGGTAAAATCTCTGACGAGTCGCCAATTGGACAGGCATTGATGGGCAAGAAAGTTGGTGATGAAGTGACGATTTCTACGCCTAAAGGTGAGATTGTCTATACGATATCCTCTCTGTTATAATGTAGATAACTATGGCTACATTACAAGATTATCGAAATGAACGATTACGAAAATTAGAAACGCTGCGAGAACTAGGCGTTAATCCATACCCGGCAAAGTCAGAGCGGACACATATGTGTGCTGAGGTTTTGGCGCGGTATGATGAACTGGTAGGCCAGGAAGTGGTGGTTGCAGGTCGCATCGCTTCAATCCGCAGTTTTGGTAAGCTAGCGTTCATCAAACTACGCGACCAGTCTGGTGAAGTGCAGCTATATTTGCAGCGCGATGATGTAGCAGAATTGGACGCTGGCCGCGGTGTGTTGGGTATGAAGCAGCTGAAGCTTCTGGATACGGGTGATTTTGTCGAGGCACGCGGAGTGATGACGACAACGCAGACTGGCGAGAAGTCGGTTGGCGTGCGTGAGTTAAGGCTACTGACCAAGTCACTACGGCCAATGCCCGAAAAGCTCGAGAATAAAGAAGAGCGTTTCCGTCGCCGCTACGTTGACATGAATGTCAATCCAGAGGTGCGTCAGCGATTTGTTCGTCGCAGTAAGTTCTGGCAGGTGACGCGTGATTATCTAAACAGCCATGGGTTTACTGAGGTAAATGTACCGGTGTTGGAGCATACGACTGGTGGCGCTGATGCTAACCCATTTGTGACGCATATGGACGCACTGGATAATCAGCAGT
>CAUOLC010000004.1:0-51349 GCA_963456285.1 uncultured Candidatus Saccharibacteria bacterium | reverse complement strand
CACTGGCAGTAGTAGCAGGCTTTTTGTCTCTGTTAAATAGTGATTTTGGACGCGTACTGATGCTCATCGCTGCCTTTACCGCCGTCGTATACATCTTCAACGGCATCGTCTGGGCGCTACTCGACGCATTCATCGCGCCAATCTTGCCAAAACACGAAGCCAAAAAGACAACCAAACAGAGCAAAAAATAAGCTCATACATACTGCAAACTAAAAAGGTCGCTCACGTAGCGGCCTTTTCTATAAAATCAACATGGAGCCACGATCGGGGCTTGAACCCGAGACCTCATCCTTACCATGGATGCGCTCTACCAACTGAGCTATCGCGGCGTCATACTCACAGCTGATTATACCAAATTATCCTGTCGGTGAAAAGCGTTTGCTATAATAATTATCAGGAGGAAATATGGCTCAATTTAGTTTTGATATAGAAAGCACGTTTAATAAACCAGAGATGAATAATGTTCATCAATTGGTGGTGCGGGAAATCGCCAACCGTTTTGATTTTAAGGGGACGCCAGCTGATGTCGAATGGCTGCCAGACAAAAAGGGCTTCAAAGTCATCGGCGCAGATGAGTTTCAGGTACAATCAATCATTGATATAATCGGTCGGCAGCTCGCCAAGCGTAATATGACCAGCAAGGTGCTCGACCTTGGCGGGGCACACAATGCCGCCAACATGCGTGCCTGGCAAGATGTACCGTTCAAAGACGGCCTCAGTCAAGAAAATGCCAAAAAGATCACCAAGCTCCTGAAAGAAGCACATCCCAAAGTAAAAACCCAGATTCAAGGCGACAGTGTGCGCTGCACCTCAAACAGTAAAGATGAGCTACAATCCGTCATGGCGACGCTCAATCAAGCAGATTTTGATTTTCCGTTGAGCTTTGGCAACTATCGGTAACTGTTCGCCCGCCAACAATAAATCCGCGCCGGTTCTGTGGCGCGGATTTTATCGTAGTTATTTGTTGTAGATTAGCGCAAGCTGCGGCGACTCATCACATAAGCGCATGTTACGCTCACTAGTCCACCAAGTCCCAAGATGCCGCTAGCGGTGTTCAGAGTACCAGTGAGAGGCAATTCCTTAGTGGTTGGCGCAGTAGGAGTTGGCTGCGGCTGCGACGTGGTAGCAGGAGGTGTTGTTTGGTTGGTGGTTGGTGGTGTCGTCGGCTCAGTCGGCGTTGGTTGCGCTGACTTATTCGGCTCATTCGGTACTGATGGCGTCGGTGTCGGCTGCGTTGGCTTATTCGGCTCAGTTGGCGTAGGCTGAGTTGGTGGATTTGCCGGAGGCGTCGTTACTGTGTAGGTTTCGGTCGTTGCGTCGTCACAAGCATCTGGAGACCCCGTGATGGTCGGCGTGTCGACACAAGCAGTGTTCTTGTGCTTGCCCTCAACGAACTTCGCGTACTTAGCGGTCAATGAGAATGTTTGTGATTGACCAGCAGGCAAGTTAGCGATGGTGTATGTCCACTTAGCACCATCAACCTTACCGGCACTGCTGTTTGACAGAGTCACTTCTTTTGGTGCAGTGTCACTGACGACAACATCTTTCAGATCTGTTTTGCCAGTGTTTTTGACGGTAATTTCATAGGTGAAATCACTGTTGACTGCCACTTTGACATGCTCTTGTTTGTTAACTGTTTTGGTGATACTGACTGACGGCTTTGGTTCTTCTGGCTTGGTTTCCTCAGTAATGGTAAAGCTACCCGTACAATTAGGGCTGGTTACTTCGCCAATACTGGTAACTGCTGTTGCTTGAACTTTGTATGTACCTGGCGTCTTGAGTTCAACACCCATACCAGTTTGGTCACCGGTCACACCACCAGCGTCAACAAGTTTGCCTGATGGGTCATACACTCTGATGTAAATGGATTGGATGGTGGCACCATTTTTGGCTGACGCCTTGGCACTCATGTGATAGCGGTTGCGTGACAGCTGGGTGATAGTCAAGCTATCACAGGTAGCGGCTGGCTGCGGCGTTGGTTGCGGCTGCGGTGTTGGTGTCACCGGAACAACCTGTGGCACGCTATAGGTCAACAAGTTACCGCAAGAAGACATGATGCGGAATTTACCTCGAGTAGCCGAACTGCCTTCCCAGCCCATGTACCAACTACTGTCCCACAACTTCTGCGGACGAGAGTAAATGGTACGTCCGGCAACCGTGTGGGCTTTTTGACCCTGGGCTTCAGAAAACCGTGAAGTCCAACCCCATGACTGGGCAGAGGAGTCAACCTCATAACGCACCTTGGTGCTAGAAATATTCGCCAATTCTGCTCTGGTGATGCCGTTATAGGTTAGTACGTCACGGAAATTGTTGGTATTTTTGTCATAGTGCGCCAAAATTGCTTCTTTGCTGCCGACACCACCTTGGATCATGTCGTCTGACGCGGCTTGTGCGTAATCTTGGAAGAAAACTACCGACTGCAGCACCATAGCCATCACCATCATGCCGATACCCAAATGTTTTACGGTTACTTGTTTTGATGTCGTCACTGCTTGCTTCAAGCGAGCTATATATGTTTTCCACGACTGCCTAGCCATACCCTCACTCCTTACTGCATCATCTCCACCTGATGCGTTATATCTTACTATTACTACCGTATCATATATTTTACAGAAGCACAATGAATGAACATTTGATAATTGCTTGAACTAATTTGCATAATCTGTTATATTGTATAATCGAAGTTTAAGTACAAATTGTTAAAGGGAAACTATGGCAAAGAAGAATACGAAACGCAAGTTGATCGCTTTGGTGAGCAACAAAAGCAAGCACCGAACTTACTACACGACAATCAATACACAGAACCGCACTACCAAAGGTCAAGGTAGGTTGACGCTGCGTAAATACGACCCAATTGCTCGCGAGCACGCGACCTACACCGAAACCAAGAAAAACCTTGGTCGTAACGAAGTTAAAGCTCGTAAAAGCTAGTTTCTTATCACGCGTATCATTAAAACCCATGCATACGACGTGGGTTTTCTTTATGCTTTCGGGTGAGCATGCCTCGAACGCCAATAGATATCCCGCAAGACATTCATCACATAGAGTGAAGCTTCGTATGGTGAATTATACGGGCTAAAGTAAGCATGAACATCACCGTCAGACGCCCACTTGGTGCACATGTAGTAGTAATGATCAGAGGTTTGCAAATTACGCCAATCGCTGATCAACTGAGTATCACCAGACGCCAGTACTCGCGGCGCCAGCTGATACAGATAGCGCAGAGCTTCTTGTTGCAAAGCATTGCCATTCCAAGCCGTCAAATCTCTCTCGCTGTCGGCCCAAGTCACCGTCTCTGGCATACTGATCTCTCCCGCTGGCGTATTCGACAGGGCCTGCGACACCGTGTTAAACTGACCGCCAGCCGTTATCCATTTCCCAACAAACCGCTCAAAGAAGGTGAAAATACCGTGTTCTTTCCACTGGTGTTCGCCAAACGTTTCATAGTCCATGAACAAATTGACCAATGGGCCGCCCGATGCTGTGAGCCATGAGCTGTAGGTTTCAGCCGTCAGTGGCCAGCCACTCCACTTTTTGTTACTAAAACGAAAGGCAATGTCGTCACTCAAGCGATAGTTCTTTAGGAGTAACCTTGTGTGCGTGGCACCTTTTGGTTGATACACATAATTCGGGCTGCGCCAACCCAATACTTTGTCCCAGCCTTCAGCTAGCACACCGTCATACCCGTGTGCTTCTGCCCAGGCCCCAAGCTCATCATTGTATGCCAACTCCGTGTTTGCCAAAACGTTGGGCGAAACGCCAAATAGCTGTTTGATTTTCTCAGCATGGAGGGCAACTTGCGCCTCAAATTCAGACTGATCGTAGAAAAAGGCCAGGCTGTGATGATAGGGGCTAGCCAGTAGCTCCACGCGTCCTGTTTTCACGAGTCGCTGAAAACTCTCAATAACATCAGGCGCGAATTGCTCAGCTTGCTCCAAAAACACCCCAGACAAACTCAGTGATAGACAAAATTCTGGATGTTCGTGTAGTAGCTTTTCTAGCAGCGCATTCATCGGTCGGTACGATTTGTTGGCTACTTTCAGAAAAATCTCTTTGTTGTTTTGGTCGCCGTCACCACTGAAATAATCATGACGGTTGGCAGTGTCAAGTGCACCATAACTGCGAACGCGCCATGGCTGGTGAGCGTGCAGGTACAGGGTAATCGCTGGACGGCTCATGCACCACCGCCTTTTGTTCGAGCCTGCTCGTACAATTTCAAACAATGCTGAGCCGCGTCATGCCAGGACAGTTGGGCATATTCTGTTTTCACATCTTCCTTGAGAATCTCCAAAAGAGCAGGTGAGCGCGCCAACATGACGATTTGTCGCGCCAATTTGTTGGTATCCCAATAGTCAAATCGTAAAATATTATGAAGTACTTCGCCGACACCAGACTGGCGACTGATGAGTAGTGCTGTGTCATGATGCGCCGCTTCCAGCGCCGTCAGTCCAAATGGCTCTGATACCGAACTCATGACAAATACGTCGATCAGATGGTAAGCATCACGCCACTGCCGACCGCGCACAAAACCCGTAAAGACCACTTTGTCACTGATGCCCAAGTGCGCTGCCAAAGCAACCAGTTCGTCGCGCTGCTCGCCACTACCACTCAGTAGTAACGCGATTTTTTGGTGCTGATTGATGGCCTCAGCTACCGCCCGAATCAGATAGGTCAAACCTTTTTGCACTGTCAGCCTGGTCAACGCGCCAACGATGATATAACCTTCTTTTTTCAGGTCTTCCAAGTATTGATAGGTGCCTTGGTCGTATTCGTGTGGTGGCAGTTCATCCAGGTCAATGGCATTATAGACAACCTCGATTTTCTCTGGTGGAATGTGATAATTCTTGACAATGATATCTTTGGTGATGTGACTCACGGCGATGATTCGGTCAGCCATCAACAACCCTTGCTGCTCGATTTCATGTACCAATGGATTGCCTTCATTCTCACCAGAACGGTCAAATTCGGTCGCATGCACATGCACGATCAACGGCGCATTGCACTGTTGTTTAGCTATGATGCCCGCTTCCATGGTTAACCAGTCGTGAGCGTGAATAGCATCTGGAGGATGCTGTTTGACAAATTCTTTCACGAAGCAGTTGTATCGCCGCTGCACCGCCCGCATACCGCCCAGCCCGCAATCATACGCTTGCTTGTCCGAAGTGCCCAAATCATCATAGGCGCCAAAACCATCTTTTGATGCCTCCAAATGCGTCGCTGCGTGCACATTCATGAAATCAATATTCGGATGCTCGGCAGAGTAGGGCACAACAAAATCAATATCCACACCACAGTCAGCTAGTGCCCGTGACATCTGATAACATGCGACGCCTAACCCTCCGCTATTATGCGGAGGTAATTCCCACCCAAGCATCAATATTTTCATACCTACTATTTATCATAAAACGATGCTTATGTTTTTTCAATAGTTTTTCACGGTTTTTCAGGAGTATTTCACGCAGCGACCTGTCAGATAGCCTCCTCAAATCACCCAAAATGAGTTGCCGAGGACGGAAAAATCATGTAAAATAACGCCAAGACACAGGGGAGTAGCTCAGTTGGTAGAGCACCGGTCTCCAAAACCGGGTGTCGCAGGTTCGAGTCCTGTCTCCCCTGCCATAGAGCCGTAGAGCCATAAAATAGCAGAGGTTTTCCCTCTGTTTTTTTCTCACCAGGCGTGTGGTATACTGATTTCATGAAACCATTGCAGTTATCTTCGCCGCACTTGATTATCATGGTCGGCGCACCGGGGGCGGGAAAAACACAGTTTGCGACTGAATTTGCCAAAATGTTCAATGCGCCAATGTTAAGCAGTGACACACTGCGTGAATTGTCGAGCGATGACGCACTGATTCACAAAGCTGCAATCGATTTGCTTCGAGAGTTACTCAAGCCAAGACAGACAATCATTTTCGACGGCAACACCGAAAAGCGTGCTTGGCGTTCCGACATCGCCAAAGTCGCTCGCGAGGCTGGCTTTAAGCCACTGTTCGTGTGGGTGCAGACCGATCCTGCCATGTCTAGAGCCAGATGGCTTCGTTCACACAACGGCGATGAGGCCCTATTTGAACAGAAATTACGAACCTTCTCGCCACCACACGCCAGCGAGCCATACATGGTCATCAGCGGTCGCCACACTTACAACACGCAGGCAAAAACACTTTTGAAAAAACTCAGCGATGCTACCCGTCCAGCTGCTTCTATACGTACTCAGCCACGGTCAATTGGCGGGCGCGTTCGCGTGCAGTAGACGGAGGGCTCGATGCCGACCATCACCGATCCTGAATTTGGCGAGATCACTGTCACCAGGCGCGCCCTAGCTAGTCGTGTCAGTTTGCGTATCGCCCCAAACGGTCGCATCCGCATCACCATGCCGCTTCACGCACCACTGGCTTCCGCCAAACTCCTCGTCAAACAGTCACGCCGCAGCATCCACCAACTCATCACCGAACAGCAAGGTGATTTTCCATACGGCACGTCTCAGCAAATCGGCAAAAGTCACAACCTACTAGTGGAGCAGGGAGCACCCGCTGTCAAAACCGTCGGAACTACCATCATCGTCAGTGTAACGGACGAGCAAGATTTCACCGACCCGATATTTCAACAATCCATTCGCGACCACGTCGTCAAAGCCCTGCGCAAAGAAGCTAAAAGCTATTTACCGCGCCGCCTCAAATTCTTAGCAGAGCAACACAGCTTTCACTACGACAAAACCCGACTCACACATTCGTCCAGTCGCTGGGGCAGTTGTTCCTCAAACGGTACTATCAGCCTAAATATCGCCCTCATGAACCTACCGTTTGAACTATTGGACTACGTCCTCATCCACGAACTGTGCCACACGCGCCAGATGAATCATTCGCAAGCATTTTGGCATGAGGTAGCCGCCATCGACCCGCACTATAAACGACACCGCGACGCCCTGAAAAAATACACTCCACACGTATAATGCTTATGGTATACTGGTACATATGCAGGGAGGGAATCTTATCTATGCCATCATCATTTTACTTGTCATATCATGGCTGATGTTTCTAGCAGTCGTCGTCATCGCCTATCGTGGACGACACCAGTCACGCCAAGAGCTACGACGTAGTCGCTCCCGTGAACGGCTGGAACGCGACCGCGTATTGACACTAGTCAACAACCTCACTGACGCCATCATCAGCATGGATGCCCACGGCATCATCGGCCTCTACAACGCCGCCGCTTTGAGTCTACTTGACACCAACGCCAGCATCCAAGGCGTACACATTGATGAGTTATTAAATTTTGAAACTAACGACAAACAGCCAGTCCCGGTGTTTAAGGAATTACGAAAATCACCAGCCATTCGTACCCGCGACGACATCATCATGCCCCTTGAGGGCGGCGACCGCGTGCGCTTGTCAGCCACCTTTGCACCAGTACAGGGCGGCAGCGACACACTCACTTCGGACGGCTATGTCCTCATTTTGCGCGATATCACTCGCGTCAAAAGCTTGGAAGAAGAGCGCGATGAATTCATCAGTGTAATCAGTCACGAACTACGCACTCCCATCACCATCGCCGAAGCCTCACTCTCCAACGTTCAGCTCATGATGCACCGCGGCATGACCGACAAATTGGACGATTCGCTTGCCGAAGCCCACAAACAAATCATGTTCTTAGCCCGCATCGTCAACGACCTCAGCACGCTGTCTCGCGCGGAGCGCGGTATTGCTGATGAATCAGAGCTCATCAACGTCACTGAACTAGCCGAAAAGCTCCGTCACGAATACGAACCGCAAGCAACAGAAAAGAAATTGGCGTTCAACCTAGACGTTAGAGCAGGCGTCGGCAATGTCAATGTGTCTCGGCTATACCTTGAAGAATTATTACAAAATTTCATCACCAACGCCATCAAATACACCCAAAAAGGTTCAGTCACCCTCATCATGAAGCGCAGCGCTGGCAAAGTCTACTTTGGCGTCAAGGACACCGGCATCGGCATCGGGCGCAGTGATCAGAAAAAGATTTTCGACCGCTTCTTCCGCGCCGAAGATTACCGCACCCGCGAAACCAGTGGCACTGGACTAGGGTTGTACGTGGCAGCCAAACTAGCCCGCAAACTCGGCTGTACCATCAAACTCGAAAGTCGCCTCAATCACGGATCAACTTTTAGCTTCAGTCTACCACCGGCAAAACCAGCAAAAAAGCAATAATACCGCTCACACTTGCAATGCATGCATTTTTTGTGCTAAGCTATACTTGACAGTCTGTGAAAAACAGACTTTTTAATTTGGGAGAAACACATGGCAGAAAAGGGTAAGCAGACAGGGAAAACCACCGTACGCCGCATCAAGGCAACGGATGATTCCCCTAAAAAAACCGTCAAAAAGAAACCAACCACCAAACCAGCACACGCCATTCAAAAGCCTGAGTCAGATTCAGGCATGCGCGACTCATTTGTTGGTTATTTCAAAGGGTCTTGGGCCGAGCTGAAGCTAGTTCGTTGGCCAACCCGCGCCAATACCTGGATCATGACCGGCACCGTGATTGGCTTCACTTTACTGCTTACCACATTGATTTTATTACTTGACGCTGGATTTAACTGGGTCTTTGAGCAAATTTTGAAATAAAGGTAAAAGGAGTTTTTTATGGCAAATAATCGTTACGACTCAACCCGTCAGTGGTACGCTATTCACACCTATTCTGGCTACGAAGAAAAGGTAGCAGAATCCATTCGTCAGCGCATCAACGGCGTTGACATGGCAGACAAAATCTTTGACGTCATGGTCCCAAAAGAAAAACAAATCCAAATCAAAAACGGTAAACGCAAAGTCGTTGAAGCCAAAATCTTCCAAGGCTATGTTTTAGTGGAGATGAATTTGACTGATGAGACGTGGTACATCATCCGCAACACGCCTGGCGTGACTGGGTTTGTCGGCGCCGACACTACGCCAACACCAGTTTCTGACAAAGAAATTGCCAAAATCAAAAAGCGCATGGGCGTCGAAGAGCCAAAGCATCAGATTGATTTCTCAGAGGGCGAAGTTGTTTCCATCACCGATGGTCCGTTCAAAGGCTTTGACGGTGCGATCGCCGAAATCGACCCAATCAAAGGCAAAATCCGTGTCATGGTCAGCATGTTTGGACGTGACACTCCAGTTGAACTTGACGCGTTGCAGGTGAAAAAAGTCTAACGCGCGGGACCAGACAGTCCAATTTATCAATTATTATCAAAAGGGTGGAGAGGTTTTACCATGAGTACACTAGAAATGCCACAACCCAGTGATGATAACTCCAATAATAACGAAAATATTGTACAGCCCAGTGACGACGCTGCCCAGGAGGCTACCAAACCCTCAGAAGAATGGTTAGAAGCACTGGGTGAGCCTGATGGTAATGAGTTAGCAGATGCCTCTCGTAAACATCTAGTCGCCATAAATAGTTTAATCACAACCTTTGGAAAACTATCTGCCAACCAGACTATTGATGAGCAACAGCGTGTCTTAAATAAGTCCAGCACCTTATTAAATATGCAGTATCTCCCAGCACTACGAGAACTTGCCACCCATTATTTACAAGACTTACCGACAACGCCAAAGCAAAAGGAATCTTTGCTCGCTTGGTTTGCCGATCTGATGGAAAGCGATAGACAGGCGGTTATGGCTGCAGCACATGCCATCGCTCCAGACAGTATTCCAGAAAAGCAGGCAGACATACCAGCGCAAGCTAAACTACATGTAAACCAACTGTACGAGGAGTCCATGGAAGAGTGTGAAGAAGACCTCTCACGTATGCCTGCTTATTTTGCTGCCAATTTTGCAATATCCCTGGGGCAACACCAGGCCAATATGATAAATTCCACATACGACAGCTTACCTGTCGCATCAAAAGAGGCGCAGGCACCAGAGGACGATACTCCTCCACCTGAAATTCCAACCAGCCTTGAAATCAAAGACCCCAAAATAGCTCGCATGTTGATGTTCTCAGAAATTGGCAAAGAAGCCGTCAAAGCCTTGACTATCGCTGGCGGCGTGGCAGCTGGCATCGTTGCCGGCAATGTAGTCACACACTTTCTGTCACGCAAAAAATAATGCGGCGCAGGCCAAACTACCAAACGTCTTTGGCCTGTACTACTTCACTGGTGTACGCCAGATAATGCTGTAGCAGAAAAATGATCAATGCCACGGTGATAAACACCAATAAAATGATCACTACCCAGAGATTACCCATCTGCAAAATACCAGCCAACAAAACCGGCACGGTTGCCACGCCACAAGCCAGCACTTTGCCTACCAACAACGTCACCAACGTAACGGGGCACTGACAAAACCGCACTGACCGCTTCAACATCCGCGAACCGCCGCGCCCCAACCAATAGGTGAGAGCCGTGAGAGTGATGACCAGCACCAACGCCGTAGCAATCCCCAACGCAGCACTCAACAACTGAGCCATCAACGGCTCTGGCTCTGTCGGCGCTACCTGCATCAATGGTTCTGCAGTGTGCAAATTCACTGACAACCCAAAGAACTTACCGCGACGCATCAGCCACACTACGGCGGACAAAGAGATGATCGCATAAACAAACAAGAGCAATGTGTAGCCCACCGCACCAAACGCGTTGATGATGCGCTTAATGGGGAGCGGGCCTCGCACGTTCATGCTTGAATTATACCATACTTTTTTGTATAATACCTATGTTACGCACACTTTCAATACGCTTCAACTAATTTTGAAAGGGTTTATCATCATGGCAAAGAAAGTCATCGGAAATCTAAAACTACGTATTCCAGCTGGTCGCGCTACCGCTGGGCCTCCAGTTGGTTCAACCTTGGGTCAGTGGGGACTAAACATGATGGATTTCATCAATCCATTTAACGACGCCACCAAAGATTTGATGGGTAAAGACGTTATTGTACACATTCAGGTGTTTGAAGACCGCACTTTTGCATGGAAATCATTGGGTCAGCCAGTGGACGACATGATCCGCGAAAAAGCTGGCATCCAAAAGGGTAGTGGCAAGCCACACACCGACAAGGTTGGCAAAATTACCCGCGCTCAATTGGAAGAAATCGCTGAAGTCAAAAAAGACCAGCTCAACGCCATCGACACAGACGGTGCCGTCAAAATCATCGCTGGTACCGCTCGTAGCATGGGCGTTGAAGTTACTGACTAATCAGCTTCACATCAATCACAATTGCTCTCGCTCAAGCGGGAGTATTTGTATGTTATGACTAAATATGATATAATATAAGTATGGATCTTCCAGAATTTGCAAGGTTATCAACAGAAGATGAAAGAGGACTCAAGGACACCGTCACATCCGTCGTCGGTGCGATAGCCATCACCTCTGCTTTATTCATCCCGACAGCTGTCGCGTTAAATAAAGCGGCCGATACCGCTGCTAATTCTATCCACATCAACACCGAGCCCACTTCGGCATCTTTAACTGAAAAAACATCATCAACCCAAGAACCAGACCAAACACCACCGCCAACTCCTAGAGGCTTTTTGCAAACTATCATCGACAATCTTGGTGGCTAATCTAACGAAATAATTCAATGCTCATCACCAGCACCATATCAGACCCTAGTGTATCAGAGGCACTTACCAGTGCCAAATTGGTCGTCCTCAGAACCGACACCATCTACGGCATCGTCGCTTCCGCTGCCAACCGCCACGCCATGGAGCAGCTATACCGCGCCAAGCACCGCCCAGCCAATGAATCATGCATCATCCTGGTCGCCGACATATCAGACATCCCGGGTTTAACTGCTACTCAACGTCAGCACTACCTACAGCTGAATGCCGAGCGACCGACCAGCATCGTTGTACCAGCCAGCAACGATTTTCCGCACACCGCCCACCAAAACGGCACACTAGCTTTTCGACTAGTCACCGGCAGCTTAGCACAGCTCATTCGCCAAACCGGCCCCTTGTTGGCACCCAGCGCCAACCCAGCTGGCATGCCACCAGCTAATAATATCACCGAAGCCATCAAGTACTTCGGTGATATGGTGAGTGTCTATGTCGACGGTGGAGAAGTGACGTCTGCAGTCGCATCACGCATCATCAAGTTGCAAGACGGCGACATCGTCACTATTCGCGCTTAGTGCGCCCTACATCTGTACAAACGGACGCGCCAGCTCGATGTCGGGACGCAGCTCTGAGATACGCATCAGCTCATTGTACTTAGCGATGCGCTCCGAACGAGACATTGAACCAGTCTTGATTTGTCCAGTTCCCAAGCCAACAGCCAAGTGGGCGATGGTGGTATCTTCCGTCTCGCCAGAACGGTGGCTCATCACCGTGTTCCAACCAGCTTCTTTGGCCATCTTGACTGCGGCGATAGTCTCGGTCAGTGTACCAATTTGGTTTGGCTTGATGAGGATGGCATTGCCAGCTTTTTGCTCAATGGCCTGCTCCAGACGCTCGACATTGGTCACCAACAGGTCGTCGCCGACCAACTGCGTAGTGCCGCCCAACTCCAGCGTCAACTTCTGCCAACCGCGCCAGGCTTCTTCGTTCAGTCCATCTTCGATGGAGACGATTGGGTACTGCGCACGTAATTCTTTATACATCTTGATCATCTGGTCAGTGTCCAGTACACGGTTTTCTGTGGACAAATTGTACTGTTCCGTCTGGCTCTGATAAAACTCACTGGCAGCCACGTCAAGTGCAAAGGCAAAGTCACGCTCCAGCAAGTATCCAGCCTGTTCGATGGCTCGACTGAGCAGGGTGATCGGCTCAGAGTTGCCGTAACGAACGCGAGGCGCATAGCCACCTTCATCACCCACAGTCGTTGGGTAGCCCTCTTGTTTGAGAACTTTTGCTAACACATGGAACACCTCGGCGCTCATGGTCACTGCGTCTTGCATGGTTGATGCACCAACTGGGATGATCATGTATTCTTGGATATCCGTTGCACCCAACGCGTGCTGACCGCCGTTCATGACATTGACCATCGGCATCGGGAAGCTCATCTGTGGATTGCCAGCCAAGGTGTTGATGTAGGTGAACAGTGCCACACCACGTGACGCTGCTGCTGCTTTAGCAGTCGCCAAGCTGACTGCCAAGATGGCATTGGCACCCAAACGACTCTTGTTTGGCGTTTCATCTAGGGTGATCATCTTTTGGTCGATCGCTTCTTGGTCAAACGGACTCATGCCGCGCAGTGCATCAGCGATTTCCGTATTAACATTTTCAACCGCTTTGAGAACACCCTTACCACCAAATGGCAATTCATCATCTCGTAGCTCTACCGCTTCGTGAGACCCAGTACTCGCTCCGGACGGCACCGCAGCCCGACCAAAACAGCCGTCACTCAATATGACATCTGCTTCAACCGTTGGATTACCCCGAGAATCTAAAATTTGACGTGCTCTGATGTGTGTAATTGTGATAAAGTCCATATGATCTATTGTATCAGACCACGCGATAGACCACTAACTGTAGTGTACGTCAGCAAATCCTGTCTCACCTGAATGGGTTATTATACCCGACATACAGCTAGTTACTGTCACCGTCTTACCATCCCGTGAACCGCGCATCTTAAGAGGCCCTGCGCAGTGACTAGTAAGACGGTCTACGCCAGCTTGTAATTTAGCTGACTGCCTGTCAAAGCTGTCTAATATCTCCATGACCTCTCTTTGTTTATGGGCTGTAGCACTAGTAGCCATTTGACCTATCTGGTCATCTGTCAATGACACCAAGGCCTCATGGCCCGCCTCTCTCATCATCAGTAAACGCTGTTTTACTTGTTCAGTATCTATACTCAGGCCTTCTTGTACTTCTTGGCGCATACAAGCTATTCCCCCAAGATTGTGCTTTAGCACTGGACAATCTCGACACTTCCTAGGGACCGTAGCCATATCTTCGCCAGTTAGACCTGCACCAGTCATAATGTCATCAAAGGTCGCGCCAATAGTTGTTTCATCGTGCCCACCAGGTGTAAGATTACTGTTTTCTCCACGTTCCATAGTAATTACAAATACTATCACATTGTTGCTAAACACGCAATTATTCTATGAAATGAGCTCACTGCTATTGATTTTTCTGCTATTCACTGGTATAATATATGTACATGAGTGAAGCACCTTTTACCAGTCCCCAGAAGCGACCAATTGATTTGGACGGTCTGATGGGCATAGCTTACAACAGGGAAGCTACCTTAGATGCACCAGACGAGGCATTACAGACAACCCTGGACCATCAACTATTCACTCCTGATTTACTAAGCAAGCCGGTTGACATCACCGCCATAACCTCTCACACCAACAGCAAAGGCGAGCCTATATTGGGCGTCGAACAATTTTCAGAAGCAGTCGCACGGTTTAAGGTCAGCTCAGAGTTGGGCGAGCGTACGGTACGCTTGGCGCTCGACAACGGCGATAGTTTGGAATTGTCTCACATTATGGAAGTCCGCCAACAAGAACCAGAGGAACCGTCGGACTACGCTGAGCTAATTTATGATACTGGTGGACTCATCAACCGAGTTTTGTCGAGGAAATCATTCAGCAAGCTTAACTCCGAGCAGCAGCAGCTCATCATACAACGACTCACCGAAAAAGCTACCAGGAAGTTTGATGAGCTGCTTGCCGACTCAGAGCATTGTCAAGCCATTGTGAATATTTTTAAACAAACCGAGCCAATCATCGCCGACAAGCTCGCTGTATTTGTGCCAGTTGTTTTAGAAGACGGGGAAGCCAAACTGCTGCCCAAACTTCATATCGAAATGACTCACGGTGTAACAAAGACCATCGTACCGTTTGATCAGCTAGCAGATATCGACCTCATCTACCCTGAACAAAAAAACGACGACCAGTCAGTTGACTACCTGGCGACTTTTCAGGACGAATGGCGTAGTCAATCAATCCAGGCTACCGAATATCTACTTAACGATCGCGTCACTGATTTGAGTCAGCGCAACATCTCAGCTGAACGCGTCACTAAACTAATGCAAGCCGAGGCCTCAGAGCTATGCGCCCAGCTCATGGCTGATGAGAATTTTTTGACAGAACATATGCTTAAACCAGGCAAGTTTTATGTTGACGGGATATTCTACACCGACAACAACGGTGAATGGCAGGAGATGTTTGACGACCATACCATCAATGCCAAGCCAGAGCTGCACTGTGAGGAAGTATCCGGACAGTGGCGATTTGGACTACGACTCGTCCCGATAGATGACAGCTCACGAGCGGACCTGTTTGTGGTGCCTAACAACACCTTCGTCACAGCCTTTCGGCGTTCGACACACGAGCCTCATTGAAAACAGTCACCAAAACTGATATAATCAGCAAGAATAACAATCAATGTTGGGAGGTGAATTCGGAGGAACCGAGCACCGATTGCACCACAGAAAGGATATCACTCATGGCCAAAAAAGCCGAGTTGCTGGAAAAAGCAGCAGAACTAAACCTAGAAGTCAGCGAAAAAAACACCATCGCTGAAATCGAGGCTGCCATTGCCGGCGCTGAAAAACACGAAGTTCGCGAAGCACACGTCGCCAAAGCAGGCAAGCGCAGCCAAAAAGCTTTGGACGAAGCTGAAGCTAAAGCAGAGAAGGAAGCTCGCAAAGAAGCAGGCGACACCACTCCACAGGACGAAGACGCTGAAGCACACATCAAAAAGGGTCCAAAGCCAGTCACTCGACCACGCCTAGAGCGCCGCGGTAAAAAATACCAAGAAGCTGCCAAAAAGATCGAGAAAAACAAAGTTTACACTCTAGAAGAAGCCTTGAAGCTAGCGACCGAGACCAGCCCAGTCAAATTTGACGCGTCAGTAGAACTGCACGTTCGGCTCGGTGTTGACCCACGCCAGGCAGACCAGAACATTCGCTCAACCGTGTCACTGCCTCACGGTACCGGTAAAGACGTACGCGTCGCAGTATTCGCACCAGAAGAAGAACACGCTACTGCCAAAAAGGCTGGTGCCGACATCATCGGTGATGAAGAATTTTTGAAGCAACTAGACAAGGAAGAGCTGAACTTTGACATTTTGGTAGCAACGCCACAGTACATGCCAAAACTTGGTAAATACGCTCGCTTGCTCGGTCCACGTGGTTTGATGCCAAATCCAAAGTCTGGCACCGTAGCAACAGACGTGGCAACTGCCGTCACCGAAGCCAAAGCTGGTAAGGTTGAATACCGTGTCGACAAACAAGCCATCGTTCACTTGAGCGTCGGTAAAGTGTCGTTCGGTGCAGACAAATTGCAAGACAACGCCCGCGCATTTTTGAGCAGCCTGAACGCCCAAAAACCAAGCAGCCTCAAAGGCGCCTACGTCAAAAGCGTTGCTGTAACTACTACCATGGGTCCCGGCATCAAGGTTGAAAACAACCTCTAGACATGGTTAATTTGACAGTTTGACCCATCAAATCCCGCCAATCATGGCGGGATTTTTACTGAGGTGGCGTCGCCGAGATAGTCGTGGGGGTATTGCATTTTTCTGTATTTTATGCTAGAATACTAAAGCCCAGTAGGATGCTGATGTTAAAAGCTTGAGTCGATTTTGATTCGCTTGCCAGCCCAGCTGGACGCGAACCAAAAAAGCTCTTTAACATCTGTATCCATTCATATCAGATCCCTAGGAGATCCCTATGCTTACGCGTCGTGGGCTAGCAGCGCTGTTTGCACTGCTAGCTCTGCTATTCGGTTTCTCGGGGGTGGCAGCTGCCGCCCCCGAGAAGCCCGACGACACGACGGCAACGTCGTGCACAGCCCGCCCGATCACGGATGAGGAAGTCAGTGCGGAGTATGTCCGCACTGTTGATGGATCTTCCGAGTTCAGCGCCTATGAGGCGGTTGAATTCGGATTTGGCCTGGCCCTTCAGGAGGGCCATTGTGAAGGTGATAGCATCACCTTCACGCCACCGCAAGAACTGGGGAGCAACGGCTCCCCAGTAGACTTGACCACAGACGGCGGCGTGGTGATCGCCCACGCCGTCTTCTCCGACGGCAAGGTCAGTGTCGTACTGACCGATGCCGTCGAAAACACCAAGCATTATGCCTATGAGGGGCATGCATGGTGGAGAGTGTCCATGAAGGACGTCCTCGTCCCGGGCGAGACCCGGGACCTCCTGTGGGAGATCGGCGGCAAGGTCCGCCGGACTCCCATTCAGGTGGCTCAATGCCCGGGCTGCTCGCAGCCTGAGAGCTGGGGCTCCAAATGGGGGTACATCCCCCAGGACAACCCCTCAAAGGCCATCGTGACGGTGGCGACGCCAGTCGCCACTGCCGATGGTCAAGAATTCCTGATCAGGGACGTATTAACGTCTCCTGGTCAGGAGTTTGCTTGCACCACGCCAGCCGGTCAGGCTGGTGTTTACTCAACAGCGGGTGTCTGGGGTCAGCCCCAGTACACCCGCTATGTCCCGGTCACGGTAGTGGAGTGTACCTCCACCGTGGTGACCGTCAAAATCCAGCTCAACGCGGGCGAGAAAGCCCGTTTTGAACTGTCCCTGTCTGTGAACCCGGGTGACCCCGGGCCATGGACCGACTCGGCTGTCATTACATCCCAGGATCGCTCCTGGGATGCCTCCGCCACCGTGCGGCGGCCGGAGGCGGGAGGTGGCGCAAGCTACCTCCTGAAGCCCCCGCCGACACCGGCCCCGTCGCCGACTCCGTCAGTGACGCCAAGTCCGGCACCATCGCCCAGCCCTGAGTCAACTCCGACGGCAACGCCGACTCCGGAGCCGACTCCGACGCCCAGCGCAACACCATCACCGAGCACAACACCGAGCCCGGAGCCGACGCCGACGCCGACGCCTAGCACGACGGCAACGCCGACTCCGTCGGTCACACCGACGCCGACGCCTTCGGTGCCGTCGGCCACAACCTCCCCAAGCCCCACAAGGGGCCAGGAGGTCGTGACACCCCCCAACCAGCCGCCGCACAAGCGGCCGGGCGGGGGACTGTTGGCGCACACCGGCATCGCCGGCGAGCAAGCGGCTATCGGGGCTGCAGCCCTGATAGCATTGGGTCTCATGGCCCTCGTGGCCAGCTACAGTCACTCCTCGCGCAAGGAGTGACATACCACCGAGGGATGCTCGTCATCACGACGGGCATCCCTTGGTGAGGAAATAAGATACAGAGAGGAAGGAGGTTCGCACCGCCCGCTCCACCACGGAGCGGGCTTTCTCTTTGGTTTGATATAATATGCCTGTTGCATTTCGTTGTCATTTCTGCTACAATGGTAAGGAACATTACCAAAGACAGCGGCGATCTGCATAACAAACAGATGTAAACATGCCGCCGAGGGATGAAACGAACAGTTTTATTTGACGTCTTTGGTAGTGCGAGAATCAAAGACGTCTTTTTGATTCTCCATTACCGCACGTTAACAAATTGGCGAAAAGAATGAAATTAACTCAATCAAAGAAAGGATTTTTATGGCAATTTCACGCGATAAAAAACAAACTTTGGTTGCTGAACTAACCGAGCTTCTGAAAGACGCCAAAGGTACGGCATTTGCGCGGTACCAGGGGCTGAGCGTGGCTGAATTGCAAGAGTTGCGCAAGGCTGCTCGCGAAGCAAACGTGGTCATCAAGGTGGTCAAAAACCGCTTGGTACGCGTAGCATTGCAGAGCGTCGACACCTATAAAGAAACCGACACCGACCTCCTGGTTGGCCAGTTGGTCTACGCCATCAGCGCCGAAGACGAGGTCATGCCAGCGAAAGTTCTGGACACGTTTGCAAAGACGCATCCAGCACTGCAGTTGGCTGGTGGTTTCTCAGGTGAAGGCCTCAGCATCAACGAAGCTGACATCAAGGCGCTGGCAGGCTTGCCAAGCAAAGACCAGCTTGTCGCCGAAGTGGTGGCACAATTGCTCTCACCAGTCCACGACACTGTGGGCGCGCTGGGCGGCAATTTGCACGGACTTTTGGACGGCATCGAAGCCAAAGCTACGGCTTAAGTTTAGCAATCAATCAATAATCTAAGGAGATATATCATGGCTGATATTAAGAAATTGGCTGAAGAACTGACCAAATTGACAGTTCTGGAAGTTAACGAACTAAAAAACCACTTGAAAGATGAATACGGCATCGAGCCAGCTGCTGCAGCTGTCGCTGTTGCTGGTCCAGCTGCTGGCGGTGACGCTGCTGCGGCTGACGAAAAAACTGAGTTCACCGTTACCTTGAAGGACGCAGGTGCTCAGAAAGTTGCAGTCATCAAGGCTGTTAAAGAAATCACCGGCTTGGGTCTGGGTGAAGCTAAAGCTATCGTTGACGGCGCACCAGCACCAGTCAAAGAAAAAGTTTCAAAAGACGAAGCTGAAGCTGCAAAGAAGACTTTGGAAGACGCTGGCGCTAGCGTTGAGCTCAGCTAATTTCATTCTAAACATGACGCCAATTTGTTTTCGAAATCATTATACCGCTCTATATCATGGGCGGTATTTTGATTGCAAGGGTAAAATTTGCAACAGTTTTGCAAGCACCCCTTAAAATGCTGTGGAAATCTGAAATAACTTGCTTATGTAAGCATTGACCTAACCTTTTTCCTATGCTATATATAGAACGAGAACTATCAAAAATAGACAGGGAAATGCGAGAATCACTATGTCTGAATTACCAGAAAAACAAGTAAAGCGGCTTCGCTCATTGATACAAGAGGCAGAAACCAATTTGGCAGCAGCAAAAGAGCTATTGATCAGTATCATCGGTGATGACGGTCAAGTTGTTACGCCAAAAACCTCGACCGAAGATGTGACCGGCAAGGTCGTCGAAGGTGTGTTTGACGGTCAGACCATGCTTGGCCCAGACGGCAAAAATTATCCAATCCCAGCCAACTATGCTTCAAAATCAAAGCTGGTTGAGGGCGACATTTTGAAATTAACCATCGCTGACGACGGCAGCTTCATCTACAAGCAAATCGGCCCAGTGGCACGCAAGCAAGTCATCGGTACACTTGTCCAGCACGACGGCGTCTACTACGTCGAGGCTAACGGCCGCGAGTATCGCATTTTGCTCGCCAGCGTCACGTTCTTCCGCATCAACATTGGCGACCAAGTCACCATCATTGTACCAGAGGACAATCCTGACGCTACGTGGGCAGCCGTTGAAGCAGCGCTGTAAAAACAATTCGTATTTGAAGCCGTCCGCGTGTGCGGGCGGTTTTTGGTATAATTGTGTTATGCCTGAGGAGTTTTTACTAAGCTACGCTAGCTTTGACGCTGAGAATCGGCCATTTTTAGAGTGGCAGGTTGATGGCAAGATTGAGCGTGGTGATGTTGTGGGGCAGGAGTTGTCACTGGCGTTTGATGTTTCGACCAAATATTGTACGGGCTGGCTGGATTTTGACAATCACTGCAGCCAGGCTTGTCCTGACGGCGCCACGGTTGATGAGAAATATGAAAATTGTCTGAAATGTCGTAACCGAACTGGGTTTAATCCAGCGTTTTATCACGCCGATTCGGTGTCGGCGCAACAGCAAAAAATCAATCAAACTCCACATTTTTTGTATTTGGCGTATTTCTCGCCAGAGGTGATAAAGGTCGGCATTTCGCAGGAAGCGCGCGGTATTCGTCGGCTGCTAGAACAGGGGGCACGGCTGGCATTGAAACTGGAGACGTTCGCTTCGGCGTTGATCGCCCGGCAATACGAAGCAAAGATTGCTAAGCTGGATGGCATCATGGAAACGGTGGCTGCCAGTAAAAAACTGGGGCTAATTAAGCAGCCATTGAATACTACGGCAGCGGAACAGACTTTGGCTGATGCATTGGTGCGTATCCAACAAAAGCTGGGGCTGGATTTTCCAGACCGAACGCTCATCACGTGCGAAGAGTATTTTCACACGGACGGCCGAGACTTCAGCAGTGTGATTGACATGACAGGGAATACGGTCTTGGCTGGCACGGTTGTTAGCGTCATTGGCTCAGTGCTCATCACTGAATATGACGGGCAACTACTGGCGTATAACGTGAAAAGGTTTATCGGACACCGGGCACAAACAGCGCAAGGTACGGTTGACCTTGAGATACCTAACACGCAACTGACGCTATTTTGACAAAACATGGTATAATATGAAAAACGGAGTTTATATATGAGTAGCAACCACGCAAGCAAAAGGGTTCTTATTTATGGCGATTCTAACGTCTGGGGAGACAGTTTCGTTGGATCACGAGTGCGATACAGTGACCGGTGGGTTAACCGCCTGAAGCGAGAATTACGAGGCAAAGCGCATATCATCGCCGACGGGCTGTCAGGTCGCGTAGCGGGAGATTTTTGTGAAGCAAAGCCATACAAAAATGGCAAGCAGGCTTTTACGAAAGCCCTCCAGCAAGCGGGCAATCTGGATACCATCATCATCGCCCTTGGCACCAATGATTTACAACAGCAATACAATAGGACGGCACAAGCTATCATCCAAGATTTAATAGATTATCAAAAACTGGCTCACGGTACTAACATCATATATATCCTGCCACCAGCATTTTCAACTGATGAAGATTCTGGTCCAGAGTTCACGGAACAATCAGAAGAAATACGACAAGAAATCTTGAGAGATAAAGATTCGCTTGGTGAGTATATTGAGCTGCCGTTCATACCACTATCTGATGGTATTCATTTTTCAGCAAAAGGACATCGCTTAGTGGCGCACACCGTTAAGCAAGCTTTGAAAGCGAGGCAGATGTGAACGAGGGAAAGAAGCCACTCTTACAGACTATAGGTCGGGAAATGGCCATTACTACTCACGGCTTTGACGACATGCCAGAAGGCCCGAATGTATTCGTCGCCAATCATGCTTGCATGCGTGATATCTTTGCCATACCAGCAAGTCTGCCGGAGGATTGTGACGTTGTCATTAGTTCGCGACTGGCGTATAAAAACAGCTCTGTTGGCACGGCAGTACGGCGATTGGTTATAGAAAAGGCACTGCATACAATACCACTTGAAGTACACGGCGGAAAAGAATATTTGAAAGCTGGGCTCGAAATGGCCAGACGAGCGTTACTTGACGGACGCTCACTACTCATCTTTCCAGAAGGTGCATACACCGGTGACGCTCAGGTAACCAAAGGGCGAACGGGTGCGTCACGAATTTTATTTGACGCAAATGTAGGGGGGGTGGAGCCTAACTTATTGCCAGTAGGTATTCGCTACGAGCCGTGGCCTACTGACCTGGATGCATACATGCCGCAAGATGAGCAAATCCACGTTACTCTGTGTAACCCCGTTGACTATAGAGCAGCGTATAGAGATTATACCGCTTCGACAGACCACGAATCTCGACGTCAGGCTCTACGTGCACCGATAGACATGGCTATGCGAGCCATCGCAGAAGCAACTGACTTACCGTATATTGACAGACCGATAGAACTATGGCCAAGAAAGACCATGATTTTAGAAAGTGGCGAAGAAGTGCCCATCCCTAACCGCTAAGTAGCTTCCTTATCCCGCACTTTGCGCTATAATACATAAGTAATGAGTCAAGCACTGTACCGCAAATATCGCAGTCGTAGCTTGGACGAGGTGTTGGGACAAGATCATGTGACCAACATTTTGCGCCGAGCGCTGGAGCAGGGGAAAATCGCCCACGCGTATTTGTTGACGGGTCCGCGCGGCGTCGGCAAGACCAGCGTGGCGCGCATTTTGGCGCATGAAATTAATAAGCTGCCGTACGACGAGGAAGCCTCGCACCTGGATATCATCGAAATTGATGCCGCCAGCAACAACGGCGTCGACGACATCCGCGCCCTACGTGAAAAAGCTCAGGTCGCACCCGTTTCCGCACCAAAGAAAATCTACATCATCGACGAAGTTCACATGTTGTCCAAGCCTGCCTTCAACGCACTATTAAAAACCCTGGAGGAACCGCCAGCACACGTGGTATTCATCCTGGCGACCACCGACGCCGACAAGCTGCCCGCCACCATCCTCAGCCGCGTTCAGCAATTTTTCTTTCACCCCATCTCAGTCGACGTCATGGCACGCCAGCTGATGGCTATCGCCGAAAAAGAGGGCTTTGCCATCGAGGCGGACGCCGCACGACTAATCGCTGAACGTTCGCGCGGTGGATTTCGCGACGGCATCAGTATGCTCGATCAACTATCAATTTTAGCTACACCCGACCAGCCACTGACTACCGCCATGGTTACGGAATACTTAGGCTTGAGCGACGCAGCCACGCTAGAAGAACTCCTTGATGTGTATCAATCAGAGGATACTGCGCGCATCCTTAGCATTCTGCAAGAGCTAGAGCAAAGTGGCATCAGCCCGACTGTGGTATCACACCAGTTATTGTCAATCGCTCGCACCAGGCTGCGTAAAAACCCAGAGCTTGTTGAACTCATCCAGCAGCTCATCGAGGTCGATCGCCATTCGCACCCCGACCTGAAATTATTGACTATTTTCATGAAACATCACGCTCAACCAGCCGCACCAAAGAAAACGGTTGCTCAAGCTGCCACCGCAACGCCAACCGTCATCTCAACCTCAGCCGAGCCAACTCCATCGGCAAAAAAATCACCGAAAAATCAAAACGTCAAGTCAACCAAGCCAGCCCAAAAAACGTCCGGAAGCCAAGATACCAAGCCAGCTCAGCCAGCTAAAAAGTCGTCCACGAAACCACGTAAATCTGATGCGCCACTGGAGCTAGATTGGCAAAAGGTGATCGAACAAGCCAAGGAGAAATCAGTCGGCCTGTCATCACTGCTCCAGAAAAGTCAGTGGGCGTTTGACGGAGATAAACTAACTATTTTTGCGGGCAGTGCGTTTTACAAGAAAAAATTAGATGACACCAAAAATCGACCGCTACTAGCAGAAATCATCACCGCAGAGGCAGGGATGGAGCTAGAAATTGATATAATTGGAGAGCAGAAACCACCTGAAGATGAAAAATTGGCGGAAATCGCTGCCATGATGGGCGGTGGCGAAGAAGTGAAGTTGGAGGAATTATAAATGAGTGAAGCAAGTCAACATACATCATCTGGTAAATTACCGCCGCAAAATTTGGATGCCGAAAAGAGTTTGCTGGGCGCAATATTGATTGACGAAGAAGTCTTGGCAGATGCGACTGAACATGTGCATCCTGCTGATTTTTATGATAAAAATCACGGACTGATTTTTGCGGGCATGATGCGGCTGTTTGAAAAGCACAAGCCAGTCGACCTGTTGACCTTGACCGATGAGCTGAAACGCAAAGATGAGTTGGACCTTATCGGTGGCTCGGCGTATCTGACGGAGCTCACCAACTATGTGCCAACCGCCGCGCACGCTGAAGCCTACGCTGAGATGGTAGCGCAAAAAGCCGTACGACGCCGACTCATCAAAGCCAGCGCCGACATCACTGAGCTCGGCTACGACGAATCGACAACCACTCAGGAGCTATTGGAGAAGGCCGAAGCTGAACTATTTAGCGTCTCCGATCAATCACTCAAGCAAGACTTGATTAGCCTGGAAAATATTCTGACTGACAGCTTTGACCGAATCGAAGAATTGCACCGTAACAAAGACACACTCCGTGGCATTCGCACTGGTTACCGCGACCTCGACAACATGACCGCCGGACTGCAGCGTTCCGACTTGATCATCCTGGCAGCTCGTCCAGCTATGGGTAAGACCACGCTGGTGACCAACTTGGCGTACAATGTAGCGACCATCGAGAAAAAGCCGGTGCTGTTTTTCAGCTTGGAGATGAGTAAAGAACAATTGGTCGACCGCATGCTGGCGGACGCTTCAGGAGTTGACAGCTGGAATATTCGCACCGGAAACTTGAGCGATAATGATTTTGCCAAATTGTCTGAGGCCATGGGCGAGATGGCGGAGGCGCCGATTTACATCGATGATACACCGGGCCTCAGCATTTTGGAGATGCGCACCAAAGCTCGCCGCCTGGCACATGAAGGCGAAATTGGCCTGATCATCGTCGACTACTTGCAGCTGATGCAGGCCACCAACAATCACAACGGCAACCGCGTTCAGGAAGTGTCGGAAATTTCCCGCGGCCTGAAGTTGATCGCTCGTGAGCTTAACGTGCCGCTGATCGCCCTGAGTCAGCTGAGCCGTTCCGTCGAGTCGCGCACGCCACCAATTCCACAGCTGGCCGACCTGCGTGAATCCGGATCCATTGAGCAGGACGCCGACATTGTCAGCTTTATTTACCGCCCAGGTTACTACGAACCAGACAACCCAGAAGTCCAAAATATCACCGATCTGATCATCGCTAAGCACCGTAATGGTCCGGTCGGTAAAGTCCAGTTATACTTCCACCCAGAACGCCTCCGTTTTATGAGTCTCGACAGACGACACGATTAACAAACCATGCTATAATAAACCGCAGTGAAAAAGAAAACTCTGTCTCATCTATTTCTTTACCGTTGGCGCTATCTTTGGGGCTACAGTGCTTTGATATTGATATTTTCCGCGGTCATCAGCGTGGCGTTGTTGTACGCGCCAGGTGGAATTAGCCAGTCAGAGATTAACATGGTCGCACGAACCAACTTGCTCATGGAAGGTAATTGGTCCATCGTCAATCTGCCACTTCACGCATTCCAAGCAGCACTATTTTTGCTATTTGGCGTCAGTACACTCACCATCAAGCTACCAGCCGTTACACTGATGTGTCTAGCCGCACTGGCACTCTTTTTTCTCCTCAGGCACTGGTTCAAACCAGGTATCGCCGTGCTGTCGCTTTCTCTCATGATCGCCACTGGTCAATTTATCTACCTAGCACAAAGCTTCACCCCTGGCATCATCTACATCACCACGGCGTCATTGATTTTGCTGTTCGCCAGCCTCATCATCCAAAAAGCCAGATTCGCCCAGCTCTGGAAAATCCTCCTCGCTGCCGTCATGGCCGCTAGCCTATACACGCCATTTTTCTGGTATCTCAACCTTGGTCTCATCCTAGTGGCATTATTGCACCCATACACACGCTACATCATCGTGTCACGAAAATATCGTACCAGCTGGACGCCAGCATTTATCGTCTTTCTGCTGGTAAGCGCGCCGCTAGTGTATTTCTGCCTGAAAAATCACGGCTTCTTGCTGGACGTGTCAGGCTGGTCGTCACTCAACTTTGATGTCTTAGCAAACCTCAAAATTATCGTTCGAACCTATCTCTGGCCAGTGCCATACATCTCCAACGGGCAAGTACTGCCAGCTATCGACGTCAGCACCGTAGCGCTAATGTTCCTTGGTATGATCATCACTTTCCGCAACTGGCACACCGCTCGGTCCTACGTGGTCAACATTTGGCTATTTTTGTCATTGCCGCTACTCGCCCTGGCGCCTCAAGTCAATATGATCATCTCTGTGCCAATGTTCATTTTGCTGGCTACTGGCGTAGAACGACTGCTGTACGAGTGGTATCGATTATTCCCAAAGAACCCATACGCGCGCGGCACTGGACTCGTACTGATGATCATCTTGGTCGGTGTCATGACCCTGAGTGGTGTCAATCGATACGTCCACAGTTACCACGATCTACCCGACGCCGTGCGCGAACATTCCAAAGATTTGAGTCTTGTGCGTGACACACTACTGCGCGACACCGCAAACAAGAAATATATATTCGTCGTGGCAGCTGCCGAAAAACCGCTGTACGACGCCTTGTCCAGCCACATGAATAAGCATAATAGGGCAATATCCATCAGCGATGGCTTGCCAGCAGAGGGTGCTCAAGAAGAAGTAGTCGTCACGCGCGCTGCTCGCCAAAATATCACTGGCATCCCAGGAACTATCACGCGCGTCATTACCAATGATTGGGCTGAGGCGGGCGATCGGTTTTATGTCTACAAACTTAGTGAATAATGCGGTATAATAAGTGAGTTAATTGAAGGAGGAACATTATGGCTTTTGATCAGGTGAAAATGCTGCAACAGCTACGTAAAGCACAAAAACAACTCGGTAAAGAAATCATTGAAGTAGAGGCTGGTGATGGCGCGGTCATCGTTCAGATCACTGGTGAATTAAAAATCAAATCAGTCAAGATCAACCCTGACATGGTAGATTTGGACAATATTGAGCAGCTTGAGCACTGGATTCAAATTGCGGTGCGTGATGGCTTGGCAAAAGCTCAAGAAGTTGCTGCTGAAACAATGAAGCCATTGATGGGCGGCTTGGGTAACCTGGGCATCTAATCTCAATAATGAGTGCTCATATTTTGCCAAAAGCGCTGACGGCGTTGATTGATGAATTTGGTAATCTACCGGGAGTTGGTCCGCGAACTGCCGAACGTTACGCTTATGCTGCTTTGCGGCGCGAGCCAGGACAATCCAAAAGGTTAGCTCAAGCGTTAAATGAGTTGCATCAACGCGTTAAAACGTGTCCGGTAACCTTTGCGCTGATTGATGATGGCGATGACGTATCGCCGCTTTATGCTGACAGCCGCCGCAATCGCCAGCTCATCTGCGTCGTCGAAGAGCCGCTGGATATCATGGCGCTGGAACGAACTGGCCAGTTTGATGGCACTTACCACGTGCTGGGTGGAGCGATTTCACCAATTGACGGCATCGGACCAGAACAGCTGCACATTCCCGAGTTGATTGAGCGCATCAAAAATGACGGCGTCACCGAGATCATCATCGCCACCAATGCCTCAGTGGAAGGCGAGTCAACTGCGCTGTTTCTGCAACGATATATCCAAGAAGCCGGGTTGACGCTGACGGTTTCGCGACTGGCTCGCGGCATCCCTGTGGGAGTCGACCTAGAATACGCCGACCAGATCACGTTGTCGCATGCGCTTGAAGGCCGACGCACGCTGTCTTAGTTTTATTAGCATAAGCGACATGCTATACTAATCATATGGAAAAGCCTCGAATTCCTCAGGATAAACTCATCAATCACTCTAAATTTAAAGCGTTCACTCAGTGGGTCCACAAACACCATTTGGCGCTGGCACTTGTCGTGGGTGCGGCAGTTGTCGCAATTATCTTCATCATCGCCATGTATTCCGTCCAATCAGACAGTGGTTCGCCATTTTTCGCTGGCACAAAAAAGCCAAAAGAGAAGTTCTATTCGGCACTGACCGGCCTGGAAGTAGCTGACGCAAATGCCGTCAAAGCTCCCGTCGCTGGTGTAATCGTTGAGAACAGCCCTAACGCGCGACCACAGTCTGGACTATCAAAAGCCGGCATCGTCTATGAAGCCGTGGCTGAAGGTGGAATTACTCGTTTCTTTGCATTGTATCAGGGAAACAAGCCAGCCAAAATTGGTCCAGTGCGCAGCTTGCGCTTGTACTATCTGCAGTGGTCAACGCCGTACAAGGCCTCAATTTTCCATGTTGGCGGTAGCGCCAACGCCCTCAGCACAGTTCGTAACGGCAAATATCACGATATCGACGAGTTCAGCAATGGCAATTCGTATTGGCGGGCCAATGATCGACGCGCGCCGCACAATGCCTATACTTCAGGTGAGAAAATTGATCAAACCAACACTGCCAAAGGCCACAACGAATCAGTATTCACTGGGTTCAAGCGTGCTGATGGCAAGCCTGCCGAAACACCAAATGCAACTCAGATTGCCATCAATTTCAGTGGTCCGCTATTTAACACCAATTACACGTACAACAAAGATTCGAATACCTACGCTCGCACGCTGGCAGGGCAGCCACACAATGACGCCGAGGCTGGGCAAATTGCGCCAAACAGCATCGTAGCACTGGAAGTGAACGTCGAACATCGCCCAGGCAGCCGCGAAGGCTACGAGGACGTCACCACTGTTGGCACTGGCAAAGCATATATTTTTCAAAATGGCGTCGTAGCTCAAGCCACCTGGAAGCGTGACAACGAAAACGCCGAATTGAAATTGGTTGACGCCGCTGGCAAAGACATCGCGTTGAACCGCGGCCAGACGTGGATCGCCGCCTTTACACCGGGGCGAGGAAGCATTGCATGGCAGTAACCCGTCGCCGATCGATTCGCGACTACAATCGATATTATATGCGTCGGTCGGTATTGCTGTTGCTACTGCCTGTCGGCGTCGCTGCTGCTTTTGCGACCATCACTCATCTCATATTGACGAACCTGGCGGCCGTTGAAGTTAATTGGTACATCATCATCCTGCTCGGCGCAGCCGGAGGTGTCATTGGCACAGTAGCCATCACACCGTTCATCAGCAAACCAATGCGCGACGTGCTTTACGCTGCAGCTTACAAAACAGGGGAGCTGACTGCCGAAAAGCCAACCAAGATCAACTCGCCAGCACACGCACGCACTGGTTTCCAAACCGTGCTTGAGGCCATCTATACCAACGGTGCGCCCACCAAACCGACTGCCCAAAAAACTTCGTCCCAACTTGACGCCATCATTCAGTCGTTTAATCACACCCCGTGCGGCATCGTCGTGTTAGACCACCAACAAAACATTATCTTTGCCAATGAAACTGCGCCAGTCGTTTCCAACATGGACGGCGTGCTGACTTTGGGGCTAGACTTTATTGATGAAATCTCCATCAACGAGTGGATCCAAGAAGTTGCCAAAGACAACATCACCGCTCACCACCAGTGGACTCGCGTACCAGCTCAATCCAAAACCTCTGCGCCACAAAAGTTCTATGACGTTAGCGCTTCCTACGAAAAAGGTGCAGCTGGCGAAACGGTCATCATCCTCTTTGATCGCTCAGCCAAATACTTACCCGAAGAAGAGGATCTCAATTTCATCGCCTTTGCTGCGCATGAACTCCGCGGGCCCATCACCGTCATTCGCGGTTACTTGGACATCTTGGAGCAAGAACTTCACGACCGCCTGCGGGATGATGAGCCACAATTGTTCAATCGTCTAACCGTTTCCGCTAACCGTTTGTCCAGCTACATCAATAACATCCTCAATGTCTCAAAGTTCGATCGGCACCACCTGTACGTGCATCTGCGTGAGGACACATTGGAAGCCATTTACGCTACCATCGCTGACGACATGCAGCTGCGCGCCTCGGCTCAGCACCGCATGTTGAATGTATCCATCCCCAGTGATTTGCCGACCGTAGCAGCCGACCGCGGTAGCATCGGGGAAGTGATTTCCAACCTCATCGACAATGCCATCAAATACAGTTTCGAAGGCGGAATTGTCCAAGTTTCCGCCGTGCAAAAAGGCGAATTTGTAGAAGTTTCCGTCTCAGACAACGGGGTCGGCATGCCAGCTGGCGTGATCAAAAACCTCTTTCGCAAATTTTACCGCTCACACCGATCACGCGAGACAGTGGCTGGCACGGGCATTGGCCTATACATCTGTAAAGCCTTTGTCGAATCTCACGGTGGCAGCATCTCCGCACGCAGCCAAGAAAACCAAGGCTCAATTTTCTCCTTCACCATTCCTGTCTACGCCTCGGTGAAAGAAAAATTATTAGAAGACGGCCAGCTAAACAATCGACTCATTCGCACTGACGGCGGGTGGATAAAAAATCACAAAATGTATAGGGAGTAATCATGGCGATCAAAACAATTTTATGCATCGAAGACGACAGATTTATTGGCGAAATGTACGTGCGCAGTTTGGAGCGCGCAGGCTATACCGTCACCTGGATGGTGGACGGCAATGACGGTTTGGTGGCAGCGCGTAACCAGCCCTACGACTTGATCATTTTGGATTTGATGCTGCCAGAGCAGCGTGGCGACCAGATTTTAGACGCTCTCAGAAACGGCGAAACTGATTTGGTGCCTAACAGCAAAATTCTCATCATGACCAACTTTGAGCAAGACGACCAGTCCAAGTCGCAGCTACTGCCTAGAATCGACGGCTACCTCATCAAAGCCGACATCACGCCTCGGAAGCTACTGGAAGTGATCGAACAGCTGGGCGACTAGCACAAGAACACAGCTTTCAAAACAAATCATTACAATACTAAAAAGAACTGCCCAAGAGGGCAGTACTGATAATTTCTCTGTGGTGCGATTTTACGCCCAAGTGTGAACTAATTTTGAGACGAAAGCCAAATAATTTAGCCGCGCCGCCTAGCACGGCAAGCCGTGCTGCGCTCCGCCCAGAAAACCCTTTGTATATTTTTTGTAATTTCCCCCGCCGTGATTTTATTAGAAAAAGGTAAAGGGTGTTCTGGGCGGGTGCGCTGTTGCTTTAGCAACTTTGGCAGATTTCTTGCGTGTTTATTCTGTAAGAATGCAAGAAATGATATAATAAAGAAGTCCAACCAACAATTAACATCTTAGGGATTTTCCCAGTATTTTGGTATTTGAACCAGAAAAACGGGCACTTGCTCGAAAAACTTTTGGTTCAAATCCCAATTGTTGGTTGGACGCCTAGAGTAGGTGTCCGTTTTTTATGTGCGGACTTTACTCAAGATAAATCAACTTAAAGCTCAAAGGCGTCCATGAGTAAAAAATTACTAGAAACTAACGTCGTATTACAAGGCGACTGTATAGAATTATTAAAAGCACTACCAGACAAGTCGATTGATCTTGTTTTTGCCGACCCGCCGTACAACTTGCAGCTCAAAGGCGATTTGTGGCGACCAAATAATACAAAGGTATCTGCGGTTGATGACGACTGGGATAAATATGATAGCTTTGCTGCTTATGATGATTTTACGACCAAATGGCTCACCGAGTGTCGCCGAGTTCTCAAAGACAACGGCTCGCTTTGGGTGATTGGTAGTTATCATAATATCTTCCGTGTTGGTAAAATTGTGCAAGACCTCAATTACTGGATTCTGAATGATGTTCTTTGGATTAAAACAAATCCTATGCCAAATTTTAAGGGCACACGCTTTAACAATTCGCACGAAACACTTATCTGGGCTGGCAAATCTGATAAATCAAAGCCGACTTTTAATTATAAAACCATGAAAGCCTACAACGAAGATAAGCAGATGCGCAGCGATTGGTTAATTCCGATTTGCAGCGGTAAGGAGCGGATTAAAATTAACGGTGAAAAAGCTCACTCGACGCAGAAACCGATTGCATTGCTTCGCCGAATTATCAATGCAACTACAAAGCCGGGCGACGTTGTGCTTGACCCATTTCTCGGCAGCGGCACGACAGCAGTTGCCGCAAAAGAACTCGGACGTTCTTATATTGGTATTGAACGCGACAGCATCTACGTTAAAGTCGCCAAAAAGCGACTTGCCGACACGACACCGCTCGACGAAACGCTCATTACGAGCAAATTAGAAGCAAAAGCGCCGCACGTTGCGTTTGGTCTATTGGTTGATATTGGGCTCATTAAAGTGGGCACGACACTCACCAGCAAAGACGGCAAATATTCCGCAGTTGTTACCGCCAACGGCTCGCTCAAAAGCGGCGATATTGAGGGTTCTATCCATAAAGTCGGCGCAGTCTTACAAAATCAACCGTCATGCAACGGCTGGACATTTTGGTATATCGACGGCGTGTTGATTGACGAAATTCGACAAAAGTACCTGGAGAAAAAGTATGCTTGACTACGAAGAATTCAAGAAAATTTTTGATGAGAAAATCTTTGCAAAATCAAAACCCGACCTCATAAGAAAAGTTGCCGAATACCCAGACAGGTACGTTGGTCTATTTCGCCCAACCAAGCCAGAAGCTAAATTACTGCAAAATCTTTTACAGTCAAATGAAATTCGTTTTGGCGACGCTTTCGAGGTGGCAATCAAACAGTATTTTATCAATGCGGGGTGGCAGCCTTTACCGCAAAAAATAACCTCCAAAGAGGGCGACGCGCTCGACATTGACCAGCTACTCATGAAAGACAACAAAGTGTTGTTCATCGAGCAAAAAGTGCGCGACGACCATGATTCAACTAAAAAGCGTGGGCAAATTAGTAATTTTGAGAAAAAGTTAGAGGCGCTGGTCGATATTTATGGTGACAAGGTAGCGTGGGGATTTTTCTATTTTATCGACCCAAGCCTTGTCAAAAATCGCAACTTTTACCAGCCGGAACTACAAAAATTACAGGATTCTTGGGGTGTAGACTTATCAGTGTCATACGGACAAGATATGTTCGAGCAACTCAGCTACCCAGATATTTGGCGTAATATCATGACCAACTTGAAAAAGTGGCGGCACGACATACCTGACTTGCCAAACGTAAATTTTGACACCAACCCCGAAGAATCCGCCGAAGAAATAAAAGACTTGCCGCTTCGTATATTCCGTAAACTGTTTGATGACGAGCGAATCGTGGAGCAGATACTGCCTGTATTATTTCCAACTGGAGAGACGTTGGCAATACTTGAGCCGTATTTTCGTGGACAGGGTACTGTAGTGGCTGGGAATATATCAAATAAGATCCGAGACTACCTTTATAGTTAGCCCTAACTATAAGGCAAAAGCATAAACATATTATGAAATGCTAATGTTAGCATTGCAAACATCTCTCAAAAGAATTATAATAGGTGTCATGGCAACCGGAGGGACAACAGCAGAAGACAAGCGCAAACACCTTGAGCTTATACAAGGTGTAGTTAATCGTATGGCGTCTAACTCTTTCCTCTTTAAAGGCTGGTCTATCACTATCATCGCCGGTATTTCAGCATTCGCTGCGCAAGACTCAAATACGGCTCTCATGATTGTACCTATAGTATCAACCTTATTGTTTTGGAGTGTTGACGCATATTACCTTATGATGGAGCGAGCCTTTAGGAGTATTTATAACAACGTTGCTAAGCTCAAACCAGAGAAGATCGATTATTCTCTAATTCCCGAAAAGTCCGACATATCATTCAGGTGCTGGTTAAAAATATTTTTTGGGCGCCCTGTATTGCTGCTATTCTATGGCACTGTTCTCGTTATGCTTGTTCTACTTGTACTAATGCTAAATAATTATGGATTGGAGGTTAGGATAATTCATGGCACGTAAAGTATTTTTTAGTTTCCACTACGAACGAGATGCGTGGCGTGTCGCGCAAGTACGAAATAGTAACATAATTACAAATCTAGATAAAAACCCGTTCTACGACAAAGCCGAGTGGGAATCTATCAAGCGTAATGGCGACCAAGCGATAAAGAATTGGATTGATAGGCAACTCCAGGGCACATCTGTTACAGTGGTACTTATTGGGGCGCAAACTGCCAGTCGCAGATGGGTTCAATACGAAATACAAAAAAGTATTGAGCTTGGTAAAGGTTTAATAGGTGTGCATATAAGTGGAATAAAAGACCAGTATGGTAATACTGATAAGCTTGGAGTAAACCCGCTGCCGTCAGGATATCCTGTCTATAAGTGGAATGCGAGTAATGGCGCAGCGAACCTTGGAAGGTGGATTGAAGATGCGGCAATAAGAGCTGGCAGATAACCCTCAGACTATTGCGCAAAGCGCGTCGGCTTTGCCGACAAAAGCTGCGCCACCTCTACCGTTTGCGGTAGGCGCACCCGCCCAGAACACCCTTTACCTTTTTCTAATAAAATCACGGCGGGGGAAATTACAAAAAATATACAAAGGGTTTTCTGGGCGGAGCGCAGCACGGCTTGCCGTGCTAGGCGGCGCGGCTAAATTATTTGGCTTTCGTCTCAAAATTAGTTCCGATTTGGTGACCTCACGGGGAATCGAACCCCGGTTGCCGGGATGAGAACCCGGTGTCCTAACCGCTAGACGATGAGGCCAACACTAAGCATCATACCACGACGCGGCCGCTTTTGTCTATACCGCCGCGCCAGCCAACAGAGATGCGCTTGCGTTTTACCACCGTTTGACGCTATACTTAATATCATGAAAGAATCGAGGGTGGGGCAGTCTGACAGAACATTTTCCAAATTTTGGCTGCGCCGTCTCAGTAAAGCCTCGCTACTAGTCAATCTCTTCATTCTCCTCACATACGCATCAGCTCGTTTTTTGCCTGGCAATTATCGCTTTACTATTGGCGATTCAGTGACTGACTTGGCCGCCGCTATCAGCGTATTGTCCGCAGTTTGGGCGCTTGGTCTCTGTGTTTGGACGCCCAAAAAACAACGCGCCTACCTGGCATGCGCCACCTATGCGTCGCTCATCATCACCATCGCCGCACTCATCGCCACCAGCGGCGGCATCTATTCTCCATTTACCAGCCTCTGGCTCATGGTGACTATCTTTGCTGCAGTATTTGGGCTGTGGCTGACTGGCGGCATCATCTTGCTGGTCGTGGCGCACATCGCCATGATTCATTTCGAAACACCACTGACGCTGGAGCAAATAGCCATCAGTACAGCGCTTGGCATCATGCCATCTGTCCTGAGTATCGTCCTGTGGCGATACCAGCCGCAGAAAAAACTCGACGATCGATTTACTGAACTGGAAAACAGGCTAACCTCTGCCGAGGGTAAATCGGATGTCGTCATCAATACCATCGACGACGGCGTGATGGCTATTTCCAATGACGGTATCATTGAACTTATCAATCCAGCCGCGCAACAGATGATCGGCTGGGACAAAGGCGACGCTTTGGGGTTGAGTTGGCAAAGTGTCCTCAAGCTGGTGCTCAAGGACGGATCCGACATCCCAGAGGGCAAACATCCCGTTACTCAAGCGTTGTCTTCAAACCAGCCCACTCACAGCGACAACCTATTTCTCAAAACTTCTTCAGACAAACGACTACCGATCACCATCGTCAGTTCTCCCATCGGTCCACAAAAGGAAGGTGTCATCATCGTGTTCCGCGACATCTCCAAAGAACGCGCCGAGGAGCGAGAACAGGCCGAGTTTATCTCCACTGCTAGCCACGAGATGCGCACACCCGTGGCTTCCATCGAGGGATATCTGGGCCTAGCGCTCAACCCAGCCACCGCCCAAATCGATGACAAAGCACGTGACTTCATCACCAAAGCGCACGCCTCCGCTCAACACCTGGGTCGATTATTCCAAGACCTGCTGGATATCAGTAGAGCCGAGGACGGACGCCTCAAAGATGAACCAAAGCTATTTAACGTGACTGATTTTGTGGCAGACATCTTTGAGGGTCTGGCGCACAAAGCTGCTGAGAAAAATCTACTCTATTCGTTTCGGCCGCACGCGCTAGCCAAAGATTCCGCTGACCAACATTTGCAGCCCATTTATTATGCCTTTGTCGACCCCGACCATTTCCGGGAAATCACCGCCAACCTCATAGAAAACGCCATCAAATACACCAAAGAAGGCGAAGTGGTGGTTGATGTCACCGGCGACTCGTCAAAGGTGGTTGTCAGCGTGATGGACTCTGGCCTAGGCATCCCCGCAGAAGACGTGCCGCATCTTTTCCAGAAGTTTTATCGGGTTGACAATTCAGCCACTCGCGAAATCGGCGGTACTGGTCTGGGACTGTACCTGTCTCGCCGACTCGCCGAAAGCATGTCGGGCGATTTACGTGTCGAGAGCGAGTATGGTAAGGGAAGTACCTTCTTTTTGGAAATACCGCGAATTTCCAAAGAAGAAGCCGCTCACAAAGAAGCATCCTTGCAGCCAACGCCAGTTCAATACCATCAACCGCAAACTCCAGTAGCTTCTGTCCTCACACCCGCTGAGCCGCTAGTGGCGCCTCAGCCTCAGCAACCAATAGAACAGCCTCCACAGCTAACCGAACCTGCTCAAGTCACTGAACCGCCTGTTCAGCCCAACCAACCACCACAGCCACAGCCAACACCAACCAGCCCAGAACACGCCACGCTTGCCGACATTGAACATCATTTAGAGACCACTCGTCGCGCCATCAGCATACCGCGGAGAACCAATAATTCATAAAAGCATAAGAATGATAGCAATTTTAATAATAATATCGTATAGTAGGTAGTAGATATGACAAAAATTTTACTCGTTGAAGATGACAAAAGTTTACGCGAAATCTATGGCGTACGATTATTAGCAGAGGGATACGACATCGTGTCCGCAGGCGATGGTGAAGAGGCGCTCGCCATGGCCATCAAAGAACGCCCAGCGCTCATCCTGAGTGACGTGATGATGCCGAAAATTTCTGGCTTTGACATGCTAGATATTTTACGGTCTGCCACCGAAACCAAAGACATCAAAGTGATCATCATGACTGCTTTGTCTTCAGAAGACCAACGAGCCCGCGGTGAACAGCTAGGAGCTGACCGATATCTCGTGAAATCCCAAGTCGGCATCGAAGACGTCGTCCGCACCGTGCACGAAGTTTTGGGCGATGTTCCGGGACTTACGCCAGCACCGCAACCGCAACCAGCAACAGCGGCGCCTCAGCAGACTCCAGCCCCAACCATGTCACCATCACCCCAAATGCCGCCGGTCCGACCTGATGTCTCAGCATTGTCACCACAGCCAACATTGCAAGCTGTCGCACCAGCGCCAGCTACCTTGCCACAACCAACTGCGCCTTTCTCATCTTCGGCGCCACGTCCTGCCAACCTGGGTGAACGTGTCATCCGCCCGCTTGAAGGTGCCAGCCTGACACCGACAGAAGATGTTGCCAAACTCATGGAACAAGAATTAGAGGGTATTCCAAATCTTAAACCACAGTCAGCCACACCTGACAACACTCCAGAGGAAACAGCACCAGCTCCGCAAACTGATAAAACTCCAGAAGAGACCATTCCAACGTTGACAGCTGCCCCAGCTCCTGAAACTCCAGCAGAGCCTACTCACATTCCCGTGACAACACCAACGCCTCAAGCTCCACAGAGCCTACAAAGCGTCGCTACTCCAGAACAACCAGCTTCAACCATACCAGTAGCACCGGTCGTCAACTCAGCTCCGCAAGCACCAACAAACGCTGCGCCGACTCATACGCCACCAGCTCCAGTCCTGCATCCGCTTCCGTCTCAGCCGCCACAACCGCCGCAAACTCCTCCACCAGCACAACCACAAGCATAAATGTCAGACAATACCACGCCGACTCATGAACCCACCCAGCGCCTCAACAAATTCGTGGCGCTGGCGCTTGGCGTGTCGCGACGTCAGGCTGACGAGCTGATCGAGCAGGGCAAGGTCACGGTGAACGGCCAGCCTGCCAAGCTCGGCCAACGCATCACCACCACCGACATCATTCGCCACGGCAACAAACGACTCACCGCTCAAACCCACCAACTCATCCTCCTCCATAAACCTGTCGGCTACCTCTGTTCGCGTGCCTCTCAGGGCGGCGTACCGACTATTTACGAATTATTACCGAAAGACCTCCATCACCTCAAGCCCGTCGGTCGCCTCGACAAAGACAGCTCTGGGCTCATCCTCCTCACCAACGACGGGGATTTTGCTCACCAGATGACACACCCATCCTTTTATAAAATCAAGCGCTATCTCGTGACGCTTGACCAGCCACTCCAACCGCTCCACCGGCAAATGATCAACGACTTTGGCGTGCAGCTACCTGACGGGCCCAGTCGCTTGACGCTTGAGCGCCAGCACGACGGCGACGACCACCGCTGGATCGTTCAGATGAGCGAAGGCCGCAACCGCCAAATCCGCCGCACCTTCGCCGCCCTTGGCTACACCGTCATCAAACTTCACCGCACAGACTTTGGTAACTACACTCTCGGTGACATCAAACGCGGGGAATTTCAGGAAAGCAAATTGACACCAAGTCAATGATTGGTATATCGTATAGATATACAGGAGGACATACCATGCGAGAAGGTAACAGATTTTCAATCGAAACTAATGTCGAGTCATTGCAGAAAAAGCTAGGAGTCGCGCTCGGTGTAGTAGCCAGCGCTGCATTAGCTCTGTCAGGCTGCGGTGCGCCAATATCAGAAACAGCACCAACGGCAACTACAGAAGGATCTACAATCAGCCCGGAATTAGACTCAACCAACCAGTCCAAGCTCGACTGGCAGACTGTTAACCGGAACTGTCTTGATGAACCTGACTGCAAGGGTGAAATATCATCTGTAGAGAAAGGTTGTGATGGCACCACGCTACTATACATATATCGTACCCACAAAGGACCAGGTGGCATCACAGCAATCCCTAACAGTCCCGAGTGCACCGCTTCACCAGCACCAGAAAGCAGCCCAACACCAGCCGCTACTGCAATACCCACTCCAGCAGGCTAAGGTCAGCCCCATTTCGCATACCGCTCATCCTCGCCAAATCCTCACGCCTCTGGTATAATAGGCGTGATTATGTCTAGTAAATTACCTACCGTCGCCATCATCGGCCAAGCTAACGTTGGCAAAAGTTCATTGTTCAATCGCTTGACGCGCGCCCGCACCGCCATCGTCGCCCGCGAAGCCGGCACTACCCGCGACAACGTCGTCGGCAAAGTCTCATATAAGCGCCGCGCCTCATCTCCTGACGAGGCAAGCCAAGCTGAATTCTGGCTCATCGACACCGCCGGCCTCAAACCCGCTGAAGACGAATTTGAAGCAACCATCCAAGACCAAATCGCCGACGCCTCCGCCGCTGCCGACGTCATCCTCGTCATGGTCGACTCCACCGTCTATCCATCAGACGCTGACCGCCAACTCGCCAAAAAAGCCTTAAAAAGCGGTAAGCCCGTCCTCCTTATCGCGGGTAAAGCCGACCTCAAAGGCTCACTCCATACCGACGAATTCAAACGCCTCGGCATCAAAACCATCATCAAAACCTCCGCCGAGCACAACATCGGCATCTCCGAGCTGCTCGACAACATCGCCGATCTCATCCCGCCAGCCACTCAAACCACGCCAGACGACATCATCCGTGTCGCCTTGATTGGCAGGCCAAATGTCGGCAAAAGCAACTTATTCAACACCCTAGCAGGCAAGCAGCAAGCCATCGTCGCCAACGTCGCCGGCACCACCCGCGACGTCAACCGCGTCCAAGTCCGCTACCACGGCCAGACCATCGAGCTACTCGACACCGCCGGCATTCGTCGCCAGGGCAAGCAAGAAACCGGCATCGAAAAGTTCTCCGTCCTACGCACCATGCAGGCCATCAACGAAGCCGACATCTGTTTTCTCTTGATGGACGTCAACGAATTGAACGTTGGGTTGGATCAGCGCTTGGCCGGCATCATCGACGAAGCAGGTAAGGGACTCGTCCTAGTGGTCAGCAAGTGGGACTCCGTCGAAGGCAAAGACGCCTACACTCACGACGAGCTGGCGCCGCAAATTAGCTATCATTTCAAATTCACCCCCTACGCACCGCTGATTTTCACTTCATCAGTCACCGGTCAAAACGTCGCCAAATTGTTCGACCTAGCCCTCGACATCCACACTCGCCGCCGCCAAGAATGCAAAACCCGCATCCTCAATGACCTCCTACAAAAAGCCGTCGCCGCTCATCCGCCAGCCGGCCTAAAGAACTCGCACCCAAAACTCCGCTACATCGTCCAAACCGACACGGCCCCGCCATGGTTCGTCATCTACGGCAGCAACCTCAAATTCGTCCACTGGAGCTATAAACGCTACCTGGAGCGGACCTTACGCGAAGCTTTCAATTTCGCTGGCACGCCCATTAAACTATCTTTCCGCGACGAAAAGCAGCTGAAAGCCAACCGCGAACGCGTCGCCCGCGGCCTGACACCCGTCACCAAGGCCTACAAGCAGGCCAAAAATGCCGAAAAAGGCATATAAATGATGCAAGCCACGACCTTAGCAGCATTTATTGACATTTTGTATTATTAGTGATATAATTAAAATTAGCTTTTGCTCAAAGTTTTGTCTTGAGGCAGAAGTTGCCCCTTAGCTTTGAGCATGATGTACCTTTCGGAAGGAGGTGTATCATGAATGATTTGCTTATATACGGAACCGGGGGTGCTATCATTACGATAGCATGCCAGGCCCTCGTACTCGACAATGATAAAAATCCAGTAAATTGGAAACCTTTTATCATTGGTAGCACGGCGGGGATGAGCGCTCTCGTGGCGCTCTACTTTGTTCTTTCGTGGATAAGCTAAGGCTTGCCCACTCAGAAAATAGCTCGCCTTGAAGGTCTTATACCTCGGCTTGAGCCTCTCTGGGTGGGCTATTTTCATGTCAATACACTATTTACAAATATCAGCTGTTGTGATATAATACAACGCATATGGAAACCTTGACAAACTCTACACGCTCTGACCAGGAGACCTCCCATGCCATTGCGCGCCCCGATCAAACGCCACCTATTGATACCATAGACCCTAAGCATACTACCTTTGAGGTCACCGTTAAATCTTTTTTTAGCAAAAAGGCAGACGAATATTCCATGCGTATCGGCTCAGTCGATGACATCCAAGTACTACCGCAACATGACAAAAACACGACGAGTGAGGAGACTATAGTAGAAGTTACTCTCATCGCTGGAGACACTGGTAACCACCAACCACTACTTGACCGTGCTGGTAAAAAATCATCCATCTTTGACATGTCAAAAGCTACCGGTTGCACAAGTGCAAGTATGTCTGTTACAGCAGAACCGGGTGATACCGACCCCAACTTTAGTGAAGTTATTACTGGTGTTGAGATACCAGGAGTAGCAGGTGAAAATCCAGCAGAACTAGCTGAGCGAAAACAAGCTGTCAAGAACTTCATGCGAGCAGTTGGAGAGGTTGCAGCCCGCGGACTACTTGGACCATTTCCCGAACTACAGGAAGGTTTTACTCTTACTGTGAAGCCTGGTGAAACTCATAGACCAGAGGGAGAATTTCACGACACTATCACTGTTGATAGCCCAGACACCGCAGGAAAAAGCTAATCATCCACCATACATGAGGATTTGCGCTTGCAAAATATCGCGCGTAATTTCATCTGCCCGCTCGCCAATCAACACAATTTTCGCCGCCTCGTCCGAGTGCGCATGACGAATCTCAATCTGATACTGTGTCGCTTCAATGTGCCGCCGCTCACCACGGTCGTTTATAAAACAACCTTTCAGCCGCCTGAGACCATATGCCGCAAACAACTCTGGCCACAGCTTTTCAAACACCGCTTCACTAACAGTAGTGGTCGATAAATCAATCACACTGTACGTCGGATTATCCGGCACCGCCAACTCGCCATCATACTGGTCAAAAAACGCCAACAGCCCCGACGGCGTGGTGATTTTGCCGAGGTCAAACTGGCCGTGTGGGGCGCTCAGCACCTTAGCGTAGGGCAGAGCGCGGCGCTTGGCCTCGTATTCAGCTCGTTCGCTATCCTTCAGCAAATCTTCCTTGGTCACCAAAATCACGTCTGCGGCTTGTAGCTCAATTTCGTGTGCTGGCTCAACACCGCGTAAAATCTCATACGCATCGATCACGTAAAAACTCTGCATCAGCTCATACTTGGCAAACATCTTGGCGCTGATCAATCGCTCCACCAAATTCATCGTCCGCGCCACCCCCGTCGCCTCGATAAACACCGGCGCAGGGGAATAGCGGCTACAATCCATCAGCATCTTGGTCAGTGCATCCTCCGAGCCGCAACAAACACAGTCGCCAGCCAGGGTCGTCACCATGTCTGCCAACCCCTCCAGCCGGTAGCCATCGACATTTTCGTTGGCATATTCATTTTCAATCACTCGCGCGCCCGTAAAGTCACGTTGTTGCAATAAGAATTCCAGCACACTGGTCTTGCCAGCGCCCAACGAGCCATTCACCAAATACAGCGGCACCTTGTCGACAACCGTCCGCGCCTCGTCAAACGCTGCATTGATACTAAATTCCAAATCATCATCGCGTTTCGCCATATCTCCATTATACGCCATCCCGACCAAGGTGATATACTGAAGGTATGAAAGTCATTCTAGCCCTCGGTAATCCTGGCGACAAATACACATACACGCGGCATAACGCTGGCTTTTTGGTGGCCGACCAGTTAGCGGCGGAGCAGGGTGCACAATTTAGCAATAAGCCAAAATTCTCGGCTGATATTGCCGAATTGACCATGTCTGGAGAAAAAATCCTGCTTGTCAAGCCAACGACGTATTATAACGAAGTTGGCATCGCAGCGCGAGCGCTCATGGATTTTTATAAGGTAACGCTCGATGATCTGCTGATCATCCATGACGATACGGCACTTGATTTTGGCAAAATTCGCGTCCGCAAGGGCGGCGAAAGTGCTGGCAATAACGGTTTGAAATCACTACATCGACACGTTGGTAGTGAGTTTTGGCACATCCGCATCGGCACCGACAACTCGCTACGCCGGCAAATCGGTGATGTCGACTTTGTCCTCAGTAAATTCAACGCCGACGAACGAACAATTCTCCGCGACTGGACGATCCCTGAGTCAATCAAGCTAGTTAGCGCATTTCTTGATGGTAGCATTGAACCACTAAGCGTCAAATTCTAATTGCAACAACGTTGCAAAACGCTTATCGTTTTCGACGTTTGATTTTTACTGCTGCTTCTCGCAGCCTGATGGATTGTGCCTCCAAAACGCTACTACCAACCGCCAAACTCACAAACAACAACCCCAGGCCGCCTGTCGCCCATTCTGGCAACTCCAGATGAAACAGCTTCGCGATCATCATCATACCAAGTGCCGTAATTGCCCAGTGTGCGCCATTTTCCAGATATTTATATTTACTGAGTACGCCTGTACGCAACAGATACACCGTCAATGACCGCACCCAAATAGCTCCAGACGCCAGTCCAGCAACAATCAACAGGACACTACTGGTGATGGCAAAGGCACCGATGACGCCGTCGAAACTGAAACTAGCGTCTAAAACCTCAAGATATAACAAGCTTGCAAATGCCGCCCAACCAGTCTTGACTTTAATGGCCTTGGCGTCGTCCTCGTGAAAGAATGATCCAAACAATTCCAGCCCGATGTGCAGCATAATCCCCAGAATAGATGAGATCAAAATGAGCGATTGATGTGCCGGCTCCACTGTGAAATACAAAATCGTCGCCACTGCCAACATCAGACATACTTTGAAATTCTCAAACCGTCCAGCCTTAGCCAGCCACGGTTCAACATGACTAACCCAGTGAATGCGCTTGTTGTAGTCGATGAAATAACTTAACCCAATCATGATCAAAAACGCCCCACCAAACGCATCAATCATTGGTGACGCCTCGTGCAAGATGTGACCATACTCGGCTGGCTTATTGATAGCCAAGTCAACCACCTCGGTGAAACCATGACCACTCGCCACCATAACGATGAAAATTGGCAAAATAAACCGTACCACAAAGACCGCCACAAAGATGCCGACCGTCAAAAATACCTTTTGCCATGCCGAGCTCATGCCAGCCAACACCTTACTGTTAATCACCGCGTTGTCAAAGCTAAACGTAACTTCCAGCACTACCAAAATAGCAAATAACCAGAGACCGCCAAGACCCAAGTGCATGAACGTCAAACCGCCCAAAATCAATGTCAATAGTGCTGAAAACCAAAAAATTCGAAATGGATGATGTGAATGCCAGAGATGCTTCATATTGCTTTAGTATAGCATATCTATGAGCGCAATCTTACGCTTACCTCAAACCAGCGGGCAAAAGGCTATCCTCTACAGTCCACATAGTCCTGCCATTTTTTGACAATTCCATCCTCCTGATAGTACTCATGTGCGCGCCAACTGGACAAGAAAGCTTCATCTTGTTCAATTTCGCCAAGGAGCGGAAAAATCTCACTAAGTAGCATTTTGTCGGGGTATCGTTCGTCGTCCGTCAGGAGACATTGCCCATTATTGCACAAGTGTGTATTTAAAAATGTGAAGCGTTTAGTGCAAATATAGCCGGGCTTCGAGCAGTGCAAGCGAAAATCGTGCATGGTTTTAATCGGCTGTGCCTCATCCTGGTAGGCCTCGAACTTGTACATCACCCAAACTAGTGGCGTATCAAACGTCATATTATCAGACAGTTGCTGCTGGCTATGCCGTAAGTAGTCCAGCTCTATCCGTATCTTTTCGCCACTGCTATTCTTCAATTTCGCCAACGCCAAACGGCGCTCCGCAGTAGCAATCTTTACTGCCAAAGTCTTATATTCATCATACATATCAAGCAGTCTATCAACCGCCACTCTCGCACCATTCATCATCCCAGTTCCTCCGTAATTACTGCACGCGTAATCTCACGCGCCCGCTCGCCAATGACAACTAATTTTAATGACTCATCAGTGGCACCACGCGTGACCCGTATTTGCTGCGGCGTTGCTTCGATGTGACATGTCTCGGCACCATCAGCAACCGCGCCTTTCATGCGCCGCAAAGCGTATTTATCTCGCAAACTAGCCCAGATATTCTCAATCTTCTCAGCACTAATAGCCAATTCAGCCACATCAATCACGCTATAATTTAAAGCATACTCAGCTGCGTTTTTCACAGGCTCGTGCAGTAGTAAATAATCCAAAATGTGCGACTCGCCGCCAAGCTGGGCCAGATCAAATTTGCCGTGATCTATATTCACAACGTCGGTTACCCCTTGTTGCAACAATGTTTCAATTAGCTGCTGGCGGTCTTTTTCAGCCAGCAAATCCAGCTTGCTGATCAATACCATGTCCACCGCCCGAGCTTCCGCTAGCAACGCCTCCGCCAAGCCATCAGCCCTAGCTTCAGCTCCATCCACAACATACAACGACTGTTTCAAATCATACTGCTCAAAGACATCACCAGCCAGTAATTTCTCAACCACCCGTAGAGTATTAGCGACACCAGTTGACTCAATAATCACTGGTGCTCCTCCGCTTATTGCAAAATTGTGCAAAATATCAACCAGCTCTTCGCCGCTACTACAACAGATGCACTCACCAGCAATTGTTGCTACCTCATCAACCCGTTGCGCCAGAGTGCAACTATCAATACTTTCCGACGCAAACTCATTCTCAATCACTCGCGCGCCAGCAAACTCAGGCTGCTGCACCAAAAAATCGACCAGCGTGGTTTTGCCAGCACCCAGCGCGCCATTCACCAGATATAGTGCAATCTTATCATTCATAATTAACCTTTCTTATATACATATACCGAATTGATAATATCGTCGTCAGGATTATACTCAACCAACAGCTGTACACGCCGCAAACTATTTGGATCAAACGCTGGATACAGCAACGTTTTCGCACCATGAGCACCGCGCACGATGATCCGCCCGCTAGGTCGGAGAGCCGGCAACATATTATCGATAATTTGCTGCTTGGCTTCAGCCGAATCGCCCGCCAGGCCAGCCACATAAATCACATCATAAGTACTGTCCGGCAAAGTTACCGCCGCTCCATCCGCCACCAGACACTTGCCAACCGGCCAGTCAATCAACTGCGCCAATTCGCGTGACTGCGCCAAGGCAGCTGGCACCACGTCTACCAAATCAACCGCCACGCCTGTCTGACGCCACAGACACCAAGCGGTTAAGGGCAGGGGGCCGCTGCCAATCATCGCCGCGCGGCTACTGCCAGTCAAGGACAAACCCGACCCGCCCAACAGGCCAACTTCACGCCGCACCAGCTCGCGGTAATTGTCAATATACCAAAACTTTTCCAGCTCTTGCTGCGGACGAGCTGAGCTAGTAATTCGCCGCGACCAATACATTTCCATCTCTGATTCTGACAGGGAACAACGGCGTTGCACCTCGCGGCACACCTCATCATCACACCAGGTCGGTAACGCTGTCGCCTGCACAACCGCCGCCACCAAGCCAGAAAAAGCCGCATTGACGTCTGGCGATGGTACAAAATCGTGCAAATTCATCACTGTTTTAATTGCCATATCCATAGCTTTTCATAATGCCAAACCCTCCAAATTATTGCAAATTTGTCGCAATAAGTGATATAATTGCAACAATATGACAATAGACGAATTGCTCAAACAGCACAACTTGCGTCTGACGAAACCGCGCCAACAAGTATTTGACGTATTGCAGCAGTCAGCTGTTCCGCTAACCATTAGTGATATTGCAAAGAAGTGCAAAAACGTTGACCGAGCCAGCGTCTACCGCACCCTCGTTACCTTTGATCAGCTACACATCGTCAGCGCCGTTGCTATTGGCTGGAAAAATTACTACGAGCTCACTGAACCATTCATCCCACATCATCACCATCTCTACTGTATCCGCTGTCAAAACGCTGAGCCTATCCAAACACCAGAACTGGAGCAGCTTGTGGGATATCTCAGCCGCAAACATCAGTTTACCGTCGTCAAACACCACTTTGAACTAGAAGGCATTTGTAAAAATTGTCAGAAACATCAAACGAAATAAAATAATTCCCAACTAAAAAAGCACCAGGTAAGGGTGGGCATCACCTGGTGCTTTGTTACCCTTCAACCCACCCGAGCTTCCATGTCATGGCAAAGCGTCTGCGGTCAAAACTCCAAAAGACCGGCGCCTGACGAATCGTCAATACAGTGCGTACTCACCATGAAACAGAGGTCGCCTTAATTAAAAGGGCAGTTAAAGGGGTTAGTATGCGCGTAACGTTTAACGCAAAAAGTGGAGGGTAAGAATACTTAATGCCATTGCGCGCAACCTAACATATAGTTAGAATAGGGGGTATAAGGTGCATTTGGTTGAACTCGCTGATCAACCAATCGTGTATCATTATAGCAAAGATTTGACATAGTGTCAATACTTTTTGCAATAAAAAGTTATGGAAATCAATACATTACTACCAGAGGAGCATATTTTTACCAAGAGGTTGGTCAATATTGCTAAGCCACCAAAAAGGTTATGTTTTATGGGAAAACTCCCAGATAGCCAGGCTCCTCGAGTCGCGATCGTCGGTACACGCAAACCAAGTAGCTATGGACGCGAGGTTACCGAACGGCTAGCCACAGACCTGGCACAAGCCGGAGTCATCATCATCAGTGGCCTGGCACTTGGCGTTGATAGCATCGCCCAGACCGCAGCCCTCAACGCTGGCGGCACGGTTATTGGTGTCGTCACGTCAGAACTGCCAGACATTGCGCCGCGCAGCAACCGAGGATTAGCAGAGAGCATCATCAACCAGGGCGGCGCAGTCCTGTCAGAATGGATGCGTGGCGACGGCATGAAAATACGCAAATGGAGTTTTCTGCAAAGAAATCGTCTGGTCAGCGGCCTGGCAGACGCTATCGTTATCACCGAAGCAGCTGAGCGTAGCGGCACGCTCAATACCGCAGCATACGCCCTCGAGCAGGGGCGTGACGTATTTGTTGTCCCTGGCAATATCACCAGCCCATTATCCGCAGGGTGCAACAACCTGCTACTTCAAGGTGCCAATCCAGCTCTTTCAGCCAAAGACATTCTGAATGCCATCGCCCCAACTTGGAAATCCACCCAGCCCACCCAATGCGCATTGCCGATTGGTTCTACACCAGACGAAATTGCCATCGCCAAGCTCATCAAACATGGCGTACGCAACGGCGATGAGCTACAAAAACAGTCAGGGCTATCAGCGGCTGATTTTGCCACAGCGCTGACCATGCTGGAAATCAATGGCGTGATCAAACCACTCGGGGCAAACAACTGGACACTACGATAACGCCTATGTTTGAATATATTTCACCATAGTGTTATGATATTGTCAATGAATGCAGAACATCAACCACAGTCACACCTCACCGAAACCCCAGAAGAACAGCCTATCTCAGACGACGTATTAACAATACCAAACGTTATTACAGTGCTAGGAGGAATACTCAGTCTATACGGCATCAAACACGCTGACTCTCTCAAAGGCATGGTAGCGTTGGTCGCTGGTGAATTGTCAGACAAAGCTGATGGTTCACTAGCAAATGCCCTCGACCAACGGTCCAAACTGGGTATTAAGCTGGACCCCATCAGAGACAAGATTGTCGCGGCAGCAGCACTGCTAAAACTATCGCAAGAAGGTTCTGCATCAAAAGCCATGGTGGCGACAATCGCTGGTTTAGAATCAACAAAAGCCACTGCTACCGCTGTTGCCGAGTATAAAAATAACCAGCTCCCCGAGGAGAGCGAGCCCCTTCGTCCAACCCAAGCAGGGCGCATCAGTAGCGCACTCGTCGCGACAACCACAACACTACTCATCATCGGTAGCTCAGCAGAGTCTCTGGGCTATCAGAAAACCGCCAAAACACTGAAGGGACTAGGTAGACTGGGCTTTGCAGCCTATGTTCCGGTAGCAGCAGTGGCAGCTGGACAATACGTTAAGCGCGCCCGAGACCTGATGAACAGTGATCAGAAATAATAGCGTTCTCCAATGCCCATTATTTGATGGGTCACTCAATATGGTATAATATAGAGTTATGAAAAATCTCGTCATCGTCGAGTCGCCAGCTAAAGCGAAAACCATTGAAAAGTATTTGGGCCGTGATTTTCATGTCCTGTCAAGTGTGGGCCATATCCGCTCAATCGTCAAAAAAACCAAGGACGGCACGCCGCCGATTGATGTGGCGAATGATTTTTTTGCTGTCTACGAAGTCGATCCCGAGAAAAAGAAAGTCATCACCGAGCTAAAGAAAAACGTCAAGACCGTCGGCAAAGACAATGTCTGGCTGGCCACCGATGAAGACCGCGAAGGGGAAGCTATTGCTTGGCACCTCTGTAAAGTGTTGGATTTGCCGGTTGAGACGACCAAGCGCATCGTCTTTCACGAGATCACCAAGGATGCCATCACCAATGCTATCAAGAACCCGCGCACTGTCGACATGAACCTAGTGCAGGCGCAGCAAGCCCGGCAAATCCTCGACCGGCTGGTTGGTTTTGAACTCAGCCCTGTGGTCTGGCAAAAAGTGCCAGGCGGCAAGTCAGCCGGCCGCGTCCAGAGCCCGGCAGTGCGGCTGCTAGTCGAGCGCGAACGAGAAATTATGAAATTTGAGGGCAGCTCGCAGTTCAAGGTGACCGCCATATTCATCCACGACAATCAAGAATTCAAGGCCGAGCTCAACCAAAAATTTGATTCGGAAGCAGCCGCTCATGAATTCCTAACTAGCCTCAAGCCAGCCACATTCACCGTCAGCGATATCTCCAAGACGCCCGGCACTCGCAACCCAGCCGCGCCGTTCACGACCTCGACCTTGCAACAGGAAGCTAACGCCAAGCTCGGCTTTAGCTCCAAAGCTACCATGGCGTCGGCCCAACGGCTCTACCAAGACGGTAAAATCACCTACATGCGTACCGACTCAGTCAATTTGAGCGGGCAGGCCATCGCCAGTGCAACCGACTTTATCAAGCGGCTGTACGGCCCGGATTATTCCACCGTCCGCAAATTCAAGACCAAATCCGCCTCCGCCCAAGAAGCCCACGAGGCCATCCGCCCAACCGACATCAGCCGCGAAACCGTCACCTCAAACGAGTACGACCAAAAACTCTACGACCTGATCCGCCGCCGCACCCTGGCATCACAAATGTCGGCAGCGAAGTTAGAGAAGACGATAATTTCCATAGATATTCAAGGAAATAACAAGTTACATTTTGAAGCCAAAGGCGAAGTCATCACCTTTGACGGATTCCTACGTGTCTACGGCGGTGGCAAAGACGAGCTCCTACCAAAGCTCCACACCGGCGACACCCTTGAAACCCACAACATCACCGCCCGCCAAACCTTTGCCCGGCCGCCGAGCAGATACACCGAAGGCTCACTGGTCAAGAAACTCGAAGACCTCGGTATCGGCCGACCAAGCACCTACGCTACCATCATCGACACCGTGCAGACCCGCGGCTACGTCGAAAAAGGTGACAGCGAGGGTCAGCCGCGTGACGTCATCGTCCTCAGCTACAACGGCGAGGAAGTCAGCCGTGACATCGTTCAGGAAAAAACCGGCTCCACCCGCGGCAAACTTATCCCAACACCAAGCGGAGAACTAATCGCTGACTTTTTGACCGACCATTTCACCCAAATCGTTGACTATGACTTTACCGCCAATGTCGAAACCGAATTTGATAAAATTGCCGCTGCTAACCTAGCCAAAAGCGCCATGCTGCACGGATTTTATACGCCATTTCACAAATTGATCGAACAGTCAGGCGGTATCGACCGTAGCAAAGTCGGTGCTAACCGCGAAGTCGGCATTGATCCAAAATCTGGTAAGCCAATCTTAGCACGCTTCGGCCGCTTTGGCCCAATGTTACAACTGGGCACCACTGACGATGAGGACAAGCCACGCTTTGCACCGCTACCAAAAGGTGCGAAAATTGAAACCGTCACCTTGGAGCAAGCACTAGAAATGTTTAAGTTGCCGCGCATCGTTGGCCAAACCGAAGATGGGCAAGACATCAAAGCCAACATTGGCCGCTTTGGCCCGTACATCCAAGTTGGTAAGCTCTTCGTCTCCATCAAGCCCGAAGATCCGCACACCATCACCCTGGAGAAAGCCCGCGAACTCTACGCCGCCAAACTCCAGGCCGAAGCCGAGAAAAACATCGCTGACTTTGGCGATGGCGTCAAAGTTCTCAACGGCCGCTTTGGTCCATACATCACTGACGGCACGAAAAACGCTAAAATCCCTAAAGATACCGATCCTAAAGCTATCACCCATGAGCAAGCTCTGGAACTTCTCAAAGCCACACCCGCGAAACCCGCTCGCCGTGGCCGCGCGTCAACCAAGTCGAAAGCTTCCACCAAAAAGCCCACAACTCGCAAGAAAAACTAACTAATCAAAATACCCGCTCGACATCAAGCGGGTATTTCTTTCATTATCAACTATGTTACAGGCGGCGGCGACTGATAACGTAAGCGACAGCTGCTGTAGTTAGTCCACCAAGACCCAGTACTGAAACAACCATGTTCTCAGTACCAGTCCGTGGCAAT
>CAUOLC010000003.1:0-58938 GCA_963456285.1 uncultured Candidatus Saccharibacteria bacterium | reverse complement strand
ACTCATTTTTAAAATTATATCACGAAATAACAGTGATGGAAAATGGTTGTGTTATCTGACTTTCAGACTATCTTCTGTCTTGGTTATCAACGGGTCGAGGAAGAACTCAATAATACGGCGCTGGCCGGTAGTAATTTCTGCGGAGACGCTCATACCTGGTAGTAATTTGAGTTGATTTTGCTTGGAGCTTTTATCATCATTCAATTTAATTTTAGCTTTGTAAATGAGACCTTTCTTGTCGTCCTGAATAGCATCGGGGCTAATATTTTCAACCGTCCCCTCCAGGTAGCCGTAACGCTGGAATGGATAAGTAGCGACTTTGACGACCACGCGCTGGCCAGGCTTAACAAAGCCGACATCTTGATTATCCATCGCCGCATCAACGTAGAGCGGCGCTTTTTCTGGCACAATTTGTGCTAGCTGCTGCCCAGCATTGACCACGCCGCCAATTGTTTTCACCGTCAGCGACAGTACCGTACCATCAACAGGCGCAGTGATGGTAGTCTGCGCTAAAATTTGTTTGGCTTTCACCAGATTATTTTCCAGCTCGATAATTCTTTTTTCTGCCGTGATGATTTGATTATTAAAAGCGCTGTTGGTTTCGGCAGTTTGGGTTTGCGATTGATTTTGCGCCTGAGTGAGCGCCGACTGCGATTGCAGCAGCTGCTGATTTTGGCCAAGGACAGCACTATCAGCACTAGTGATTCGCTGATCAATATTACTCAGTTCATTCTGTAGGCGCAGCTTGTCGACAGGATTAACATTTGGTAATTGCTTTTCGATCTCAGCTTTGCGATTTTTCAGATTCTGCGCGTTGGTTTCCAGCTGGTTTTTCGCTTGCTGATTAAATTGTAATTGTTGCTGGTAGTTAGAAATCGTACCATTTGCAGCTTGCTGTCTGGCCGCAGAAAGCGCGGTTTGCGAGACGGCAAATTGTCGCAATATAGCTTTGGCCTCATCTGGCAAATCTGCATTGTTGATGATCTCGTCAGTGTTGCCGCCAACAGCTAGCCGCCGCAAAATATCGCGCTCGACTCGCGCCGCGTTAAGGCTTTGGTTGGCGGTAGCAACATCTTTTTCGGCAGTTGTTTTATCAAGCGCCAGTAAAGTTTCGCCTTTTTTAACGCGCTGGCCTTCACGCACATTAATATTTGTCACCACGCCAGAAATCGCCGGCTGGATAATCTTGGTACTGCCTTCGGTGGAGATTTTACCGTTAGCTACCGCTACAATATCAATCCTGCCAAAATATGACCATGCCAACGCCACAATCAGCAACAATGTAACTAGCCAAACCACCAACGCACCCAGCGGAGCGGCTGGCGTTTCAACAATTTCCTCAGCTGCTGGCAAAAATTCATACTGCAGCCGATCGCGTTTTAGCCAACTCATGCTTCGTCTCCTGACTGTTGCCTATGTAGATATGCGTACAACCCATTCTTTTTCAGCAGCACCGCCGGCGTACCATATTCAACCAGTTGGCCGCGATCAATGGCCATAATTTTATCGACCGACTTGAGCGTTGATAGACGATGCGCGATGATGATGACCGTTCGACCAGCCGTAATCTGTTTGAGGTTTTTCTGAATAATATTTTCCGACTCATAATCCAGCGCCGATGTCGCTTCGTCAAAAATCAGGATTTTAGGATTATGTAGCAGCGCTCGGGCGATAGCGATGCGCTGCTTTTGCCCGCCGCTCAAACCTTCGCCTTTTTCACCAACCATCGTATCGTAACCATTGGACAATTCGGCGATAAACTCATGGGCGCCAGCAATTTTCGCTACGCGCACAATGTCATCCATGCTGCTACTCGGCACATGCACCGCGATATTATCACGCACGCTGGCATTAAACAAAAAGTTTTCCTGTAAAACCACGCCAATTTGCCGACGCAACCAGCTCGGGTCAGTCGTGGCAATGTCGACGCCGTCAATCAAAATCTTGCCTGATTCTGGCACATACAATCGTTGCAATAATTTAGAAATCGTACTTTTGCCCGAACCGCTGCGCCCAACCACGCCGACCACCGTGCCAGGACGAATGCCAAACGACACATCGCGGATAACTTCCGGGCTGTCTGGCGCATAGCGAAAACGCACATGCTCGAACCGCACATCGCCAGCAATGCTCGGCAAGCGCGACTTGCTCGGATCAAGTGTCGGCTCCGGCTTGGTATTGAAAATATCACCCAACCGCTTCATCGAAATACCTGTTTGCTGAAAATCTTGCCATGATTGCACGAGGCGCAGTACTGGGCCGCTCACTCGACCGCTCAGCATCCGAAAAGCAATCAGCCCGCCGATAGTCAAACTACCCGCCATCACCATGTGCGCACCAACCCACAAAATAGCGATGTCGAAAATCTTTTGAACGAGTTGACCGAGCGCGCCAGCATTACCTGACAGTAAATTAGTTTTATAACTAGCGCGAACATAATTACTTAGCCGGCCTTCCCAATTTTTCTGTAGTTGCGGCTCCAGCGCAAACGATTTGATAGTCTGCGCGCCAGTGATCGACTCAACCAAATATGACTGAGACTCGGCGCCAGTATTAAACTTTTCATCCAAACGCTGGCGCAATAGCGGCGTGATTACCCAAGACAATATCGCAAATACCGGTAAGCTACCCAGCACCACCCACGTTAATGTCGTGCTATAAAACAACATGACAATGATATAAACAAACATAAAACTAATGTCGATCAGCGCCGTCATCGGCGTACCAGTCAAAAAAGCCCGAATCCGCTCCAATTCCAGCACCCGCGCCGTGGTGTCGCCAACTCGACGGGTTTCAAAATACCGCAGCGGCAAGGCAAATAAGTGCCGAAACAGCCGCGAACTCAAAATTACGTCAATCCGGCTAGTGGTATGAGTGAAAATATAATTACGAGCAATGCCGAGCATCCCCTCAAACAGCGCGATAATCACCAACCCACCAACGATGACATCAAGCGTTGAGACGCTATGATGCGCGAGAGCTTTGTCAATAACAACTTGCATGAGAATCGGTGTGAAAATACCAATAATCTGCACTACCAGCGCCGCCAGCAAGACTTGTAGCAGCGGCTTTTTGTATTTGATGAGCGTCGGAATAAACCACCTGAGATTAAATTTCCTGTCCGCTTCTTTCCAGAAACGCTGCGTAAACAACACCACGCGGCCAGTCCATTTGCGCTCAAATTGTGCTTTGGTCAGCACGGCTGGTGGTGTACCATCGGGCATTAGCATCAGCAATTTTTCGTTATCCACTCGGGCGAGCAAAGCAAACTTTTCTTTTTTCAAACCAACCACAGCGGGCAACGGTAGTTTTGCTAGCGTTTTATACGAAACATTAGCGGCCTTGGCCTTTAACTTCAGCGACCGCGCCGCGCGCAACATATCTGCCTCACTCATGCCAACCTTCGGATCGATAGCCAGTGCATGCGAAATCTGCTCCGGATCAGCCGGTAACCCATGAAACTGCGCGATATTCACGAAACAATACAGACCGGGATCAAGTTTTTTCTGCTCTTTAGTCACAACAAAACACTACTTACTCCCACCTCAGTTTTCACTAGTGTAACAAAATAGCGCCGCACGCCAAAGCTTAAGCGGTTGGCGCCGTCCAATATTCTTGGATGATTGAACGAACCTGGGATGGTTGAGCCGATAAAGCCTGTTCCCACGACATGCCCGAATCTTTTTGGAAACCGGCCATCGCCTGAATAAGGCTTTCTATTCGCGTATTAGTGATGATTTGTCCGTCGTTTGAAGTAAACTTCTCAATCTTGTAATTGTCGCTTTGATACCACGAGTTTATAGTAATAGTATCAAGTGACCCAGGCATGCGCACCCGCAAATCGTAGTCGACACGTTCGAAAATTACATCAACCGTATCATGACCAAACCGAATAGTATCATTGCCTCCGTGTTCATACACCCTGTCTACTCCATCGCCCTTGTTGAAGATATAGACGTCATCCCCGCAGCCGCCATAAAGGGCGTCATCGTCTCGACCGCCAATAAGTGTATCATTACCACCGCTTCCAAAAAGCTCATCGTTACCGGCATCGCCATAAAGGATATTTTCTACGTCAGACAGGCCAGATAGACAGTTGTCGCCATCAGAACCGTGCCGAATGCGAACCTGGTCAATAACATCTTGCGTAGTCAGAACTGTACCATCACTAAATTCAAAACGCTCTACGGCCCCATCATTCTTTTGGTTCACCCTTGTGTAATCAACAAAATAGTTCTTTACGGTAATCTTGTCATCTGTGCCCTTTATCACTATCTCTAAATCATCCGACTCTGGGGAGTCAGGGTGTCTTAAGAATTGTATGTCGCTAGAAGCAATTCCAGCACCAAACCGAATAGTATCATTGCCTCCGTGTTCATACACCCTGTCTACTCCATCGCCCTTGTTGAAGATATAGACGTCATCCCCGCAGCCGCCATAAAGGGCGTCATCGTCTCGACCGCCAATAAGTGTATCATTACCACCGCTTCCAAAAAGCTCATCGTTACCGGCATCGCCATCTATTAAAGTATATAGGTCATTCACGCTGAGCGATTCTCCGTTAGCTGTACCGCGCAAAACTTGTTCGCCGGCGAAATCAATAATCCGACCATACTCCGGCGACTTGCCAGCATAATAGTTACGTAAGATAAAAAATTCGTTACTACTTTTTAGCCCATAATATTTCATCGCCCGAGCAAACTCGCCCAATAATCCAGCGCCAGCAACAGCATCTTCAGCGATTGCCGCATCAATCATCTGCTTGGTTTTTTCAAACGACACCGCACCATCGTCGCTTACCACACTATCTGTCACATCCTTCAGATGAACCTGAGCAATTAACGATATATAAACGGTTTCAAATAATTTATCATACGAACTCTGTAGTAAAGGCGCTGCATTAGCATTCGGCGATCCTCGAAATTCCGTGCCAAAAAACTTTTCCAACACAGCCAACTTCCGAGCATCAAACAAATCGCCGCGGCTCTTTGGATCAACAGAAGCAACTCCTGTCCAATTCGCCAAGATCTCCCCAACCAAAGCTTCGCGTTTCGCAATATTTTTCTCATGAGTGAACTGCTCAACCAAACCGCGCAGCAGACCCGACTCATCTTGCATGATCGCTTTATGCAATGAACCAACATTACCCGCCCCCTGCACGTTTGGCAATAGTGCAACGTCGTCAGAAACACTAACTAGTGATGGCTCGATAGATTGCAGCGGATCACGATTTAACAGATATTCACCAGTTAACCGAGAGCTACCGTCTGCTAGAGTAAATGTCCCCGTTCGCACTTGAACATTGTTAGCACTATCAGTCACGCCAGTATTGCTATAAGAAAGACCTATCGATACAATTCCTAACTCAACTAGTTGCTTTAGCTCACCAGCAGAGGTAATACCGTCACCGTCAGAATCTTGCCAGATTCGTAACAACGTGTATATTGCATCATTACTATCAATCTTACCGTCCTTGTTATCGTCATATTCTGCCAACGCCGCAAAGCCACTTGATGCCAATGTCTTACCATCTTTCATCAGTGTACGGTCGCCAAATAATTCATCACCACCATTGATGATTCCGTCACCATTTCTGTCATAAGCTAGCAACCCCTCTCCCGATCCAATCCACGACGTTCTTTCAGCAAAACCACTATTGTCCAAGTCAAAAAATGTATTCGAATCGTCAATTGACATTGTCGTTATTCCATCGCCATCCAAGTCAAATACCAGTGGATCGATGCGGCGGTCTTGGTCGGCCTGAGCCTTACGGAAAAGAACTTCAGGATTCTTATACTCTTCACTAGAGAACATCCTTTCAAATTCTCTTACGACATAGTTAGCGTAACCAATTTGAGCATCCGTGTAGCTGTATTTAGGCTTACCGTATTCCCTACCCGGCATACCTTCATATCTGCCCGACCTATGTTCTTTCCATCTATAGATAGGCAATTTACTGGTCAGTAATGACTCCTTATAATTGCCCTCTCTTTTAGCTACTTCAACAACCTTGATAGCCCCTATAAGTTTCTGAACCTTGTCTTCGTCTAACTTATTAGCCAAACCAGCAGCATTCTCCTCTATTGTATCTGTCACTTTGCCTGTTGTCCTATCTATTAGGGTGTCAAGCATGTGATACCTTGCGATACTCGAACCGCCTCCGCCTTCAAAGAACCCCTCATAGACTAACATAGTGCTCCTACGCTCGTCTCCATCTTTTAGGCTCTTTTGAATATTCTTTATTTTAGCAAGATAGTCGATGTTGCGGTTCTTACCTGTAAGGCTATAAACCTTATACATCAGCATAGTTGCTAACGCTTTAACATTTACCGACTGAGATCGTACCCCGCTCAATGCATCTACATGGTAAACTGGTCTACCCAATCTCATACCATAATTGCCAGTAAGATCTCCAGAATTAATATGATTAGTTGAATTATATCTATATCCGTTACCCCATATTTCAATATCCCAAGTATTCTGACCTATACCAACACCGTTAAAGGTTACTGATTTTACTCCTATATCATTACTTCCCATATCAGAAGTTACATACGTCATATACTGAGCTAGCCCGCCACCTAGCGAATGTCCAGTAAAACTGACGTTGCTGTTTTGATTAAGGGCTTTAAACATGGCATCTTGAGTCTCGTAACACACTGGACCATGCTTATTTAAGGTATCAAACACGAATTTTTTTGCCTTTTGAAACTGACCAATAAATGCCTGCGGAACAAAAGACGCTATTTGTATATCTGTACCCCAATCCTTTATATTATTAGTTCCGCGAAAGGCGAACACTATCTCACCCGTTTCAGGATTCTGAAAAGCAGTACAGGAAAATCCAATAGTATAAGTAACAACCTCCTTTCGTTTGTATCCACGATAATTCACAACTTTTACCTTACTAACACTAGAGGGGGACTGGGCTATAATCTTCCAGGAGAGAAGAGGGTTAGATTTGTTTTTGAAAGCGGAGAGTTCGGGTTTGTTATTTAGATCATTTTTTGGAATAGCTTCGTCTTCTATGAGCTGGGCTATGTTTTTCCCTATCGATAATTTATCAAAATCTAAATATGCTACAGCACTTAAATTCAGATAGTCTAACGTACTCAACGACATTTTCTACTCCCCTGTTTTATTGATGCAATTGTTTAGGCTATTTTCAGACCCTAAGTCTTTTTTATCTAAGAACACTGTACACCTCCCAGTTGAGCGATTTTTACTATTGGTATCTATTTTTACGCTATAAATACCCTCTTCTCTCAATTTATCTACAATTTTGAATATATAAGAAGCCTTTTGGCTGTCATTTGGGGCGTCTATTATTAGTCTGTACAGGAAGTCTTCGTCTTTTGTTTTACTATCTTCATATTTAGATTGTTTATTTACAGAGTCTACCAAATCTCCAGACAGAATAATCTCTGCCCGTGCACTATCTGCTTTATAACCATTGCCACTACTAGCATTAACTTCTTTTACTATAGCCTCTAACTCCTTGCTGGCTTGGACTGACCAGATGGCGGCGATGTATTGGTCGCTACAACTCGATGAACTGAAAGTTCCATCTCTAGACGGAACACAACTTACACGAAACTTTAATCGCTTATTTGATATAGAATAAGCCTCGGACCTCCATGAGCCGATTATACCAAAACCTCCATTTTCATATTTAGGGCTGTTTATGGTAAAATCTTCACCGTATTTACTAGAAAGGTATTGTTGCATTTGATATTTTGCCTTATCAGGCGAAGATATTTGCAATAGCGAATTTAGATATAGCATCAGAATAACAAATAGTATAATAACGATACCAACTATACAGAATAATATAATGGCCGTCTTCTTATGTGAGACAGATGGCCTGTTTTTACTTTGCTTACTACTTTTTGCCATCACCCCTCCAACTGCTTTATTTCTATATGTTATTATTTTAACTTAAGCATAACCTATATACAAGAAATCGATGCTATACAATCCTAGGTTATAGGTTGTGAAGTGTCACCTTCCAGGAGCAGATAGGGTTAGCCCCTTTCTTAAAGGCAGAGAGCTAAATACCTGATGAATCAAAACCTCAGAGGCTATTCAGCTGATTAATAGATCCGACTACTGAGGCAATACCCCATACTGTCCCATTCATATAAATTATTTCTTGATACGCCTTAGGATCTCCTAAGTCATAGCCACAATGCTGTAGTTCATGTTTACCGTTATACATCTTTCTACCGCATAGGTCTGGTTTGCCGATAAGCTCCTCGACTATGTCTCTATCCATGCCGATCTGGACATCGCTCATCTTCTCATAGAACTCGTCCTTAGTTGACCAAGGCCTACTGTTAGTATCGAGGCTAGTATTAATATCGGAAATAGTATTATTAGGGCGAGGAGTGTGTTGCCGTAGATATAGGATTGTTACGACTCCAGCGGTAAAGCATATAGCTACACAAACTAGCACAATAGCCACAAACTTAATTAACTTTTTATCTTTATAAGGATAACCGTTGTTTACCATAAGCTTATTCTATTACGTTACACTGGACAGTTCAATCTACTTGAATATCTAGAAATAGTTGGAAGCTCACCAGGTTTTTTATTTACGCGCGTTTTTTCGTTCTTTTGCTTTTACTCTTCGTCATACAATGCAGCCCCCTTATTGCTTAGTTATTTATTATTTTATCTTAAGCATAGGCACGATACAGCATGCCAGTGGTCTTATTTGTAAAAGTAACTCTGAGGTCAGTAATTGCTTTGAAATTAGTGTCAGATGTTCTAGAGTATCTAATACCACACTAGCTCTCCTTTAAACACTGTTTTATAATTCCATAATTTAGTTGCGGAACTACATCATAGCCAGCCACACATGTATAGACTCTCCTATCCCTGGTAACAAGAGTGTAATCTATGGTTATTTTAGATACTCCTTGGCCATATATCTCTTCAATTATAGATGCTACTTTATTTGTAATATCATCTCTATTGTCTGCTTCAACTATCTTAATGCTCAACTTATATATAGGATCATATCTTCGTTTTATATCGCCTAAACTACTGCTTTTTGTGATTTCACTTAAAACTTCATCCTTAATAATCAACCGTGTTGAATAGTCTGTCACTCCTATGGCTTTCATAGACGATTGTAGTCGATCATATTCTTGTCTTGAAAAATACAAATCCAAATATTCATCGTTACATTCCTCTACACACCCTATATAAAATCTTAGTTGAGGGTTTGAAATAGGATAAGCATGAGATTTCCACGAGCCGCTAACCCCAAAACCTCCATGTTTATATTCAGGCCTCTCTACCTTAAAATCTTCGTTATATTTATTTTTTAGATATTCAGACATCTTACCTTGAATACCGGCTAATCTATTTTCATTTCGAATATATAAACCAGCCAAGACAACAATAAACAATACTGCCAAGCTACCTAGGAACAGTAATAATCTATATTGCTTGTTCTTTTTCCTGTTGCGCTTCTTGGACATTAGATCCTCCAACAGTCTTATCCTCATGCTTTCATTGTAACCCAACCACAAGCAGTATACAACGAAAAAATAGACAGCTAAAGCTGCCTATTTTGATAATTTCTCTGTGGTGACCTTACCGGGAATCGAACCCGGATTGCCAGGATGAAAACCTGGTGTCCTAACCGTTAGACGATAAGGCCAACGTCACGAATTATAGCAAATTATCAGTCAGTTGTCTACAAGTGGACAAAGCAATTTTCCGCTTCATTTCTCATTTGGCGTCGTTTCTTATATAATAATAGTCATGGCAAAGCAAAAGAAGAAACGCAACAAAAAGTACACTGGTGTGGACGCTGCCACCAAGCGACCATCAATCACCCGCGTTAGTGCGGTCAACCGCTCACGGTTTGGGCAGTGGCGTCATGATCACCAACGACAACTCAGCATTGCGCGTACTGTCGCCATCATCATCGTTGCGCTCATCATCATTGTTTCGGGCGTCATGAGCTTATTCTGACACCACCTACTTTACCGGCAGACGAAACCCAAAGATACTGCCTTTACTCTCTTTTGATTCAAATACCATCTGACCGCCGTGCGCCAGGACAACTTTACGCGCCAAAAACAGCCCGATTCCCGTACCATCTGGGCGTTTTTTGCGAGCGTTTGAGCCGCGGAAAAACTTACTGAACAAATTTGCTTGCTCCGCGTTAGGAACGCCGATGCCAGTGTCTTTGACGGTAAATACTACATCGTCACCATCTCTGGTCAGCTTTACTTTGATGGTCGTGTCGGGTTTTGAATAGTACAGCGCATTTTCAATCATGTTCATCATCACCTGTCGCAGTTTTTCACCATCCACCATGGGTTGCGGGAGGTCTTTATCAATGTCCACTGCTATTTTGACATGTCGCTGTTTAGACATGGTCTTGAGGAATGCGACCTCATCCTTAACCAGCTGCACCAAGTCAGTTGCTTGACGGTTGATGACGAATTTGCCCGTTTGCAGCCTGGACACACTCAAAAAGTCGCCGATGAGCTGCACCATTCTCTCACTTGAACCAAAAGCTTCGGTCAATACGGTGCGTTGCGTCGCGTTGATCGGCCCCAGGTCGCCCTCCAGCATCATGTCCAAATAGCCCTTGATGCTGGTCAGTGGGGTTCGCAGCTGGTGTGATGCCATAGAGATGAATTCGTCTTTGGCGGCATCCAGTCGTTGTAGTTGGCGGTTGCTAATCCTGAGCTCCCTCGTTGCATCGATGATTTTCTGTTGCAACGTCTCGTTAAGCTGCCGTACTTCAGCCATAGCGAGTGAGTTTTTGACTGCCACCACCAATTCACCGCTCATGGTTTCCAGGAGGGAAATATCTCGCCGCGTGTAGCGCTTGGCTCGCCTACCGAACAACACACAGCCAACGCATTCGTGGTCCATGGCTAGCGGCAGGATGACTTCAATGTGGTACATCGCCAAACTCTGCTGCAATGATTCATCCGCCAAATCTTTAATGAGTACCACTTCGTTGTAGCGATAATGCCGATGAATATGCTTTGTCAATCGTGCCACGTCAATCGCCGGAAGGACTCGTTTGCTGGTACTTTCTAGCCTGAACGTATCACCAATTTTCACTGCCAGTGTCACAGATTCCGCCTGAAATGACCGCCGCAAAAAACATTTCATGCGCTTCAAAAATACGTCCAAATCAGTGCTGCGTAGTAACAGCATGCCCATCTCAGCAAAAAATTCTTGCTTGCGCATCCGACTGGTTTTTAAGACATTAGTCGTTTTTTTCAGAGATTGCCCATAGTCTCTATCCATGCATATAAATATAAGCGATTTCAGCCTTCTCGTCCAGATATCTGTGCTATAATGAGCCTATGAAGAAGATTGCCATTATCGAAGATGATCCAGCCATTAGCCAGATGTACCGCATGAAATTTGAGGCTGATGATTTTGATGTACGACTCGCAGCCGATGGCAAAGTGGGCGTCGAATTAGTTGAGAAATTTACCCCAGATATCATTTTGCTTGATTTACAAATGCCGGAGATGGACGGGCTGACTGCCTTGAGAAAAATTCGTTCGCACACGTGGGGTGAAACTGTGCCAGTCATCGTCCTAACTAACCTGAGCGAAGAAGAAGCGCCCGATGAACTGCGAGATCTCAACATTCACAGCTACATCGTCAAAGCGAACTTGACACCACGCCAAGTAGTCAGCAAAGTCAAAGACGTCATCGGCTAGGCTGGCTAGTTCTGTTTTTGCTGATTGGCAATCGCCAGGCAAGCATTGATCAAATTATCAAACAGCGCCGCCACCGTTAGCGGTCCAACGCCGCCTTTTTCGGGCGTGATTGATACGTCCTGCCGGTCACGCACTTCGCTGGCAACATCGCCAACTATTTTACCCTTGTCAGACGCAGTGCCGGCATCTACCACGATGGCACCGGGCTGCACCATGTCAGACGAAATAATACCAGGGCTACCCGTAGCCGTGACGATTACCCCAAAGTTCACCAACTCTGCCAGATCATCTCCCATGTCAAAGACCACCGGTTGCAAACCAGACCGCTGCCACATGTCCGCCAATGGCGCGCCCACCAGTCGACCATGTCCAACCACAGCGATGCGCTTTTTCGACAGGTCAATGCCATGCCCTGACAACAACCAATTGATAGCCGTTGGCGTTGCCGCTTCAAACGACGAATGAGGATTGAGCCCATCGACGTCTTTTTCTGGCGCGACCGCAGCCAATATTTCGTCCGTCTGAGTTGGATCTTTCAACGGCAATTGGACGATGATCCCCTGTACATCTTCTCGCGCATTCAGCTGCTGAACCGTTTCCAGTACATCTTCTACATGATGAATCTCTGTATCGATCAGAATATCCGCGCCATAGTTACGCTTCAAACGCATATATGTTTCAATCACTGGATTGTCAGTATTGGTGACAATTGCCAGACGCGGCTGAATATGCCAGGCTTGACGCAGTGCCCGGACTTGCTTAGCTTGACGCTCTTTGATAAAGCTTGCCAAATCTGTACCAGTGAGTATTTTCATCTCTATCATTCTACCAAATGAGTCTGCTTGAGTACAGGTATCAGCTATGGTATAATGCTAGAAGCTTGCGCATGGCGGATGTAGCTCAGTTGGTTAGAGCGCTGGATTGTGGCTCCGGAGGCCGTGGGTTCGACCCCCATCATTCGCCCCAAGCATTGATTTGTGGCATAATATGTGCTAAAATCACACACATGGGCCAGTAGCTCAGCTGGTTAGAGCACCTGCCTCTTAAGCAGGGTGTCGAGGGTTCGAGCCCCTCCTGGCCCTCCAAAATAACCTCACACGCGTGTGAGGTTATTTTGCCTTATGCATACGGATTATACCGACGGGAAGGTGGTTCGTGAAATGATAACCTTGGTCTGTTGGGTCCTATCGGACGAGCATTGGCGTTTGAAGACTGCCGATTTGGCCTATTCGTTTCAGTCTTGGCAGCATGCGGTTTTCTATTTGAAAGACTTTGTCCTGCTGGTTGCTTAGCTTTATGATCATGCCCTGAAGAGACCACCCCTAATTCCATGCCAAAGCGACGCACATGCCCATGGCAGCTAGCCATGGCAGAGCTTTGATAATTATTGATGTATTGGCGATCTGAATTTGCCCGATGTTTTCTGTTGATGCTTCGTCCTGTATGTCCGTACGCCGTAAAACCGTCAATCGACCCTCGTCGAGGATCAGATAGTCTCATCATCAGTTCTCGAGACATGCGTGGTTTTCGACTCGCATCCATATTTGATACTCGTAGTCCTATGGCGCCCCGAGTAGGATTCGAACCTACGACCTTAGGCTTAGAAGTCCTCTGCTCTATCCAGCTGAGCTATCAGGGCGTATTCACATTATAGCATCTTTCTGCTACAATAATACAAGCTTGCGGGTGTAGTACAGCGGTTAGTATGCAAGTTTTCCAAACTTGAGATCGGAGTTCGATTCTCCGCACCCGCACCAATTTTAAGATAATTCCCATCCATAAAGGGCATCATGGATCCATATTTTTACACAGAAAAACCAAGGTATCGACCACACGACATCGAAGATGCCTCTGAGTTCTATGACATCATTGAACGTAGTAGCTTGACTCATCAACTGTCTAACTCCAGGCCGTACATCTACTGGACGATGGAAATTTACGACAAAGCCAACGGCATCAAAGGTGGTGGCGGCTTGGGCGTGCTGGCGGCAGACACACGGCGGGTGGCCGAAAAATTAGACGTGCCATTTGTGGTAGTGACGCCATTTTACCGCAGTGAATCGCACCAAAAAATTACCAACCTGGCGCAGGAAGAATTTTCAGAAACTGTCTCACCACAAGACTATGGCTTTGAATACATCGACGACGTATCCATCAGTTCACGTGGGTTTCCTGATGCCAGTTTGAGTATTTTCAAAAAGGTACTCGGCTCAACGCAATTTGTTACCATCTCAGAGCCAAACTTTGGACAGTTGTACGAAGGCGAAGGCTCGGGCGATCACCGACTCTACCAAGAAGTAGCCCTTGGATCTGGCGGCTATAAAGCCCTGAAGCTGCTGGGCATCAAGCCAGCTGTCATCCAGCTCAACGAAACTGCGACCATTTTTGCGGCATTGGCTCGACTGGACGAGCTGTGTGCCAACGGTATGAACTTGTACGAAGCAATCGTTTACGTACGCAAACATACGCTCTACACCAACCATACCCTGCTCCAAGCGGCTGAACCAGAATTTCACCGCTCACAATTTGAAAAATTAGTGCTGCCAAATCTCAAAAGCAACGCGGTGCGCTGCTGGCTGATGGAGCAATTTCGTAACGACCGTTTGCGACCGAACCTGCTAGCAATTGAGCTGACCGAAGCCAAAAATGGCGTCAGTAAATTGCACGCCCGCGTGGCGAATTTCCGCGACCGCAACAACGACAAAGTCAAATTCCACGCCATCACCAACGGCATCGACCTGGAAACATGGGTGCTACCGGAAATCATGCAGCTCTACACTGAAAGCGGAATTATCGATAAATTTGGATTGCCAACAGATAATTTCCATGCCAAAATTGATACGTTAACTGCGTCAGACCTCCGCGCCATGCACCGCGCTGGTCGCGCCGCTTTAAACCGTGTGCTAGAGCACCGCAAAGATCAATACAACCGTCCTGTACAAATACCAGAAAACGCATTGTTGTTTGATTTCAAACGACGCTTTGCGAACTATAAGCGACCTTACATGCCGTTCACTAACCCAAAGGCTCTGCGACAGATTTTGGTGGATTATAATGCGCATTATATCTTGGCGGGAAAAGTCCACCAAGGCGACACTGTGATGTATCAACGGCTGCTTGAGATTTTACAATTGGTAGACGCTGACCCAATCTTGAAAGAGCGCGTTCATTATATTCAAGATTATGACGAAGAATTGGGGCGCGCATTGGCAGTTGGTTCAAACATCGCCATCAACGTGCCAGAAGTCGGCTGGGAAGCCTGCGGCACATCATGGGAAAAAGATATCGCCAATCTCAAATTGCTCATTTCCACCAGCGATGGAGGCGTGGCGGACATCAAGCCAATCGCCTGCTTAGAAGTTAGCGGCAAAAACTACGACGAAGAAGTTCGTTCGCTGTATCTCAACATGCACAAAGCTGCCCGTATCATGCAAAATGATTCACTGCTGGAAAAATTAACTCATCGCCAACTCAAAGCGTACCTGCCAATCATCTCTGGCGCGCGCATGATGAAAGATTATCTGCACTTTTTGTTCCCAAAGCGGTGATGTTACTCGTTGATGACTTCAACTTGTGCACCCAATCGATTCAGACGCTGTGCTAGATCTTCGTAGCCACGGTTGATGGAATACACGTCACGCAGGACTGACTGACCTGGCGCTGCCAACATTGCCAAAAAGACGACAACACTTGGTCGGAGCGCTGGTGGCGCGATGACGTCGGCTGGCTTCCAGTTGGTCGGACCGCTGATATATACCCGGTGTGGATCGACCAGCTCAATTTGTGCATTTAGCTTACTTAGCTCAGTGAAATAAATCGCCCGGTTTTCATAACTCCAGTCGTGCACCAAGGTCCGACCCTCAGCCATGGTGGCAATCAGCCCCAAGAACGGCAAGTTATCCATGTTAATTCCTGGGAACGGCAATGCATGAATCTTGTCTTTTGGCGCAACCAGTTTGGAATGCTTCAGTGTAATATCCACTAGGCGAGTACGGCCATTATCAGCTGCATATTCCTCGCTCAGTTCGTACTGCAGACCCATTTCAGCCAAGGTCGCTAGCTCAATTTCCAAAAATTCAATTGGCGCTCGACGCACTGTGATCTCCGAATCAGTCACCACGGCCGCCGCGATGAAGCTCATAGCCTCAATCGGGTCCTCAGACGGTGCGTATTCAACAGCTTGGTTGATCGATTTTTTACCGGTGATGGTCAACGTAGTGGTACCGATGCCTTCTATCTTCACACCTAATTTTTCCAAGTAGAAACAAACGTCCTGCACCATGTAGTTTGGGCTGGCATTACGGATGATGGTCTTGGTTGGTGACAATGCCGCTGCCATGATGAGGTTTTCAGTCACCGTGTCACCACGTTCAGTCAGGACAATAGTGTGATCACCCGTCGTGACGTTAACTGTTGCATGATAGCTGTCTGGCTCTGCCTCTACCTGCATCCCAAAATGCTTCAGACCTGACAAATGTGGCTCTACGGTGCGCTTACCGAGATTACAGCCACCGGCAAATGGCAACCGAAAGTCATGGTATTGATGAAGGAGCGGACCGAGAAACATCAGCACAGTGCGAGTGCGCTTGGCAGCTGCGATATCCATGTCTTCTAGCCTCAGCCGAGCTGGCGGCGTGATCTCCAAGTCATTGCCTTCGAGCCACCTTGTTTTGACACCGATGGAGTTAAGCACTTCGATGATGCGGTTAACTTCTTCGATGCGCGACACCCGCCGCAATGTCGTTTTACCTTTATTGAGTAAGCTAGCGCACAGCAAAGCCACGGCGGCATTTTTACTTGTTTTTACATCGATACTACCAGACAATTTGTGTCCACCCGAAACGCGGAAATTGATCTTACCAGTTTTGTTAAGCAACATAATATTATGGCTCAATACCTCCGAGATGCGCGACAACATTTCAAGACTGAGATTTTGTTTACCGCTTTCAATACGATTGATGGCACTCTGCGACGTCCCCAAAGCGTCAGCTAATTGGGCCTGCGTCAGATTTTTTCTTTGACGGTTTTCCGCAATGAGCGTACCGATCTTTTGGATGTATCGATCTGTATTCATGCCGGCAGTATATCACAAATGATATAATAGTACAAATGGTATAATGGGGTCATATAGGAGAAATTGACATGGAAGATCAAGCAATTGAACGACTCATCGCTGCGGAAATTGAGCGACAGCAAGCAGGACTAGAGCTCATCCCCAGCGAAAACTACGTTTCACCAGACGTGCTCAAGGCGCTCGGTAGTGTATTTACCAACAAATATTCTGAGGGTTACCCTGGTCGACGCTACTATGGTGGACAACATAATACCGATCAAATTGAGCAGTTAGCGATTGACCGCGCCAAACAGCTGTTTGGTGCTGATCACGCCAATGTCCAGCCGCACTCCGGCGCCCAAGCTAACGAGGCGGTGTATTATGCATGGTGTGAGCCTGGTGACACCATTCTAGCGATGGATTTGGCGCACGGCGGACATTTGACTCACGGCGCACCAGTCACCCGCTCGGCCCGTGAGTACAACTTTGTCCGCTACGGCATCAAAGATGTCGAGACGGGTGAGATTGACTATGAAGCAATTCGCGAGTTGGCACTGAAACATCGACCAAAGATCATCTTGGCGGGCTTTTCGGCCTATCCGCGCGAACTAGATTACGCCAAGTTTGCCGAGATTGGCAACGAAGTTGGCGCTATGTTGATGGCGGATATGAGCCACATCGCTGGATTAATCGTCGGCGGTCAAGCCAAAAATCCGTTTGACTATGGCTTTCACGTTATCACCACTACCACGCACAAAACCCTGCGCGGTCCGCGCGGTGGCTTGATCTTGTCAAAAGGTGTCGTCGGTAATCCTTTGAAACGACCGGAAAAAACCTTGGAGAACTTACCAACGCTCATCGATAGAGCAGTTTTCCCTGGCACCCAAGGCGGTCCGCACATGCACACCATCGCTGCTAAGGCAGTGGCCTTCGGTGAGGCGTTACGCCCAGAATTTACAGAATACGCCCAGCAAATCGTAAAGAATGCGGCCGTGCTGGCAGATGAGCTGAAACGCGGCGGCCTGAAATTGGTAACAGGTGGCACCAGTAACCACTTGGTGCTGGCGGATATTTATGGCAGCTTCGGTATTGACGGCAAAACTGCTCAGGAGCGGCTGGAGGCCAGCGGCATCACCGCCAACGCCAACGCCATCCCCAACGACACCCTGCCGCCGTTTCGCCCAAGCGGTTTACGGCTTGGCACACCAGCAGTAACGACGCGCGGCATGAAAGAGACTGAGATTAAGCAAATTGCCGAGCTGATCATTGCAGCAATTCAGACAGATGACCCGAGTGTCCATGCTGAACTCAAGCAAAAGACTGAATCTTTAGCGAAAAGCTTTCCACTTTTGTACTAAATTTATACCAGACTCAGCAATAGATATTGGAATACTTTATAAAAGACCCCCGCCTTACAATGCTGGGGGTCTTCTTCATATCGCTATACTAAGATTAGCAGTTACCCGCCTTAATAGATTCCCGTTTAGCGTTCTTCTCTTCACTCCAAGTGACAATCTCAACACCAGAGACAGGACTGCCACAAGTCTTTACCTGAATTCTATCTTTTTCTGCGGCACCTGCACCACTAGGCTCGTCAGCCGTTACCCGACTTAAAACATCAGATGGCACCTTTATTGTATTGAAGGTCGCGAGTTTGCTTGTGGCGTTTGTAGCATCAAGCCACTCACCCTGATCTGCATGATATGATGAAATTGCACTCAATACATTGCGCGCATCTGAAGATCGCTTATCATCTCGTGCTTTTAGTGTTACACCGTTGTAGGCAACGATTGAGATTGCTGCCAAAATCGCGATAACAACGATCACGATCAAGAGCTCAACAAGTGTGAAACCTTTAGTTTTGTTTGAAGAAATCATTTCTGATTTGCCCCCTATTTTTTGGTTAAGTTATTAACAATTTTGATTGTATCAGAGCGGTTTTAAAAACACAAGCGTTTTATCATTGTGCGTTGAGCGACCGAGCATACATGATGCCAGTGTAGCTAATTTCGCTACCTGCAACTTGGCGTTTAGCGGTCAATTTGATCTTGACAGCACTTGGTTCAGCACTGGAAATATTGATATAGTCAATCTGTAAATCAGTTGCAGAATTTGACGACATCACCGTTTCCGTCTTTGGACGCTGCCAGGTATTTGGTGAGGTTTGGCACGCGTTCATGGAGACTTTTCTCATGAGCTTCGAGCCAGAGACTGAATATTCCAAGTTGTACGACAAGGCTTCTTCCAGCAGCAACCCGGCACTGGCCACTGAACAATCCTTCTTCACCAATCGCCGGTCTGTTGCCAATGGGTTTTTGTTAGTGACAAAATTATTGGTACTTAATACAAATGATGAGTCGGGGTTAATGACCAGACTGGTACGCACATCTTCTTCCATGCGGTCCAGCACCGCCTGCACTTCGTTTTGCAGCTGAGAACGAGCAGTTGTGCGCATGGACTCTGTTGTCAAACTAATGACAATACCGACGATACCCGCAAGGATGATAATCACCAATGGCGATATCACCAGCATCTCCACCAGAGTGAACCCGCGCTGAGACTTACTGTGAGACATAGACCGCATGAGAAACTTCCTTTACTGGGTTGTCATATTTGGCAGTGGCCGTTACGCGCATCACGCCGACATTTGGCTGAACGCGGCAACGTTTTAGTGTAATGTTGACTGTTCCGAGTAGTGCATTGTGGCGAGTAATGGTTTGTTCAGGATGAGATGAGCCAAAGCAGAGTTGTGATATCTCTTGATAGGTGCCTTCAGACCGCAGCACTTCGTACGCCAAAGTGCTAGCCTCCGATAATTTGCGAGCATCACTACCGCGAAACACTACCACCTGGTATAGCTGGTAACCACTGATGATGAAAAGTGACGCAACAAACAGTGTAATCATCAGCTCAACGACGGTAAAACCTTTTTTCATCACCGACTCTTCTCCACTATTTTCCACTCAAGGGGCTGCCCCTCGAGATGATACATGATGATATAGCCCTGGCATTCGTCAGTCAAGGTGATACAGCGGTTGCCTGAACGGTTGATAGCAAAATACGCGTACGCACCGTTGGCGTAACCTGATGGTTTATGAGTATTGTAGTCGCTCGTATACGACATCAGCATTGAGCGATTTAGTGGGGTCGAGTGTGATCCATACTGCAAAACACCAGCGGAGACAAACTTCTCTCCTGGCAGCGGACCCTTCTTTGCAGCATCTGGTAGTTCGGAAAATATTTGATCGAAAAGTGCGTCAGTCATGGCGCTACCGCCCGCCCCATTGACCGCATGCGCTGGATAGCTACCAGCCGATTTGATGATATTGTTTGACGAGTCGCGCAGTTCGCGAGGATATAATGATTCTAGATAATTTTGAATGGTCGTGATATCACCCTCACGTGTTTTGTCACGAGTTGAAACTTGATATGACCGAAAGCTAACGGTACCGATGGCCAGCAAAATAGCCATGATAGCCATCACGATAATCACTTCCACAACCGTGAAACCAGTTCGTCGACTCATAGTATAAGCATAACCAGAAATGGTCGTCAGTGCAAGCCTATAATTCTAATGGTTCCTGCTCAATGCGGACATGAAATTGATCATAGACTGCCTGAATGATGGCTTGGCGAGCAGATTCGAGGTCATGGTAGGTTGCGGCATGAGGATTGGTCAGTACCAACGCGTTTTTGTCATGAATTTTCATATTGTGAAGCTCTTTGCCACGGAAACCTGCTTGATCGATCAGCCAACCAGTCGGAATTTTATAAGTCCCATCTGGCATAGCGTAATTTGGTACATCAGGGTGAGCTTGACGAATCGCGTCCAGCGTCTCTTGACTGACCATGGCATTCTTAAAGAATGAGCCGCTGTTAGGCGTCACGGTTGGATCAGGCAATTTATCGTGTCGAATGGCAATTACCGCTTGGCGAATGGCTGCCGGGGTGTAATCGGTGATGTGGTGCTCATCGAGATATCGCTGCAAACCAGCGTAAAACGGCGGCTGTGGAGCGCGGCGCGACAAACGAATGGTGATGGCCGTGATACAGTAGCGACCCATCTGTGAGCCACGGAAAATACTGTGACGATAAGAAAAATGACACACCTCAGCAGGCAAAACAACCATGGCGTCTGTAGCTGAATCATACGCTTCAACCTCCACTAACGTATCTGCTATCTCCTGCCCATAGGCACCAACGTTCTGCACCGGCGCAGCTCCAGCCGTACCAGGGATAGCAGACATCGCCTCAATCCCACTCAGGCCCATATCCACCGTTCGTGCCACCACTTCGTCCCAAACTTCACCGGCGCCAATTTTGAGCGTTACTGATTGCTCATCTTCTGACACAGCCTCAAAACCCTTGATACGATTGAGTAGCACAACGCCCTCAAAACCTTCGTCTTTGGCGATCACATTACTGCCGCCACCCAACACAAAAACTGGCAACTGGCGCGACTGGGCATCGTGATATATCTGTGGAATCTCCTCCGCTGTCGTGGCCTCTGTCAAAAAGCGTGCGCTACCGCCCACTTGCATGGTGGTGTATTGTTTGAGAGAAATGTCTGTGGAAATATTCATATGGTGATATTATACCACCCTTGATATACTGTGTCATTTTCATCAAATGATAAGTATGGTATAATTTAACTCGGTATGCACCCGTAGCTCAGCGGATTAGAGTACTTGGCTTCGAACCAAGGGGTCGCAGGTTCGAATCCTGCCGGGTGTACCATTTTCGTCATTATCACCTTGAAATCTTTACTGACGAGTTAACACGCCCCGTTAGCTCAACTGGATAGAGCGTCGGTTTCCGGTACCGAAGGTTGCAGGTTCGACTCCTGTGCGGGGTACCACGAACGATATTTACACCTCTGTAGTATATAGGCTACAGAGGTTTTTTGATATCTCAAATTCTAACCAATTTGACGGTCGCTCGGGGCCTCGCCTACTGCCGCGCGAATCTGCTCAGCAGTGATGATGGTTGTACTACCTGGCGCAACCGTGCCCGCCAGCAGCTGCTTGGCAACAGTATTTTCGACAGCGCGCTGCACAACGCGTCGCATAGGTCGCGCACCAAGACGTGGGTCGTATCCAGCATCAACGAGCAGCTGTTTACCTTCGGGCTCAACGGCCACTTGAATTTTCTGAGGCTCCAGCGTACGGTTAACTCCCGCCAAAATCAAGTCGATAACTTGCAATAGTTCAGCTTTGCCTAGAGGGCGGAACAACACAATTTCATCAAATCGGTTCAGGAACTCGGGACGGAATAAATTGGCGTTGATTAGTTCATTGATGAAAGTTTGTTCAAATTGCTCCAGCTGATAGCCACGCTCAATGTATTCACGGATGCGGTCAGCACCAGCATTTGACGTCGCAATGACGATACAGTCGCGAAAACTAACTTCCCGGTTTTTCTCATCACGCAAAATACCTTCATCCAGTAACTGCAGCAGCGTCGTCAGCACTTGCGGATGCGCCTTCTCTATCTCATCAAGCAGCACCACCGAGAACGGCGCTTTTTGCACCTGAGCCGTCAAGCTCAGCGGATCATTAGCCCCATCTGCAATCAAACGAGCCACATCTTCAGCACGAACAAACTCATTCAGATCCAATCGCACCAAGTTACCTTCACCGCTAAAGTATACTTCTGCCAAGGCTTTTGACAATTCAGTTTTACCAACACCAGTTGGCCCCAAAAACAGGAAAGTACCGATGGGGCGATCAAGATTTCTCACGCCAGCGCGCGCTCGACGGATGGCGTCAGACACCACCGACACGGCACGTGATTGGTTGATCATACGCTGGTGAATCAATGATTCAAGATTTAACAATTTCTCACGTTCATCACCACCAGAGGCCGCAGCGATCTTGATGCCCATAGTCTTTTCCGCCGCATCATCCACTGACTGCGCGGTGATGAGACCACCCTTGGAGATGCTGGCGGTTGATTCCAATACTTTCAGCGCTCGCCCTGGCATAGCCAAATCTTGGACGTAGCGATCACCAACTCGATACGCTTCATTGAGCGCCTGCAACATGTACGTCACGCTAAATTGATGTTCAAAGGAAATCAATTGGTCGCGCATAATTTTCATGGTTTCAGCACGATCCGTCGGCTGGACTGCTAGCGTATTTAACGCATGAGCCAGCTGGGTGTTACGTTGAGAAATTTGCAAAAATCGCTGCTGATCCAGAGACAGAATAATACGCAGGCGACCAGCTTCCAAAACGGGCAATAGCAAATTGCTCATATCCACCGAACCAACGCCCTCTTCAAAAAACAGCTGAGCATTCTCCAAGCACAAAATAACATTTTTTGAGGCAAACGCTTCATTGAGTAGTCTCGTTACTAACTGCTCCAATTCACCACGACCACCTGCCACAGAAATCAACGCCGACGCGTCCAGCAAGAACACTTGCTGATATAGCAAATTGGACGGCACTTCCTTATGTCCATCGATCAGCATTTCTGCAAATGCCGCGATGAGCGTACTTTTGCCGACGCCATCTGGACCAACCAAGGCAACATTTTGACGACCGCCCGTATTGAAAATCTGTAGCATTTGATCCAACACGTCAGTATGCGCATCCAAACGCGTCATGATCGTACCGCCCGACACTTGCTGACTCAGGTTTTGAGCAAATCGGCTGAGCAGCGGCGTATAACCAAACGACCAATCTCGCGCTATACCGCCAGTGCGCAGCGGCTTTTCTTTGAAATCTTCAACCAGCGCCTTTAGCCGCTCATACCAGCGAATTCCCTCCAATACGTCCTGAAAATCCAGCTTCAAGCTTGCCAAAATAGCGTCGTGGCTCGGGAAGACTTTAACGATGGCTGCCGCTACGACTGCACCCGTCACCTTGGGACTATCAGTCTCCTGCCAGATGTCAATCGCCGCTTGCCAGATAGCGTCAGTCATCCGTGGATCATCGGACGCAATATTACTCAGGAAGTTCGGCGTCAGCCCAAGGCGCACCGCCAAAAACTGACCAGCCCGAGTTTTTGAAATAGCCATCACTAGCTCTTGTGGTGTCGGGTTTTTGCTCAATTGACCCAGCAAATCTGCAGCCATGACATCATCAAGCGTCGTCGGATGCTTACTCACTTCAGCAGTTTTGAGGTCACCTTGCCACCAAATAGTCAGCATCACAAAAGGACCGCTCATACCTACCAACAGCCAACCAACTGGTCCGTGGTGAATCACTGACCAGCAGCCCAACAAGATCATCGCCAGACTACACAGACCCAGTAGTAAATGCCAGACATCGCCAAAACGAACCGAAAATCGCGCCTTTTGCGACCGCTGGCTGTCATAGCGAATTATCGGCTCAATATTCATGATGCTACTCCCATCTGCCAAAATACGATGCCTATCAGTGGCGCCAGTGGCAGCAGCAGCCAAGCCGCAATAATCAGCACGCTCCACAACATTCTAACCAGAAGGCAAATAAGCCCAACTGCTATCAAGATTGTCCGCAAAAATGCGCCAAACACCCTGGAAAATGATCTATCAAGAAACGCTCGAAATTGCTCCGGCAATCCGCCCTGCACCACGCCGGCAGATATTTGCCGAAATGGATTAAACAAGGTTTTGAACAATAAGCCAATTGAGAAAAAATCAGCTGTTTTTAATAGACCAACATAGACTTGCCTGACGTGCTTATATAGTCCAGTTCCATACCACCACTGAAAGATTCCCACCAAAAACATACTATCAGTATATCACGACTCGCGCGGTTGGTGCTATAATATCTCTATATGATTCGACACATAGTGACAACTGCCATCGGTAAAGCTGTCCGTGGCGGCATGAGATTACGCGGTGGCGGCTCGGCCCTGCCAGGCCTGGTGGTAGAAAAAATTGACTCAGGCTTCATCCCCCGCGCGCTGCAAGATTTGCCCTACGGCGTAGTAGTAGTGTCGGGAACCAACGGCAAAACCACCACAACAAAAATCGTCGTTGAGTTATTGGAGGCGACAGGCCTGAAGGTCTTCACCAACCGCACTGGTAGTAATTTCTCTCGTGGTGTGGCGGCAGCACTGTTGGGCGAGGTCAACCAGCGAGGCAAATTGGACGCTGATATCGCAGTCCTGGAACTAGACGAAGCCTGGGCTGTTAAATTTGTACAACAGGTGCAGCCAAAATATTCGCTGCTGCTCAACGTCATGCGTGACCAGCTGGATCGATTTGGCGAGATAGACACGGCAGCCGGTTTCTTGGAAAAAATTGCAGCCGCTACTACTGACCGCGTGGTCTTAAACCGTGACGATCCACGGGTCTTTTGCATCCATGAAAAAACCTCAGCGGCAGCAACGTATTTTGGTTTGACGACTGACCTGTTGCGACTGATGCCGACCGATGATTCCCTGAAGACTGGTGATGCTGTAGCTAATGAATCGGTACCTGCAGAGGTGGTACTCACAGCTGTAGCGGAACAAGGCGCTGAGTTTTTGATAGACGGCGCACGTCACAGAACTGAGGTCGCGCTTAGTGGCGTATACAACCTATTGAATGCGGCGGCGGCCTTGGCGCTCGTTCGAACCATCGTGCCAGAAGCACCAATTCCTGTCTTACTGGAGGCATTGTCAAAAGTCAAACCAGCGTTTGGTCGCGGCGAGACCATCACCTATAACGGTACGTCCATTGATTTACTATTAGTGAAAAATCCCAGCGGCTTTCGACTCAGTCTCCTGTCATTTGGTAAGCGACAACGCCAGACTATGATCGCCATCAATGATAATTATGCTGACGGTCGCGACATGAGTTGGCTGTGGGATGTTGATTTTTCTGTGCTGGAAGATGTCAGCGTCGTTAGCGGTGTTCGAGCCTATGACATGGCACTGCGGCTAAGTTATGACGAAGTGGCCGTTGGTACTGTCGAACAGGATTTGGCAAAAGCGCTGGATGAGTTTTTGGCACAAGCACCCACAGAGCCAAAACAGATTTTTTGTAGCTACACTGCCATGACCACCCTGCGGCGATTGCTCAGCGAAAAAACAGACGTGGAGGACATCTCATGACAACGATCACCATCATCCAACTATATCCTAAAGATATGAATCTCTACGGCGACTGGGGCAACACCTTGGTGCTCAAAAAAAGGCTGGATTGGCGAGGTTTTCGTGTCGAAATCATCGACCATAACCCAGGAGACACAACTGACTTTTCAACTGGAGATATCTTTGTCGGCGGCGGCGGACAAGACGCCGGGCAGCTGGCCATTCAAGACGACTTGCTGTCACGCGGTGAGGAATTGAAAACCCTGGCAAATAACGGCGCTCCCATGTTGCTCATCTGTGGTATGTATCAGTTGTTTGGACGACAATTTGTCACCAATGACGGCTCCATCATTCGCGGCATTGGCGTGCTACCAGTGGAAACAACCGCCGGAGAGGAACGACTCATCGGCAATATCACCCTGGAAAGTGAACAATTTGGCACAATCGTTGGCTATGAAAATCACAGCGGCCAGACATTTTTGGACGACACAGTTCAGCCACTGGGCAAGGTAGTCCGTGGTGCTGGCAACAACAATACTGACGGTACTGAAGGGGTCCGGTTCAATAACGTCATAGCGACCTACCTACACGGATCGTTATTGCCGAAAAATCCAACGATCGCTGATTTTTTGATAGCCAAAGCTTTGGAACGCCGCGGGATATCCGCCGAAGGTCTCAAGCCACTTGAGGTTGATGTCCTGGCGCAGACAGCGCAACAAGTTGCGGCTGAGCGACCTCGATAAGCAGCCGCGATAACCCACCAAGATTAGTCTCTAGCTGTTATGTCAATTGAAAAATCCACGCCATACTTCCATGGCGTGGATCTGATATTACTTCGATGGTCGGGGTGAAAGGACTCGAACCTTCGACCTCACGGTCCCAAACCGCGCGCGCTAGCCAACTGCGCCACACCCCGAAATGAGGTAACTACCTGCAAGGTATTGTAGCACATTGGCGCAGTAAAAACTAGTCTTGTTGTAACTATATTGTGCAGCTAATACTTACGCTCTGGTCGATGATATGTCGACTGAACGCTCAGCCTTGTCAACTGGCAACGCGTGGTCATGATCAAAGCTATAGACTAAGATTTTACCAAACGGCATTTCTAAGTCTGCGACCTTATCGTCTGGGATTTGGTCAAGATATTTTACCAAGGCGCGGATAGAATTACCATGCGCCACCAATAGCACATTTTCACCGTCCTGCAGTCGTGGCAATATTTCGGTCTCAAAGTACGGCACAACTCGTGCATACACGTCTTTCAGGGTTTCGCCGTCTGGTACTGGATAGTCCCAGCCGCGACGAATGCCATTGAATGCTTCTTCACCAATCTGATCTTTGACTTCCCATTTGTTGCTACCCGTCAGCGTACCATAGTCGCGCTCGTTGAGTTCTGCTGCATGAATGGTTGGTAATGTGGTAATTTCTGCGCCTTTAAGCAACGCGTCAAGTGTCTGATGGGTGCGTTTCAAAGCAGACGTGTATGCCACATCAAACGTCGTATCCTTCAGTAATTGACCAAGCCGCACCGTGTCCGAGATGCCTTTTTCCGTCAGACCGATGTCGGTCAAACCTGTCCATTTACCCTGTAAATTCCATTCGCTTTCTCCGTGGCGGCTGATAAACAATCGCCCAGACGCGCCTTTATGGACTGGTGTGTCGCCACTACTAATATCACCGCCTGTTGTAGAGAAAACAATCGTTTCCGTGTCGGCATTATCATCATCAGAGATTACCGTTTCAAAATACCCCGACTGGTCGTGAGCCCACGCTTTCAGTGACCATGGCAACAGCAATTCACCTTTCAGCACTTCCTGCTTGCTGATAAATCGCCACTCTTCAATTTCTGGATCGTGTGGACTGATGGCCGTGACCTGCGACTCTTTGATGGACGCTGTGAAGATAAATTGGTAGGTGATAAATCCGTCACCCATGCGCTGCGCGACACCCATCAATGACACGTCGCTTGGGTTGATGACGATACCAACTTCATCCTTCACTTCTCGCAGTGCTGCCACCAGTGGTGACTCTTCAGTATCAACCATGCCACCTGGCAGAGCCCAATACGTCTTGTAGTTTGCCTTAACGATCAAAGCTCGGCCCTCAACATCCTCCAACAGGACGGCAGCGCCGGACGGTCGGGCGTCCAAACTTTCAAGCCATTGACGTCGTTCTGCTCTCATAAACCCATCCATTATTTTGCAAACTCCACTGCCCGCGTTTCGCGGATAACATTAACTTTGATAGTACCCGGATATTGCATGGTTGATTCAATCTTGGTGGCAATATCACGAGACAACTTGATAGCACTCAAGTCATCAATCTTTTCTGGCTTGACAATCACCCGCACTTCTCGTCCGGCAGAAATTGCATAGGCCTTATCGATGCCCTCAAAGCTGGTGGCTACATTTTCCAAGTCACGCATGCGTTCAGCGAAGTTCTCCGCTGAGATGTTACGTGCACCTGGGCGTGCTGCTGAAGCAGCATCCACCACACGAACCACCAATGCTTCTGGAGTTGTCGCTTCAATATCGTCATGGTGCGCCTCGATAGCGTGAGCAATTCGCTCGTCCATGCCATATTTACGCGCCAACTCTGCCGCAATGTGGTGATGCTTACCTTCAATTTTGTGCGTCACTGCCTTACCAGAGTCGTGCAGCAATGTCGCGATCTTTGATATACGAACATCAGCGCCAATTTCCTCAGCAATCATCCCCGCCATCTGCGCCATCTCAGTAGAGTGCTTTAGCACGTTCTGGCCATACGAAGTTCGAAATTTCAATTCACCCAACAGCCGCAGCATTTCTTTTGGAATACCGACAACGCCCGCTTCACGCATAGCATCTTCGCCCGCCTGCTTGACTTCTTTGTCAATCTGTTTTTGTGCCTTGGCAACAACTTCCTCAATGCGCGCTGGATGGATGCGTCCATCTTTCATCAACATCTCCAAACTCAGACGCGCGACCTGACGACGGACTGGGTCAAAGCTCGACAACACCACCATACCCGGTGTATCGTCTACTAAAATGTCGACACCCGTGGCACGCTGCAACGCCTGGATATTGCGACCTTCCTTACCAATGATGCGACCCTTCATCTCGTCATCAGTCAGCTTCACTGCCGTCACGGTACGCTCAGCCGTTACTTCGCTACTCATTCGCTCCATGGCGGTAAGCAAAATAGTCTGAGCCCGCTCTTCAGCATCGTCCATAGCCTCGTGCTGCAATTTTGCAACTAATTTGATGAGGTCGTCACGAATGTCACGCTCAGTCATCTGCATCAATTTTTCGGCTGCATCTTTCTTTTTCAGGCCAGCAATTTTTTCCAATTTTTCCTGCTGACGAGTACGAATCTGCCGAATCTCATTTTTCAAATCATCGATCTCATCTTCGTGCGCCCGCAATTTTTCCGACCGACGGTCCAGCTCTTCAAGCTTGTTATCAAGCGTCTTTTCACGGTCTGCCAGACGATTTTCTGTTTTTTGCCACTCTCGACGACGCTCATTTTCAATCTTCAGCGCCTCATCTTTTGCCTTGAGAACGATATCGCTCGCTTTGGTTTTTGCGTTCGCCAAATCTTTATCAATTTGCGACTTCGCCTGTGAACGGCGTACTGTTTGATACCCATAAAGCGCGCCCGCGCCTAAACTGGCCCCAACAAGTGCGCCAATGACAATTCCTGTCATACTTCAGTATTCCTTTCCGACCGACTGCCCCTGAGTATTCGCCTCAAGGAAACGTATCAACAGCCAATCAATTTCAAACTATCTAATCCGGCGAACCGCATCATACAAATCGCCGTAATTTAATTATACACGGTTTCTGGAGTTTTGACACGGAAAGCACGCAATGTCTCTAATTACTTGCTTTTTACGAAAAATATAAGGCCAGCAATAACAAACAGCACCCAAATCATAGAGGCGAAGAAATAGTCGATCACCCAAAGCATGGTAAACTGCAGCCAATCTCCCTCTATACCGTTATAACCGCCAATGGCCACAATTAGTTTAATTGCGTAAAGCACCGCCGGTATAGTCATGAGTGTGATACCAATTCTGCGAAAACTTTCTGCTCGCTCTATTGTCTTCTCATTGGCAATTTTATTTTTTGAAGATTCATCATATATCCAGAATAATTTGTCTTTTCTTCTCAATAGGAACCACAAATATAGTGAGCCCATCACAGACACAATAAATAAAGGCTTGGACGCTAGCATCCTAATAGAATGTATCTCATTTATGAAAACGCACACTATATTTGAATCATCGCCATATATACAACTTCCATTGCCGCGATAAAGCATCGCTAGTATTGTCGACAATAAAATAAGCAACAGCGGCGCAATTACCATATATATTGCAACAATTCTTTGACTATAATGATCAACGCGGCGAGCTTCCTTGAGAAGAATCATACTTTGTAATGCAATATTAACCCCAAATAGAATTACTACGATACCTATGACCTCCCCGCCGCCGCCAGAAGCACGGCTAAAACCTATAGCAAGAAGCGTCCTCATAATTACAAAAATCGCATATACAATTATCCCCAGACTACCAATAAAAATAGCTGCCTCTGCTGCGCTATTCGGCTGCGGAGTGCTCGTCTTTACAGTTTTTGCGGTTTTCTTGCGTTTTAGAGGTTGTTTTAGTTTCATGGCACGCTCTGTCATGCCGTAAATTATACCATAGCCGTCATTATTTTCGTGGCGCGGTGATGTGGGCCGCAGCACCATACTCTGGCATGACAATTTTCTCGTCTTCACCGGAGCGTAGCTTCTCCAGGGCTTGCTCCTGCCAGTTCTCACCCGTCGCGCCAACGATTGGCACCTGCAAACCGTCAGCCAGGGTATTGGCCACCGTCAGCCCAATCCTCAACCCAGTAAAGCTTCCCGGCCCTTTCATCACGCCAATGCCAGTCAACGCGTGCAGGTCAGCGTTTTGTTTGGCTAAGCTATCCCTGAGAAAGCCCAATAGTCCTTTGGCTAAGGTGCGATCAGCCTGCCACTCATACGACACTGCGCCTTCTTGATTAACAAGTGTCACATAACAAACCGGGGTTGATGTATCAAGTAGTAATAACATTTCATCTCCTCTCAAAAAACTCATCAATAGCACTAAGTAGCCGTTCGGAACGAGCACCATTAACAGTAACCTCCAGCTGTCGCTCTGTTTCAGTTGTAGCGGTAATCGTGATTATCAATCGGTCACTCGGCAGCACTTCATTAACCGCGCCCGCCCATTCAATGACTGTGACGGTTGAGCCATCTTGCATGATCTCAGAAATTTCATCACCCATGATACCGGCTTCACCCAGGCGGTAAAAATCATAGTGACAAAGGCGCAGTCCATCGCGCGCATCGTACACGCGCGAAATGGTAAATGTCGGACTTTGGATTGGTTCGGTAATTGCTAATCCTTCCGCCAGGCCTTTAGTAAGCGTAGTCTTGCCAGCGCCCACATCGCCGATCAGCTCTATCACTTCGCCACCAGCCAGCGCCTGACCAATCGCCCGCCCCAGTGCTTTCATCTCCGTTTCATCATGTATCTTCACACTTTTAGTATATCATTGTTTTTTCAATTCAACTGGTCTATACTAAAGCATAAGTGATATGAGAATCTCAGATAATACGATTGAGAAAATTCTGAAACAGGGTGGAATCTTAACAGAATCGCAGCTTGCTGATTTAAAGACGACCGCCGAACGTTCCAAGCGCACCCTGCAAGAGACCATCATTGAAGACAAGGTGCTAGAAGAACGCGAACTGGCTAAACTAGTTGGTGATTATATCGGGACGCCGTTTGTAGAAATTGAGCCAAAAGATATTCCTGATGAGGTCCTAAAGCGCATCCCAGAGCATATCGCCCGGCAGTACAATGTCGTGCTGTTTGCGGTTGATGAAGATGGTGCGCCAATGCTGGCTATGGAAGACCCTGACGATGTGCAGGCTCTCAATTTTATCCAAAAAGAAATCGGCTATAACCTGCGCGTGTTCTTGGCGACAAAAAGCAATATTCTAGATTGTTTGGAAAATTACCGCGGTGATGTGAACGACGAACTTGATGAAGTCATCGCCATCCAGAGAGATGATAGCGACGCCGAAAATGCCAAAGAGGAAGAATTTGCTGAAGATTCACCAATTGCTCAGACCGTCAACCTGCTGCTCGAGTATGCCATCAAATCACACGCTTCCGACATCCACATTGAACCGCGCGAAGAATTTGTCCAGGTACGATATCGTATCGATGGTGTGCTCAGAGAGGTGAATAAATTGCCTCACAATGTCTTGGGAGCGCTGGTCAGCCGCATCAAGATTTTGTCAAATTTGAAAATCGACGAACGCCGTGTGCCGCAAGACGGGCGATTCAAAATCAAAGTTTCAGGCAAGCAATACGCCTTGCGTGTGTCGACGCTGCCGATCGCCGATGGCGAAAAGATCGTCATGCGTGTGTTGGATGAATCAAACCAGGCGATTTCTCTGGACAAATTAGGCTATTGGGGTTTGTCCCTGGCAACCATCAAAAACGCCATGGCGCAGCCGAACGGTATGATCTTGGTGACCGGACCGACTGGTTCTGGAAAATCAACCTCCCTGTTTAGCGTGCTGTCAGAATTGAACACTCCTGATGTTAACATTTCAACCATTGAAGACCCGGTCGAGTACAAAATCCCTGGCGTTAACCAGACCCAGACCAATGCCAAAGCCGGCATGACCTTTGCTTCAGGGCTACGCGCACTGCTCCGTCAAGACCCAAACATCATCATGGTTGGAGAGATCCGTGATGGTGAAACTGCCAACCTCGGCGTGCAGGCGGCACTGACCGGACACTTGGTGTTCTCAACCCTCCACACCAACAACGCAGCCACCTGTTTGCCGCGTTTGCTCGATATGGACATTGAACCATTTTTGATCGCTAGCACCGTCAAAGCTGTCATCGGTCAGCGACTGGTGAGGCGCCTGTGTCAATCCTGCCGTCAAGCATACACCCCCAGCCAAGAAGAACTAAATTATATCACTCAAATGTTCAACATCACGCCAGAGTCAATGCCGCACCTACACGAGCTTGAAGAACAGGCCGCCTCAGAGAGCATTGGCGGCGATACACCAATGGGCACGACAGACGCAACCATCGTTCAACTGTGGAAGCCATCGCCAGAAGGCTGTGACGAATGTGGACACAATGGTTTCAAGGGTCGCGTTGGTATTTACGAAGTGTTGGGTATTTCTGTGGCTATTCAGAAAATGATCACCGCAAACGCCACCAGCAATGATATTCAGGAACAAGCGATTAGCGAGGGTATGATTACCATGCAGATGGATGGATTGATCAAATCATTCCGCGGCGTCACAACCATTGAGGAAATTTTACGTGCAACGAGGGAGCAATAACACATGACTAGTTTTAGTTTTGTCGCGACAAAAAAAGATGGCTCAACGCTATCATCAACCATAGAGTCAAGCGATCGCGCGGCTGCCATCCGCTCAATTCAAGCACAGGGCTTAAAGCTGGTTAACCTCAAAGAGACAGACGCCAAACCTGGACGCAAACGCCGTCGCAAAATTAAGTCTGATGAATTGGTGATGTTCACCCGTCAGTTAAGCTCCATGGTCTCGGCTGGTGTGCCAATCCTCCGGTCGTTAGAGTCAATGACAGAACATGCCGAAAGCGCATCATTCCGCTCAATCATTGGCGACGTCTCAAAAGACATCGAGAGTGGTTTGTCGTTTGCCGATGCGCTGGCGCGACACCCCGACACGTTTAATGATGTGTATGTCAACATGGTTCGGGCTGGTGAAACTGGTGGTATTTTGGACGACATCTTGAAGCGCTTAGCCTTGCAGCAAGAAAAATCAGCCTCCATCAAGAAAAAGGTTAAAGGAGCCATGACCTATCCAATGGTGCTAATCGTCATTACTATTGGTGCATTTTTTGGCTTGATGATCTTTGTCCTACCAATGATTGGTAAAACCATCAAAGATTTGGCGGGAGAAGACGCCGAGCTACCAGCTTTGACCCAAGCCATGCTGGGGATCAGCGCCTTTATGGTCAATTTCTGGTATATCCTACTGCCACTGGTTGGTGCAGCAATTTATGGTTTCTTGCGTTACATCAAAACACCTGGTGGCAAGAAAAAATATCATCACTTTTTGGTACATGGACCAATTATCGGCAAAATCATGAAAAAAATTGCCATCGCTCGCTTCACTCGTACCTTCTCTTCCCTTATCGGCGCTGGTGTGGCGGTGTTGGAAGCACTTGAAGTAACCTCCAAAGCAGTTGGTAATAACGTCTATGAAGAATCACTCAATAGTGCGGCCAAGCGCGTAAAAAACGGTGAGGTATTTTCAAAAATCATCGCTGAAGACGAGGTACTATATCCGCCAATCGTGGCACAGATGTTAGCAGTCGGTGAAGAAACCGGTCAAACTGATCAGGTCTTGGTCAAGGTGGCTGATTTTTACGAGGAAGAAGTCGATACCGCCATCGCCAGCATCAGCTCCACTATTGAGCCAGTGATGATTGTCTTCATGGGTGGCATGGTTGGTTTGATCGCCGCCAGTGTGATGATGCCAATCACCGGATTAGCAAATCAAATTAAGGGTTAGCAAATCAAATTGGTTATGGTATACTAAAAAAGAATTATATAAATGTGTGGGCAATATTGTGAGTTCTATATTTTACAAAAATAAACCAATCATTGGATTTGATTTCAGCAAGGTGGGCGCCCGAGTCATGTCGCTGGACGTCGCAAAGATGAGCGTTCACGGCTACGGTGCCATTGATTTCGATCCATCCAAGATGTCTGACGATTTAGAAGTCTGCTCGGACTATATCGTTACGCGTATCAACGAATTGTTTGAAAAAAACTTAGTTGGCAAACTGAACAGCAATCGAGCTGTCCTCAGTCTGCCAACATCACGCACCTTCTCGCGTACCTTCACCGTGCCTAAAGCCCAGGAAGCATCTTTGCGAGATGCGGTCAACCTGGAAGTTGAACAATATATACCAATGCCGCCAGACCTGCTCTATGTCGACCACCAGATCATCAAGCGTGACAAAGATTCATTGACCGTACTCATGTGCGCTGCGCCGAAAAAAGACATCGAAGTGATGACGACCATCGCCAAACAGTGCGGTATTGAAATTGCCATGATCGAGCCAAGCATCAACGCCATCGCTCGCATTTTGAAATCAACTGAAAGCGGCGGGCTACCAACCGTTATCCTGGACATCGGACCATCGACCACAGACATCGCAATTTTAGACTCTGTTATACGCGTGACTTCTGGTGTCAATATCGGCGGCAACACCTTCACTCTCAACATTGCCAAAAAGCTCAATACACCGCTGGAAGCAGCCCATCAGCTGAAAGTTCTGAGCGGTCTAAATTCTGGACCAAAGCAAGCGCAAATTACCAGCGCGCTTAAACCAAGCCTGGAAACAGTCGTCAAAGAAACCCAAAAGATCATCCGCTACTATTCTGAACACTTCCCGAATGAGCCAAAAATGGAACAGCTGCTCATCGTTGGTAGCGGCAGTAATATTCCAGGATTGGGTGATTATTTCACTAACGAGCTGATGATGCCAAGCCGTACGGCGAGCCCTTGGCAGGCACTGAACTTTAGCTCGTTGCAGCCACCAACAAAGCAGCTGCGAACTCACCTGATGACGGTCGCAGGTTTAGCACTGGTTGATCCAAAGGAGATTTGGAAATGATAAACTTATTACCTCAAGACGAAAAACGTCAAATCATCGCCGGACAAACCAATAGGTTGTTGGCGCGTTACTGCATCATTTCGTTAGCATTGGCAGCACTACTGTTCATCTACATCGGCATATCTTACTTCATCTTGATGAAATCTAAGTCAGATGCTGAACAAACCATTGCTGAAAGTAACCGACAATTATCACAGTATAAAGAAGTCCAGCAACAAGCCAAGCAATTTTCGGACAACCTCAAAGTCGCCAAATCCATCTTAGACAAAGAAGTGCCATACTCAAAAATCGCAGTCAAAATAGCCCAGGCACTACCAAAAAATATCGTCCTACAATCTCTAGATCTGGATGCAACTACGTTCGGTAAGCCAGTCAGTCTTACTACCAAAGGCAAAAGTTACAGTGACGCTCTGGAACTAAAAACTGCCCTAGAGAACAAGAAAGACGTCTTCCAAAACGTCCATCTAGTGTCAGTAACCGCCAACGAAGCAAAGGACGGCTATCCAATGTCAATTGTTATCAGCGTTGTTATTCGCCCGGAGGTGATAAAATCATGAATATACAAAAACTTCAACTAAACGCAACATTAGCTCGCATTTTATTGTCATTAGCCCTCGTCTTGATATTGCTTGTCATGACTGCTGGGTTCTACATGGCGTACAATTTCATGAAAGATTCAGCTCAACAAGTCGCCAGCGTGCAAGCTGATGCGAAAGCTGCTGACAAAAAATTACAAGACGTTAGATCACTCTCGAGCAAACTGGAAAAATATCAAGACAGTGTCAAAAAGGCAGAGAAAATTGTTGCTGAATCTACCAGCTACAAGTATCAAAACCAGATCATCAACGATATAACCGCCTATGCACGACAGGCCGGTGTTGGTATTTCATCATTTACCTTTCAAGATGATAGCGCAGCTTCAAATGGCAAAAGCAGCTCATCAACAGCCACCAAAACACCAGCTACACCAAGCCCGTCTGGCGCTAAGAGTACGTCAGTCTCTATCCAAATGAGCAAAGACCTCGACTACGTGCGTTTCTTGCAGTTCTTGCACCTACTAGAGCAAAACCTAACCCGCATGCAAGTAGCAAACATATCCCTCGCTAAAGGAGATAGTCCTCAACATGTTGAATCACAAGCATTAAAATTGGAGCTTTACTTACGATGAATAACTCACCATCTGTCGGACAATTAGGCGTAATCCTGGCACGGTTTCTACACCGCTATCACATCACGTTGTACACCATGACCATCGTGATTGCAGTCTCAGTAGCCATATTCCTGATCAGCAGCGTCACCAGCTCCGGTGATGATGTTGATGCAAAAGTTGTAGAGACTACCAAGTTTGACACCAATACTATCGATCGCATCAAAGAGTATAACAGCTCATCACAAGCAGCAAAGCCATTCTCTCTGCCGGGCAGCGGAAGAATTAGCCCATTTGTCGAGTAAGGTAGTATAATAGATACTGTATGTTAATTTCAGCCAGCAGATTCATGAACACTCCGGTGATGAGCCTCCAGACAGGTGCGGAGTTAGGCAGGACTGCTCGTGAAATAATTGATCCGCGTAACTTATCAATCGTTGCCTATGAGCTGGAAGGGCCACTCCTCGATCAGCGCCCAACCCTGCTTAGGCTAGATGACGTGCGAGAGATCGGCCCACTCGGTATGATCATCGACTCGGCTGATGAGCTCGTTGGCGTTTCAGACGTTATAGAACTACAAAAGATTTACGAATATAAATTCGTTTTGATGGGCAAACATGTCGTAGAAAAAGATGGTCGTAAAGTCGGTAAGGTCATTGGCTACACCGTGATGGCCGGCAGCTTTATCATTCAGCAGCTTAGCGTGAAGCGTCCGCTGCTTCGCAGTTTTGGCGATACCGAAATGCTCATTCATCGCTCACAAATCGTCAAAGTGACCGACGATCAGATAGTCGTAAAATCAGCAACTGTTCCACGTCAAGAACAGCACGTCGAGAAGCCGGTTTTACAGGCATACGAAAATCCTTTCCGCAAAAAGCAGGCGTCGTAAAGCCTCAGCTATTTACTTCCTCAACATCATTCAAAGTAGACACTACATCGTCATAGGAAAAACCTTGACGCACCAGATACTGCACGAACTTTTGTCTATCGCCCGCATATCGACGGTGCTTTTTGGCGATAACTTTCCTCAGCTCCTGCTCGTCCGTACGGTCAGTTTTTTCAAGCGTTTGCGCGATGATGTCTGCGTGAATGCCTTTTGAGCGCAACTCAGCCGTTAGCTTACGTCGACTTACGCCTTTACTGAGCTGACGATTTTCCACCCACCACCGCGCAAACGCTTCGTCATTAACATATGTTTTCTGCTGGAGCTTACGCAGCACTCGCGACGCCACCCGCTCTGAATAGACCACGGGATTGTTCATACCAGTTTGGCTCTTACGGAGTGTTGGCTGAGTTTTTCGCCATAGATAGTCTTTGACTTCCTTGACTGAATGCGGCCGCCGCAAGCAATACTCAAGCGCCCGCATATATAGCTTGCCAAACTGACTCTCTTCCTGCAGCTCCTCCAGCTCCCTATCACTCAATTCATGGCCGACCTTAAGGTTTAAGTCAGTCACCTGAGCGATATCCAAACTGAAGCTGTATACGCCATCAACACTCACATTAACACGGTTGTTATCGCGAGCCTGAAGAGAGATGTCAGTGATTTTCATAAAAATATTATAACGCGAAAACAGTGAGCTCGCTACTGGCAGAGGCTACTCGACTACCTCGACCACCTTGCCATGCACGCCGTTGTAGCAAGCAGCAGCACGCGGTTCGGTGATGACCGGTAGTTGCCCTGGAATAGCGCTCATATTAACGTCGTCCAGCGTACCGGCCTCGACGCAACCAAGCGTGATGTGCGGGCGGAAGCCATCGACATCCAGCCCCGGATGAATACCATCCAGTGCCGCGAGTAATTGCTGGCGCGTCTCAACCATCCAGGCAGTTTTCTGCGTGCGCACCTCCACCCAAACACAGTTGCCCGCTTTATCTGGCAGGAAATTAACTCCATCAAGCACCAACTTATCGAGGACGGGTAGCGCCGCAGCGGCTGCTTTGAGACGTGGCATATCCCGCTCAGTCACGTTAATCAATGTCACGTGTGGGATAAACTCACCAAAGTCAAGGTTCATTGTTTCTGACAACTCGCGAAGATACGCGTTTTGCTCATCATCAAAGACCAGACTGACTGACGCCATATGTTTTTCGACTGGATATGCAGCATCTGCTGCGCGCATTAGTTTTCTCCTTCTTTTACCTTGTCACGTACCTTCTGATCAATTTCCGCCAGAACCTCAGGATTTTCTTTCAGATACAATTTAGTTTTATCACGCCCTTGACCGATGGTCTCGCCGTTATATTTGTAAAAGGCACCAGATTTTTCGACAATGCCGTGCGTAGCCGCCAAATCCAGAATGTCGCCGGTCTTAGAAATGCCTTCATTATACATAATGTCAAACTCAGCGATGCGGAACGGCGGCGCAATCTTATTCTTCACCACCTTGATCTTGGTGCGGTTACCGAGGATATCATCGCCAACCTTGATCTGCCCGATCCGGCGAATATCCACGCGCTGCGAGGCATAAAACTTCAGCGCGTTACCACCCGTCGTGGTCTCAGGATTGCCAAACATCACGCCAATCTTCATGCGAATCTGGTTAATGAAAATCACCGTGGCTTTCGACTTGTTGATGATGCCAGTCAATTTACGCAGCGCCTGGCTCATCAGCCGCGCCTGCAAACCCATGTGCGAATCACCCATATCACCGTCAATTTCCGCTTGCGGCGTCAATGCTGCCACCGAGTCCACCACGATGAGATCCACCGCGTTTGAGCGCACCAAGGTTTCGGTAATTTCCAGCGCCTGCTCACCGTTGTCTGGCTGCGATACCAGCAGATTCTCGGTGTCCACGCCCAACCGCTTGGCGTAGCTCGGGTCAAGCGCGTGCTCAGCGTCGATAAACGCTGCCGTACCGCCCTGCTTTTGAATTTCGGCAATGGCATGTAGCGTCAACGTCGTCTTACCCGAACTCTCTGGACCATAAATCTCAATGATGCGCCCCTTTGGATAGCCGCCGCCCAGCGCCAAATCGAGGCTTAGCGAGCCTGACGGAATCACTTCAACATCGACTTTATGCGCCTCACCAAGCTTCATGATCGAACCATCACCAAACTGCTTGGTGATTTGATCCATCGCTAGGCCCAAGGCTTTCAATTTTCCATCATCAACCTTTTTCTCTGCCGCTACCGACTTTTCAGTTTTTACTGCCTTTTTTTCATCAGTCTTAGCCATGATATTCCCCTCCTTAATTGATACTTTTATTATACATTCTCTAGGGCTTAAGGCCAAATTTTGCTATAATAGCAGTATATGAAAAAATGTTCTGGATTTACTGTTATTGAGTTATTATTTGTCATCATCATGCTGACCGTTGGCTTGGGTGTTGCGGTGATGCAGGTCGGAAAAGTAAAAAATGCCAGTGATGACAGCCACAAGAAAACAGCCATTAACGCCATGTACTACAGCCTGGAAGAAAGCTTCTACAAACAGCACGGCTACTATCCAGAAACTCTGGCTGACGACACCCTACCGACTATGGACAAAGCACTACTCACCGATCCAAAGGGTAAAAAAATTGGCGATGCTAACAGCGCGTATCGGTACGAAACCCAAAACTGCCAAGAAGGAAAATGTAAGCACTTCATCTTGAGGGCAAAGCTGGTTAACGAAAGTGACTTCGTCAAAGAAAGTCGCAACAAATAGCTCAGTTACCAACTACTAGTCATCAACCGGGCGGCCATTCTTAAAGGCTTCAATAGCGTTATTGACAATTCCTATTTGGTGTTTTGGATTTGCTACGAAATGAAAGATGTAGGTGGTTTCTTCACCCTCGGTACTCAGCCGGATGGTTCCATAGTTAAAAATCATCTGTATAATGCCCGATTGCCGAAAACTAGCATCTTCGATACTACCAAGGCTAACTGTTTGCTCGTGGCGAGAAAACAAGCTTTCTTGAATTTCTTGGATCACGCTCTCGTTGGTCATATAAAATTGGTTCTGCAGGTAAACCCAAAGCGCCACCGCTCCGCCCAACGCCGCCAATATGGCAAACAGCGTAGCAATGCCGAACATAGCTGTTGGAGATGGTACTGGCAATAAACTTCCACCAGTGATTAGTGATGGATACAAAAAGGCAAAACCAAATATGACCATAATTATGACAACCGTGATGGCAATTGGTGCAACAATACCAATGGGATGGCGCTTGATGTCCAAAATGACATATTCGCCTTCGCTCAAGTTAAGCTGTGGGTACTGCGCCACTGACTCTTCATGTTTGCGCTTCAATTCTTCACTAATCACCATTGGTTGTGGCTCAAGATTACGTACGGTATGAACAACGTCTGGTTCATTGGCGTACTGACTACGAATGCGTGGATCAAAATTCTGCCCCTCCATCGACTCTGGAAGCACAGTTACGTGAGACGGGCGCTGCGCGGCTGTCGACTGCGGTTCTTCTGGTTGCGCATCTTGCGGCGGATGATAATACAACGGCCTGCCCTCAACATCATAGGCAGCTGGCTGTTGATTATTCGACTGGTGGCCCTTCGTATCCATATCTACAGTTTATCATTGTTTAGGTTGATATCCCAAATGCGCCTGAGCACGCAAAGTGATGCGCCGGCCGCGCGGTGTACGCTCAATGAAGCCAATTTGCAGCAGATACGGCTCATAAAAATCCTCAATCGTCGTCGCTTCATCGCCAGTCAAGGCAGCAATGGTCGTTAGCCCCACGGGATTATCGCCATAATTTTCTAGGATTGATTGCAGTAAATTACGGTCGGCTGGGTCTAATCCCAGCTCGTCTACTTCCAACATTTCCAAGGCGCTCGTTGTGGTTTTCACATCAATTATGCCGTCACCATTTACGTCGGCGTAGTCGCGTACGCGCTTGAGCAGGCGGTTGGCGATACGCGGCGTCAAGCGAGCCCGCGTCGACAACAAGTTCGCCGCTTCATGCCGAATTGACGACTCCAGGATGGCTGCACTCCGCGTCACAATTTTCGCAATGTCCTCTGGCTCGTAAAATTCTAAGCGGTAAATATGCCCAAATCGATCGCGCAGCGGCGCTGCCAGACTGCCCGTCCGCGTCGTTGCGCCAATCACCGTAAACTGCGGTAAATCCAGCCGAATTGACCGGGCTGCCGGCCCTTTGCCGATGACGATGTCTAGCTTGAAATCTTCCATGGCTGAGTATAAAATCTCTTCCACCGCCCGACCGAGCCGATGAATTTCATCGATGAACAAGATGTCGCCGTCCGCCAAATTGGTCAAAATTGACGCCAAATCACCAGCTTTTTCAATGGCCGGACCGCTGGTGATCCGTAAATTCGTCCCCATCTCATTGGCGATCACCGTCGCCATGGTGGTCTTGCCCAGTCCCGGCGGGCCGTACAGCAGCACATGATCCAGTGGCTCGCCGCGCTTCTTAGCCGCGTCAATCGCTAAGCGCAAATTACGTTTCAATCGCTCCTGACCAACATACTCGCTAAAGCTCTGCGGGCGCAAGCTAACTTCAATCCGCTGCTCCTCGGTATCATCAATATGCGAGCTAGTATCGACTATTCTCTCAATTGCCATATATTCATTATATCATCCACAGCGGACCGAGCTAATCTCTCGTAAGCCGACTACGTAGCGCCTGCATAATTTCGCGAAAGGTCTCATCACTCACCATATGCACCGCACTCTCTAAATGCCGTGGCCATTTTGGATCAGGAAACTCCTCGCCAGCAAAGGTGGCACCAGCGAGATACCGCGGATGTAAATGCCAATGTACATGTGTCGGCTGACCAGCCTTAACTGCATTATTCATGAGGCATTCCCAGTTACACACATCGGCACCAAACGCTTCTTTGACCGCCTGTTCAAGTTGACGAATCACGTGGTGCAGCTCCATCCAATCTGCCTCGTCTAGATCCGACAACGTTTCCTTGTGCTGGCGCAGAGTGATAAATGACTTACCCAAATAGCACTGATTCTTGTCAAGCACCGCCACCCAACGTTCGGTTTGCAATATGACATTATCGTCAGCCGCCGTCTGACCAACCAGCAGCGGACAGATTTCACATTCCTTCTGTATTGTGCATGTATTCATAATACCTCCTGGTATGAATTATACCAGCCATGCACTATTTATTCACATTTACAAAGACACGCCCGAGCTTGCAAGAACAGTTTTGCCAATATAGTACGGAGATGATACCTGCTTCTCCTGAGCCATTGGCCAATCCTGAAATATTTCTTGGCTCGGCTCATCCAGTTTTGGGTTAGTGATGAACTGTCTATTCTCGTCAATCTGGCGCACCATCTGCTCAATCACTTCTTCTGCAACACCACACTCTCCCATGTCATTCTTCAGATATTCTTGATAGTTCGGCAAAAATAAATCCTCCAATTCCTTGAATTGCTCCTGCCACGACAGCTCTCGACATTCTTCAACCCGAAATCGCATGGTATAATTCAAAAAATCCCGACCGCCTGATCGCCAGACATAACCAAGGTCAGCGTGATGTAATAATTTTGCTTGAATACTATCACGACAGATTTGTTCTTTTGGACCAGGGATGGTGCCAATGATTGCACTTTTCATGAACTCATACTCAGCTGAACCGGGCTCATAGTACTCGTCAAGAAATGAGACCGCATAATGCTCTTTGGTAGCATAACCATCTGGCGGCGGGCCAGCCTCAAACCCAGCATCGTGCGCTGCTGCCGCCACCAACAACAGATCCTTTTGATCTGAATTCATTCTGTCCGCCGGGATCACCTCCGTCAGCACACGTATTGAGCGCATCACGTCCACGCCATGTGCAGGCTGATGATATGGATAATTCGGGTAGGTAGTCAACAGCTTGGCTGATAGCTTAGCAAGAGAGGCTGCCTGTTCTTTGTTATGAAATAGCTTTGCGAGGTTCTCCTCTGAGGTGTATTGGTCCAGTACCTTTGCTGATACCGTTAATTCAGGATCGGTCACTGTTGGGTCTTCTTGGTTAGCACAGTTTCGTTGTTCCCATAACTTTTCGTCAAGAATTTTTTCGGTAATAGTTCTATTCACAACCCTATATTATATATCATTTGTACTATTTAGTCAATAGTACAACGTCATGAATCCTGCAAGTGAGCTAGCCTGAACAGGTATATTTCAACCCTTATTATTTCTTCAGTGCCTCGGTTACTCGCTGCGCCGTTGGCAAATTAGCATCAACATTTTCCAATGCTTTAGTAGCATCAGCCAAGGTGTAGCCTAACGCCATCAACGCTTCCAACGCTTCGTCAGAGGTGTTCAGTTCAGTTTGGACTGTAGTGTCTGCTCGACCATACTGCGTCGGCAAGCCAACCTTATCACTCAAATCAACCACCACGCGCTCAGCAGTTTTTTTGCCGACGCCAGTAGCTTGTTGCACAAACGCACTGTCAGCGTTGGCGATGGCGTTACGCACCTGCTCCGCGTCACCGAGACTAAGGATGGCTAGCGCTGCCTTCGGGCCAACGCCCTGAACGGTGATGAGCATCTCAAATAGTTTCTTTGCTGCCAGACTTGAAAAACCGAACAATTCTTCTGCCTGCTCGCGTACATGATGATAGGTATAAAACTTGACATCCTGATCCAGCATCACCGCATCAAAATCACCAGCTGCCACACTAACTTCATAGCCAACGCCGTGAACGTCAATCACCAACGAACCATTAAATTTCTCGGCAACTTTTCCAAAAACATGTGCAATCATACTCTAATTATACCCGATTCATTGCTGCATGGGTAATTGCCGCCGCCAGAGCATCAGCACAGTCATCTGGTTTTGGCACATCCTTTAGCCCCAAGTTTAAGCGAACCATTTCCTGGACTTGCTTTTTATCAGCCTTGCCATAGCCCGTCAACGTCTGTTTGATCTGCAGCGGCGTATACTCGGCGATCGGCAGCCCTGCCTTTCGGCCCGTCAACATCGCCACACCACGCGCTTCTGCCACGGAAATTGCCGTCGTCACGTTACGCGCAAAAAACAATTTTTCAATCGACATCACATCAGGCTTAGTCTCTGTAATAATCTCCGTCAAGCTGTCAAAAATCTCCTCCAGCCGCTCATCAATCGGCGTATGAGCTGGCGTTCTGACGACCCCCGCCGTGACCAACTTGAACTTACCGCCCGAAAAATCAATCACACCAAAGCCCAAAATACCTGTGCCTGGGTCGATACCAATAATTCTCATGGTATGTATTATAGCAATGATTTGACTACTCGGTCACTAACTCATCGCCGCAATCTGCGTATCAATTGCGACAGCTCCCATCGCCACTGCCACGCGCCGTAGCCTACCGCCAATAAGCCAACGCCACCAAATACCCACCAACCCCAGGTCGCGCCAGCAACCTGTTGAACACCCGCTGTCGCTGAACCAACAACTGGTATGCTGGCGGTTTTTATTTTCCGACAACGCCGGGTGGTTGGATTGCGCTCAAAACCTTCTGGGCAGTCTTTTAGAATGTCATCGGCAGCGGCAATTTTCTTACAGCGGCCAGTCGCTGGGTTGCGAAATTGACCATCAGGACAGGGCTTCAAGGTTTTAGCAGCAGCCGAGGCAATTGAGCGGCACCGACCCGTCGCCTCACTCCGGTAATACCCCTCTTTGCATGGCGTTACCGTCTTTGCTGCTTCGATTTTCCGACAGCGACGCGTTTCAGGATGCCGATATTGACCAGCTGGACACGGCGCCAACACATCAGACACAGTAGCCGGCGTTGGAATTTTCACGCATTTACCCGACTCATTACGCATATAGCCACTCTGACAATCCGCATATTCTTTAAATACATTGGTAGCACTCTCAGTCACCGCAAACGTTTGCACCCATTCACCGTCAAGCAAACTCCAGGAGGCACCCTTTGGCATGTTGTCATATTCTGTTGCGTCAATTTCCGCGCCAGCCTCGTCCAGGATACGCACCTTACCTTTCATTTTTGGCAATTTTAATTTTGTACGTTTTACCTTGACCGCCCATAATTCACCAGGCTTCAGCTCAATATCACCAAGTACTTCTTGCGAATTGCTACCACTAGTCTCCACCTTACAGCCAGCTGTCGTCATGGTTGTATTACTCACATTCACCAACTCAATGAAGGGTTCATCAACATGAGAAGCAATCTCATTCAGTCTCAAGCCTTCACATTTGTTTAGTGGCTCAGGAGCTTTACACTGCGGGCGTGTGTATGGCACAACCTCCTGATCATCAACTGTTTTGTTTGACGAAAAGTCAGACAGATTATTTTTCGAATCAACGATGAGATTACCAGCAAAACAGCGCCAGATAGTTTTGACACCGCCAGTTACGGGTGCACCCAAAAATTTTTTTGCCTCGCCCCAGCCAACAGTATCTGCAACTGAGCCATCAGCCCGCGACAGCACCACCGACCCTTCACCCTGAATCATACTCGGCACCTTGTCAAACTTCACCGCTTTTGTCAGCGCCGTATCATTTGAAATCACCAAAAAGTCATTAGCGAAAATCACCTCATCCTTAAACTCTTTTCCGCCAGTTTTCACATCAGCCTTATAGTGTTCAATTTTCCAACCCGCTAGCTTCACATTACTGTCTGTTGGATTATACAGCTCAATATATTTCTTGTCGGGGCTAACTTTTGAGATCAACAATGGCGCTGTTTTTTCGAGTGCTTCGTCAGTTGTTGGTGCTGGCTGAGAGATTGGGTGTGCTGGCTCGGCAGCTGGCGGATTAGGTTGTGCTACCGGTTTTGCAGTTGGTTGCTCGCCAGCTGGGTTTGGCTCTGGTTGGGACGAAGGCGCAGTAATAGCCGGGTTGGGACTAGATGGTAGTGCGTCGTTTACTGACGCCTCAGCCGTCTGTGATGTGTCACTACTAGACGCTGGCTCAACTCCCAGATTATCAGCCGCCAAAACTGACGGCGACGGCATCATCAGCGCCGCGATTAGTATCATAAGTAGTGTGTATCGCAAATATTTCATGCTCGCCCCTTGCTTATGGTTAACTACTTTTAGTGTAGCGTACTTTTTGCCAAAACAAAAACCGCCCCGAGAATGAGGCGATTTTTTCTGATAATCATGCTATTCTGCTGTGATATTGGCGTTAGTGTGTACATTCACCACATCGTCTAGGTCATCCAGCGCATCAACCACCTTCATCAATTTCTGTGCGGTTTCTGCATCAGCGATCTCAACTGGTGTGTTAGCGATGTAGCGCAGCTCGGCATCTTTTACCTTCAGACCCTGCTCAGCCAATGCATTTCTAACGTTCGCCAGATCTTTCAGTTCGGTGTAGACGATAATCTCGCCGTCTTCCTCGACCGCGTCCTCAGCGCCAGCATCTAACACTTGCAGGAGCAATTCCTCACCCGTACCTTCCACAGTGATTACGCCCTTGCGGGTGAATTGAAATGCCACACTGCCAGCGTCAGCGATGCGCCCGCCGTTTTTGACTAGTGCCGTTTTCACTTCTGGCAATGTGCGGTTGCGATTGTCGGTCGCAGTTTCGATGATGATACCGACACCGCCCGGGCCGTAACCTTCGTAAGTAATTTCTTCCAGCGCCGCTGCGCTTTTGTCAGCCACGCGGTCAATCGCCCGCTGGATATTAGCGCTCGGCATGTTAGCAGCCTTGGCCTTTTCAATGGCCATTGCCAAACTTGCATTTAATGTCGGATCAGTGCCGCCACGCGCCGCGATTGCAATTTGATTACCCAACTTCGTGAAAATCGCACCACGCTTCGCATCAACAATCGCTTTCTGCCGGTGCGTGGTTGCCCATTTACTATGTCCTGACATGTGTTCTCCTACCGTTTATCTATGTTCAATCTGTTAGTATTATATATCAAATACAGACGTGAGACAATTTACGCCATCAACCCCAAAGCTGACAACACGTTTGGCATGTCAATTTCATTGTCTTTTTGTACGCGAACAACCGGGTAGCCATACTGCTGCGCCTCAGCTTGAATTCGCTGGTCAAACAGCCGCGCCCAAGTAATCTCATGTTCCTTCAGCTCATCAGCATATGTGTCAGCATCCGCATATAGTCCGCGACTAAATATCGCCTTCCTCAACGCGTCATCGCCTTCATCAGTCAAGAATATTGATCGTACATCGCTAGCGGTCTGTAATGACGGTAGCAGCGATGGTAAAATATTAACACCTTCCAATACAAAACCTTCACGCCAGGTAAAATCATCCTCGATTAATTTCTTATTGCCAGGCCAGGTTTCAATGCCGTGCATGTATTCCCGTTCGGCTATTTCTTCCGGTGAAAACTGCTGGAAAAACTCAGCTGCTGACAATCCGTGCGCCGACAATAGATGCGGATATTGTTTTGGATCTGCCACGCCCTGCATGACCAACCGTGTTTGATCAGTTGACAGCCACGGCAAAGCCAACCTCCGAGATAACTCCCGCGCCAAGGTTGTTTTGCCAGTTGTTGGCATGCCGCCAATCAAAATTATCATTCTTGTCATGGCATCTACTATATCATTCGACTATATTCACCCTCCCAAGGTTCAATTTCGTCTGCTCTTTCATCCACCACATAGCACCAATCATCGCCGCATACATCAAACCGCATTGCCACCAAGTGATATTCACTTCCATCTGCGCCCACTCCAAGCTCGCCAGCCAGTTGGCCGCCTGAATCATATAGCTCAGCAGCCAGGTCGTCGGCAGAGCAATGGCCGCGCCAATCATCGGCACTACCGCCAGCACACCCGACGCAAAGGTCAATAGCATCGCCAGCGGCACGAACGGCAAAATTAGCATATTAGCGATCAGCGCTACATTACTAACCACGCCGAAGCTCATCATCAACAGCGGCAGTGTCGCAAGCTGCGCTGACAGCGTCTCAACCAGAATTTGCCGAAACGCGCCAGGGTCTTTGTCGCCAAAGAAATACTTGTGCAGCAGCGGCGCCAGGATGATCACGCCCGTAAACGACGCAAAGCTCAGCTGCCAGCCTAAATCGCCCCAGCCAAATTGCGGATTGACCAACAATGTAATCGCCGCCGAAACTGGCAGCAGCACCAGCGGATGAATCGTCCGCCCATAATACCAGGCTGCCAGGCTTAGTCCAGCCACCAGCCCAGCCCGCGACATGCTCGGACTCAAACCCGTTACCGCCATGAATCCAAGAATCATCGTTGCCGCACTGAGCATTGCTAGATATTTTGACCGTTTGGCAAATAACCGCCGTGCCAGGCGCACCAAAATTGTCAAATTGTAACCGCTAGCCACCACAATGTGCGTCAAACCAGCAATCTTCAAATTATCGCTCAGTTCCGTCGGCATGGCTCGCCGTAGCCCCAACAAAAATCCCAAACCCAGCGCCGACTCAGACTCTGGAATATGTTTGCGCACCCGCTCAGCAAACCAGTCGCGCACCCCGACCGCCACGTCGCCCGGGACTGGACGCTCGACGCTGCCAATTTTCGCTCGATACATGCTCGCCGAAAAAGCGCCAAATCCCGCCGTTAATTTGCCTTGAGTTTGAACGATGTCACTACGTTTGATGGGGCGCTTGTCAGCCGTAACCACCCACAGTTGTCCTGCCAATTTCTCGCCATTGATCCGTAAATCACTCAACCGCAACACCGTTTGTCCTTTCTTGTCGATGTCAGGATCTTCCAAAACACGGCCCTGAATAACGGCGGTTTTGCCAATCAGCGAATCGTACACCTCCAAACCCGCTCGGCCCAGCTCACCGCGCCACAAGCCAACTAATCCACCAGCAATAATCGCCACAATCATCAACGCCCGCCATCTCCAGACCATCACCACAGCCATTAATCCTAACCCGAGCACCAAAAGCCGCCAGTCAAACATCATTGACCGTGGAACATGATGAATAGCAATAACACCAACTGTCAACCCCAAACACCACGCCGCCACCAACCAAGAAATATGCACTTCTCTGGTTAGATTGCGTATCGTCATATGTCTTTAGTATGACACATATTCTTGAAAGGCATATGTTAAAAAGAAGATGTTCTAACGCCAGGATATTCTCGGGAACATATTCTTTGGAATATTTCACGCAACTCATTCAGTCTGTCAGCTGAAGGTAGTTGATCTCTCCCGATCCCCGGAACTATTTTAGGCAAGTCCAAGATAAATCGCACGGACTGAGACGCCGACTCATCATATGGATCAATATCGTTTCTGGCTAAAATTTCACTCAATTCTCCCCAGAAGATTTTCTGCAGCCTACTCTCTCCTCCATATGTTTTAGTGAGTTCAGACTGGTTAATCCTCTTTCGTGAATCAATAACAATTTCCCGCAGTCTTTTAATACACTTACGAAAATGCTCTTCATATTTACGGTCAAGACTCCTGATCTGCTGAGTAACTGTTCTTCGAGAGTCGCCACTTGGTAGCATACTAGATGCATTCCTCCGTAATTCATCATCTTCATGACCAATTACCTTTGATAATAATGCCCAGCCTGATGCCACCAAAGTCCCCTTTCTGTCTACCGGCTGCCGTTTAGAACCTTTGCTATCATACTGCTGCAGTAGTCTTTGTGACTCCGCTTTATCCTGTAGGCATTTCATATCTTCAATTGCAGTATCACGCCAATACGTAAAAGATTTTATACTATCACCAGCACTTCTTTTTTCGTCATAACTAAAGTCACCATTACCGTCAAAATCATCCAATATTCGTTCAATTAGCGCCGGCAAGCCGGCAGACTGATAGTCCTGCCATTCTGTAAATCCATATTCTTCTAAAATTTGATCAGCCCGGTGCCAAAAACGATCAGCTCGCTGCTGTTGATCGACCGGCATATCACCAATAAAGTAGATATTACCCGCTCCCTGACTATCCGCCAAACCAGTCTGCATATCACCACTAACATACGAGTCCGGTGCTAACAAATTAGGCCTCACGGCTCTCCTTCCCATACTCGAGAAACATTCACTCAGTCCTTTAATCTGTGCTCCAAACTCTTTTTTACGACGCTGGCGGTTATATGCAAAGCTCAAGCCACCGGTTGCTATTCCTGCCGCCACTCCAGATAAGCTGACCGTTGGAGCAAAGTTAAACCATTCTAGCGCCCCGCCAGCAGCACCCGCCAGTGTCGCTCCTCTAACTCCAGCTAAGCCCATATCAATGGATAATTTTCTCCTATATTCTTGCCCCAGGAGGTCATCAATCTTTGTTAGCACACTCCCGACACCCACTCGGTAACGAGACATGCCACTCCATATCGTCACCGGGTTTTGTCCCAGCTGGATATATTGAGCATATCCAACTGGCTCTTTGGTAGTCGGGTTAGTTACTTCTTGGCTGCCAGAAAAAATTGGGACACCACATCGCATCCCAACAAAATTCTTCAAATCATCACTGTGTTTTTCTACTATTTTGGTATATCGGGGCGGTACGTTTAAGTCGTCTAGATACTTCGTCATGTCCAAAGTTTTCTGCCACACCCGAATAACATCACTGCATATGTTCGTCATCTGGAGGGCCCACCGGGGCTTGAACCCGGGACACCCTGCTTAAAAGGCAGGTGCTCTAACCAACTGAGCTATGGGCCCATCAAGAATGAACTTCTTCATTCTAGCACATAACACGCAGTATATCAATGCTTCTTTGGACCAGGTTTAGACTTTGTTTTGACAGTGTGCAGTAAGAATAAATCCGCTAGCCCCACCCCCAAGCCAGCGGTAATAATATATTGGCGCCAGGAAGTCAGCTGCCGCACTACTGTCTGTGCCGCACCATCAACCGCAAGATATTTCGCCAAGACACCGACCAATAGCGCCGCCACCAACAAAGTCACGACAGCTGCCGCCACCAGCTTTTCATGTTTCTTGTGGTATTTTGGGCCACCAACCATCAGCATCCCCATGGGTACGAGCAGCAATATCAGCGCTGCCACCACGCCATCAGGCAGCCATGGCAGGTTGATACCCACGCCACCCAAAATGACGCGCACAGTTTCCATCCACAATTCCACAAAAATATACCCAGCAGCAGCAGCCAGGGCCAGTGGACCGATGCGCCTACCTGTCACCAACACCACCACAAAAATCACCACCAGAACTGCCAAGAGCAACACTGCTACATTCATTGCGTTGCCTCGGTCGTAAATTCTACTTTGGCACCTTTGACGATGCTCGATTTTTTAGCTACACCAGCAGCCACTTCCAAAACGTAGCGTGCCGGCACTTTGGGTTTATATATTTCATACGGCTCAGCATCAGGCTGCACCTCATGCTCAATGTGTACTACTTTTTTGTCTTTATCTAACCAGATGATATCGAGCGGAAAACTCATATTGCGCATCACCATCTCCCACTTGTCATCACCCTCAAATTTAAACAGCATCGCTTGGTTTTCCGTCAGACCAGACCGATCACTCAGACCCTTATACCGCTGCTCAGCCGTTTCCGCAATTTCAGCCTGCAATGTTGCCTGGCCAGCCCTGACCACGACTGGGCGAGGTTTATTGACATCGCACAGCAGAGTATAGGCACCGTAAGCGATCATCACAATGATCATAATCATGATACATCGAGAAATGAAATGATGCCCCTTACGAGCTGTCTGCATAAGCTCCATAGCTCAATTATAACACTTATGTTTTATATATAAACCACGGGCTAATCAGGAAAACAAACCGCGCTTTTTGGAGGTGTTAAATTGTTCCAAAAGTTCACGTTGTTTTTTGCTCAATTTGGTTGGCGTGTCAACGATGATACCAACGATGTGCGGGCCACGAGCATCATTCCTCAGGTGTGGCACGCCATGCCCTGATAGCTTAAAATCAGTACCGCTTTGGGTGCCAGCCGGAACTTTCATGCGCACTACACCGTCCACCGTTTCAACATCAATTTCCGTACCCAGCGCCGCATCAACCATAGAAACATGCTCTTCCGAAAGAATGATATCGCCTTCACGAGTAAACTTTTTGTGAGCTTTGACTCTGATTTGAACGTACAAGTCTCCTCGCTCGCCATCTTGAATCGCTTCACCATGTCCACGCAAACGAATAGCCGCACCATCATCAATACCTGCTGGAATTTTGACCGTAATCTCGCGGTTCTTACGCGTCGTTCCCTTGCCGTGGCAAACTGAACATTTCTTTTCAGGGATTTTACCTCGACCATTACAGGTTGGGCAGGTGATAGCTTGTTGAATTTGCCCAAAGATGGAATTCATCACCCGCATCTGCTGGCCAGACCCTTTACAATCATCACACGTCTTCAAACTATATCCAGGCTCAACACCCTCGCCTTTACAGTGTTCACATTCATCATCCATGGTTAGGTTAATCTTTTTCTCGACACCAAAAATAGCTTCTTCAAAGGTCAAAGCAACCGTTGTCTCTATGTCACGACCGCGCCGTGGACCACCTTGCCGCCCAGCGCCACCACCAAAGAACTGACTAAAGATGTCGCCAAAGCCACCGCCAAAATCAAAGTTGACACCTTCTGCACCAAAACCGCCAAAGCCTTCAAACGGATTGCCGCCAAAACCACCACCTGAAGCTCCGCCGACACCGGCATGACCAAATTGGTCGTATCGCTGTCGCTTTTGCTTGTCTTTTAGAACTTCATAGGCTTCATTGACCTCTTTGAACTTCTCTTCATCACCGCCTTCTTTGTCAGGATGATATTTCACTGCAGCTTTACGAAAAGCCTTCTTGATTTCATCTTCAGAAGCGGTTTTAGACACGCCTAGCACTTCATAATAATCACGTTTGGTCATGTATTCTATTGTACGGTTCGTTAGCACTCGTGTCAATAGAGTGCTAGTTAGATAGCCAATTTACATAATCTTTTGACTTTTTTTATATTCTGTGATATACAGAGAAGCATAGGCTTTGTAAAAACATAAATACAAGTCGAAGCGAGGATATTATGGTACAAACAACAGCAGTCTTAGAACGGCAAAATACCAACCTTAGCACAGCTCCATCGAGCTTTGAAGAGCTGGAGAAAAGGTTTTACTCGCTTGAAGAAGAAAAACAAATCGAAAGTTTAATGCCGCTGGCCAAAAAGTTGGCCGAAGAGCCAGAATTGGCTGAGCAATTTGGTGTGTTCAAATGGCTAACTATAGGTGATTATGACCGCGAACAACGAAATGCCGGTAGACACCCTTGGCCAGAGCTAGAAATTAACGGTGAAAAACGTATATACTCAGTGCCGATCATCGCTGGTGTTGTCCGCTGGGAAGACCGTAATGGAGAGCCTCAGTATAGTGCCCTTTCGGTTATGAAAGATAACTGGCGTAGCGACCCTGACGCCTGGCTGATAACAGAATTTGACTTCGAAACTGCAGAGACCAAACGGCTTGAAACGCTCGGCACCGCAGTTGATGCTGCCAATCAAGCCAACATTGCCATCAAGCCGCGGAATTATCACAACATGCCGCCATTAAGCCGCCCAGCAATCGACAAGACGCCAATGCATCAACTGGAAAGAATTACCGTTACGCTAGATCCGACCTACCATTCAGTGCACGCAGAATACCATGAGCCATATCAAGACCGGCGGGAAGTTATGGATATTGAACTGCTCTGGGAAGCAATGTCTCGTGAGATTGGCGAGCGAGTTGACGACCTATTCCCAGAGTCTGATGATATGGAAACCGCTCCATCAACGAGCGCTCCCAAAAAACTGGCTGCCTACACACTCCAGCAGGTTATGAAAAAATAATTCAGCAGAATTTCATCAAATTCGTGATTTAACTGCGCATAGTGCCGCGTGCAATTCACGAGCATCGCTATACCGACCCTCCCACGGTCCAGTAGCGATTGTCATTATTTCTAGCAAATCTTTTTGCTGAGCCAGCGCAGGTTTGATGCGGTATTCTGGGAAATCACTACCTGATTCCCAAATCAAATCATGCGTTAACTCATGAAACACTATACCGATGGCATACACATCAAAGCGATAGTCAATGAGCGAACCCAATTCGGCGATTTCTGGCGCATGCTCCCTGTTCCAGCTTGAATGCGGTCTGGTCTGTACATACGGAGATCTAACCTGGTTATAATCAAACAGTGTCAGTATCGGCCGGCCCTCAGTCTCATCGTAGAAGATATTCGTTGATCGGATATCATGATGCACTAAACCTCGTTCGTGAAGGTAGCCGGCAGCCTCTGTCACCTGTACCATCATATCGAGCACTGTCCTGGCGCCAATCTCACCATCATTAATCTTTTGTTGTACAATATGTTTCTGCTTATCTAATGTAGCGCCCATGATCGGGTATATTTCGTGGAGCGGCTCTCCCTGCGCTGCCCGAATAGCCAGCGGCGCCAGGAGATGTTTTGGTTGCTCGTCCATCAATTGTTGCATCAGTTCGACCTGGGGGCTAGCTGCGCATGCCAGTATATGTCTGCCTACCTTATGAACTCTCCCTTGCTCATCAACTGTAAAACACGAAGAATATGTATCAAACTGGTGCATAATTACTTATATAGCAATTCGCTGACAGCGGCGCAAGCATAAGCCTAGCCCAGACAATACAAAACTACCCCTTGAGAGGGGTAGTTTATGTCACGAGTCGAGGCCGAGATTATTTCTCGTCAACCACCTCACCCTCGACCGGCTCATCTTTGTCGGATTTTTTATCACCCGTAGATTCATCAGCCTTGTTGTCCTCAGCAGCTTGCTGGTACATTTTGGCACCGATTGGCATGATGGCATCCTGCAGAGCCTTGATTGCCGCTTCTAGCTCATCTTTGTCATCAGCATCTTTGTGCTTTTCTGCCTCCTTGACCGCTTCGTCAATCGCTTTCTTGTCGTCCTCAGAAATCTTATCTTTGAACTCATCCGGCATTTTCTTTGCCTGATAGATGGCGTTTTCTAGCTGGTTTTTAGCGTCAACGGTTTCGCGCTTTTTCTTGTCCTCATCAGCGTGGAGTTCGGCTTCTTTTTGCGCTTTTTCGATGTCTTCCTTACTCATGTTGCCAGAGTTTTGGATGGTGATTGATTGCTCCTTGCCAGTGCCTTTATCTTTAGCAGTCACATTGAGAATACCGTTAGCGTCAATGTTGAACGTCACTTCAATCTGTGGCACACCGCGTGGTGCTGGCGCAATACCATCGAGTTCAAACTGCCCCAGGCTCTTGTTATCTTTAGCAAATTCGCGCTCACCCTGCAAGACATGGATTTCTACTTTTGGCTGATTGTCAGCAGCCGTCGAGAATACTTCACTCTTGCTGGTCGGCACAGTAGTATTGCGCTCGATCAGCTTGGTCGACACGCCGCCCATCGTCTCGATGCCAAGACTGAGCGGCGTCACGTCCAGCAGCAGCACATCCTTGACATCGCCAGCCAGCACACCACCCTGAATGGCTGCACCAACCGCCACCACTTCGTCTGGGTTAACGCCTTGCATTGGATCTTTGCCAAACAGCTTCTTCACCCGCTCAACCACCGCTGGCATACGGGTCATGCCGCCAACCATGACGACATTTTGGATGTCTGATTTAGAAAGTTTAGCGTCTTTGAGTGCTTTTTCAACTGGACCGTCAAGGCGCGCTAGCAGATCTTTCACTAAATCTTCCAACTTCGCCCGCGTTAGGCTCAATTCAAAGTGCTTTGGTCCATCAGCATCAGCGGTGATAAATGGAATATTGACTTCGTATTCAGTGACTGTCGACAATTCCTTTTTGGCCTTTTCGGCTTCGTCCTTGAGACGCTGCATGGCCGCATTGTCTTTGCGTAGGTCAATGCCTTCTTTAGATTTAAAATCATCGAGGAAGTAATTAACAATGACGTTGTCAAAGTCCTCACCACCCAGGTGAGTGTCACCATTGGTCGCTTTCACCTCGAACACGCCGTCGCCGAGTTCCAGGATGGAGACATCGAAAGTACCACCACCAAGGTCGAACACCACGATGGTTTCGTCATTTTTACCTTTTTCCAGACCGTACGCCAAAGCTGCCGCCGTTGGCTCATTGATGATGCGCTTGACTTCCAGGCCAGCGATTTTACCAGCATCTTTGGTGGCTTGGCGCTGCGAATCGTCAAAATAAGCTGGCACGGTGATGACCGCTTCAGTAACTTTTTCACCCAAGAATGCCTCGGCATCAGCCTTGATCTTGCTAAGGATCATAGCTGAAACTTCTTCTGGTGTGTATTCTTTGTCGCCCATCTCTACTGCTACACCAGTACCTTTTTTAACAATCTGGTATGGCATGATATCGAGGTCTTTTTGGACTTCCTTGTCAGTAAACTTACGGCCGATCAAACGCTTGACGCCGTAAATGGTGTTCTTTGGATTGGTCACCCGCTGGCGCTGAGCCACTTGTCCGACCAAGCGTTCGCCCTTTTTATTAATCGCCACCACTGATGGCGTGGTACGGTTGCCTTCAGCGTTAGCGATAACTTCTGGCTTGCCTGCCAGCATGTACGCAAAAGCGCTGTTGGTTGTACCGAGGTCAATTCCGATAATTTTACCCATATGATTCCCCTTTCTGTTATGATCACATCTGGTTTTTGCTTATATCCATTTTAGCACTCTTTTATGTCGAGTGCCAACTATTTCAGTATAAATAATTAGCACTCCTATGTCAAGAGTGCTAATTATGTATTTCGTGTCTTTCTTTATTACATCTTTTTGCGGATGAACCAAACTCCGGCACCACCAGCTGCTACCGCTACTACTGTTACAGCGATGACGCTAGCACCGGTATCTGCCAAGTAGCCGCCCTTGTTGGTCGCCTGAGTATTCTTGCCAGTGCCGTTGGTTGTCGCACCGCCAGGGTTCGTAGGGCTGACAGGATTACCAGTACCACCACCAACGCCAGGGTTAGTTTGCTGTTGGCGCTCGTAGACACCGACTGGATCTACGATGGTACCGTTCGCAGCCTTATCTTCATCACCAAAGCCACCGTCCGTCAGATCATACGTCACTGTTGTGTGCTTACCATCAGCGGTCGTCCCAAATGTAACGCGGCTGGTGATATCTTCTTTGATGGCGCCATTACTTATCTTAGCCACAGCCAACTGACTATGATCAGCGTAATATTTACTCAGGGTCAGCGTCACGCGCGTTGTGTAGCCAACCTTGGCAGTCTGGCCAGTACAGTTAATCGTAAAGCCAACGATGTCACGCAAGACACGACCGTCATAGCTGTTCGGAGCAGCTGCCACTGCGGCTGAAGCAATGTTGTAGCACTGGGTGCCAGCTGTAGCGACGGTCACCGTACCACCACCTGGCTGCGCAACAGTCGCTGAAGTGATTGGCGTGGTTGGTGTTGGCGCTGGATTGACAACAACAGTGTTCAATTTTGCTTGCAGTGCTGCTTTTTTGGCAGGATCTTGTACTTTACCCACTAAGACCTTAGCAGCATCAACGGCACTTTGTGTTTTGTCAGCTTCTGCCTTGGCAACTGCAGCCTGAGCAGCGTCTTGAGTGTCTTGCTCTTTTTGTTTGGCGCTGACCACTGCGCTGTTAAGGTTAGCGATCGCTGATTGAAGGTCTGACGCAGATGGATTTGCTTGGTTCAAGACGGCCTTAGCAGCAGCGAGAGCCGAAGCAACTGTCGGATCAGATTTGATGTATGATGGCGTTGCCTCTGCAGCAGTGATGGCTGCTTGCAAGCTTGCTTTATCAATTTTCAGTGCATCGAGCTTGCCCTGTAAGGCTGTGCGTGCATTGTCCAGCTCAGACACTGAGGCATTCGCGTTATTTATAACTGCTTCAGCTGCCGTGACCTGCGCTTGAAGAGCGGCGATAGTGCTACTGCTCATGCCGGCAACAGTGGCTGGATCTTTAGCTTTAGCGATCAATGCAGTGAGGGTTGAGCGAGCACCAGAAATAGCGTTGGTTACCGCATCGAGCCTTGCCTGGAAGGCGGCCTTCTTGCCTGCGTCACCTACTGCATCAACTTTGGTTTTAGCGGCAGCAACATCAGATGGACGCCTGGTCGATTCAGCATTTGCTACTGCTGCTTCAGCCGCGGTAACTTTCTGCTCCTCTTCACTTGGACCAACCGGTGCATTGTTAGTAGTCGTGTAGATGGCGCCACCGTATGCTGCTGCAGCGATTTTCGAGCCGTCGGCAGAGCTGGCAATTGCTGCCCAGTTTGGCACACCAGCAGACGTCTGAGCCACCCAGGTTGCGCCACCGTCATTTGAGCTGTAAATGTATCCACCGCCACCAGCAGTTGCTGAAAGTTTTTGACCATCGTCAGAAATAGTAACTGCAGTCCAGTTATGAAGTCCATCAGCCGCTCGCTCAGTCCAGGTTGCACCAGCATTGGCGGAAGTGTAAATCCTGCCACCGGTTGCTGTTGCTACTAATTTGTTGCCATCGGCGGAGCTGGCAACTGCTGACCATTTACGAGAGCCAGAACTTGCCCGTTCGGTCCAGTTCGCGC
>CAUOLC010000002.1:0-106951 GCA_963456285.1 uncultured Candidatus Saccharibacteria bacterium | reverse complement strand
GAACTTGCCCGTTCGGTCCAGTTCGCGCCAGCATCGGACGAGGTAAAGACTGTGCCATCCTCAACCGTTGCCACCAACTTATTGCCATCGGCGGAGCTAGCAACTGCTGACCATTTACGAGAGCCAGAACTTGCCCGTTCGGTCCAGTTCGCGCCAGCATCGGACGAGGTAAAGACTGTGCTGTCTTTGGCTACAGCTACTAGCCTGTTGCCATCGGCGGAGCTAGCGATTGCCGTCCAGTTGTGAGACCCAGGGACACCACGTGCGGTCCAGTTTGCGCCAGCGTCGGATGAGGTAAAGATATAACCACCCCAGTCGTATAGTGCAGCCAGTTTATTACCGTCAGCAGAGCTGGCAACTGCTAGCCAGTTGCGGTCGCCCGCCCCAGGGTGCTCAGTCCAGTTCGCGCCAGCATCGGACGAGGTGTGAATCTTACCGCCCCATGCTGCTGCAACCAATTTACTGCCGTCAGTAGACCCGGCGATTGAGGACCAATTTTGAGAACCTGCCGCATCACGCTTAGACCATGCTGCACCCGTCTTTGGTACAGGTGTCTCAGCCGGCTGTGTGCCCGCACCCTTTTGGAATACACGAACGTAGTCGATCAACATGGTTTGCTTCGGGAAGCTATCTGAAGGAGAGATTGGTTTCTGATCCGCATCTGCCTCCACGTAGTCGTTTATGATAAAGCGCCATCCCTCATCAAACGTCTTTTTAATCAATGATGCGTCAGCTAATTTTGTCAGAGGAGCAGCTGGTGTACGTTCAATCTCCTTGCTGTCAGTAGGACTGGCGTGATAATGATACGCGGTGATTGGCTTGTCGTCCACAAAATATTTAACCGTCTCGCCGTCATACTCAACCGCCCACGTGTGCCATTCATAGGCCAATGTACCTGGCTTGGAGCCTGCTCGGTGTTCATCGCTGTGGATAATCCTCCTGGTTCGCCAACCATTTTTCCAATTGCCAGAAACGCCATGATGGTAACAGGTGGCATGAGTACTTGACCAGGTATATGCTGGTGTGTAGGAGTACCATTCAATAATGTCTAGCTCGCCGTATGGGTCATTGGCGTTAGGATTATCATTACAATTCTTTAATGAGACACCATTAACCATCCACAGTGATGGTCGTGTACCGTTTTTTCCATTCCAATTGAATTTGGCACGAATCTCGGCGCGGAAAGGTTTTGTACCATCCACCACCTTAGTCTTATTTGTCACCCGACCGCTAAGGTATCGTGTCATCTTACCACTTGGACATGGCGTTTCGCTAGCATTAGAGTCATTCAATGGTTCATCAAGATTTGCAACACAGTGGCGCTGTGTTTTGATCTCTAGATAATCATTGTTGACAACCTTGACGTTGCTCGGATTGTAGGCTAGGTGATTATTGCCATAATTATCTTTATTTTGTTTGAATACGTCCCAGCTATCAGGCACTGAGGTGCCTTTAAACTCCTCGCTCCACACAACGCCCCATTGACTTGCATTGGTGCTACCGTTGTACAGTAAAGCTAACAATAAGATACCACCAGCTGATACTAGTGCTACGAATAATCGTTTCGCCATCCCCTTTTTCTCCCTGTGTTTATGTTAAAAACTCTTGCCAAAAATTATAGCGTTAATACGTTCTGATTGCAAGCATTGTTGTAAATAAAACTATTGATGTCTGGGGTGAAATACAGTAAATTATCGCCGCGTGACTTTGACCATTGCGTCACGAATCACCGTGCCGTCAAGGGTATAGCCAGCACGTAACTCTTCAGTAACAACCTCTTTTTCGCCATCAGCCGCTTCATCAAATTGCACCGCCTGATGTAGCTCAGGATTAAACAATGCCCCCGGTTTGGCATCAATTTTTTCTAAGCCAATTTCTTTGAGCTGCTTGTCGAGCTGTTTGCCTAGACCAGCTACTCCTTTAGCCCAGGCGTTATCTGCTAGCTCCTCCGGCACATTAGCAATCGCTCGCTCAATTGTGTCAATCACTGGTAACAGTTTCATCACTGACTTGGCCTGACCCATGCTGTGGGCTGACTGCTTTTCCGCCTCGACGCGCTTGCGATAATTCTCAAAATCAGCCCGCGTCCGCTGCAAGTCCAGGGTCAACTCATCAATAGTATGTTGCAAGTCATCAATCTTCTTGTGTTTCGTCATATTCCTCCTCTATCCTTACACTTCCTCTAACATCGCACCCGTTCGCCTCACCAGCTCCATCGTTCGACGGTAATTCTGCCGAGTCGGACCAATCACGCCGATGTAACTGCGATCACTAAACGATGAACGAAACTTACTGATGATCAGGGTCGCGCCGCTGGCTTTACCGATTGGGTTCTCACTACCAATGAACACGTTGAGCGGTTCATTGGGCGCAGCTTCAACTAGCCAGGGCTCAATATTGTCAATCAGTCTGGCGATAGCCTGAACGTGATTGCCTTCAATAAACTCTGGCTGAGAAAATAGCTGCGTCATACCATTCATGTACAGATGATCACCAAACGAGGCAAAACCAAAATTACCCGTCAGCTCAACCAGGCTGTCAACCGCGCTGCGGATGGCCCTGTCAGATTTATCAACGTGCGAATTAACATGTGCCTCGATCGCCCTCGCACTGCGATCGATACCACTTGGTAGTTCAGTCATTTGAGCGGCAGTGATACCATTGACATAAAACCGATAGCCTTTGTCAGTCGGGATGCGACCGGCACTGGTGTGTGGTGCCTCAATAAATCCCATCTCCTCGAGCTTGGCCATTTCGCTGCGGATGGTAGCGCTGGACACACCAAACAATTTGGCGAGCGTCACACTACCAACTGGTGCCGCAATTTCAGCGTACTGTTCGATAATGGCGGCTAAGATAGCCTGCTGGCGTTCAGTCATGGATACATTATAGCGTACATCTGGCACTCATACAAGTAGAGTGCTAAGTTGTCTTCTGCTTGGCACGGCGTGCAGTCGTGCGAGTGTGAGTGAACTGCCTGGCCGCGTCAGACGATAGCATCAGGATGATCGTGATATTAATACCGATGAACGCCAGGGTGCCAACGCTTGTCCAGGTAATTTTGCCGATAGTCAAGGTGAATGACGTCGCCAACACTGACAGGCTCGACAATATCATCAAGAGTAATCGGTCTTTGTTCGAGCCGCGGAACGTACCTCGTGACAGCACAGCTGTTACTAAGATCCAGCCCGCGCTCAAACTCAGCACTCCTCGGATCGTCCACTCCGCTCCTGTGGCGGCGACAGAAGTATCTAAGCCCTCAACGATAAAGTCCTGGGTTGTCTGATGTAGCAATTCATCAAACAACAGAAAATCAAACAAGGCACCCATCAGGACAATCGCCATAGCCAAGACGGTAAACAAAATAGCAAACGATATTTGCGGCGGTCGGCGATTCCATAACTGTTGCAGCACCGTATCGTGTTCTTCCGCGGAGATGGCATATTCATGCGCGGTTGCATCCAAAATAACCCCTGCTCTTTCGGCAATTGTCTGCTGATTTGCCACAACTGCCGCCAGTTCCAAGACCGGCAAGTCACCATCCGTCTGAATACTGTCGCCCCCGCCATTGCGCGAGTGATAACCCGTCGAAAAGTCTTTCAAATTTGTCACTGCCACCTGTGGTGTGTGTTCGGTGACTGTACTCACAATATAGTCACGCTCGATGTCAGTATTTTCATCAATTTTATGAGTAACTTGCAAGGTAAACAATGACAGTCCGACACTTTTGTCGTATGTTCCTGCCGCCAGCCAATCAACCTGATGCCCACCAGGCAACAACCAACCCTGAGGGCAGCGCCAAAACCGCACATGATGGCGCTTACCAGGACTACCGTCGACCTCCTGCTGATAGGCAAAGTCTTGACGGCGACCAAACAGGAATAACGATGATACAGGAGCTGAGGCGTAGCTCCTGCCAGTCAGCGTAAAAAAGATAATTTTCCAAGCTGACCGAACGGTGATTTCATCAGCAATCGTCCAGCCAGCATCAATCATCGCTTGATGCAACTGTGCTTCTGAGCCCCTGAGTGCCACGTTGACTGGGTCACCCAATAGGCCGTCAGCAGTCCGCGTACGGCCAATGAAATAGTTTGGCACATACAAACTACTTAAAATACGGTGCAAGCGAGGCAGTGCTAGATATGCCATGATAACCCAAAACAGTGCAAAAAACGCTACCAGCCACCAACCGCCAGAATACCAGCCCTCACGCCAAACCAACCAACCAAACCAAAATGAAGCCAAACCGGCCAACAAGAAAAACGCTTGGTCGATCAGCGCAGACAATGACCACGGCGAACGACGCAATGCCGAAGCTCGTTTTTGGATATGGTCAGAAACCTGGTGACGATAACTCATACGATACTATTATACTGTCGAATATTTTCTAAAAGCCTCCTTGCGGCCAAACGGGCTTCATCATCTTGCCGATTAAACAAGTCGCCACGTTCGATGATGTCATGACATACACGAACCGCTCGATCAAGGTCATCATTAATAATAACATGATAATACGGTACAGAAAGTGCTTGTGTCATTTCTTTGACAGAACTAGCCAGTCGTTTCGGCCACTCAGCGTGAAATGCTTCCTCAGTAGTATACCGACTTTTCAGACGAGTAAGCCAGGTTTCGTAGTCAGGAGGTATGATGAAAATTGAGATACTTTGCGGAGCTAAAATTTCATATTCAGCAGCGCCTTGGACATCAATATCAGCGATGACTGTCTTGTTTTGTTCATGGGCCGTCTGAATCTCAGCTACCGAGGTGCCATATACTGTACCATGGACAAATTTAGCCTCGATAAATTCTTGATTTCTCAACATTTGTGCAGCCATGGTCGAGTCGATGAAATGGTAATCGACACCGTCAACTTCTGGACGATTATTGTTGATGCGCGGCGCACGTGTTGTGTGCGAAACGATGCTACTAAAATCTGGAAGCTGCAATAACCGCTTTTTGATAGTGTCTTTACCGGCGCCAGAAATGCCGGTCAGTAGGGCAATCTTTGCTTTCTTGATCAGCTCGACAGTTGGCTCAGTTGGTTGATAGTCAGCAATCAACCGCTCCAATTCGTCCATGCGTTTAGCTGTTCCTACGTTTGACAATCCAAAGGATACCTGCACCAATACCGACAACCGCAAGTGAAGCGAGTGGCCAGACATTGTCACCAGTGTCAGCTAAGTAGCCTTCGCCAGTTGGCTTTGTTGGCTGAGCAACTGGTGCGCCAGGATTGGTTGGCTGAGCAGGAGTTGGTGTTGGGGTTGGGGTCGGGGTTGGTGGTGTTGGTGGAGTAACTGGTGCCTCTTTGACAGTCGCGGTACTGATGAAGCCATTATTCATAGCCGCCGCAATGCGAGCACCGTCACCAGACATCGCGATAGAAGACCAAGCACCAGTTGCGGCTGTGGTCTGCTCTTCCCAGGTCACACCTGAGTCGCTTGAAACGTATATCAAACCGCCAGTAACCGTTGCAGCCAATTTGGTGCCGTCAGCAGAGCTGGTAATTGATGTCCAAGCACGGTTGCCAGAACCGGCTTGTTCTTGCCAGGTCACACCCGAGTCGCTTGAGGTGTATACTGCACCGCCATTGACAGTCGCGGCGAGCTTAGTACCATCGCTTGACCCAGTGATGGCAGTCCAGGCACGGTTGCCAGAAGCGGCTTGTTCTTGCCAGGTTACTCCTGCATCATTTGAGGTAAATACCGCACCACCGTTAACTGTTGCAGCCAATTTGGTGCCGTCAGCAGAGCTGGTGATTGAGGTCCACGCATGGTTGCCTGAACCAGCCTGCGGTGTCCACGTTGCGCCTGAGTTACTGGAAGTAAATACTGCGCCGTTTTTAGCTGTTGCAGCCAGTTTAGTACCGTCAGCAGAGCTGGCAATCGAAGTCCAATCAAAAGAACCGCCGGATATACCATTGCTTCTCCAAGTCTGGCCTCTGTCGTCTGAGGTTAAAATGTAACCACCCCAGTGATACACACCAGCAAGTTTAGTACCGTCAGCAGAGCTGGTGATTGCAATCCAAGCACGAGAACCAGAATCAACTTGCTCTGTCCAGGTTTTACCTGCATCATCTGAGATGTAAGCTGAGCCGCCAGTCATAGTCGCAACGAGCTTGGTACCGTCAGCAGAGCTGGCAATTGAGGTCCAAGCACGGCTACCAGAGCCAGTCTGTTCTTTCCACGTGACGATTTGTTTTGCGTTAGCTGACTGACTAAACACCGCAACCACCGCAGCGATTACTACCAAGCATCCCGCTTTAGCAGCGCGGGCTATCGTTCTTTTTCTATTACCCCAGAGCGACCCCATATAAATAATCTCCTTTTTATTGTTTTATGACAATGTCTAATATAATCACTGCCAGTATATCACGATAGCGCTTACGTTAGCAAGCATATTTTGCCAAGTATTGACGACTTTATAATAGTTCACGCAAAATGGCTTGCCAATCAGGAAATTCATCTGAGCCAAACCGGATCAATCGCCCTGAAAAGTCGCCCGCACCGTTTGCTGTCCGATCATCGATCAAGATATCACCCTGGCTTAGATGCTTGACCGACGAAAAAACAACCTTGCGAAAGAAAATATTTTCCCGGCCGTCACCACCAAAATACTTCTTTACCCACGCCAATTTATCAGCCAACGCCGTCGGATTTTCCCATGGTGATGACGACAGAATATATAGATCATATTTTTCTTTCAAAGCATCAACTGCCTCAAGAGCCCCCGGCATCGGATCCATCAACGCAAAAACACCCGGAATATTGTCATACTCACCCGCAAACTTCTCGAGCATCTCAGGCGAAACCCTCGTCAAAGCCGACGTAAAGTCGACCAGTACGCCATCCATGTCGATGTAAATAATCGGTTTCTTCATCATTAATCCCTCTTTAGCATCACTGTAAACGCTTCTGACGGAATGTCAACCTTGCCGAAGCGTTTCATACGCTTTTTACCGCGAGCCTGCTTGGCGAGGAGTTTCTTTTTGCGACTGACGTCGCCACCATATAGGTAGCCGGTAACGTCTTTACGGTAAGCGCCGATGTTTTCGCGGGCAATGAATCTACCGCCAATCGCCGCCTGCAACGCAACCTCAAAGCTCTGACGCGGCACCACGTCTTTGAGTTTTTTGACGATTTCCCGGCCCAAGCCTGGCGCCTCAGAGCGGTGACACATCACACTGAGAGCATCAACCATCTCACCCGCCACATAAAAATCCACCCGCACCAAATCTTCCGGCTGATAACCCGCCAGCTCATAGTTAAACGAACCGTAGCCGCTAGTTACCGACTTCAATTGATCATAAAAATCCGTCAGCAGATTTGCTAGCGGTGCCGTAAAGGAAATCAGCGCCCGCTCGTCGATGTAGCTGAGGTTTTTCTGCCGGCCGCGCTTGGCGACAATCAGCTGAATCACCGCACCGATGTAGTCCTGCGGCACCACAATTTCACCGTCAATCCACGGCTCGCGAATTTCTTTGATCTGCGCTGGATCGGGCAATTCGCTGGCTGATTTGATATCCAACTCCTCGCCATTAGTCAGGCTAACTTGATAATCAGTACTCGGATTGGTGACGATGAGATCCAGATTATACTCGCGCTCCAGCCGCTCACGAATAATATCCATATGTAACAAACCGAGGAAGCCAATTCGCACGCCATAACCCAGCACCGGCGAATTTTCCGGCTCAAACTGCAGCGCTGAATCGCTCAGGCTCAGCTTCTCTATCGCTTCTTTCAGATCATTATAATCCTCGTTGGATACTGGGAAAAAGCCCGCGTAGACAAAGGGCTTGACTTCTTTGTAGCCAGGCAGAGGCTGAACGATGATTTTTTCAGTCATGTCATCATATTATAGCATTGTACAGAGATGCCGTCGAATTACTATAGTCTATATTCATCACGGAGTATACGACGTGTGCATATCAACTCGTCTTGAGGGTGAGGCCAATGGATACATATAGGGCAGTTCTCTGTTTGGTACAATATCATAATATCGACGATGCCGATCGTCATTAAATTCAGACTCATTGCCCTCAACAAAATGTAGCACTGGATGATTCCTCGAAGTGGTATCACGCCGCACTAGCAACCCAGCATGCGACCACGTTTCTGACGTGACGTCCGGCTCCAGCCCGTACTTAGCAAGTAACAAGGCAATGATAGGTTTGCGGATGACCGAGGTGTTTCCTGGCTCAAGACCAAGCGCAGGAGTTACCTCCTCAAAGAAATATTCCAACATGGAAGTACCAGCCCGATATTCAGACGGAGCATCACGAAACAGCATGCCAGCGAAGCACGCCTTTTCGCCAATCTTCACATAGCTAAGCCGTGCCATGGGCTTCTCCGCATTTTCCCCAAACATAACCCTCTCTACTCCAGACGGCGCAGTTTGCGCATGAGCTGGAACGCGGTCTCCATTGGCAAACGTAATTGGCGGTAAATCATTCATAGCTAATCATAATATTTTCTTACTGTCACCGTATCGCCCGTCCCCTTAAGGACAGCGATAGTGCCGTCAAGCAATGACTTGACAGCCATTCTGCGACAGACTGTCAAATGATACTATACCATCTTAAGTTAATTATGTCTATCAAATAGCGTTTTGTGAAACGATTCTACTGATTAGCATACCGCTCAATACGCTTAGCCCGCAGCGTTAGTGTGTCAGTCAAGTCCCGCAAATATGCTGTGTACTGCTCAACGGTCTGAGGCAACGGTGACGATTGGAAATTATCAAAATCTGTTAGTATGTTAACTTGGTATTCATCATCAACAAAATCTTGCAACAAGAAAAAATCGACATAGCCCCGAAAATCACCAAACCACTCAAAAAAGTCACCATAACGATCAAAGACATCAACCAGCGGACTGTCTTCACCCCGATACCAGCGGGCAATACATTCTAACGTTAGGTCAAATCGATCACCAATTTTGCGGTGCCAGCCTCTCGCACGATTGATGGTTTGCGTACCGCCGCGTAATTCGCTGGGAAAAATAATTTCTGAACCAATACGCCAATCAATATTATCTATTGCCGCTAGAACATCTCGTGGGGTCTGTTCAACAATCAACTTATTACGCTTCCAAGCTTCAAAGGTAGCTACTATATTATCACTTGAAACAGGAATCTGACACTGGCCGTCACTGGCTATCAAGTACGACCCCTCATCTAGCATAGTCAGCTGACGACCATTAGGCAGTGGTTTAGTCCATAGCTCAGCGTGATAGCATTTTAACGTCAGGCTGTGCTGATCTGGGTCTCTACCATGAGCGTCTTGCCGACAGTCAAACCAAGGATCAATCATCGCTAGCCTATATACTTCTTCAACGTCACCGTATCGCCCACCCGCGCTTCACGCGTGGTTTTGAGGTTGGTGACAATGTAGCCAATTTCACCGGTATCAAGCGATGGGTCGGGGATCATACCGGGGCTGAGATGGCCAACTTCTAGTGCCAAGCCGTTCGCGCCAGTTGCCATCATGTGAATCGCTTCACCCTTTTTGATTTGCCCGTCAACCACTCGGACATACAAAATCACCCCGCGGTAATCATCATAATAACTATCGAAAATCAGCGCCCGCGTCGGAAGATCAGCAAACACAACATCAGGATGCTCAACCGCCAGTGGCGAAGTCGGCGCCGGAATTCGCTCAACAATCGCCTCCAAAACTTGATTAACATTCTGTCCAGTTTTAGCGGAAATATGAATAATCTCACTCTCATCGCATCCCAGCAAATTCATCACCTGCTTGGACACCCGCGGCACATCGGCGGCTGGCAAATCGACTTTATTGAGCACCGGAATAATTGTCAAATCTTGCTCCATCGCCAAGTACACATTCGCTAACGTCTGCGCCTGAATACCCTGACTGGCGTCAACCACCAACACCGCCCCCTCACAAGCCTGCAACGAGCGACTAACTTCGTAACTAAAATCAACGTGGCCAGGCGTGTCGATGAGATTGAGATCGTACGGTCCAGCTGGCGGCAATCCTTCCGGTGAATCGATAGCCCTGTCGCTGGCGCTGCCTGCGACATTCGATTCAGAGGAGGCGGTTGCCGCTGGCTGGCGGTAATGGTACTTCATCCGCACCGGCGCCAGCTTAATGGTAATTCCTTTCTCACGCTCCAAATCCATGCTATCCAACAGCTGCGACTTCATCTCGCGCTTCTCCACTGTCCCCGTCATCTCCATCATCCGATCAGCCAGCGTCGACTTGCCGTGATCAATATGAGCGATGATGCAAAAATTGCGGATAGCTTCCATCAGCGTCGTTTCCCGTCCAAACGTACAAATAAGAACTTATTCACTTGCCTGATGATCGGCTCAACCTCTGGTAATTTGAGCATCCGCGACATCAGACCATAAGCCAAGAAACTCACACCAGCAATAATCATAAACTTCGGAAAGGCTGAGAAGAAGCTACTGTCGCTCTCACGGAATGGCAACACCTGTAACATCAAATAACAAACGATTCCTGCTACCGTTGATGCCACGATCATACGCAACACCGCCGCCACGAACGAAGCGTCAAACAAGTGCGGAATTCGTTTTTCTAACACAACAAATAAGATCACTACCTCAATGACAGCCACTGTCGACTGTGCCCACGCCAGTCCATAGGCGCCCATTTTCAGCACCATTGATAAGACAATTGCCAGTACCACATTCAAGCCAATAGCTGCGAAAGAGATGTTTAGCGGTGTTTTTGTGTCCTGTTGTGCGTAAAATGCCCGAGCCGCCATGTGATAAATAGTACGGAACAGAATTGCCACAACCAGACATCCCAAAATACCCGCCATCATCGGGTCTCCGGTGTTGCGGATAAAGTGAACAACATACCCTCGAGTAAAGAATGTTATGACGGACACTGGCAGGGCCATCCAGATAATCACCCGCAGCAATTGACGCAAATCTTTCTGAAATAGATCTTGACGATTATTGCCCAAATGCTCAGTCAACTGAGGAAAAGCTGCGTTAGAAACCGCCACACCGATGAGGTTGATCGGCATCATGTGTAGCGTTAAAGCCTGCTGATAAGCACGAATAACACCATCACCCAGTCGGGAAGCCAAGTTCACTTCCACCAAGCTAACAGCGTAGTCCATACCCTGGTCAACCGAACGCGCTGGTAGTAAACTCAACACTTTGCGGAAGCCACGATTGCGCCAGTGCAGTTTAAACTCATAGTCAAATCCCAAACCGACCAACCCGACAGCACTAACGATGAGCTGCATTACCGAACCAAGCACCACACCAAGCGCCACGCCCATGATGCCGCCCTCAAAGATCTGCCAACCAAAGATATTGATACCATTCGTAAACCAGACGGTACCGATGATGATACCAATATTATAAATCATTGGCGCGAGAGCATAAAAGGTGAAACGCCCCACCGCTTGCTGGATGCTAGCGATGACGGCAGCGATTGCAAAGATAAATGGGTTGACAGCGATCACCCGCATCATACTGACCGCCAATGCATGACCTGATTCACTCATTCCCGGCGCAATGAAATAGCGCATCAACGGATCAGCAAAAATGATGATGAGCACACTAGCAGCCAGGGTAGTCAACGCCATGAAATTGATCATACTAGAGCTAATCTGCCAAGCTGACTGCTTATTTCCCTTGGTCCACCGCTCATTAAACACCGGGATGAAGGTAACACTTAGCGCACCCGACACCAAAATAGCAAACATAAAGTCCGGCACCATGAACGCCGCAGTATACGCGTCAAGACCAACAACATAACCAGCCAGCCCTGCTTCTTTGTTGGGCATATAGGCAGCGTTCAGCAAACGGTCACGCCAAAATCCCAGCAGGCTACTCAGCAGCATAGATCCTGCCAATAGACTGGCTGCCAATTTCACGGTCAGCCGCTGATTCACTTTGGTGACTGCTTGCCGAACTCGCCCCATAATCGATTATGCGTGAAGTTTTGCTTCCTTTGGCAACTTAGTACCCTTGAGTATCTCTGCCACTGTTTCTTCTTCCAAGGTTTCATCCTTGAGCAGTGCCGCCGCCAACTTGTCCAGATGTGAACGATTAGCTTTCAGAACCGTCATAGCTCGCGTCTTCGCTTCATTGATCAGCGCTGCCACTTCTTGGTCTATCTGCTTCGCTGTTTCGTCTGAGTACGGCCGTTCTCGCGTCATCTTGTCAAACATCAACCCACCATTATCCTCGTGGAAGACTTGGTCGCGCAACGCCTTACCCATGCCTTGCTCAATCACCATATCACGAGCAATCTGGGTCGCATTACGCAGGTCAGAGCCCGCTCCAGTGGTAATACCGTCATCACCATACAAAATCTGCTCAGCTACTCGTCCACCCATGGCCCGTGCCAAAATGTCTTTAAATTCATAGACATTAGTGTAGCTCTTGTCCTCTGGCGGCAAGAACCACGTCACACCACCAGTGCCACCACGCGGAATGATGGTAACTTTATGAACTGGGTCAGAATCCGGCAAAACGTGACCGACGATAGCATGGCCAGCTTCGTGGTACGCAGTCAATTCCTTCTCCTTGTCGCTCATGACTTTTGCCTTGCGCTCTGGACCAATTGCCACTCGTTCAAATGCTTCGGTCAATTCCTCGTTGGTAATCTTCTTCTTGTTGCGCCGTGCAGCGATGATGGCAGACTCATTGGCAATGTTTGCCAAATCAGCGCCGCTTGAACCCGCTGTCTTTGCCGCCAACGCATCCAAATTAACGGTGTCGTCAGTTGGCTTGTTCTTAAAGTGAACTTTCAAAATAGCTTCGCGGTCTTTGCGCTCTGGCAGCATGATATTAACTCGCCGGTCAAACCGACCCGGGCGCAGCAACGCTGGATCCAACACATCCGCTCGGTTGGTCGCTGCCAGGACGATCACATTCGTATCGCCGTCAAAGCCGTCCATTTCCACCAAAATCTGGTTCAAGGTCTGTTCGCGCTCATCGTGTCCGCCGCCCATACCGGAGCCACGTTTACGACCAACCGCGTCAATCTCATCGATAAAGATGATACATGGTGCATTTTTCTTGGCCTTAGTGAACAAGTCACGGACTCGTGACGCACCAACACCAACAAACATCTCCACGAACTCTGAACCGGAGATTGAGAAGAACGGCACGCCTGCTTCGCCAGCTACAGCTCGCGCCAGCATGGTTTTACCAGTACCTGGGTGACCGACCAACAATACTCCTCGTGGAATCTTAGCGCCGAGCTCGCGGTATTTCTTTGGATTTTTCAGGAAATCAACGACTTCTTGCAAGTCTTGCTTGGCGTTATCATTACCAGCGATGTCTTCAAAGTTAACCTTTTCTTTGTCTTCGCCATACAATCGAGCTTTTGATTTACCAAAGCCCATGGCTTGATTGTTCTGACCTTGGCTCTGTCGCATCATAAACACAAAGAAGCCGATGATCAAAATAACCGGCACAAAGGTAATGGCAACATTCCACACCACTTCACCAGTGCGTGACTGCGGCACAACTTTCACTTCAACCGGCGCGTCTTTCTTGAGACCTTGTTCATAAATGCTGCTGTTTTCTTTGATGGATTTTTCTGTTGGTTTATCTTGGTCTTTGACTGTCACCGTCAGGTCATTGCCCTGGACTTGGATGAGTTTAATGTCACCCTTGTTCGCTCGGCTGACCACATCGCTCAAAGCCACCTCCTTCAAATTAGCGTGCTGCGCAGTTGACGCATACACTGCCAAACCAATCAATACAACAATTGCCCAAAAAAGGCCCAGTCGCATAAACTGACTGATTTTATTCTTGCCATTCTTGTTCGGCATCTTTACCGCCATAATCTGAAAAATCCTTTCTACCTAAATCAATCTTTTTGATTATAGCAGTTTTTAGTGATAATTTCATCTCTAACCCTTCACCGATCTGCCAGGCCGTACCGGGCTTACCCGTCTTGAGCGCCATCACCGCCCGCTCGAGCTGCGACGTCAGCAGGGAAGTAGCAAATTTTTTTCGAAGATACTCTGCTAGTAATTCCACCGCTTCAGCCATATCGATGCTGATGAAAAAATACCGATTGAGTGGCTCCGTCAAAAGCTGTGCTGACTCGTCAGTAATCGCCTCTGCTAACTCCAACTGCTCTTGCCACAAATTGTATATCTGCTGTTTGGCACCATCTGGCAGGTTCATCAACTTACGCCGCAAACGATTACGCGTATAGACATCACTGGCGTTGGTCTCATCCTCAACCCATTCCAGCCGGCGCCTCACTGCATAGGTTGTGAGCTGTTGTTTGGTCCAATGTGTCAGGGGTCGCATGATCCGCGAATCACCAAGCACCGCCAGCCCTCTCCAGCGTGTCCCTCGCGCCACATTCAGCGCAATCGTTTCAACCACGTCGTCCAAGTGATGCGCGGTCACCAACTGTGCACCATACTTCTCGGCCGCCGCCAACAAAAACGCATAGCGCCGCTGCCGGGCAATCGCTTCGTTAGCTCCCAGCAGTTCTTCTCTTTTGCCTTCAAACAAAAACCCATACCGTCGAGCCAACGCTTCAACAAACTGCGCATCAGCCCACGAATCACCGCGCATACCATGATCAAAGTGCAAAACCACACATTGATGCCCCTTGTGCGCCATAAGATCCAGCAACACAACGCTGTCAATCCCACCACTGACTGCTACCGCATATTTCATCTTTTCCATTATAGCAAAGCATGAGCGGTTTTGATATTGATAAAATCAATTCAGCTCTTGGTGAAACGACAATACCATGCTATAATCACCCTCAGACGTGGCACCGTAGCTCAGCTGGTTAGAGCGCAGGACTCATAAGCCTGAGGTCGGTGGTTCGGGTCCACCCGGTGCTACCAATAGTGCAAGCTAAACCTCCATGATTCATGGAGGTTTTTCTTTAGGCGACCTTATTTATCATCAAGCGCTCGGAGCTTTCTCAACACAAATTCGCTCATTTCTTGTGAAGTCCGCTGATACTTCCACGTTTCAAGTTGTTGTTTTTCGATACCTTCTAAAAACGCAGTTAGCTCGCGCTCTGCAATTGCTTGCTCTGTCATGATGTATTTGGTCCTTGTTTTTATTTAATAATGAAACCTAACTCTACATTAGCACATTTTTGATAAAAAAGCAATAGCAATATCACAAAATCCTCATGATTATTTTCCCTTTTTAAATCGCCTATGCTACACTGATATTAAAGGAATATTCATATAAACATGACGTACGCCATACTCTCATCACTTGCTATCGTCCTTCTGGCAGCTGGCATTCATGCTAGTCTGCAGTTAAGTGTTAGCATGTTGACGCTGATGAGCGGCCATGCGTTGGGCAAAAAGACCCGCCATATGCTGCTATTACGACGGATGAATAGCTTCGTGCTCGGTGTTTTTTTGATGACGCTACTACTGGCGACGTTCACGGTTCATATCTTAACCATCGTCATTAACCAAACCGTGATCATCGAACGAATTGTCGCTTCCGTTACCACAGGTATCGCAGTCGGATTAGGCTTAGCGACTTGGGCATTTTACTATCGCCGCAAGCAAAAAACTGGCATCGTCCTGTGGTTGCCTCGTGGTATGGCACGCTTTTTAGCAAAGCGTAGCAAAGCAACCAAAAGTAGCGCCGAGGCCTTTTCACTCGGCATGACGAGCGTCATCGCTGAATTGATTTTTATCATTGGGCCACTCCTAGCGGCCAGCCTAGCCATCATCAGTCTGCCTTCTGGCCTCTTCCAGCTGTCAGCCATCCTGCTCTACGTCGTCGGTTCACTTTTACCGCTCCTTGGCATTCTGATTCTTGTTGGCAGTGGCTACAATATCGCCCAAATTCAACAATGGCGTGAGCAGTACAAATCATTCCTGCAATTTGTCGGCGGTAGCTGCCTGTTCATTTTGGCGTTTTATCTGTTCATTGACCGCGTCATGGGGATAACAAGCATGGGGATTGGGTGGTGATGCAGATAACGATTGTCGAGAAAAATAATCACCGAGGCACTGAACCGTTTGACCCAGAAAAGCTGCACCGTTCAATCGTCAAAACCTGTTGTAGCGTTCGCGTACCAGACGGCCAAGCGGAGGATATCGCAGCTCAAGTAACGTTTCAGGTGATTGACTGGTGCAAAGAAAAACCAGAAATAACCGCAAACGACATACGGCGAACCGCAACAACTTTCCTTGAACCTCTGCACTCTGATGCCGCGTACATGTATAAAAATGACAAACTTATGATATAACCTAGGGGGCAACCATGGCACAAAAACCAACATTTGATTATGATATTATCGTCATCGGCAGCGGGGCAGCAGGAGCTCCGGCAGCCAGTATTTTGGCACGTGCTGGCAAAAAAGTCGCCGTCGTCGAACGGGGAACTTTCGGCGGAGAATCTCCTAACTGGGGTGACATGCCGCTGGGTGCCATGCTATACGCAGCTGAAGTGTTTTACAACGCCAAACGCGCTGCCAAATTTGGCCTACGAACCAACGCGCTCAACTACAATCACCCGTCGCTCCTGTCCTGGCGAGACACCGTCATCAAACGCACTGGCGCAGGCGGTAATCGCTACTATTACGAAAAACAAGGCATCAGTGTCTTCTCTGGCAACGCTCACTTTCTCAGCCCTAATGAAATTACCGTCAATCGTCGCCATTTGTCAGCCCGCAAATTCTTAATCGCTACGGGAGCGGCCTGGGAGAAATCGACCATTCCTGGTAGCGACAATATTCCGTACCTAACACCAGAGAACATTTTGTCATTGACTCGCCCACCGAAAACGTTGTTCATCGTTGGCGGCAACGCCACTGCCATAGAAATCGCCTATCTATACGCTTCATTTGGCACCAAAGTCTACGTTGCAGAAAAAGCCAATCGCATGTTGCCAGAATTTGATATTGAAGTTGGACCAATCGTCGCCGACGACGCAAAAGTTAACCGCAATATGACCATTTTGACACGATCCCGCGTGGTTGCCCTACAGAAAGAAGGTTTGCAAAAGCGCGTCACCTACATCCAGGGCCGACAACAAAAATCAGTTCGCGTTGATGAAATCTTGGTGGCAGAACAACGCGTCCCACAGACTGACATGGGACTGGAAAATGCTGGCGTTGCTTACACTCACCAGGGCATCACCGTCAATGCTCGCATGCAAACCTCAGCAAGACACATCTTTGCTGCTGGCAATATTACTGATCCAACCATCCAAACCCACGCTGTCCTGACTCAAAGTCGAACCGCCGCTCATAACCTGACCCACCGCACCGCTATCGAAGCTGACCTAACGCCAAACTTACTGGTGGCGTTCACGTTCCCTGAAGTTGCTCAGGTTGGATTGAATGAACAAGAATGCATCAAACGCGACCTACGGTACAAAACAGCTGTCGCTCCACTCACCCTAACGGCTCGCAGTAACATCACCGACTGCCGCAATGGCTTTGTTAAGCTAATCATCGACACAAAGGGCGTGCTCATTGGCGCAGCCATTGTTGCGCCGCACGCAAGCGACCTCATCAGTGAACTCAGCATCGCCATCCGTCATCGCCTAACCGCCAAACAGCTCATCAGCACGCCAAGCTGCTTCACTTCCTGGTCAGAAGCGACGCGAATTGCCGCTGGTAAATTACTATAATTTATCCCCGAAGCTATGATATACTGAACGGAGCGGGGGCGTAGCTCAGGGGTTAGAGCAGTCGGCTCATAACCGATTGGTCGCTGGTTCGATCCCAGCCGCCCCCACCAAACATCATGATGATAAAAAAACTCGACAAACACGAACTAAGAAGACTTGTCTATCACATCCGCCACGATTATTTGACGCTCAACAACGTCATCATCGCTGGAGCGGTTTTGATAGCGCTCAGCTGGGCCTGGGGTTCGGTTGAGGCTATGCAGAGAAATTATCATTTACAGCAGCTGCTGGACAATAAAAAGCAGCAAGTCGAGTTAGAAACATTAAAAGTTTCGCTAGCTGAATACGAAGCCAAATACTACCAGACTGTTGAATATCAAGACTTGGCAGTTCGCCAGCGATTGGGCCATGGATCACCAGGTGAAAAACAGCTGATCGTACCGTCGACCGATGTCGAAACTGAGAAAACTGCCACGGTTTCCAAGCAGCAATTAACCGAAAGCAACCTCCAGCAATGGACTAATTTCCTGTTTGGAGCCAACCGAAAGAAGTCCTAGGACCGGCGATATTTGCTAATACTCCTTGTCTATGCTACAATCATCTATGTGCCGCGGGGTAGAGCAGCCTGGTAGCTCGTTTGGCTCATAACCAAAAGGTCGTAGGTTCAAATCCTACCCCCGCAACCAAGAAAAGATTCTCTCATCACTGAGGGGATTTTTTCTTGCCTTATTGCTTCGGTAACCTACCTGGTCGTAAGTTTTCTTCGCACAAGTGCTTATTGGCTGGCTCTTTAACTCTAACTCTGTCTAAAAACCGCCGTCTTGTACTGCTGCCCTGCTTTCCTGTCTTTGATAGCGCATCAACCAATCTCGTCGGACCCATCACACAAAAATCTTTTAGTGGACAAGCCCGGCAGGCTATCCTGGCAAGCTCCAGCGCTTTCTGCCGTTCAGCGATGCTTCTTTCAGCAGCCTCAGCCGCACCTCTGATCTTATCAGCCATACCCATAGCATACCTCTTTGCCGCCCCCTCAGATTGGTTGGCGGCACCAGCCAGTCGTGCAGCCTCTGCTAATGACTTATTTCTTTCAGTAAAATTACCAGAGTGCGCCTGCCGCAGGTGCTCATCATAGCGCTGCTCAGTCGCACGATCAGCCTCTTCTCGGTCTAGCCTTGCCTGCAGCTCATCTGGATCAACATCAGGGTCTCCCCCGGGGTATACGACATCCCCTTCATCAGTTATAGCAACATGAGATGTCATAATTTCGCTCATGATTTTATTATATCATAATACATCTAAAAAATCAAATAGCTCCCCTGTTGGAGAGCTATTGTATTGATTGCGAGTATTGCTAATTATTTCTTTTTAGAAATGGTCAAGAAACCGTTGCGTGGATTTTCTTTAACAACACGATCCTCTGGAAGATCGCATGGTGTACCCTTGTCGTTCTTCTCTACCTTTGCAAAGAAGTAGATGGTCTGAGTCTTGCCACCGCGCAGAGTTACTTCAGTCTTGTGCAAGTAGTACGTAACGCCCTTTGAGTTAGTGTGCTTGTAAGCCATGTGGTAATACCTCCTATTAGTACTTTACCTTATAAGATTACTACCCCTGTTGGCCCCTGTCAAGCCTAAAAACGCTTTCGGCGGCGTAAAATAAAGCGAAGAATAGCCAAGACCACGAGTCGACCTATGATGATAAGACCGATTATTACCGTGACAATCAACGACCAACCAGCAAAATCTGGTGACCAGAGGGGCGAGGTAAAGGTGTGGTAATACGGCTCAACCGGTAACGGCTTAAACTCACTCATCACCGCTTGTCCGCCAGGAATTTTTTCTAATTCTTGGTTGATGCAGTTTGTATAGCGCATATCCGGCCAACGCCAGCCGTTGGACCGCGCGATCGGCCCACAAACAGCCTCAGCCTTTTGAAATGCATCACCATTGGCGGTACTGTTGCTGCTTTCTTGATAGGCTTTTTTATGCCGCTCATTGTCTCGTTCATACGTCTTAACCAATGCAACTCTGCCAGGATCGGCATTCATGTGAGCGCTTACAAACCTCTGTAGATCATACAATCGGCTCGCCAAGCCAACCGAATCATCTGTCTTATCTGCAGTATACACCGCTTCACGACGCTCCACCATACCAACATTATTGAGGCGTAGGAATGTTGCTGTGATGAAAGCAAACATGACAAACACAATCAATAATTGCCATGTCTTGACCTGCTCGAGTCGACGAATTTTGAATCGGACGTTGCGTTTATCTGTCATTCCACCCCTTCTTGATCTAGTTTTAGTATAGCACACATGCCGAGCGGCGGGCGAAAGTGGTATAATAAAGCCATGCGAATTTATTTTTCAGGAATCGGTGGCGTCGGCATAGGACCATTGGCTGAGATTGCTCACGACGCTGGGTATGACGTCTGTGGCTCAGACCAATCAGCCAGTCCACTGACCGCGGCTTTGATGGAACGCGGCATTCACGTTACCCTTGATCAATCAGGAACTTTTTTACAGGAAGAGCACGATAAGCAGCCATTTGATTGGTTTGTCTATACCGCAGCTCTGCCGGCAGATCACCCTGAGTTAGTACTTGCTCACAAGCTCGGCATCAAAACCGGCAAACGCGATGAATTATTGGCACACATCATATCTGATAAAAACCTAAAGCTCGTGGCTGTCGCTGGCACCCACGGCAAAACCACCACCACTAGTATGATTGTGTGGACACTGCAACAGTTAGGGATTCCAGTCAGTTATTCGGTCGGCTCAGCCTTGAGCTTTGGACCAAGTGGCAAGTTTGACCCAACTAGTCAATTTTTTATTTACGAGTGTGACGAATTTGACCGGAACTTCTTGAATTTCAAACCATGGCTGAGCCTCATCACTTCAGTTGACTATGACCACCCTGACACCTACCCAACGGAAGCTGATTATCTGGCAGCTTTCCGCACCTTTGGTAGGCAGTCTGAAAGTGTCGTCACCTGGCAGGAAACTGCTGCGTGCTTTGATGATGACAATATACAAGTGCTAACTAAATATAACCCAGATATTCACTTGGCTGGTGAGCACAATCGGCGCAACGGGATGTTAACCCTGGAGGCAGTCAAGCGCATAACGGAAACTGATGAAGCAACCATCATCACCAGCATCAACCAATTCCCTGGCGCTGGTCGTAGATTTGAGAAATTAGCCGAAGGACTGTATTCAGATTATGGTCACCACCCAGTGGAGATCAAAGCTACCCTGCAACTGGCGCAAGAACTGTCGGACCACGTGGTGCTAGTGTACCAGCCGCATCAAAATGTTCGTCAGCACGAAATCATGACGCAATATACGGCAGATGTCTTTGAGGCCGCTGAGACGATCTATTGGCTACCAACCTATTTGACCCGCGAAAATCCAGACTTGCCAGTTTTAACACCACAAGAATTAACACGCCACATCGTTGCTTCGCGCCCTGATGTTGTAACGTTTGCCAAGCTGGATGATGCACTGTGGGACCACATCACTGCTTCGCTCGACGCTGGCAAATTAGTCTTGTGTATGGGCGCCGGAACCATTGATCATTGGGTGCGACAACACGCCACCGCGCTGGACGCTTAGCGATTATCGCCACTGCCGTGTAGCTGATGACGCTGTTTGCGACTCAACAGTTTCTCGTTGTTCATCCGCGCTACGTCTTCCAGGCTTGACCCCAATAAATGCGCTACTGCATTGACATACCACAAGATATCTCCCAACTCTTTGAGGATATCTGCCCTGTCTGACTCCTCAAGTTTTCCCTGCTTGTCACGCAGCAACTTTTTAATTTTCTCAACAACCTCACCAGATTCACCAGCTAGCCCTAGTACCTGCCCCATGAGCTGCGGGCTGATGTCACCGTATGCGTAGTTATCTGATAATGTGGTGATGGCTTGATCTGCATAATCTTGTATGTTCATTATTCTCCCCTTTATTATTTACCTGCTGAAAACTCGCTCGCAGGTACTAATTCCCATTCGTCTAAAAACTTGTCAAACAATGACATATAGCTCGCTCGTGTATTATCCCAGATTTGTTCAGACGGTAGCGCCGCTATGTCGTCTCGTGTCAGCCACCGCACATCCGTCGATTCGCCCACGGCTAACTCATGGCGTGGATCTTCCTGAACCACCAGCGCATAGCAGGTGTCTGAATGGTAATGCTCAGGTGTGATGTCGTGGGTGTTCATGAGCAGCGGCTGCGGGTGAAGCGTTACTTCTGGCATTGCCGCTTGATGCATGCGCAAGGCTGGTTGCAAAACAAACAATTGCCCAGCGTCATAGCCAGCTTCCTCGCGCAGTTCATGCAACATCGCTGCCCATGGCGTTTCGTCCAGTTCTATGTGTCCACCCGGCGGCAGTAATTTTCCTAGTTTTTTATGCACATGCAGCAACGCCCGCGGTTGATCGCCGTCGGTGCGAATGACATATCCGGTAACGGTGTGGTCGTGCTGGTTGGGTGCGGTGTGAATGTGTGGCATATTAGTTCCTTCTCCCATTTGCTTTAACATTAACAAACTTTGTAATTCTCCCTTCATCCAGCCAGCGCTGCTCATAGGATGTGAGGATCTTATAGTCATCAGTCAGCTCAGACTCATGCAAATCAAATGTCAACTCCTGCAAAGACCACCCTTGGCTAACCAGCTGTTCCAAGCTCCAACAAAAAAAATCAGTGTTGTCGTGTTTGATGAGCAACACACCCTCTGACGATAATAGGTTGCGGTACACTGCCAGAAAGTGCGGATGGGTTAGTCGCCGACCGGCCGAATGTTTTCGAGGAAATGGGTCAGAAAAAGTTAGCCAAATAGTTTCTAGCGACGCCGGAGCAACCAATTGATCAATTTGATCAGCCCGCGCTCGTACAAAAAAGATATTGGCAAGACCGCGCGCTTCAGCCTCTCGGGCACCCTTTTGCAGGCGATCACCTTTGACATCAAGCGCCACAACGGTTTGTTCTGGATGACGCGCTGCCTGCTCGACCGCAAACAGACCGTTGCCCGCACCTATCTCCACGACCGTTGGCTGCTTATCTGGCTGATCCTTCACTGCCAGCCATTCGTCATACTCAAAACACAGTGGCGAATTGGCGAACAGCGCAAATTTATATTTCTTGCGTTTACGGGTGATGATGAACTGATTCGGATCGACAAAACTCATATTATTCATTATACTAAATCTATTATGGATACGCTTACTAAGTATATTTTAGATTCCTCCAATTTCGATGAGTGGCTGAAGCAAAATGGTCTGGGTTGGCTGATGGAGCAGCGTTTCATCGAGGCATGGAGTACAGTTATCGGCGCCATCATCGCTTACTATATTGGCCGCGTGCTGCTAAAATGGGGCATCAAAAGCGTGGTCAGGTCGACAGCCAAACATCGAGATTGGCACAAAAAAGATATCGAGAAACGTCAGGAGACCTTGATTCAATTGCTCCGCAGCTTCTGGCGAATCTTAATGATTGCCTATGCATTGGCAGTGGTTGCAAATAAACTCTTTTTGGTCGATCTGTCCCCGCTGTTTGCCAGTGCCGGGATCATCGGTGTGGCGTTGGGTTTTGGTGCGCAATCACTAGTCAAGGACTTCCTGGCTGGTATCTTCATCATCGCTGAGAACCAATACCGCGTTGGTGATGTTGTCGATATCATGGGTGCAGTCGGCAAAGTAGAGCGCGTTGGTACCCGCTCGACAGTCGTGCGTGACACCGACGGTAACGTTCACTATATTCCAAACGGTACCATCCAGCAGGTCATCAACAAAACCATGGGCTACAGTATCTCTCGGTTTATCCTACAGCTCGATCCGTCAGTTGACATCTCAGCCGCCACCGAAATTATCAATGACATCGGCTATAAATTATCCTTGGAAAAATCCTGGAAACGAAAAATCATCGACCCACCAAAGTTTACTTCCCTGGGCGATATCACCGGACATTCAGTGGAAGTGATCATTGCCGGTAAAACTCAGCCCTCAGACCAATGGAGCGTCACTTCAGAAATGCGGCGACGACTGCTGCGTGAGTTCGAAAATAACGACATCAAACTAGCCACGCTACCGCTCACCACCAATGGACCGTTGAAAAAATAGTTATTGATTTGACTGACTTTGGGTAATTCCTAGACTAGCGTCACTTAGCGCATCAACTGAAAAATTCTGCGAGCTTGTAGTTTTTTCAGCCTCTGCTTTGTACAGCTTCATAAATTCGTCTATGGTTGATTTGGTGATTTCACCCTGCGCCGAAAATCCCTCGTCTAGCGCCTTGCCCTGATCGATCTTTGAGCGCATCGACTTGTACTCTGGGCGGCTCAAATCCAACCGCGAAGCTCCTGACGCATAGTAGATGAACATCGACAAAGTAACCAAGAGCATAGCTAGCAACACCGAACCTGCGATAAATGCCGGCAATTTATGCTCCATTATTTGCTGGCGTATCACTTGAGTTTTTCCTTTATCTTTTCGACTTTAGTGCCATACTCAGCAATAATGTCGTTGAGCTCGCGAACTGATGATGACAATTTGAGCCGTGCATCACGAGCAATGTTGAACTGAGCATAAAAATCAGTTGGCTGATTTTTGCAATCAATCTTCAGAAGCGCTGCCAAGGCAGATTCATATTCATTATACCGAGAGGAGAACAATGACCGACCCCTTTCGAACCGACTCGTCAAAGAAACGAGGTCTGCAGCATCAATCTTGTTCACTGCTAAGCGACCGTTCATGCGTGCCATCAGGCGCGAAGAAATATCATTGTACGCTTGACCGGTGTTTACTCGTAAAATTGCGTCACTATAATGCAGTCGACTGAGATTTCCACGAATATCCTGGCAATTGGCTTTGATGGCATCGATCCCATTTGCAGATTCGGCTTGACCATCAAGCGCTTTCACAACAACCGAGGACCCGACAATCACACCAAAAACAATCATCAAAAACGCGAGACTTGTAACAGCTTGTTTCATCTGTTCCATTGTCCCGCGTTTTTGGATTGTTGTCAAATTATTTCAGGCTTTTTTCAACGTCTCCCTTGACGTCGTGAGCCGCTTCAGTGGTAGCTTTACCTACTTTTTGTGCCCCAGACTTCAGAGAAGCAGCCGTGTCTTTTGCCACCGTCTTTGCCTTTGCTGCACACTTGTCAGCATCTTTTTTCAACTCGTTAGCTTTTTTCTTTAAGTCTTTGCGAGTTTCCTTACCACTTTTTGGTGCAGTCAATACACCAGCCGCAAAACCAGCTACCGCAGCACCTAAGACAGTTAATACTTTTTTCATAGTTTCTCCTTTGTTTGTTTATTGTTAGATTTTACTGATGAATCCTTGCTATTTCCGACGAAAAAGCCGAGAAGCTTCAGTAAAGACTTTTCTTGGTGACAGCCATTCTGTAGCTTGTGCAATATTGTGCGCTGCTGTTTCAGCTTGGCTGGCAATACGTTTGAGTTTTACCAAGAGCGAGATTATTATACTGAATAAGATGATGATCGCCACTGAATGGACCACAATCACCGCAGTCATCAGTATAATAACTGTTTGCATATCTTCCATACCTTTCCTTTGATTTGTTGTTTATATTCGTCATATCGACTGGTTACTATGATAGCATAGACGGTTTAAAATGTCAATACCATATCGTTAGGTGATGAGGCCATCTCGCCGCAAGCCATCCAGTGCCGCCGCAAATCGCGGGTCATCCTGTAATTCAGCAGTGATTTCAGCGAGTGGCTGCCCGCCAACATACCGACGCAAAATCTCACCACGCATCTGGCGGAGACTGCCGGTGAATTGTGATTGTTTGGTGTAGTGGCGACTAGCGGACAATTTACCCTTGCCCTGAGCTTTCAATTCATTGCCATAATCCATCAGCGCCCAAAACCACTGGCGCGGATTTGCCCGGTCCATCGTCTGCTCAACAACAGTCAGTATGTCGCGATCTGCTACCGCTGTCTGACCCGCAAAGAAATGATTGAGATAGACGGTACGAATATTTGTCTCAATGAACGGTGTTGGCACTTGATAGGCATAATTCATGATGGCACCAGCGGTATTGACGCCAATACCCGGCAATGCAACGAGGTCATCTAGCGTAGTCACTGGGGCGCCAGTGGCAATGGCGTGTGCTGTTTGGTGGAGATATCGAGCGCGGCGATTATAGCCCAGCCCCTGCCACGCACGCAGTACTTCTGTCAGCTCAGCAGCTGCCAGTGATTGAACATCCGGAAACTCAGCGGTAAACTCTCTAAACTTCGTCAAGACGCGAGCAACCTGTGTTTGTTGCAACATCAGCTCACTCACCAGCACATAGTACAAGGTCGGCTGATCACGCCACGGCATCGACCGGTAGAGCTCACGGCCTTTTTGATGGATCAGCGCCTGGAAATCATCAGTCGTCATTGCTTTAGTATACGCGAATAGGCCTGACAACGCCTAATTGTGCTATAATGGCACGGTTATGAACATATTTTTTAGACGATACATTTCAGAATTTGTGTACGGGGCAGTTGACGGTACCGTGACAACCTTTGCCGTCGTGGCAGCTTCGGCCGGAGCCGGCATCTCCAGCGCGGTTATCCTCATTTTAGGCATTGCAAACCTCATCGCCGATGGCTTCTCGATGGGTGCCAGTGCCTACCTGGCAGCCAGCGCTGAGCATGAAGATTCGGCCCGCGATACCCAAAAACGAGCTTCACCAAAAATCATCGGCGCAGTTACATTTTTGGCCTTTGTCGCCGTGGGTAGCGTGCCAGTATTGCCGTACTTGATTGACGTCATTGCAGGCTCAAAAGTGCCAAGCACTACCTTGTTTTATATCAGCTCCGTGCTAACAGCGGCCGCCTTCCTGACGATTGGCTTCATCAAAGGCAAAGTTGGTAATCAATCGCCATGGCGAGAAGCCGCCATCACCCTGCTCCTCGGCGCAGTCGCCGCTGGACTGGCCTACTTTGCCGGCGATGTGTTGGCAGCGTGGCTGGGTGTTCAGTTATAATCCTGTGAGCATTCTGTCCTCGACAGTTGAATTGAATGTTAACTCTAGCATTTTCTCAATATCTATACCAATATCCTGATATAATTCAGTGGTATTTTTCGTCGTCAAATCATTTTTGGTATAGCCCAAAAGTTTCGCAGTGTTTATCACTTCCTCTACGCTATTACCCTCTATTTCAATGTATGGTTTTAGCTTCGGCCAGTGGTCAATGACGACCTGGACGCCATCCAAGTCATATTCTTGGCGTTTATTTTCTTGATAGCCGCATGGTTTAATGCCAATCTTTGCTAATATCTCCAGGGTCGTTTCTAGGTCGGAGACTTCAACCTCCCACTCGTGAGTCCCATCAATAGCGTCAGTGGTTATTTCTTTGACAGTCAGAGTAGCGTGTTGCCCATCGGAGCGCAATCGTACCCAGCGATTTGGTGTCGCCGGAATTGTATCAAATACGTAACGGCGGAAATTATAACTACCAATCTCTTTGGCGCCAAGTTTTACCAATTTCCCAGCGATATCGGCTGGATCAATATCATATATTTTTGCTTCGTATTCTATATTCAACATTGATTGCATAGCCTTTTATCATCTCCTGCTGTGTTACATTAATTTACGGCCACCATTTCAGCAAAAAATCCCGATAACCTGGCGCGAGTTTGTCGGCAGTCTCAACTTCTACCCGCGTCAGCCAGACGGGACCTGCTTCGCTACCATCACAGGCCTGGTCCGGCAGCTCAATATCACCGTCAATTGTGGCTGTATAGCCAAGGATGATTTTATGGTTTTTAGCAGTGGTATCATATGGGTCGCGCACATAAAAGTCAGCCGGCGTCGCATCAATGGTGATACCTAGTTCCTCGCGCAACTCCCGCTCCAGCGCTTCATCTGGCATTTCGCCAGCGTCGATATGCCCGCCCGGCAGACCAAACCCCGCATCACCCCAATGCCGCATCAACAAGGTACGTTTGCCGTCACTGCTATACAGCGCCACTTTTACGCTAACTTCGTGTCGATCATACATTACCTCCAGTATATCCGTTTCGCTATGATTCGACAATGTATTCGTGCTACAGTAGAGATATGAGTGGTCATCCTTCCTCGCCCGCCATACCTGGAGTTAACCTGGGCGGTTGGTTGGTGCTCGAACGATGGATGACGCCAAGTGTATTTGCCGGAACAGACGCGACCAACGAATATGAATTATCTAAAACCACAGATGGCCAGGCGCGCATCCAGCAGCATCGACAAACATTCATCCAGGAAGCTGATATAAAATGGCTAGCGCAAGCTGGTATACGACTACTGCGGCTACCGATTGGTTATTGGGCGCTCAAGGATCAGCCACCGTATCTATCAGCAAAACCGCAACTTGATTGGCTGATGGACATGGCTCGGCACTATAACTTACAGGTTCTTCTCGACCTCCACGCCGCGCCTGGTGCTCAAAACGCCAGCGACCACAGCGGTAGTGGCAATACCGGTAATGTTCAATGGTATCAACGCGCCAATAAGCAAAAGACCACGCAGATACTGCTAGACATCGCCAATGAATACGGCGAGCATCCAGCGCTGTGGGGTATCGAACTTCTCAATGAGCCGCTGGTGATAACACGATGCGAACGATGGCAGTTGTGGTGGTGGACACGCAAAACAAGCCGGAAATTGCGTAGTAAATTGCCATCTCATGTGCGCATCGTGGCATCTGATTGTTACCAGCCAGCTTGGTGGTCGGGGCGCGTCGGGCCTAATACGCTGGATATACATCATTACCAGTGCTTTTCCGACACAGACAATCAAGCAACATCGCTGACTCACCACCGTCAGGTGCTTGACCAACGGTCTGGCGAGTACCGCGATTACTCCCAGCAACAGCCGCTAATCATCGGTGAGTGGAGTGCCGCTCTGCCGCCAGGCATTGCCAGTGATAGTACCGAATACACTCACTGCCAATCGCAACTTGCCGTACCAGCAAATGTCGATGCCTGGTTCTACTGGAGTTACAAAACCGAAAGCCCCGGGGCCTGGAACTTTCGCGATTGCCATGCTAAGGGGTGGTTTGACGGTATGCTTAGCTCGCGGTAGATGGTATAATGGATATATGTCTTTTCCTAAATTAATCTACAGTATCGCAGTCCTGGTCATCATCGCTTGGGTATTGAGCATGGTATTTCGCCTTGCCGCCTGGTTGATCAATGGGTTGCTTTACGTTGCAGTTCTGGTTGTTATCATTGGGCTTATTGCACAGTTTATCAGCCAGAAAAAACGACGCAAATAACTCGCCTGTCACTATAGAATAATCACGGCAGTTTATTCCGCCGTGATGTATCTTATAGCCCTAATTCTCGTAGCTGTGCTGGGTCAACCATTGACGGCGAATCCATCATCACGTCAACACCCGAACCGTTCTTTGGAAAGGCCAAGGTTTCACGGACGTTCGTCTCGTCAATGAGTTCCATGAGGATGCGGTCAACACCAAAGGCGCAACCAGCGTGTGGCGGCGCGCCGTATTTGAAGGCGTTGAGCATAGCGCCAAACTTTTCTTCGACGTAGCTTTCACTAAAGCCGAGCAGGTCAAACACTTTGTATAGCACCGCTGGGTTGTGGTTGCGCACGCCGCCGGAGCAAATTTCGTAGCCGTTCATCACCATGTCGAACTGATCTGCAACGATAGCGAGTTTGTCAGCGTCAGTCGTCGCCGATTCCAGTACCTCTAGGCCGCCCTTTGGCATACCAAATGGGTTGTGGCCAAAGTCAAGCTTCTTGCCGCGGTCATCCCATTCATAAAACGGAAAATCGATAATCCAAGCCAAGGCTACCTCATTCGATTTTTTCAGGTCGAAGTGGGCAGCAAATTCGTTTCGCAGACGACCAAGTACGGCGTTGACGACCGAGCGTGTGTCAGTACCAAAGAAGACAACGTCATCGCCATCAGGGTTCATTTTCTCTATAAGCAATTGATGTTCTTCGTCTGACAAGTGTTTTGCCACTGGCGAAATCGCATCATAGCCATAAAAATCACTACTAGTGATCGGGATTACATATCCCCGTGCCTCGTCGGGATGTTTTATTTTAACATATTTAATGTAGGGTAAGCCGCCCGCACCCTCACTTGTAGCAATATCCTCAAACTGTTTGATTTGCTTACGGCTAAGATTGACACCGTTTTTCACGCAAATCGCCTTGATACACTCAACGTTCTTGAATTTATCATATTTAGTGTTGGCAAACACATCAGTCAGCTCAATCAGCTCCATACCAAAACGTAAGTCCGGCTTATCCGAACCGTACATCTCCATGGCGTCGCGGTAGGCAATGCGCGGAATTGGACTGCCGTCACCGACCACGAGACCACTCAAATCCAGCAACTTCTTGCCCGCGAAATCGGTCGCGAGCTGACACATCAACGGCTCAACTTCCTGGCGAACCTCCTCGCCGTCCTCAACGAAGCTCATCTCAAGGTCTAGCTGATAAAACTCCCCGTACAGTCGATCAGCTCGCGGATCTTCATCGCGAAAACACGCCGCCAGCTGGTAATACCGCGGCACGCCGCCAACCATCAGTAGCTGCTTAAACTGCTGGGGTGCTTGCGGCAGAGCGTAGAACTTATTTTCCTGCAAACGACTGGGGATGAGAAAATCGCGTGCGCCCTCGGGGCTAGAGTTTGCCAAAATTGGCGTTTGAATTTCGATGAATTGGCGCTCGTCCATGTACTGATGAATCCGGCGATACATCTCGGCGCGTTTTTGCAGCATGTCCTGCATCTTCGGGCGGCGCAGGTCAAGATAGCGATACTTAAAACGTAAGTCCTCGCCCGCCTGATTTTCCTCGGCAAATGGCTGGATTGGCAAGGTTTCAGCACGGTTCAAGATTTCCAGGTTTTTTACCACAATTTCTACATTACCGCTGGCGATATTTGGATTTTTCAAACCTTCACCGCGCTCAGTCACCACACCGCTGGCACGAACAACAAACTCATCGCGCAGACTCTCCGCCAAACGAAACGCTTCCGCCTGCTCAGGATTAATCACCAGCTGCACCAGCCCAGTATGGTCGCGCAGGTCAATAAAAATCAGCCCACCGTGATCACGACGTGAATGTACCCAGCCCGCCACGGTAATCATTTCCCCAACTTTTGTTGGTGTATCAATTGCAAAAGTCCTCTGTTTCATATCTGTTTATTATACCACAGCGGCAACAGTTTTATGCTATAATCGCCCTATGGATAGCTATACGGTGGGCACTGTAGTCATCTTTTGTTCAATTACATGGATCATCGCCAGTCCTTTTGTAGTGTTTTATTATCATAAACGATATATCACAGCCTACCGGGAGCTAGAGGAATTACGCCAGGAAGTATCGCCCGCAGTAGATATCCAGTCAACCAAAGTGTCCGTCTCGGAAGGGGCACAATCAACGAACAAGCAGCCCATTACCGAGAACAGGTCTAATCCAGCCACACCACTCAGCGACCATGAACTGCTCACCAAAATTCGCTCCATGTCGCCGTATGATTTCGAAAAATACATCGCTCAATTATTTGAGCATTTTGGCTATTCGGCTGCAACCACCCCGTATAAACGCGACGGTGGCATCGACATTGTATTATACAAAAACGGCGTCCAAAGTTATGTCCAATGTAAAAAGTATATTAAACAAATTGTCAAAGTATCCGAAGTGCGTGATTTTTATGGTGCAGTTGTTGATCATTTACACGGCGGCGAGGCATTCTTTGTCACGACAAACATCTTCTCATCGGACGCGCGAAGATTTGTAAAATATTCTACCAATGGCAACAAAATACGGCTTATTGATAACACGGGACTACTTACCATCATTCGCGCCCTTGAAGATAAAGGTGTCGTAATACCAATTCCTGACGTATCAGACATATCTCAAAAAATTAAACCATGCCCACGCTGTCGTGGCGGTCATCTGGTGATAAGGCACAGCAAAAATAATCATTCACCATTCTACGGATGCTCGAATTATCCCGAATGTCGATACATGCAAAAGATAAATTCTTAGATAGTTTCGGTAGTTTTTGGGCTATTATTGCCACGTGGATTGTGCTCGGCTACCTTACGCAGATCTTCATGGGTATCAAATTCATCATTGATTTTCTTTCCTAAAAGCGCTTCCAAAGCATCTTCCAGGCTTAACAGTCCAACTGTTTCACGGTACTGGTTGATCACGATGAATAGATGGTGTCTGGTTTTGATGAAGGCAGCCAAAGCTTGCTGCAACGATTGGTCTTCTCGAATGTAAAACACAGCGTGCTCCATGGCATCAGTAACGTGGTGCGCTTTTTGCGACTTTTTGGCATTACCGATGGTCACCAAATCTTGCACATACAGCATACCCACAACATGATCAATATCCCCATCAATCACCGGAAAACGACTGTGCCCTGTTTGATACAGCCCATCCAGAACGATGGGACCTAGTACTTCATCTTTACCTATGCTATCAATCATAGTACGTGGAATCATGGCGTCAGTGACTTTCATGTCCTTGAACTTGAGACTGTTGGTGATAAGCTTTTTTTCGTCCTTGGACAATGCATCGCCAGCGTTCTTGACTATCTCAAGCAGCTCCTCACGCGATTCAACGTCCAATTCACTACTTTGCGATGGCACAACAGAACGGATCGCCCAAAATACAACTGAATACTTTTCAATGCAGCGAATGATTGCTCCTTCATACCGTTCATAGATGCGCTGTGAAAATTTTTGTAGCGGCGACAAGCGAGCCACGGCGCCCGAATAAAGCGCGATGACTAACGACACCAAAAAACCAACTAGCCAGTGAAACAACTCCACACCGATGACACTGAGCGACACCAATAATAATGCCGTGACCACCCGCTGCAACGAAAATAAATCAGCCAAGTAGGTGCGGCGTTTCAGTAGTAATTTTGCTTCCTCGTCACCCTGGTGCGCCCGACGTTTCAATTCAAATTGGCTATGTGACGAGAGCTGTGGATGCACCCCTAGTACCAATATCAAAATGACGATAATCAATCCATATATAACACTTAACAGCAATACACTCATGGTTTTATTTTACCTGATTTTATGCTATTATTGCTAGAGTTAATTTGGAGGACAAGAATGAACGGAAAAACCTGGGGCGTATTTATCGCAATCGTGGTGACGATACTTGGTGGCATGGTATACCTGTCAGTAACACACCGCTTAGATATTAGCGATATCGCCAAAGATCAACTCACAAAAATCATCCCTGCTGAAAAGCGTAATGGTGACATTCAGGAGCACACATTTGGGGCTGACAAGCCGAAAGTTACGATCATTGAATACGGTGATTATCAATGCCCGGGTTGTCGCACTGTTGCACCACGTATTAAATCAGCTGTCGAAAAGCACAAAGATAATGTGCAATTGATCTTCCGCAACTTCCCACTGTCTGGTCACACTCACGCTCGCCTAGCAGCGTCAGTAGCTGAGGCGGCAGGCTTGCAAGGTAAATACTGGGAAATGCACGATTTGCTGTACGAAAACCAAGACGCGTGGAGCAATGCCCAAAATCACAAACGCAACGATATCTTCATGGACTACGCCAAGCAGCTCAAACTCGATGAATCACGCTTTGCCAATGACCTAACAAGCGACCGCGTATTGCAAAAAATTAGTTTTGACACTGCCGTTAGCCGTGCACACGAAATTACTGCTACACCAACCATATTCATCAATGGCAAAAAGGTAGAAGACCTCAACAGTATTGACGCTGAGGTAGAGAACGCGCTCAAAGCAGCAGGTGTTTCTACTGAGGAAAAGAAGGCTGAGTAGATTACCGTAAATCAATCTAAAACCGCCCGGGTTTAGCGCTCGGGCGGTTTTAGATATGTTATTGTGCTATGTATGTTTGCCATTCGGCAGGCACTACATCCACTGCGATCTTTTTGCGTCGTGATGACACAAAATTGATTGCTATCGGCATGTATTTGTACTCCTTCGTACTAAATGCAGCCTCACGCGCTTCGACCTTTATTACAAACCGCAACTCAATGCTTCGGCGCGAGACACGTCAACCATAGTACCAAAGGAAATATAGCACGTCAAGTGCTTACTCCCTACTTATTAGTTTAATTTTAGAATAAGCGGAATCGCTTGGCAAGTAGTAGTGTTAGTAAAATTAACAACAGTGTAACCCCCATGATGGCAATGTAAGCCCACTGCTCACCTTGGAACGGCAACCCAATGTTCATGCCATACATGCCGTAGAAGACGTTTGGCACCGCCAGTAAGATGGTGATAGTCGTCAACACTTTCATGCGCTGATTCAGGGTGTTGTTGGCAATGGTCGAATAGGCGTTCTGGATACTGTCAATCGTTTGGGCGCTTGAGCTAATAGCCACCAACAACTGGCGAGCGTGCAGTATGATATCGCCAAAGGCTTCAATATCACGCAGATTGAACAATTGACGACGATTCATTTCCAATTGACCGACAACCGTTACTAGCCCCTCCAAGCCACTCCGATATTCATTGAGGCTGTCCTCAATGGCAACAAATTCAACAAAGTCCTCATTTTGAACATCAAAGTGCGTGAGCCGCTTGCGAGCGCTGGTAATTTTGGTCGACAGCGCATGGAGCCGCTGCTCGTATTCAGTAATGATGGAGGCGATGACAGCAGACACCACCGCAGAAGGCTGGCGCGTGTCAGTAGTCATGAAGGCATCAGTGTCTAACGGTGAAAAAGAAGTGTGCGGACTGGCGGTTACCAGCCGATCACGCGACACCGCAATCAATATCGGAGCAGTTTTGGCAGCATCAGCCGCACCAACTGGCAAACGTAAAAAGATATATTCTACGCCATTACTAAACTCTGTTCGTGACAACTCACGGACATCACAAACGTCACGCAGTATATTTGCATTCAATAAGAGTTTATCTGACAGGTCAGCCACGTCCAATAGCCTGCCAGATATGTGCACCCACGCATGAGAACGAGGACGACTGACTTTTTCTAAACGCTCACCTGCCGCTGATCGTTCAAAGTATTCCACCACCATATACTTTGATTATACGAAAAAAGGTTATGTTTTGCTACTCTCAGTAGTTATTCCCAGCGGAATAGTTTAATAGCCAAGGCGTAGACGATGACGATACACAGCAAAACTCCACCAAACTGCGGCAGAACTTCTGTCAGGCTCGCATGTTCTGTTGATATCAATCGAAGGCCATCAACGACGGGAGTCATCGGGATACATTGACTAATAGATCTGAGCCACTCTGGGAACAAGAATGACGGAAAGAAGGCGCCAGATAAGAACATCATCGGGAAAGAGATGAGATTTGAGAGTGGCGCTGACTGATTTTCGTTTTTAGCCCACGCACCAACGATCAATCCAAGTCCAACCATCATCACGGCAGCCAATGTCAAGAATGGCACAAACAACAACCAGTCGCCACGCATCGTAAATTTAAACAGTAGCATACTGACAACCAGCATCAAGGCAGCACTTGCCAAAGACACCAAGGTGTAGACGATAGCCGTAGAAATAATGAGCTGACCAGAAGTAAACGGTGCAGCCCGCAAGCGACGATAGTTACCTTTTTGCTTTTCGGTTGGCATTTGGTTTGCTAGACCAAAGATACCCATGCTCATCAAACTAAATGCCAATAGTCCAGTGAAGGTGTAATCAAACGTCTTCAGAGCTTCATCGCCAACCGCCTGTGAAGCTACCTTAAACGGCGGTTCTGGCTGACCCATAGCTTTGTTGATACTACCAACAATCTGACCCATCACAGCAGTCAGTGCACTAGCAGCCTGATCTTGCCCTTTAGCGTGTAGCACGTTCAATGTACCAGACGGTCGGGCTTGTGCGCCTTCACCTTTGACTTCACCAAACTCTTTTGGTAGTTCAATGATACCGTCAATTTCCGAACGCTTCATCTTTTCTTTAGCTTCATCGATGTCTTTCACGTCCTGAACTTGCAGCAGTTTTGACTTGTCATTTTTTGCACCATCGACAAATTGCTTGGCGAACTCGGTGTTTGAATGATTGATGATGGCAACCTTGAAGTTAGTCGTCTGATTGTTAAAAATCGAACCAAACACAAACAAGAAAATCAGCGGGAACAAAAAGGTGAAGAACAATGCCATCTTGTCGCGCAGCAAACGCTTAAGGCCAGCTACGACCTGACCAATGATACCTATCCAATATTTTTTCATACTACTAATCCCGTATCGCCTTTCCTGTAAGATCGATGAAAACGTCTTCCAAATTTGCCTGTTCAACCACCTGCTTTTTCTTAAAGCCACGTTTGAGTAACTGTTGAATCAAGTTGTGTGGCGAATCTGTAGTGATGATTTGACCATTATCCATGATTGCCAACCGATCACATAGCAATTCAGCCTCATCCATGTAGTGTGTCGTTAACACGATAGTGACACCCTCTTCGCGTATTTGCTTGATCAGCTCCCATAAGTTGCGACGCGCTTGTGGATCCAAACCAGTGGTTGGCTCGTCCAGAAACAAAACTTTTGGACTATTGACCAAGGTCGAAGCGATGGCGAAGCGCTGTTTTTGTCCGCCAGACAACTGTTCGACATAGTTTCTAGCTTTTTCTGTGAGTTGGACTTTAGCTAGTAGCGCAGCCACGTCAACTTTACTGCCATACAAACTGGCAAACATTTTCAATTGCTCAGTTAATGTCAAGTGATCATAAAAGTTGGTCGACTGCAGCTGAATACCAATGATGTCTTTGATCTTCTTGGGATGTTTAGCTACGTCAATACCATCAATAACAGCTGTACCACCGTCGATAGTGCGCAATGCCTCCAGCATTTCTAGCGTTGTTGTTTTACCAGCGCCATTGGGACCCAAAATACCGAATATTTCGCCCTTTTCGACACTGAAATCTATGCCTTTTACCACTGTTTGATCGCCGTAGCGTTTGGTCAAACCGTGGACGTCAATAATGTTACTCATACTTCTAGTATAGCATTAGTCAAGAAATAGGGTTATTTGGTTCTGTGTACCGCTAGCGGCGGCGCAAGAAATAATAGCCAATCAACAATGCCGCCACAGCGCTGACGCCGGTGATCTTCCAAAACATTGCCGGGTCATCCCCACCAGGAACTGGCACATTCATACCAAACAATCCAGCGATCATGGTCGGTATGGTGAGCGCCAATGTGATGACGGTCAGCAACCGAATGGTTTCGTTCAGGCGCGTATCCATCACTGCCCGGTAGCTATCGCGCACGTTGGTGATGGTACGCAGCAATGATTTACAGCGACTAATCACCTGCTCCAGATCAATGGAAATATCTTCAACATCCTCTTTGGCATCCGACCGAAGCATCAACGCTTTGTGAGCAATCATCCGCTCCACCGATAAATTCATCGGCACCAAGGCGTCCATATAATCATTCAGTTTGCGCTCATATTCAGCTAATGTGGCAATATCGCGCGCTCGCAATGTTCGAATGTCGCCAGTCGCCGCCCGCATTTGACGGTTGATGGCAGCCACCCGGCGCTGATATTGTGTTGCTAGTGCGTCAATCATGTCAACCAGCAGGGCAATTCGACTTGACGTGGATACCACATGTTTATCAATGAACGGCTGCCACAATCTACCTAGACTGTCTCGCGAAATGGTGATGATATAATCCGCATGAATCACAAACAAAATTGGTGTAGTAAAGTCATTAAAATCATCGTCAGTATCCGGCAATCGGGCAATCAAATATGTCCGCTCATTGTCCGCGTCCAAACGAGGAACCTCGTGGGGGTCCAGTGCGTCGGTGATGATATCAGCATCAATCCCCAGTGACAACAACTGGGAAATCTCCTCTTCATTTGGCCGCTCACAACGAATCCAAGAGCCCTTAACTAAGTTCTCTCTGATGGTAAGCTTGCCAGAATCGTCAGATTTAAGATACTGCAACATACCTGTTATTTATATCATGAAAATTAGATAAAAGCAATGGCTTGGCTATGAAACAATCCGCGTGCCCGCTGTCCCGTCGATAGCCTCGGTGGTCTTTTCCAATGAGGTAATGACTGCGGTACGACCATCGCCACCTGACACAAATTGTAAGGCTGCTTGCGCCTTTGGCAGCATGGATCCAGCTGCAAACTGACCGTCGTCAATGTGTTTTTGCATCTCTTCTGCAGAGATTTGCCCCAAAGCTTCTTCATTTGGCTGGTTGAAATTGACCTTGGCTGCATCAACCGAAGTCAAGATGAGCAGTGTATCTGCATGCAGCAAATTAGCCAAGGTTGCCGCCCCAAAGTCTTTATCGATAACTGCTTCAACACCCGTGAGCGTGCCGTCTTCCTGGCGCAACACAGGGATACCGCCACCACCAGTTGACACCACCAGAACACCCGCTTCAACCAAGGCTTTGATGATCGGTGCCTCAACAATTTCTACTGGTTTTGGTGATGGCACCACACGACGCCAACCACGACCAGCGTCTTCCTTAACAACATAGCCACGCTCAGCCTGCACTACTTTGGCTTCTTCTTCTGAATAGAAGGGGCCAATTGGTTTGGTTGGGTTTTGGAACGCTGCATCATCCCTAGAGACAATGGTCTGCGTCACTAAACTGACGGCATGTTTGTCAGTCATCTGATGAGCCCTGAAGCTGTCTTGAAAGGCTTGCTGCAACCAAAAGCCGATCAGACCTTGACTCATAGCCCCACAATCATCCAGTGGTAAGCTCGGTACATCATCAGTATTAACAGCCTCTTCATGCAAGACAATGTTTCCCACCTGGGGACCGTTGCCATGAACGATAGCTATTCTGTGTCCTGCTTGAACAAGTGGTAATAACTGCCGTATCGTCTCGGCCGCTACTCGGCGCTGTGCTTCTGAAGAGGCTTCGCCCTGCTTCTGCAGGGCGTTACCTCCAAGAGCAACGACAATAGTTCGCTGCTTATCCATAGGCTATCCTAATACTCCAAAGGCAGCGATGACCACAACGCTGATGATTGCGAAAACTGCCATGATTGGTGCTGAACGTCGCAGCCATGCGCGGTATGAGACACCAGCCAGTGCCAAACCACCCATCAAGGAAGCGATGGTTGGTGCCATCATGTTAAGCAAACCTGATGCTGTAGCAAAGGCTGCCACCATGACTTCTTTGCTTGAGCCAACCAGATCGGCAATCGGCGCAATAACTGGCATAGTTGCTGCTGCCAAACCTGATGATGACGGCACGATGAAGGACATTGGCAAGTAGAACAGATACGCCAGCACACCAACAACGCCACCGCCAGCATCTTTCAACAACGCTTCACCCCAGCTAATGATAGTATCTTGGATTTCACCGTTAGTCATTACTACAGACACTCCCGTTGCTACTGCAATAATCAAAGCAACTGGTAAGATATCTTTCACACCATCAATGAATGTGTCAACTGGGAAAACGCCTTCCTTCTTAAACTCTTTATAGTAAATTGCGGTAATAACAATTGTTGAGATTAAAAATAATGCGGTAATTTCATTAAAGTACCAGTCACCAAAGGCCGCACTGTGCACTACGCCAAATACTGCACCGATAATTGGCAACTCTGAAGCCCACTTAAATAGGTCAGTGAATACTGTGATCTCCCAACTTCCCCAAGGAATCAGCGAAAGGACCATCAAGACAAACGTAATAGCGAAGACGCCCATGACGACTTTTCGTGGACCAGTAAATTTTGGTACGTTCGTCATATCCAAGGCTGCTGTGACTGGCTTATAACGAACATCTTCCTTGTACTTGCCTGCTTTTACCTTTGCTGCGTAACGCATAGTAAAGATGATTGCCGCGATCAAACATAGCACCAAAATGATAGACATAATTGGAATAACATTGCCCAATTTAACATCAGCAGTCTTTGCGGCAACACCGGTGGAGAATGGGTTAATAGTCGAACCAAGCACACCAGCACCAGCACCCAACACAATGATCATCACACCAGTCATTGCGTTATAGCCGGCAGCGATCATCATCGGAATAACTAGCGCGTAAAACGCCACAGTTTCTTCCTGCATACCGTAAGTTGTACCACCGATAGCAAACAACGTCATTAAGATTGGAATGAGCCATTTTTCTTTGCCCTTCATCTTACGAAGTAGCGCACCGAGTGAAGCATCCAGGGCGCCAGTCTTCATGGTAACGCCCAAGAATCCACCAAGTACCATAACGAAGACTATAACGTCTAGCTTATCGGACATACCTTTAATTGGTGCCGTGAAGACGTCCCACAAGCCTTGCCGGTCATGCTTGTCAACTTTCTCTTCTTTACCGTCCTTTTCTTCAGTGACGGTGCGGTCTTTTTCAACCACATGATACGATCCCGCAACACGGTTACCATCGTCATCAGTCTTATAGACGCCCGACGGAATAATCCATGTCAATGCTGCCATGATCGCAATCACGACAAACAAAATCGTAAACGCCGATGGTGATCGAAGCTTCTGCTTTGTTTTTTTAATTTTTTCTACCATTGCCTCGGAGCCTCCTTCACTCCCTTATTACGACAACTACTACAATGTCAAAGCCATGACAGCTTTAATTGTATGCATACGATTTTCCGCTTGATCGAACACAATCGAATGCGGCGAGCGGAACACCTCATCCGTTACCTCCATAGAATCTAGACCAAAATCTTCCTGAACTTTCTTGCCAGTGATAGTCAATGCGTCGTGGAATGCCGGCAAACAGTGCATGAACTTAACCTCAGGATTTCCTGTCAGGTTGATCATGTCACGGTTAACCTGGAAGTTACGCAATTGATTGATGCGCTCAGCGAACTTGTCTTCCTCTCCCATCGACACCCAAACGTCCGTGTAAATCACGTCAGCATCACGCAGAGCTTCCTCAAAATTATCAGTGATAGTGATGCGCGCGTGGCTTGATCGTGCTAAGTGATGCGCCCGGTCTACCAGCGACTGCTCGGGATGTAGTTCACGTGGTGCCAAGATACGGAAATCAACACCCATGATGGCTGAACCAATCATTAGCGAGTTTGCCATGTTATTGCGGCCATCACCGACGAACACCAGCTTGGTGCCTTTGAGCTTGCCGACATGCTCCTCGATAGTCATGAAATCAGCCAGAATCTGTGTCGGGTGGAATTTGTCGGTCAGGCCGTTCCAGACTGGAACGCCAGCATGACGAGCCAACTCCTCAACTGTCCCGTGATCAAACCCGCGAAATTCAATACCATCAAACATGCGGCCCAGCACCTTGGCGGTGTCTTCAACGGTTTCTTTTTTACCCAGCTGAATGTCATCTTTGCCGAGGTATTCTGGCGCGACACCCAGGTCATTAGCCGCCACCGTAAAGGCACAGCGCGTGCGAGTTGAGGTTTTCTCAAACAGTAGCGCCACGTTTTTACCTTCATGAATTCGGTGCGGTACACCAGCGTATTTCAAGCGCTTGTATTCACGTGCCGTGTCCAGCAACAGGCGGATTTCTCCCGCAGTATAATCATTGAGCGTCAGGAACGATCGCCCTTTCAAACTCAACGCCATTACACATCCTCCCTAACGATTGGCATGCTCATACAGCGTGGACCACCGCGACCGCGGCCAAGTTCTGATCCATTGATTTCAATCACTTCAACACCAGCATCGCGTAATTTCTGGTTAGTGACATAATTACGGTCATAGGTAACCACCACACCAGGCGCAATCGCCAAGGTGTTTGAACCGTCATTCCACTGCTCACGAGCAGCAGCAATTCGGTCACCACCACCACACTCAATCAACGTCACTGCTGGCAAGCCCAACGCGACTCGCAAGACATGTTCCAGATCAGTTTCACGAGTGATGCGTGGGAATGGCTGACCTTCAACTTTTTCCAAAATAAAGCAGTTGATTTTACCACCGTGGTCACGAATTTCTGGGTGAATGGTAAATTTATCATGGTCAATCATGGTGAACACCGTGTCGAGGTGCATGAACGCATGCGACTTTGGAATCTCCATGGCGATAACCTTTTTGAAGTTAGAGCCAGCAAACAACTTGGTTGCCATTTTTTCAATTGCTTCAGCAGAGGTACGCTCGCTGATACCAATCGCCATCACTTCTCGATTCAGCACCAACTCGTCACCACCTTCGATAGAATATTTCTCATGGCGGTCATACCATACTGGTACGTTTTTGCCAGCAAACCGTGGGTGATGGTCGATGATATAGCGCATGAACAATGACTCGCGGCGGCGAGCTGGCCAGTGCATCTTGTTGATGGTCAAACCACGGCCGATGGCAGCAGCTGGGTCACGCGTAAAATACAGGTTTGGCATCGGGTCAAGATAAAATGGATAGTAATCTTTCTCGACCATGTCATGTAACTGCTGATGGTGCTCTGGTGGCAAGGTAATTTCATCTTTACGAACACCAGCCATCAACTTGCGAACCATGGCGTGGGTTGGCAAGTCTAGCAAAAATTGACGCAAGGTCTCGGTGACACGACGAGTGCCTTGCTTGGAGTTAGCAAGCATGTCGTCGACGAATTGCTCACGCAACGCATCAGTCGCCAAGGCTTCTGTCGCCAATTGGTCCAAGTACAATACTTCTATGCCACGCTCACGTAAAACTTGCGCAAAAGCGTCGTGTTCTTCTTGTGCTTTTTTAAGATATGGGATGTCGTCAAATAAAAGGTCGGTCAGATAATCCGGAGTCAAATTTTCCAACTCCTCACCTGGCCGATGCAAGACAACTACTTTTAATTTCCCGATTTCCGATGTAATATGTATTGGATCCATACCCCCGTCCCCTTTTTGTTTATGGTTATACTAATAATATAGCATATACCAAATAGAACACAAGCATCATTCAGAGGTTAGCTCATCGCCGAATGATGGCCAACGATGACTCGACTATCACCTGAGCTGGATGGCGCTTCAGCCACTCGTCGACCGCCCGTGCTGCGCCTGGCAACGCTTCATTGGCGTAGTCATCAACGATGATGGTCGCCGTTTCCTGAAACTTGCCGTCGCAGACGCGAAATGAATCGGCAATTGACTCATAAAAATCGCCGTCAAAAAACGCAAAGATGATACTTTCCGGCACGTCCTCAGTAGTGAAATCAGCGAACCAACCTTTATGAATAACCGGCGGTCTTAGTCCTGCTTTCTTGAAATTCTGAACGAAGGTTTTACGCGGCGCCAACAATTCACCCGCCTTGAACTGCTCGCCAGCAGCGCTGTTGTCTGCTTGGGTTTTTTCTGGCAAGCCCGCGAACGAATCGTAAACATGAAACTCACCGGTAAAATTATAAGCGTCCAGCAGTCGCCGGATAAATAAACTCGTTGTGCCAACATAACAGCCAAATTCTACAATGTTACCAGTCGTACCACTACGCAGCACTGTTTCCAGCTCCCGCAGCAAAGCACCGAGTTCTTTGGCATCAACTTGGTCAGAGATGATGGGATATTTGGCAAGGAGTTGGTCGGTGATCATTACTGTCATCAGTATACCAGCTTCATGCTACAATCATAGTATGAAAATCACCAGCCCCGCCTTCGCCGAAAACGCTAAGATACCAAAAATTTACGCCAAGCTCGGCGGTAATCAACGCCCGCCACTCGAGATCAGCGACGTACCGGCAGACGCTAAAAGCCTGGCAATCGTCTGCCACGACCCTGATGCGCCTGGGTGCGATGGGTTCTATCATTGGACGGTTTGGAATTTACCGGCCGAAACTACTGAAATAACTGGCGAGTCACTGCCAGCGGGCGCGGTCGAAGGTGTTACGAGTTGGGGTCAGCCTGGCTGGGGCGGACCGCAACCGCCATTTGGCACACACCGCTACCAATTTTATGTGTACGCGCTGGACACGACGTTAGATTTACTAGACAGCACCAAGCCAAGAGAGCTCATCGCCGCTCTCACGCCGCACATCATCGATCAGGCCGTATTGACTGGAAAGTTTGGCGTGCTGGATGTTTTGCGACGGAGTTAAGCTACCAATTCATCGAATAGATTTTTAGACAGAAATGTCTTTGTTTGATTTTGCTGAGAAATTGGCGAGGCTCATAATCAATTTGGGAGTAAGCCTATGAGGCATGGCCAAAATCATGAGAGGTATTAAATATTTTCGCTTCAATAGTATTGATGGTATCTCTTCGTTATATGATTTGGACGCTTGACTACGCAAAGCTGACCACGACTGTTCTGCATTAGGAAATGTATCAACCATTGTTGCATCATTTACCCTCCACAATAATAAGTCATTTTGATCTTGTGCTACAATTTCCTCCATGGCTATCTCAGATATGTATTTCCATCTATCATTTAAGAAATCTCGTTGATTGTACTTAACTAGTAAAAGTATCGCCGACCATAATACATAACTCCTATTATGAAAATCTTCTTCAATAGGATCTCCGGCTCCAAATAAGTGAGCTACCACCTGTTCAGTTGAGTAGTACGGACTAGCCAATCCACTACCGCTATCCAGATGAGTCATAATTATATTATCTACCAATTGCCGCAAGCCTGTAACTATCGTCTGGTCAGTGTCGGCAATTCTGGGTTGTAACAATAATAAATTAAAGTAACTTGGAGTAGCACCCTCACTAAGCATCGCTCTATTACTAGATAAAAATGAAATCTTCTCAGAAAGATTTTTTAAAATATTGTCTACTTCGCGATTTGATAACGCAAAATAATTTATCGCCCCCGAGATATATCCCAGAAGCTCAGTACATCTAAGCCTATGGGCTAATATTGGCTCAGAGAAGTATCCGTAAGTTGTATCTACAAATGAATCACGATTATTAGCCACTTCATTGATAAGGCAAAAAGATAGCCTATCTATTTCTTCAAGTATTAAACGTTCTGTTGTTTCGTATTTATTCTCGTTCAGAGACCACTTGTTTGCATAATACAATATAGTCAACAGCGTAAGAACCCAGGCGTCAATAAGTGCTATATAATTTTCCTTTGTATACTTGTTAGTTAGTATGTAACTAGCTATAACTGGGACAGCCTGAAGGGCTTCTATCTTTTTCTGGTTTGATTTTATGGAATTAAAGTTCGACAAAAACCTCTCAAGATACTGTTTAAAATTTTGTTTTCTCAGTATATTATCGCCATCCTCGCAGAACAACTCAAAAAATACATGTATTTCGTTTGGTTCAATAGGAAAGAATTTACCAAAAGCATCAGAAAACCTGCGCAACAACTCATCTTTGGCAATGGTTTGTAAGGGCATCCTATTGTTGTCTATGTTCGTCTTTGAATAATCTAAAATTGTGTTTAATACTGGTCCGGTGATATCACCATTGGTCACCAAAAAACATTCCCAATCCTTTGGAATTTTAGCGATTTTAGGGTGAGTAGGTGCAATGCCAGTTAGATCATTCAGTTGGCCATTTATAGACTGCCACTCTTTACTGCCTATATTTCCACATTTCAATTGAAAACAACAAATCTTACCTTCAGGACTTTTAGCTATGACGTCTTTGCCTTGCTCATTAACCCCACCCTTGGATTGCAGAACGGTAAAGCCTTCAGCGATCAATAGCTGAACAAATGGAGCAGTAAAGCTGAGTTCTTTAGCACTAGTCAACCAATTTTCTACCAGCTTGCTCTGCATTGTATTCTTTCCTCTTTTGTTCAATTATTTTATTGAATTCTTCTTTATGTTTAGGGTTTACCTCCGCTTCTTCTATAACCTCTCTCCATGCATCAGACATTTTTTCGTTAATTACCACAGTGGGAAGTTCAGGGTTACCATCTTTATCAAATGATATGCTTATTTTTCGCATCGCGTCAAGAAAAGTTTCTGGTGTAATCTCTTGGTCTTTGGCATGAATAACATTTTCCGCCTCTTCTACTGCAGCGTCCAAAACTTGGAAATGATGTTTTACCATTTGACCACCTATACTTTTAGCCCCCTCATCTAACACTTTAATGACGTCTTCTGGAGTCATTGATATAAGCTGCTGGAGGTCGGTTTTGTGTGTAAATTCCGCTTTCCTATATTCCATAGTTTTTTGAGAGTCTTGATCATCTAGAGTATTATACATAAGCACTTTTCCCTCGTGCTGAATAATGTGCGGGGATTCATTGAACGGTCGCGTCTCAAACTTCATGACACTATTAAATCTCTGCGATACACATTTTTCTATAATAGTTTTAACTTCTTTATTCTTTGGTAGTGCCATAATTTACGCCCTCTATTTCTATTATCTCATGCTAATCTCACCAACGCCCAATCACTCAGCAAACTGACTATTATACAGCTCAGCGTAAAAGCCGTTCTGCTGCAGCAGTTCGTCGTGCTTGCCCTGTTCGATGATGTTGCCGTCGCGGACGACCAAGATTAGGTCGGCGTCGCGAATAGTACTCAGACGATGAGCGATGACAAAGCTAGTTTTACCCTGCATTAATTTATCCATAGCTTTTTGAATGAGCACTTCGGTACGGGTGTCAACCGAGCTGGTGGCTTCGTCCAAAATCAGCATCGGCGTGCGCGCCAGCATTGCCCGGGCGATCGTCAGTAGCTGCTTCTCGCCCTGTGAAATGTTCGTGGCTTCCTCGCCCAGCATCATGTCATAACCGCCCGGTAGCGACCGCACAAAGTGATCGATATGCGCCTCCTTGGCGGTGGCAACCATCTCTTCCTCGCTCGCCGTTGGATTGCCGTAGAGCAAATTTTGGCGAATCGTGCCATTAAACAGCCAGGTGTCCTGCAGTACCATACCAAACAGTTGCCGCACATCGCTGCGCTTCATCTGGCGAATATCCACGCCGTCAATTTTAATCGCACCGCTGTTAATTTCGTAAAATCGCATCAACAAATTGACCAAGGTGGTTTTGCCGGCGCCTGTCGGACCGACAATCGCCACGCGCTGGCCTGGCTTGATGTGCGCCGACAAACCTTTGATGATAGTTTGGTCAGGCTTATAGCCAAAGACCACATCATCAAATTCAACTTCGCCCTTGACGTTTGCCAATTTTACCAAATCCTTACCTTCCGCCTGTTCTTCCGGCTCGTCCAAAAATTCAAACACGCGCTCGGCGGCAGCGGCGGTCGATTGCAGTACATTGGCGATGTTAGCAACTTGCACCAGCGGCTGGTTGAATTGGTCGATGTATTGAATGAAGGCTTGGATGTCACCGATTTTCAGCCGGCCGTTAATCGCCAGCCAACCGCCCAAAATCGCCATGATGACGTAACCGATATTGCCGATGAAATTCATGATCGGATAAATCAGCCCCGACAAAAATTGAGCTTTCCAGGCGCTTTCCTGCAGCTGATTGTTAATCCGTGAAAACTTAGCCAGCGACTTTTTCTGGCCGTTGAACACGCGCATCACCTGATGGCCACCGTACATTTCTTCGATGTGGCCGTTTAGTTCACCCAGCTGCGTTTGCTGGCGGAGGAATTGCTTTTGCGAGCTTTTAGCAATCAGCGTCACCACGCCGCCAGCCAGTGGCAGCACCAAGAACGCCACCAGCGACATTTGCCAGCTGATGGAAAACATCATCGCCAAAATCCCCAGCACCATCACTGTTGAGGAGACGATTTGCGACAGGCTTTGATTGAGCGTCTGGCTGATGGTGTCGACGTCATTAGTGACGCGGCTGAGCACCTCGCCGTAGGTTTGCTTGTCAAAATAGCTCAGCGGCAGGCGGTTGATTTTCTCGGACAATTGCCGGCGCATTCTGAAGGTAACCGTCTGCGTCACTTGGGTCATCAGCCAGGTTTGGATGTAGCGGAAAATGGCGCTGAGCACATACAAACCAATTAGCAAACTAACGACCCGCCAAATTGCCTCAAAGTGAAATTCTGGGCGCTGGCTGAGATCCAGTTTTTTGATGGTATCAAGCTGGTTGGATGGAATTTGGCTTTCAATTTCCGACTTGTTCGGTAGCCGCTTCAGAACATCAGCACCGGTCGTGCCAGCTGGCAACGAAGCACCATTTGGCAGCTTACTGGTGATGGTTTCGTAAGCCTTCATACTGACATAATCTTCGACGATTTGGTTGGTGGCGCCGCCCAAAATCTTCGGACTGACAATCGCAAACGTTGTACTACCGACCGCGAAAATCGCCACCATGAGCATGTGCCAGCGGAACTCTGCCAAATATTTAGCTAACTTCTTGACCGTGCCTTTGAAATCCTTGGCTTTTTCGCCGGCGCCCATACCACCGACCATTGGACCACCCATCTTCACTGGCTGGCGTTTTTTCATGCTTTGCTTGGCCATCATGCCGCTCCTTTCGCGGTCGTCGCCGACATTTTCTGCAGGTCGTCTTCTGAGAGCTGGGAGGCAGCAATTTCTTGATAGACTTGGCAATTTTTCATCAATTCCTGGTGAGTGCCCTGACCGACAATTTTACCTTCGTCCAGCACGATGATTTTGTCAGCGTTCATGATGGTATTGATGCGCTGACCGACGATGAGCACAGTTTTATGCTTGGTTTCTTTTGCCAGTGCCGAGCGTAATTTAGCGTCAGTCTTGAAATCCAGCGCCGAGAACGAATCGTCAAAAATGTAGACATTCGGCTCGACAGCAATCGCCCGGGCAATCGACAAACGCTGCCGTTGACCACCGGAAACATTGCTGCCGCCTTGAGCGATGTCATTTTTGTAACCGTTTTTTAGCTCGCTGATGAACTCGGCGGCTTGCGCGATTTTAGCGGATTTTTCGACCAATTTTTGGCTGGCTTTGGCGTTGCCGTACTTGATATTACTGACAATCGTCCCGCTAAACAGCACGCCTTTTTGCGGTACGTAGCCGATTTGATCGTACAAATCTTCCAGCTTCAAATTTCTGATATCCACGCCGTCCAGTAAGATCTGTCCCGCCGACACATCGTAAAAACGCGGAATCAAATTGATCAACGTTGATTTGCCAGACCCAGTACTACCGATAAACGCTGTGGTTTGCCCTGGTTCGGCCGTGAAATTGATACTAGACAGTACCGGCAAGTCAGCATCTGGATAGGTAAAGGTCACATCTTTGAATTCAATTTTACCCGTAGCGTCATCTGGCAATTGCTGCGGCGACGATGGATCAACAATTGACGGCAACGTGTCGAGCACCTCGCCCACCCGCTTTACCGACACGGCCGCCCGCGGCACCATGATAAACACCATCGACAGCAGCAAGAAAGAAATAATCACCTGCATGGCGTATTCCAAAAACGCCATCATATTACCAATTTGCAGATTGCCGCTACTGATCAAATGGGCGCCGAACCAGACAATCGCCACGCTAGAAAAGTTCATCACCAGCGTCATGATTGGGTCAAGCAGCATCATCAGCCGATTGACAAATAAGTTCATTTTGTTTAGCTCAGTGTTGGCTTGCTGGAACTTTTTCTGCTCAATCTTTTCATTGTGAAAGGCGCGGATGACTTTCAAGCCGACCAGATTTTCGCGCGTCACCAAATTGAGCTTGTCCACCAGCGTTTGCAATTTCTTAAACCGCGGCACAGCAATGACGAACAGTACGGCAATGACGACCAGCAACACCGACACTGCCAGCGCAATGATCCAGCTCAAATTTGGTGCGTTATGAATGGCTTTTTGCAGACCGCCAATTGCCATGATTGGTGCCATCAATGCCAGGCGCAGCAGCAGGATTGACGTCATCTGGATTTGCTGAATGTCGTTGGTCGAGCGCGTGATCAGCGAGGCGGTGGAAAATTTATTAAAATCCGCCAGCGCGAAACTTTCGACTCGCTCAAACAATTCTGTTCGTAATTTTTGCGCCATACCGGTGGCGATCCGAGCCGCCAAAAACCCGATGACAATTGAACACAACCCGCCCGCCGCCGTCACCACAATCATCGCTAGTCCGTTGTGCCAAATCGCCGGCATATCTTGTTTGATGATGCCGTTATTGACGATTTCCGACATCTTGTCAGGTAGCCACAAATTCGCCATCACCATGGCGTAGGTAAAGCTGACCAAGATGATAAACATCAGCCAGTAGCCGCTAAAAATTCGTAAAATATGCTTCATAATTGTTCTTTTAGTACCTCAAATCCAGTCTCTATTTTACCATAATACAAACCAACCGTCACAGAGCCTCATTGGACAAAAGTATCTGCTGGACGTATACTATTTTTAGCGTCGGGGTGTGGCGCAGCTTGGTAGCGCGCACCGTTCGGGACGGTGAGGTCGCTGGTTCAAATCCAGTCACCCCGACCACGGGAATTATTTGAAGCGTACGTTCACCAACGAGAACCTCTGGCGACTACGAAAGTAAAGGAGGTTATATGCGGCGGCGAGTTAATGTACGCGGAATTATTATCAACGATCAGGGCGAGATTTTTTGCCAACAATTGACCGCAAATAGTGGCAAAGGACGGAATTTTTGGTGTACGCCGGGCGGCGGCTTGGAAAGCGGTGAAAGTCTGCTGGACGGTTTGCATCGGGAGATGATTGAAGAAACGGGTGTTGAACCAGAGATCGGAAAGTTGTTATTCATACAACAATTCGCCGAATCAGGCGAACAATCAGCACACGGCCCAAATGAGCAATTGGAATTTTTCTTTCTCATCACCAACTGGCAAGATTACCAGCACATCGACCTGGAGCAAACATCGCACGGCGTCAAAGAAGTGGCGAGATGCGGCTTTGTTGATCCAAAAACCACGCGGATTTTGCCAAGCTACCTGACAGAGGTTGATCTGGATTGGCTGATAAACAAATCAACTGACGTCCAGATCATCAGCGAGCTATAACTACTCCGCTCCGTCCTTGCTATCCTCAGGCTTATCTGACTGTTGTTCGACGGCAAGTTCTGCACGAACTTCCTGCTCGATCTCCTGGCGCAGTCGTTGACGCTCTTCATCAGACACGGCTACCTGCGACTTTTGTTTGTAAGCTTGCGCCCGTATCAACACCGGTGTAACCACCAACCCAAATACCGTTAAGATGCCAAAGATGGTCAATAATTGCCAGTTAGCAGTCAAGGCATCACCACCATGTTTTTGCCACAAAATACTCAAACCCACCAAACTCAACAAACTAGCACTACTAATGGTCAGCGTTACCAGTCCTGAAATGATTGAATCGTTACGTTTGAAGGAAAGAAACTTGGCAGTCAATGCAGTTAGCGATGTGATGATGAACGCAGTAACTGTCAGCTTGGTCAATATTTCTTCGAGCTGACCACACAACATATAATCATAGCCTCCAGGAAAATCGGAACTAATATTTGTGTTACAAATTCCCAAGGAAGACAACAAGTCCCACACTAGTATTAATGCACCCAACAGCCACAAAGCATTGACAATTAACGATACGACCGACAGTGTCTTGATCAAACGCTGCTCATCCTCCAGGCGGGCAACTCCCCCCATGGCAAACAGCGAGGCGACTGCAGTAAACAAGGTGGTCACTAAGATTCGCCAGTCCACTGGCCCAGATAAGGCAGCCATGATTCCCATGAGAGCACAAACCGAGAAAAGACTGATGGATATATATAACAAAAATTGGCGTATTTGTGATAATTGGTTAGTTTGCTTCATATTGTTACTATACCATAATGCTTATGTTAGCGCATGGCCCGAATCATTTGCCTCAGCTGCTCGACCGCCCGAGCACGGCGCTCTTCTGTCCAATAGGTATCAGCGGTGGCCTTTTCGCCATCAGCGATGGTTTCTTGGAGGAAATGACCGACAATGTGGCCGCCCTTTAGTGCCGTCACATCAGGAACATAGACTCGCGGTTGGCCGTTCTCATCAGTGCGAAGATGCGGTTTTAGCTTCTCAACCAATTTTTTGTAAGTAGCGTCATTGGTTTCGCGGGCATGGCGAATATCCAGATAGTAGATTTTATCCAGCCCTTCGGCTTTGGCGGCTTCATCGACAATTGGCGCTAGCTGCTGACACCACGGACATTGCTGAAAGCCAAGGAAAACCAAGCCGCTGCCTGATTCAAATTTCTCCAAAACCTCACCAGCCGAAGCAAAGACAAAACGATTGTCATCAGCCACCCGGGAGTAAGCGGCCTTAAAACGGGCGGCGTCTGATGGTTGTGGTGACGGAGGTGTCTGTGGGCGCGACCAGATATACCAGCCGCATATGACGGCGACAATAATACCAACAAAACCGATGGTCAAACACAGCCATATGTTATGGTTTTTAGTGACTGTACCATGTTTCATCTGGACCTCCTGTTATTTCCCTTTGACACCGAAAAACTTTCGTGCTCGTTCAGTCACTGGATGATCCATCACCTGCTCCGGCGGACCGTTTTCGATGATCTCGCCCTTGTCCAGGAAAATCATCCGCGTAGCCACTTCGCGCGCAAACTTCATTTCGTGGGTGACGATAACCATAGTCATACCTTTGGCGGCGACCTCACGGATCACGTCTAACACTTCGCCAATCATCTCTGGATCAAGCGCCGAAGTTGGTTCATCAAACAACATGATGTCTGGCTCCATGGCCAGGGCTCTCGCGATGGCGACACGCTGCTTTTGCCCGCCCGAGAGCTGCGAAGGAAAGGCCCCGGCTTTGTCCGCCAATCCCACGTCCGCCAGCAATTTCTTTGCCAAACGAGTCGCCGCCCGGTCAGACACTTTGCGTAGTTTCCGCGGTGCGAGTTTGATATTGTCCAGCACGCTCAAGTTCGGGAACAAATTGAATGATTGGAATACCATGCCAACTTTTTGGCGCAAAGCGTTCAGGTCGACTTTCGGCGCTGTCGTTTCCACGCCGTCGATGACAATGCGCCCGCCCGTCGGCGTCTCCAGCAGATTCAAGCAACGCAAAAACGTTGATTTGCCTGAACCACTCGAGCCAACGACGACCACCACTTCGCCTTCGTGAATCTCAACATCAATATCCCTGAGCACGCGGTTGCTACCAAACTGTTTTTTGAGGTTAGCCACCGTGATAATTGCTGGGCGCTCAGTGCTTGGTTGCGCCACTTCCTTCATCTTATTCACTGCCATCTTTTAGCCTCCTCTCCACTCGCGTCATTACACGGGTAAATATCGCGGTCAACGCCAAGTACATCACCGCTGCGGCAAACAATGACTGAAACGCCGTGGCGGTTTGAAAACGAATATTATCAGCGCCGCGCATGATATCATTTAGCCCAATCCAGCCGACGACTGAGGTCTCTTTCAGTAGGGCGATGAATTCGCTGATCAGTGCTGGTAACGAATTTTTGAGCGCTTGTGGCAAAATCACCAAACGCATGGCCTGCCAGCGACTAAAACCCAGCGAACGAGCTGCTTCCATTTGCCCCTTGTCAACGCTTTCGATACCGCCGCGGATAATCTCGCCAATGTAGGCGCCACTGTTGATGCCAAAAGCGATGGCCGCCACAAAAATCTTCGGCATGAATTGATATGAGCCAAAGACGACGTAGTACATAATCAACAGCTGGACTAAGAGCGGCGTACCCCGAATGATGTCGACATACACCTTCCCAAGCCACGCCAGCGGATTCCAGCGGCTCAGCCCTTTGGCCCACGAGTAGCGACCAAGTGACTTAAACGGTCGTACGTCCGAGGTTCGCAACAGGGCGATGATGATACCAATGGCCGTACCAAGAAGCAGCGACAAAACGGTCAAAACCAACGTTACCTCTAGACCGTGCCACAAATACAACCACCGACCATCGCCGAAAATCACTTCCAGGAAATTCACGATTCAAGCTCCTTTTTCTTCATCGACTCAAGCGCTGCAGAGCCAAAATGTTTACGGATGAGATTGTCGTACCGACCGTCCTTTTTCATCTCCGCCAACACTCGGTTAATTTTTTCCAGCAAGTCGTGATTGTTGTTTTTGATGGCAATCGCATAATGCTCGCTCGATAACTCACCCGGTAAAATCTCTAGGTCTGGAAAGCCAGCCGTGTACTGAGCAGCCGGCGCATCATCCAAAATGACCGCCTCGACGCCGCCAGCATTGAGCTCTGTCAACACACTTGGCGCGGTTGGGAATTGTGACACTTTGGCGCCGGTAATTTTTCCAGCCAGCGTGTCCCCCGTCGTACCTAACTGCACACCAATTTTCTTGCCCGTCAGCTGATACCTATTACGAATTGGGCTACCTTTTTTGACAATAATCCGCTGCGATGCTGAATAATACGGCTCGGAAAACAGCGCGTTTTTAGCACGCTCCGGCGTCACCGACATGCCAGCTACCGCCATGTCAATTTGCCCTGATTCCAACGCTGGTAGCAATCCGTCAAACGACATGTCTTCAATCCTCAATTCTTTATTCATGCTACGGGCAATTTCTTTGGCCAGATCAACATCAAACCCAACAATTTCATTGCCCTGCTTGTACTCAAACGGTTTAAAGCCAGCATTTGTACCCATCACCAATACATTATCACTCTTGCCAAAGCCACCTTCGCGCTGCAAAATATCAAACGCCATGAAGCCAATCAACGCCACAAACAGTCCAAGACCGATCCACCAACTAATTCCAAAGCCTTGACGTCGCGTTTTCGTTCCGTTCATGCTTATCAGTATACGCGCTTTGTGCCAAAATGATAAGCCCTAAGCGCATCAACGCCTACTGCGTATAGTGGTATAATTAGATAATATGAAGAAAAAGATCCTCAGCCGTGTCTGCAATTTTCGCACTTTGGTTCGAATCAGTATCGTCCTGATGCTGGCTCTCAGTGCAATATTCATCGTCGCCAGTCAGTACAAAACCGTGCAATTTCGCGACGCCAAAATTGATGAAATTTTGTTCTATTTTAACAACGGTCTGGCGGGCGGACAATCCAGCAGCCTAGTTTCAGCAGTCTGGGGCAATGTGCCATACGCTATTGGATTATTTATCGTATTGCTAATCCCTATACTCCTCAAACTACGCTGGAAAGCAATGCCATTTCGACTGCGCCACCAGACCTATTATGCAAGTGGTATTTTTGTTGTTAGCCTGACACTCCTGGCGCAAAGCTTTAGCATCCCAGCCTATGTCAGCGCTCTTACTCAATCATCAAAAATCTACGACAAGCACTATGTTGATCCGCGCGGCGTCAAATTGACGTTTCCAAGCACCAAACGTAATTTGATTTATATCTATGTTGAATCGCTAGAAAATACGCCCGCCTCCAAAGCCAACGGCGGCATGAGCGACAAATCAGTCATTCCAGAGCTGGAGAAATTGGCGCTGACCAACACTTCATTTTCACACCAATCCTCCGGCCTTGGTGGCGCCCTACCTGCCCACGGCACCACCTGGACGGTAGCAGGCATGACTGCGCAATCCGCTGGCGTGCCACTCAAAGACGGCGGCGTGTTTGGCGGCCGCGACCGCAACGGCATGGGTGATTTCAATAAATTCTTGCCCGGTGCTTATACCTTGGGGCAAGTGCTCCAAAAAGCTGATTATAATCAATCATTTGTCATGGGTTCAGACAAAACCTTTGGTGGGCGCGATAAGTTACTAGAGCAACATGGCGATTACCACATCATCGACTTCACCTACGCTCAGCAGCACGGCTTGATTCCTCAGGACTACAAAGTGTGGTGGGGCTATGAAGACAAAAAACTTTTCCAGTTTGCCCGCGATGAAGCCACTCGCCTCAGTAAATTAGACAAGCCATTTAACTTGCAAATGCTGACCGTTGACACGCACTTTACTGACGGCTGGCTGGACAGTGACACCTGTAAACAACAATTTGAAGCAAAATACGACAACGTACATGCTTGCGCTTCCAAACAAATCGCCGCCTTCGTCGAATGGGCTAAACAACAACCGTTTTACGCTAACACTACTATCATCATCAGTGGTGATCACCTCGGTATGCAAACACCGTATTACGAAGAGAAAATCGCCGGCGCTCCCTACCAACGAACCGTCTACAACGCCTTCATCAACCCTGCCGTTCAGCCAACTCGCGCCACCAACCGCCAATTTGCCACCTTTGACATGTACCCTTCGACCTTGGCAGCACTGGGTGTGACAGTAGATGGCGACCGCATGGGACTGGGCACCAATTTATTCTCAAATCGCCAGACACTGGTTGAACAATTTGGCGGTATTGACCAACTCAACGCTGAACTCAGCAAACGATCGAGCTATTATGAACGAAAAATTTTAAGCAGCTCATAAGCACATCACCTCACACTGCCTCTTGCCGCAACGTAACAATACGGGGCTCAGCCCACAGAAAAAGGAGGACATATGCCACCAACCATAAACCAAGAAGAAACCACCAAGCCCCTCGAGCAGTTTGGGACGGACATCACGGCACTGGCGCGTGAGGGTAAACTCGACCCGGTCATCGGGCGCGATGAGGAAATTCGCCGCACTATGCAAATCCTCAGCCGACGCACCAAGAATAACCCGGTGCTGATCGGCGAACCGGGCGTCGGTAAAACCGCCATCGTCGAGGCCCTGGCGCAGCGCATTGTCAAAGGCGACGTACCAGCATCGCTGAAAGACAAGCGGCTAATCTCCTTGGAAATTTCCAGTTTACTGGCGGGTGCTAGCTTTCGCGGTCAATTTGAAGAGCGCCTCAAAGCAATTTTGAAAGAAGTCGAAGAGGCTGCTGGCGAAATCATTTTGTTCGTTGATGAAATCCACACCATGGTCGGCGCCGGCAAAACCGAAGGCAGCATGGACGCTGGCAATATGCTTAAACCCGCCCTGGCTCGCGGTAAACTCCATATGATTGGTGCGACGACGTTGGCGGAATATCGCCAGCATGTCGAGAAAGACGCGGCCCTGGAGCGGCGCTTTCAGCCAGTGTACGTCGGTGAGCCAAGTTTTGACGATACCGTGGCGATTTTGCGCGGCCTGAAAGAAAAATATGAAGTTCATCACGGTGTTAAAATCTCTGACGATGCCATCGTGGCGGCAGCGCGACTGTCGACTCGCTATCTGCCTGACCGCTTTTTGCCTGACAAAGCGGTCGACCTCCTGGATGAAGCCACCAGCGCCCTGAAGATGCAGCTGGAGAGTGTGCCAATTAGTCTGGATCGGCTCAATAACCGCCGCTTACAGCTGGAGATTGAGGAAGCCGCACTGAAAAAAGACAAATCCGACCACGCCAAAGCCCGCACAGAGGAAATCAAACAGCAAATCACCGACCTTCGGGCTCAGGCCGAGGTGATTAACAGCAAATGGCAGCACGAAAAAGACATTCTCCAGACCGTCAATACCGCTACCGAAAAAATGGATAGTCTGCGCTCGCAACTGGAAATCGCCGAGCGCGACGCCGATCTGGCCACCGCCAGCCGCATCAAATACGGCGACCTGCCAGAGCTGGAGAAAAAGCTGGCCGCCGCTCGCCAGGAATTGGCGGCTATCCCGCCAGCCGACCGCCTGCTGCGCGAAGAAGTCACCCCTGATGACATCGCCAGCGTGGTGGCGCGCTGGACAGGCATCCCTGTGGAGCGGCTGATTGAGACCGAATCAAGCAAACTAGCCAAATTAGAAGAGCATATCAGCACCCAAGTGATCGGTCAAGACAAAGCCATCGCTGCAGTCGCCAGCGCCATTCGCCGCTCGCGCGCTGGCCTAAGTGATACCAACCGACCAATCGGCTCCTTCCTCTTCCTTGGCCCCACCGGTGTGGGCAAAACAGAGGTGGCCCGCAGCCTGTGCCGCGAATTATTTGACGACGAGCACGCCATGATTCGTATCGATATGAGTGAGTATATGGAACGACACGCCGTGGCCCGCCTGATTGGCTCGCCGCCAGGCTACGTTGGTTACGACCAAGGCGGCCAACTCACCGAAGCGGTGCGCCGCCGCCCCTACAGTGTGGTACTGTTTGATGAAATCGAGAAGGCTCATGCCGACGTCTTCAACGTGCTTCTCCAGGTACTGGACGATGGCCGCCTGACCGATGGCCAGGGGCGAACAGTCGATTTTTCTAACACGGTCATCATCATGACCAGCAATGTCGGCTCGCAGGCAATCATGGATTTTTCTGGCGACGATTTGTCGGCACTCGATAATCAAATGCTTGAGGTACTACGCCAGCATTTCCGTCCGGAATTTCTCAACCGCATCGATGACATCGTCATTTTTGACCGCATTCGACCAGAGGCCATGCGAGCGATTGTCGATGTCCAGTTGACCAAAGTCGCCCGCCAGGTCAAAGACAGCCGCGACATCACACTCGAATTTGACAACAGCGTCCGCGACATGCTAGCGCGCGACGGTTATAACCCAGCCTTTGGCGCCCGACCACTGAAGCGCTTGGTACAAAAGCGGGTGCTTGACCCATTAGCGCTGGAGCTCATCGACGGGCGGATTCATGATGGCATGACGGTGACCGTCAGCGTCGCTGATGACCGGGTGACCTTCCACTAATAGTCCCTTCATTTCTATCAATCACAGATACCTACTTCCGTGTGGTTTGAGCCATTCAAAGTTGCGCTCATAGCAAGAAAAAGCACTCCAGCCATCAACCGGAACGCTTTTTGATAGATTGTCATCAAACCGAGGGATATTACTCGGTTTGATTAGCCTCCGCCCGCGTCAGCTTGTCGACCATCGGCAGGATCAAGTAAATACCGATGATAGCTGCCGCCAGACCAGCACCAACGATGGCAAAGTAGGTTGGTGTTAACACCGGCTTCAGTGTCGTCGAGAACATCTTCGTGAATACTGCCCCCGTCCAAACACCGATACCACACGACAGAACCGAGGTGATCAGCAGCGGCGCCACCGATTCAACCATCACCAAACGCTTCAGTTGAATGAGGCGCATACCACCGAGACGCAAAGTATATAGCGAACGGCGACGCTCCATTAGCCCGCCAATCGTCGAGACAACCAGGCTCGCTACCGCCACAAATAACGTCACGCCAATACCAATATAGGCTAAGCTGGCAAATTCGCGAATCGTTGGATTGATATGCGGTTTTTTGGAATCAGTGCCACCCACTACGTATGTCAGATCGTACTGATTAGCGCGCATCACAACCATGCTGCGTAACTTCTCAAGATCATTGTCTGATTTTACTGTTACCAAATATTCCTTGGCACCGTTCGTATCAACCGTATCGTTAATTAGCGATACATTTTTGACCACTGGCGCGTCAAAATTCAACAGCACAAATTGGTCGGACTGAGCATTACTTGGGCAGGTGTGCTCAGTGTATATTGCCAGATCCTGGCAGCGAATTGCACTGCCATCCTCGCGTGGATAGATCGTTGCTACTGACGTGACATACGACTGCTGGTTCAGCTGCTTCGCCATATCGCTCGGCAGTGAACGGCCAATGACAGCTGCCGTACCGTGTTTCAACTGTGAGTATCCGTTGTCTTTGATAGCCTGAACATTTAAGTTCTCAATACCACTCGTTGCCGTCAGATAAAAACTACCCGCAAACAACGCCAATACGACGCCGCTCACACCACGGAAAACCGTTCGCGAGTGCACCGCGGTACGCTTACCAGCAATCAACATTGAACCATTATTCGCCCAGTGTGCCGCCAGCAGTGACAGCTTATTCGTCAACCAGCCACCAGCCAGGATAAGCCCAAACATCACCAACAGCAAAGCTGCCATTAATAGCAATATCGGCATGGCTGATTCTTTATTTGCCGTCAACCAGTCCAATCCCGGCTTTGACGATAACCAGGCAAAAATCACAATACCAGCTGCTGGCACCAGCGGCCGCCAAACGCGCAACTTCTTCACTTTTTCGATTGAGCGTGATACACCCAGCGGCGAAATCTGCGCTCGGCGCATTCGTCGCCAGTTAACAAAAACCGTTAGTCCCAACGTCAAGCCAATAATCAGCGCGTACTGCGTGGCAGTTAACGCTAAATCACTAGGATTAAACCGCATACCATCCATCTTGAAATTCTGCAGCGGTGCTTGTAATAGCCAAAACGCACCCAGCCCGATCAGCACACCCACAACCGACGCCAACAGCGATTCCAATATCAACACCCGTCCCACCTGTCGCTTAGTCGCACCGATCAACCGCAAAGCAGCGTAGCGTTTCTCGCGCTGTGCCGCGCCCAGCTGCGTTGCTACTGACACGAAGATGACAATTGGAAACAGCAATATAGTTCCACCAACGCCAAGTACAATGATGGATATAGGGCCTAGTCCAACATTCGATGTTAGTCCATTCGCATCCGTCCGGTAAACATTAGCAAAGTAGGAAACTTGTCCTCGAGCTTTTGCCACATCATCACTTGCCGCCACTTCATCAGCACTGGCACCACGTACCATCATGAGAGTATCTGGGCCGCTAACATATTCACTAGGGAGCACGCCGAGATATTTAGTGTTATTGCCAAAACGCGCCAAGATATCATCCTCAGGATGCTGAGCCACCGCATCAGCCAACGCTTTTGATAAGTAATATTCGCCCGGACCTGGCGTTTTTAGCTTAGCAAACTGCGGGGACTTCACTGTACCGTGCATTGCATACGTCTGGATAATTTGGCCTCGCCATTTTGACGCATTGCCAAGTCGCGCTACATTACTAATTCTTAGTGGTTCAATACCATCAATCGGTTGTTGCGAAGCCTCTTTGCGACTAGCTTGGTATGCTGCCAGGCTGATGGCTGATCCCCCAGCGCGTCCCATAAGCCCATTGATACCAGCCGTAAAGCAGCACACGAGCATAATACCCAGCACCACCGCTGCCGTCGTCAAGCCCAGACGCGCAAACGACTGGCGACCAGACTTTTGTAGTAACATCCAACTAACGCTCATCAGACAATCCTCGCCTTAGCTTTACGAGGCCTCGCCTGTGCCGGGTTTACCGCTGCCTCAGCACCAGAAATCTGCCCGTCACGGACGATGATTTCCCGGTCAGCGTAGGCGGCAATCGTCGGCTCATGCGTCACCATGATGACTGTCGTGCCGTGCTCTTTGGCGGTTTTGATGAACAATTCCATGACCTTTTCTGAGTTCAGGCTATCCAGCGAACCAGTTGGCTCATCAGCAAACAGCACTTTTGGCTCAATCACCATCGCTCGGGCAATCGCCACCCGCTGCATTTGTCCGCCCGACAACTCGCCGAGCATACTGTCAGCTTTATTGCCTAGTTCAACCTTATTCAGCCATGTTTTTGCCCGTTGATAGGCTTCTTTACGTTTGACGCCGTTCAGTAGCAATGGCAACGCTACATTGTCCAGCGCCGTCAGCTCCGGCACCAATTGCCCAAACTGAAAAACAAAGCCAAAGCTAGTGCGCCTCAGCATACTGCGCTTATCATCATTCATCGTATCAATCCGCTGGCCATCAAAGTCAATCTCACCGCTATCAACTTTGGTAATCGCCGCCAAGCTGTGTAGCAGCGTCGACTTGCCAGAACCCGACGGACCCATGATCGCCAGCACCTCGCCCGCCTCGACATCCAAGCTGACGCCGCGCAGCGCGTGCGTTTGCCCGAACGACTTCTTAATATTTTTAGCGCTAATTATTGGTTTGCTCATGCAAAATTTCCTCCTTTAGCCGCGTTAACCGCGAAATAGTTAATTCAATCCAGCGCAAATCCGCCTCCAAATGATACAGTGCATGATCAATCAGCAGCATGTCCGACAAGTTACTATCACGCCGCTGCGCCGTCAGCTCGCGCATCCGTTGGATGTGCGCCTGCCGTTGGTTGTCCAAATACGGTGACGCATCGCCATCCTTCAGAATGGCCAGCACCGCTTTGATATACATCGTCGCTTGCAGTTGCGGCGACGGTGCTTCTGGTGATTCCAGCCATGCTTGCAAATCTTGCTTGCCCTCATCAGTAATTTCATACCGAACCCGGTCCGGCCCGCCCGATTCGCTAGTATCAGTAATTTCTTTGACTTTGTTGTCGCGTTTGAGCCGTGCTAGAGTTGAATATATCTGACCGGTTAAAATTGGCTTGTCCTTACCAAAATAGCCGTCGTATTTTTTCTTCAACTCATAGCCATAATTTGACTCTTCCGCTAAAAAACCTAACAGGGTATATTGAACGCTCATACCCTTACTATACACCCGGTGTTTAGTTATTACAAGAGTTTTATACACTCAGTGTATAGTTTATTCTGACAACTAACCTCACCGGAATGCATACTATTATGCAGTTTTGACGTATAATAGATGCATGGTTCAATTTTGCCGAGTATATAACAAACAGCAGTCCATCAAGTCAGCTATGGTAGGAGTTGGTAAAATCCTCAGCCTACCACAGTACGCACTGCTGGCACTTACCCTATCTTTGCTCGTTGCACTCATTATTTTCTTTGCCATCAATGCCAACTTTTACGGCCCACTGATGATGTCGCGGTTGCCGATGCTAGACAAAGCTTCCCTTGTTGGGACTATGTTCATTGATATATTCAAACAGGGTTTCAGCTCGCTAAACGGCGCATTACTCCTTGTGGTGTCACTCCTCCAAGGACTGTCAATTACCGTCGTCATTTTCACTGCCAAGAAAAATAAGCGTAACGAACAGTCGGTCACCAGACAAGTCGGACTAAGCGGCCTGGCCTCTGTAGCTGCTGCCATCGGTCTGGGCTGCGTTCCCTGCGGCACATCACTCATCCTGCCGCTCGTTGCCGTGTTCTTCTCAGGCGCTGCCGCTGCCACTGCTGCCACCGTCGCCAGCACCATCGTCTTGATGTTAGCCCTGCTATTAAGCCTCTTTTCACTCTACAAGTCTGGACAAATCGCCTTTATGTATACAGAATTAGCAAAACAGGAGGAACTATGAATCGACAAAAATCAGCAGGCATAGCAATCATTTGGGTTATTTCAGGCATTTTGATTACGGCAATTGTCGCATTGTTTATCTACGGCATCGTTAATCGTCCACCAAATCGCCATGTCGGTGACGGCAAACCATGGAATGAAAAGATGTCACAAGGCTCTGCTGAAGCCAAGCATGTGTTTGTTGATTATACTGATTATTTTTGCTCATTCTGCGCCGAAGTTGAAGCAGCCACTAACGCTGATTTCTTCAAAAATGAGTACCTCAAATCAGGCAAGGTTCGCTATGAACACCGCGTGGTAACACTGCTCAAAGAAGTCACCGATAACACAGAAACTGGGGCTCACGCTGCTTTTTGCGCCGCCGACCAAGACAAATATTGGCAGTATACCCACGATATCGTGCCACGCATTAAACGTGATTATTTTGACAAAGGAATTGGTGTGAAAAACGTTGCCGTACCACAAAAAATTCCACCACTGCCGTTAGACTATTTCCTGGCTTCTGCTAAAGCTGTCGGCATGGACGAGGCGAAGTTTACTGACTGTATGACCAAAAAACCGCACCAAAAAGAGATCGATGACAACACCCAAAAAGCTCTGTCACTCGGTGTGAACGGTCTGCCATACATGGTGATCAATGACTACGTCGCCAGTGGATTTGCTGGTGGTGAAACTGGCTTAAAGGCAACCTTGAAAGCTGGCGGAGTGAACTAATGCCTACCAAAAAAACGCAAACAAAACCTCAAAAATTGTCAACAAAACGACAACCAGCTCGAACCAGCCATAGGTCAAGAACCAACGCAACACCTGCAAACCGACCTCGATTGAGCAGTATTATATTCACTACGTTACTTTTGCTTGCTGTTAGCGCAATGGGGGTCTTATTTTATCTCCACTCCAAGCAGCCACCAACCCAACGTCCAACTGTTCTAGAAGATGAAAAATATTATTTCACCGATTCGCGCTATGCTGGCATTCGCTCCAAGTTTGTGACGCGCGACAGCAAGCGCGAAAAGGTCTCAATTGAATACCCAATTACCAGCAATTCCAAAATCAACAAACTCATCGCCCGAGCAATTGACCGCGCTGACAGCGATTTCCGCTACACCTCGTCGAGCACCATCACCTTTGAGCGACCAATGACCGAAACCATCAGTTATCAAGTAACGCATAATAATTCCGTCGCCCTGTCGATCATCGTCAATATCAAACAAGACATGCACGGCGCACATCCAGTGTCATTGACGCTATTTTGGACCTTTGATAAAGAGTCTGGCGAAGTGATTGGCCTAGATAATTTGACTGAGAAATCAGAGGAAGCCACCAAGGCTATCGTGACAGCCGCCCAACGAGACGTCGCGCAAACCATCAAACAACGCCAGCAGCTAGAAGCAAATCTTGAGGAGATGATCACCAAAGAAACATTGGCAAACTTTACCATCGCTGACGATGGCAATACCCTGGTCTGGCCAATTGGACAAGCCTCCCTGTTGCCGTCAGCTTATGGCGAATTAACCATCAAAGTACCGACCGCAACTGTTGCCAAATACCTGCAAAATCCAACGGCTCAAAAACTAGGCAATTTCCCTAAGCCACCCGAGCCAAAGCCAGAACCAGCACCAGCGCCCGCCGCACCAGCACCCACGCCAACCACTGGCAATAAAGTGATCGCTTTGACGTTTGATGACGGGCCGGGACCATACACTGCACACCTACTGGACATCTTGGATCAGTACGGTGCCAAAGCGACGTTCTTCTTGATCGGTAGCAAGGTTTCCGGGCAGGCTAGCGTCGTACGCAGCATCCAGGCGCGCGGCCACCAGCTAGGCAATCACTCATGGTCACACCCTGAACTACCTAAACTATCAGTTAACCAAATTGCTGGCGAAATCGACCGCACTAACGAAGCCATTAGACAAGCCGCTGGCGTCAAGCCAACCATTCTGCGACCACCGTATGGTGCAGCCAACGGTGTGGTTTTAGAACAACTTCGGGCGCGTGGCATGTCGTCAATCTTATGGTCGGTCGACACCCGGGACTGGGCTGATCGCAATAGCCAGATCGTCTGTTCGCGCGCCGTCGCTGGCGCTCGTCCTGGAGCCGTCATCTTGATGCATGACATTCACCAAACTTCCGTCAATGCCGTGCCGTGCATCCTCAGCTCACTGAAGCAGCAGGGGTATTCATTTGTGACGATACAACGGTTACATTAGTCCACCTGATCGATCTCAAATATCTTGTATTTCGAAGAAGTGCCACGCAGTAATTTTACCTTTGAGGGTGCCACGCCGAGATGCTTTGCTAGTAGTTTCGCCGCCGCTAGATTCGCCCGACCTTCAATGGCTGGTGCCTTGGTGTAAACCGTCAGCGAACCATCATCGTTCGGGACGACCTCTTCACGGTGACGGGAGTTGGGCTTGAGGAGGACGGAGACTTTCATAGTTCAATAATCATTACCCTCAAAATGACATCGCCTCCAATTCCCGCGGTAAAATCTCCTGCACCTCCACCGAACCTACCACTAAGTGGTAACCGTGCAACCTTGACGGCAAATTACGCTCGACCGAACGCCAATTGACTGGGTGATTCTCATCAAAGTAATCAAGCAATTCTGCATTCAAAAAATGGTCGCGCGGCAAGTCAACTGAACCATCCTGATTGATGACCAGCGCTATCGACAAACCCGATGTCACGCCATCTTCATTTTTAGCATACGCCGCCGTCACCAGATGGACCACTAGCTCAAATTCCAACACTGATTGATCGCTCGCCTCCACCTGCGCCTGGCCGCGACGCGCTAGCTGCTTATTAATTTCTGTTGTTAATTCCTCAACACTTGGCTTGCCATCAGCCGCCCGGCAATAGTCGCAACCATCTGTCGCCTCGACATATTCCAACAGCAAATCCATATCGACGTCAGTGTCTTTAACACCATGCTGCGACAATTGCTCCACCATTTCATGCAGCGCGCCTAGCAAACTATAATCATTAGCATTTCTGGCAGCATCACCGATGCGGATGATGGCGCGAGCGATGGTAATAGGATTTTTAGACTTACTCATACACCTATTGTACTCTGGTCTATCATAATTTATATATCAATCCAACAAACTCGCTCCGCCGCCAGTGTCATACGTCGCGCGTTTATAGCTCCATTCATTACCGTAACGCTTAGCTTGCTCTAGCACCATGTCAGTTACCAACGCCTGCTGGTCTGGCGAGTAGCCATATTTTGCCAACATCTTTTTGACGTTAACTTTCAACAGTATTAACTCCTGTTTATAAATTGTTAGAGATCCTAACAACAAAGCAAAACAAAAATGTATACGCACCAGCAAATGCTATATAGAGCACCCAAGGGCCATGTTTAAAAATTACACTCCATAGTCTAGCTTTCTTTTGGTTTCTTGCTCTTTCAGCGGCTATCGTATCGACTCCTTTTTCTAATTCTGCGTAGATGTTTGAGATGTCTTTTCTTGTATTAGTTTCGGGATTATGACCATGTAGAATATCCTTTTCAAGTGTATACCTGTCTTGTAAGCTACCCAATCTCAACTGGTTAGTTTGATAGAAACCATAGAGCCTCGTAGCTTGACGCAAAAACAACGATATGGCAATACAGACAACAAAAAGCATCATTGCAGCAATAAAACTACAATCAATATGTGCCTGGCCATTCTTTAATCCAATAAGAACACCAAGGAAAGTGAACATCACTGAAGCCGTACCGCCTGAGTATTTTGCAATCTGATCGAATATATCTATTCTTCCTTCTCGTATATCTTGACTTGATTTATTGAGCATATTCGTGCTATCAATATCCTGTTTTTGAGCTTCTTGTCGTTGCTGATCTTGCTCAGGAGTTAGCTGTATATTAGTATCAGTCATTTCTTAACCTCGTTACTGTGTTTCTCCAATCTCTCACTGGCGCCACATATGGTACATCAATTTCTGCAAAATGCTGGCGGGCAGCAGTAATTTTACCCCGTTCATTAGTACTCAAGTGATTATCATGAATATCGTCCGAGCCCTTGGTCTCCGCCACAAAGTAAATCCGCCTATCGCCATCAAATGCCACCGCCCAATCTGGATTATACTTGCCAACCGGTGTATCAATCTTAAACCAACCCGGTAGCTTAATATAAAACTTAACGTCAGCATTATCCTCCAGTGACCGCATGAATTCACGCTCAACTTCTGAATCAACCGCCACGTAATCGTAGATGGTTTTTGCCTGGTCGGTCACCGCAATCGCCCCGCTCTTCGTTGCCACATCATACAAGTACGCCTGTAGCTCACCATTCTCAAACAATGTCATGTCATAACACTCACCCGTTATGTGATATTTAATACCATCAACTGCCAAGCGCTGTTTCACCCGATTAATCGCCCGAGCTGTTTCATCAATCACCTGTTGTGGATTAATAGTCACCTGCTCAAACATCCCCGCTTGATCAAACACCTCAAATATCACCCGACGCGTCATTTGTGTCTGACGCTGAATATCCGCTAATAAATTCGGCATCTTCACTTCAGTTTGGCGCACCACATACGAGTTGCAACCAGTCTCGCGCACCATAAAGCCATTATCATTACCCATAGAATCAATCAGGGTTTTATCATCAGCGATATTCGGTTTACTAATAGCGACCTGCGCTAATTCACTGGCCGCCTTCGTCACCAACTTTTCTGTATCAATCGCCACCCGGTAGGTCGTTTTATGTTTAATTTTATCCCATAGCTCCTTAAAGGCCGGGTCAAGCGCCCGTGATTTCTGAAACCTAACAGGTCGCCGATCATCACGATTCTTGATTCGTCCGCCGAAGTGAATACCCGTCTCCTCCTCAATCTCCGTCTGAAGCTTACGGCTAAAATCGGCGTAACTCTCATTGGCAATCACTGTCAGTATATTGATGCTATCATCATAGACTCGTTGCCCGTCAACATTCACCGGCAGACGCAGCCCTCGCCCGATTTCTTGGCGCTTTTTCATTTGACTCGACGTCTCATTAAGCGTACAAATCTGAAATACGTTAGGATTATCCCAGCCTTCACGCAGTGCCGAGTGGCTAAAGATAAACCGCAGCGGCTCATTTATATCCAGCAGTCTTTCTTTATCCTTCATGATTAAGGTATACGCCGTATCATCGTCCTTAGTGCGACCACCCTCGCCCTTAGTGTCACGGGAATCTTTCCACTGACCACTCTTGTCTGCTGCAAAGTAGCCATCATGCACTTCGCTCGCTAATAAATTGTCCATGACGCCAGCATATTTTTGCTTAGACGAGACCTTGATATAGGCTTCCTCAAACCACTTAGCAAACTTACCCTTACTGGCACCATTTGCCGTATATTCACGATAATTTGCCACTTTATCGATAAAGAATAGGCTGAGTACCTTGACGCCGTCACCTAGCCGACGCTGTTTATCAAAGTGATCGTCAATCGTCAATTCAATCTGCCGCTTGATGATGTCATCGTGCAGACTTTCGTCGTGCTGACCAACATAAACTACTTTGCCATTACTAAACTCGATGCAATCATCACCGTGATTAATCGACTCGATATAGTAGCCAGCATAGACCGAACGACCCGTCTTTGCCTCCAGGTCGTCACCCGGAAACGCCTTGATAATCTTGCGTTGCAAGCCGTACTCGTCACTCGCATCCACCTCAATCTTGGCGAATGAGCGAGTCTTTGACTGCCGCTCTAGCGACAGTACATTGATATACGCATCATTATAATTATCCTCACTCTGGACACTATGTACCTCAATCTTCTTAACCAAGCCTTTATCATAGGCATCGACCGGAGTCAGTCGATAAAGCAAATTGTACAGGTGCTTATGCGTGGCACTATAGCGCAACGTGCACAGCGGATTAAGGCTAGCAATAGCATTCCTTCGTATGTCGGTCTCCATATTCTGCGGCTCGTCGAGAATAACTACCGGGTGAGTGGCCTTGATGAAATCAAGCGGCCGCCCATAGTCACTCTGCCGATTCATCACATTCTGTGCCTTAGCGAAGCTATCAATGGTAATCACCATGATCTGCAACGTATCGTTCGTCGCGAACTCACGAGCCTGACCGGTCTTCTTGCTGTCCCAGACGTAGTAGTCCATCTCCGGCTTATTGTAGAGATCGGCGAAGTGCTCCCTGGTAATCGCCAAATTCTTCAGCACACCCTCACGGATCGCCACGCTCGGTACAACGATGATAAACTTCTTCCAACCATAGTGCTGGTGTAGTTCATGAATCGTCCGCAAGTACACATACGTTTTGCCCGTGCCGGTCTCCATCTCGATAGAGAAGTTCATACCGTGCTTCAGGGATTTTTCGTTAATTTCTAGCGGAAAAGTCATCGGCAAGTTAAAACCACCTTCTTCAGCCTCGCTTTTCTCGATACCATTTTTCTCTTGAATTTTATGCGTATTCTTGATTATCTGCGCTATATCTAGCGTCAAGCTATTTCCCTTGGCGATCGTCGCCTCCAGGCTTAACTGCCTATCCTGATCCATATAGCGAGTCGTATCGTCACTATCCGCTGGCTGCCCAGCGAATATATCCACTACCGCGTTGATGGCGTCGAGTTGGTACTGTTGGTTGGATTCGAATTGGAGCTTCATAACACTGCCCCAAATTCTAAGCTTTCTTTAACAAAAAGCTCTTCCATCTTCGCGTATCTGTTTAATAGTAACAACCCACTCATATTATCGGATAGTTGATTCATCATTAGTCTCCTCTTTATAAGGTTCTAGGCCATAATCCCAAAAATCATTATAGAAATGGCCATTACGAGCAATCCTAGGTGGAACATCGTCATTGTAATATAGGTATGCAAGGCCGGAAGAGATAAAGCTTGAGCCAGGATCGCCCAGCCCAGTTTCCTTATCTATATCTACAACGCTCAGTTGTTCGACAGCATCACATATTTGGATAAACCTGTCCCAAGTAATTTTTTCTTCCAAAAGCGCTCTATATAAATGGGCTTGGATTTTAACATGCGCCACAGACCTCATACGATCAATGCGAAATAATACCTCTTCTAGTATTTTTTCATCACCGTATTTTTTCTTTAATCTTTCATAACATTCCTTATCTAGGTGTCCCTTTTGCAGTGTTTCTATAAACTTCACAATTTTCTTCACCGTAGAAGCTTCGCGTATAGACCTGTAAAACCAAGTTATCGCAGTTATATTTTTAACAACAGGTATGCTGGTTAGTGCGTCTAGTTGCTGGTCTGTTAGCTTGTCACCAAAGATACTCTTTGAAAAAATATCTATTGCAGCTTCTAAATTATCTTCTACAACACCCTTCATAGATCAACTTTCTTTTCTTAGCACTTTTGTTGCCTTATCAAAATCACTCTCCAGCTGGCGCATTTCCTCATCACGGTATTTCTTAAACTCACGCTTCGCCTTGACCATTGCTTGTTCGTGCTTAATTTTGCCAGCTCCGACCAGCACAGACGAATCACTAATTTTTAGAAACTCATCCAGTTTATCTATCCATTGTTGCATTGTCATCGCTTTCTGCCTGGTTGCTTGCAACTCAGCAAAATCAAGGTACTGCGAGACAATCAGATTGAGAACATTCAGCTCTTCTTCACTCAGATAATTCTTAGCAACTTCGACATCGTCCGAAGTAATATAACTACCTTTGAAATTTGTCAGCCCCATATTAGATTTCTTGGCATCCGCTCTCTCGTAAACCAGCTCAGCCGCAGTCTTGCCGTGCGCTGCAACATGCATTTTATTCTGCACTGTTGCGAAGAATTGTCTAGTTAACTTAGCGTCCTTTTGATAATCAATGCTCGTCGCATAGATATCTGTCACCTGCTGGTACAGATTACGCTCGCTACTACGGATATCGCGAATGCGCTGGAGAAGTTCTCTGAAATAGCGTCCGCCACCTTGTTTCAGCCTTTCGTCATCCATCGTAAAGCCCTTGACAATGTATTCACGTAGCCGCTTGGTCGCCCACTGGCGGAATTGTGTGCCACGCAATGACTTAACCCGATAGCCAACAGAAATGATAACGTCAAGGTTGTAATAATTTGTCGGCTTTGTAGAAAATTCGGAATTTCCGAATTTTCTCATTGTATCAATCTCTAGCAGCTCGCCTTCACTATAAATATTTTGTATATGCTCATTGATAGTTGACTTCGACTTATCAAAAAGCTCCGCCATCTGATCTTGCGCCAACCAAACAGTTTCGTCTTCAACTTGGACATTGATAGAGACTTTGTTGTCTGGGGTATTGTAGAGGATGAAGTTAGTCATTATTGCTTTCATTTCCGTTCTTTTGACTGCCTGATTTATTAGATGTACCTACAGTGGGTGAATTAGCTAAACTAGAGTCATTCGCAGTAACTAGTCTTTCCGTCAGTTCGTCTGAACTGTATCCACTATTATCTTTAGGGTCAATCTTCAGTTTGTCCTTAAGGTATCTAAGCCTATGTCCATTCTCGGTACTAATAACATCAGACCATTTCTTTACATAAATCTTAAATCTAAGACTTTTGTCATAAAAAACCAAACCCCTGTGTCTTTCTCCATGGCTAGACGCGTTCTCTAGCTGACTTGCAATGTACTCGTCATAGTCAGTCCCCACCAGATAGTATTCCCAATGCATCTTATCGCCGTTTAATGATTTTTCTTTTGCAATTATCCTTGCATACTGCTGAATCTGATCAAATTCATCCTTGCGAAGTGTTACGCTAGGACGCTTAATTTCAACTACAAGATTTTCACACCTATCCTCGGAAGCTTCATTAGTTCTTGTAAGCAATAAATCAACCTCTTTGCGGCTCTTGGTTTCTATCTCGCCCGGGTCAATTCCCAGTATTTCCCTAGCATAGCGTTGCAGCGTATTACGCATTGCACCTTCCGTGGACGCAAACAATGAATAGCCTTCTCCAAACAACCATAAATTATTATCTAGAACTCTTTGCAAATGCTTAACCTCTAGAGTTTCCTTTTCATTATCAAAAAGTAGAGAATGAATGTCCTGCAAAGATTGAAGCCTATTATCAATCTCAGCTATTGTCTTAACGATATTAGATAAATGAGTCCTGCTCAATATATCTTCTAGTGTTCTGGACTCTTCTTCAGAAAGTTCTGCTATGTGAGACAGTACTTTCATTACTAGGCTACTATTTCCGGAGGATACTAATCCGGCAATAGACGTCACCACAAACTTTTGATCATCTCTTCCTTTGCCTGTGAATAAATGCGGCGCAGTTATATAAACCTGCCTAAGTAGGTCATTGAAGTCCTCTTCTCGTACATGAAACTCTAGTAGGCTAGGGTATAGATTTTCTACTTTTAGGTTCATTATTAGATTATCTGCATTTTCATTCAGAATCGGTTTCCTAAGGTCTAACAGTTTTTCTTTTATCTCTTCTTTAATTAACTTATAGGCTGAGACTACTTCGTCCTTATCAAATAACTCAACTTGATTAGACTCATCTCCATCTATTAAATTATTTAATTCCTTAGTGAACTTGTTTGAATATAAATATACGGAATGCCAAAAACTATCTTTCTTCTTATTGAGCCCTGTATGTTCGGCGACAACCTCTTCTTTAGAAGTGGGGTTGATAGCAAAAAATTTCGCGTATTCGGAAGGTCGCTCTTTCCAGATAATCACCTTAGCTCTTATGTCGCCTATCGCTGCTTGAACCTCGCTACTAAAATCTTTACCAGTTAGCTCTACTTCTTTGCGAATAAAATCTTTATAGTCAATTTTTGTTCCATTTACTACTATTTTTCTATTTGCGTTCTGTTCTAAAAACCAGCAAAATTCTTTTACCAGAAAATTCCTTAAAACCTCTTCGCTCTTAAGTGCATTACCTAGAGATTCTCTAATGCCTGTCAGCTCTACGGTCGTTCCATTTTCTGGTGCATCATCGCAATCTTCTATTTTATATTTAGCGTCTGGCAGTAGTGTCAATTTTTGACCCTTACTCTTAGCATAAAGACTATCTGCATGCCATATAAAAGTATACCTTCCTCGCCCGAGCTTGCCGTGAGGTAGACTTAGATTTTTAACACTGGCGTTCTTTTTTGCGGACGCCATGAAATAGTCGGTATTATTATCGCCAAAGTCCCATCCTTGACCATCGTCAGAAATAATAACACTCTCAATATATCCCAGTTCGTTGTTGTTGTAATTTATCTCTACCGTCTTTGCGCCTGCGTCAAATGAATTCCATATATATTCAGCTATAGTTGATTCGGGCTTGTTTTTATAACTATTCAATTCATTTTGTATAGATTCCTGAGTGATCTTAAGCCTTTCCATCACACCACCTCCACCTCAACACCTTGCCGTTCAGCTTGGAGGAGTAGGTTTACTTTTAGATTTATGTCGCCGCCGAAGGCTCGGTCGAGGAGGATGATGGATGATGGCTTGGCGGCAAGGACAGTTGTGAATTGTTCCTCTGTCATGGAGTGCGCTAGGCAAATGGCGAGCTTTTCGGACGGAATGAAGCAAAAGTTATCGCGCCGCTCAATCTGCACCAGCGGCGAGACACCACGCTTGAGCAGGAGCTCGGTCAGCAGGTCGTCGTCAGTCGTACCCTCCTCCAGCGGGTCGAGGTTGGCGAGTGCCTGCTGGCGAATCTCCTCCGGGTTAGAAACCAGCTCGTTCCACTGCTTGAAATTACTATCACTCACCCGATATGCCCGAAAGCCAAGGTCAAGCGGAGCATCACGAGAAGCCAACTTGTCCGCCTGGTCAGCACGGAGTTTGGCGCCCGCCCGACGAATGCGCTCACGAGCAATGTCTGCGATGGTGCGGTAACCAGCTTTATACGCCTCCGACTTCTCGTCAGTCAGCTCAGGTAACTGCACGCAAATCCAGCGACGATTACCGCCATCTTCGGCATTAAGCTGCATCACAGCGTGAGCAGTTGTACCGGAACCGGAGAAGAAGTCGAGAATAATATCGTTGCCATCAGTACATAAACTCACTAGCTGCTTAATCAGCTTGACTGGTTTTGGATAGTCAAAATACGCAATACCGTCAAATAAATCCTTTACTTCTTTTGTTGCATCTTGTGAGTGCCCAACATCAGTATATTTCCAAACCGTCATTGGCGTTACGCCATCTTTGACTTCTGATAAAAAGCGCTTGTAGCGCGGAACACCACTGCCATTAGACCCAAACCAGACGCGGTTATCGGCTATTAACTCTTGCGTTTTCTTTTCCGAGAAACGCCAAGAATATCCACTCGGAGGTAATACCCTTCGTCCGCTTGGTGTTATAATTTCATAAATATTCTTTTGATTTGCTGGTCCAACTGAGAAATTATCACTCTGCCATATACCTCGTGGGTCATCGTCTGGATTTTTATATCGTGCATCAGCCGCCTCATTGCGCTTTAAAGACAGCTTATCCAACAAATCAATATTACGCGCGAAACAAACGATATAATCATGACTCTCCGAAAAATGATGTTTCAGATTAACTGGCGCATAGGCTCGTTCCCACACAATCTGTGCTACAAAATTCTCCTCCCCAAATATCTCATTCATCATCAGGCGGAGGTTGTGGACTTCGTTGTCGTCGATCGAGACGAAGATAACGCCGTCTTGGCGAAGCAGGTTGCGTGCCAAAAAGAGGCGTGGATACATCATGTTCAGCCAGTTGCTGTGCTTATGCCCGCCAGTATTGGTGCGCAAGCCATCGTCACGCACAACATTGCCCTCGTCATCGGTGATGCCCGCCTCTGCCTCGTAGCTACGGCGTGTCTGCTTGAAGTCATCGTTGTAGATGAAATCATTACCAGTGTTGTAAGGCGGGTCGATATAAATCATCTTAACCTTGCCATAATACGCCTTGTGCAAGATCTTTAGCGCCGCCAGGTTGTCGCCCTCGATAAACATATTGCCCGTCGTATCCCAATCGACGGAATTCGCCCGGTCAGGATGGAGTGTCTGGACAGTCTTCTTCTGGATGGCAGCGAAGACGTCGCTCTTACCTTTCCAGCCGATCCCGTAGCGCTCGCCCAAATCAACCGCTTCGCCCAGAGTCGCCTGGAGCTTCTGCCAGTCGATTTTACCTTCGGTGACTACCTCGGGGAAGAGTTGCGCCAGCTTGTCAATTTGTTGTTGATTTATATTGTCGTTGTAGCCGTCCACACTAAGAATACCTCCTGTATATAGCTAATTATACCAGACAAGGGGGTCTATGGATGGTTCGTTGTGGTTTATTTTTTATTATTAAGTAAATACAATTTTGTATTAGCGTAAAGCAAAAACTCCTTTTGTCGAATGATTTTATCATAATCGTTTATTAAAGGTCTCAACAAACGAATACCTCCACTGCCTAATCCTCTACTAGACAGGCCTATGTCTTTTCTCATTTCTTTAAAAACGGCTGTCATTAAAACCATAGTACGTAAACCATTTTCCTCATCTTTATATTCACGATAGGCATGCTGAAGCATATTCGAGAATTTATCAAGCACCTTTGGAGACGCGTAAAGGACAGCTTCTTTGTGAAAATCCTGAAGCTCTTTAATTAACCTTTCCTGCTGGGATTTGCTAGGCGCTCCATCTTATTGTTGAAATTCATTTAGTGTTTTCAAAATAGTATTAACATAATCTTTATATATTTCCCTTTTAATTTCAGCATTTTTTAGAACTAAATAGTGTTCTCTTATCTAATGAGTATTTAATAAGATAGCCAATACACCCACCAGAGATAATACTTATAATTGATATCCAGTTTTCTGTTGTCATACAACTCCTTTTAAGTTTATATTTGTCATCAGCAGATCGATACAAAATCAGTTTTCGTAACAATAATATGATCATTAAGCGTAATGCCAAGCAATTTCCCCGCTTCTGCCAACCTATTCGTTACTTCTTTATCAGCCTGACTAGCCTCCAAGCTCCCGCTCGGATGATTATGCACCACGATGATACTGGCCGCACGATCGGCGATGGCGTCGGCGAAGACCTCGCGCGGATGCACCAGGCTGGCGGTCAGCGTGCCGATGGTCACCACCCGCTTGGCGATCAAACGATTCGCACCATCCAGCGTCAGGCAGACAAAATATTCCTGCTTTTTATCACGAATATCAGCCAGTAGCTCAACCGCTTTCTCTGGACTATCAATAATCGGCTGGTCACTGTCTAATAAGTACCGCCGTGCCAGTTCCAAGCTTGCCAAAATCACCGGAATTTTCGCTTCGCCCAAACCAACCACGCCGCGTAGATCATCGTACGAAATATCGCTGCCTTTTTGACGCAAAATTTTCAACACTTCGCGCGCAATTTTACAGACATCCGCCTGTTTATTACCGCTGCCGATAATCGCCATCAAGAGTTCCAAGTCGCTCAGCCGCGCCGTACCGTAACGCACTAGTTTCTCGCGGGGACGATCATCGGGACGGCGATCTTGCATTTTCATCACACACCCCACACCTTCATCAATAACGTCACGGTTACCACCGCCCCAGCGACATAGTTCAGCCACAAGAAACGTCGCCAGCCCGTCCGTGCCTCCGCCGAGCGTTCATCACGAATTCGTACAAACGGCAGTAAATTGATGATATATAAGCCGCCTGCAGATGCCACTGGCCATGCCGCCACACCCAGGCACGCTACCAACCCGACCGCCGCCGCGTACAACAGTATCGCTAACCAGACGGTCGACCGCGCACCAAACACCGTGGCGATGGAGCGAATCTTGGCTTCGCGGTCTGGCACAATATCTTGCACCGCACCAAACGCCTGACTAGCCATACCCCAGCAAAAAAATGCGACAGCCACCAACCATCCCGCTTGCGTCGTGTCAACCAACGAATAGGCATACAGCAGCGGACCGACAAAATGCAGACTCGAAGTCACCGAATCCAGCAGTGGCACTTCCTTAAACCGTAACCCCTTCGCGCTATATGCCACCACAAAAAACAACACCGCCGCTAACACCAACGCACTTTGCCAATTACCTAGAAGCACCAGTGCCAACACAAACGGCAGGCACGACAACACCGCCGACCATACGATCAACCGATGATATTTCCGCGGCGTCACGGCGCCTTCGACACCGCCCTTGCGGGGATTTCGCATATCTGATTCATAGTCGCACACATCATTGATACCATACATCAGCAAATTGTACGGGATGAGGAAAAACAGCGTACCAATAATCAGCCGCGCATCAATCGCCCCGCCCATGACCACATAGCCCACCGCAAACGGATAAGCCGTATTCACCCACGACAGTGGCCGCGAGGTCATAAATAATATCTTACACTTTTCTTTCACGATTCAACCCCTTCCAAATCGCTGGCACGGCCAACCCCGCCAAGAGTGCATAAAACAAATCTTCAATCGGTGCCAGTCCTATACGTATGCCCAAAATTTTATCTGCAGGATAGGTAAACATACCCAGGTAAATCAACAGTGAATCAAACACAATCGTCGTCACCAGCAACACCGCTAGCGTCGCCCACACCGCACGGCCAAATGTTAATAATTTGCGCCATGCCAGCACACCTAGTACTGTCGTCAAAAACAGCAGATTGAGTACTATATATGTCGCCATCGCTTTACTCCCGCCCGGTAGACTACCAGGCTAAAATAACTCAAAAACAGCAAGAAGAATAATTCTTCTAGCGGAAATTCTGGAAATAAATACACGCCTGACATATACAGCGAATGTCCACTGAGAAAGATGCCGAGCGAGATACCACACATATCCCACACGATGAACGCGCTGGTCATAATGAGCACGGTCAGTACTGTACGGCAAGCATCATGCCAGTAGGCCAGGCGATACCGCCAATCCAGCACTGCCATACCCGCAAAACTAAACATAATTCCCGCTAGATACAGCCAACTCATATATCCTCCTTGGTGAGCGGTCCACGACGGCGGTTTCCCGTGATGCGCTTGTAGGTCAGCTGCGCACTGATCAAGCACATCGGCAGACCTATCCCCGGTAGCGTCCCTGCACCAACATAATACAAATTTGGCACTTTTTTACTGCGATTACGCGTACGGAACATAACGCTTTGGCTGAGTAAGTGAGATTCACCACCAAAGGCGTTGTACTGCCAGGCATTAAATTGCTCGCCAAACTGCTGCGGACTATAGATGAGCTGAGAGATAATTCGCTTGGACAGATCTGGCTCGCCAGTCATCTCAACAAGAATCTGGATTATCTTATCCTTGCAAGACACTTTTTGTTCTGGCGTCAGCGTTATACCAGCTGGTAACGGCAGCAATACAAGCAAATTTTCATGCCCGGGCGGCGCCAAGTCAGGGTCGGTCTTGGATGGGTTGCAGACGTAGAGCGAGGCATGCTCTGGCACAGTGCCAGTTTCATAAATCGCCGCAAAGTTTTCACGCCAGTTTCTCACAAAGTAGAGATTATGATGTTGTAAATTCGACAATCCCCCTTTGACACCCAGCGAAACCAGCAACGCGCCTGGCCCCGGCTGGCGTTTTTGCCAATACTTTTCGGGGTAGCTTCGAGCAGCTGGCGGTAATAATTTGGTTTCAGTATGATGGATATCGGCTGCTGAAATTACCAAGTCAGCCGCAATATGTTCGCCGTTCATCAGTTCAATACCCGTGGCCTGATGACCATCCAGCACAATCTGCTTTACCGGCGAATTATAATGATATTTCACACCCAAACTTCTCCCTAGCCGCTCCATGCTGCTTACCAATTCCATCATGCCACGCCGCGGATAATACACACCGCTACAAAAATCGAGATGACTCATCAGACTGTAGACAGCCGGTGCTTGAAACGGGCTGGAACCCAAAAATACCATGTGATATTCTAGCAATTGTTTAAGCCGAAGATCCCGAAACCAGCGGCTCACATGAGCGTCCAGTGTCCGCCACACTAGCGGCAACATGGTCGGTAACTGGCGCAGAAGCGGCCACTGTAACACATCACCAACCCGCATGAAATTGTTATACAGCGCGTGCTTCACCGCCACCTCATACACCTGGCTGCTACGCGTAACATAGCGCTGTAGTTTTTCACCTGCACCAGGTTCGATGGCTTCAAAGGTTGTCATGTCTTTATCAACATCACCCTGAATAATCAGCGGCTCATGACCTTCGCTCCAGACTTTGTAGCCAGGCGAAAATCGCACCAAGTCGAGTTCTTGCTCGGCCGATCGATCAAACAATTGATAGTACTGCTCAAAAATCTCTGGCATCAAATACCACGATGGGCCAAGATCAAACGTAAAGCCATCTTGCTTGACCACTTGAATCCGACCACCGGCTGACGGGTTCTTCTCGTATACCGCCACCTGGTACCCTGCTTTCGCCAGCAAATTTGCCAGTGCCAGACCGCCATATCCCGCGCCGATGATCACCGCTTTCTTTGTCATAATCCCACTACTCCTCTCACAAATAATAGTAGCTTTACGCTGTTTGGCACCCGAATGCGCCTCGCTTTAATGTCGGCAACTGATGCTTTTTGTAGCCGCCGAAACAGTGCTTCATAATACAGCATACTAGTGCGTACAGCCCGCCGGATGGTTAGTGGTAGCTGCTTGATATTTGTTTTAGCAAGGGCAAAATCCGCCGCGATATCCGCTTCGATGGCCCGCTTACTAGTCTCACTAAACGATGAGTAATCAACGCCCGGGAAATACACCCGCCCCAACAGTTCATAATCTGCCTTCATGTCACGCAAAAAATTCACCTTTTGATAGGCCGCACCCAAGTGGCTGGCACCATCACGCAACTGCCCATACTGAGCCGCATCGCCTTCAACAAATACCTTGAGGCACATCAACCCCACTACTTCCGCAGAGCCATAAATATAGCGTCGGTATGTCGATTCATCGTATTCGGCGGTCGTCATATCCATCCGCATACTTGCAAAAAATGGGGCAATGAGATCCCGCTCGATACCGTACTTTTGGGCTGTCAGAGCAAAGGCGTGGACTATTGGATTGGTTGAATAGCCCTGATTGCACGCCTGGTAAACCACTGATTCAAAGTTGTCGAGCTGAGCCATTGCATCATCACCGCGATACGTATCGACAACCTCATCCGCTAGCCGCACCATGCCATAGACTGCGTAAATATGCAGCCGAATGCGTGACGCGAACAGCCGGCTGCTCATCGAAAACGAGGTCGAATATCGCCGCGTTAATCGCTCTGCTAGCTCGTAGCTCATTTGCTGGTATAATTCCATCAGCAGCACCTTCCTTGCATACTACTAATTATACCCTAATGACATACCAAACCATCCAATGAAACGACCATTTGCCAAACGTTATTTTCTGGTAACGACAAGCGATGGTGATTGGGCCTAGTTTGATGCGATATGGACATTGCTTGACAGCTGGATCCTCCGTCTGAGAATGAGCCGTCTTATTGTCAATTTGTACAGTTGTGGATTTACCAACATACCCGTCAGCTTTCATACCCGTCACAGTAATTGTTCTGGTTTTTGATATATCGACATCGGTGATATCAAGTTGTCGCTGTTCACCGACCGCCCAGCCAAGATTGTTATCATCCAGACGAATCAGCCAGCGCGAAGACAAATTATCAACTGGCTGCCAATTTAACCGAATTGTCGCCTTATTACCATTTCGTTCAATAATTTTTGCCGAGACCTGAGGCGCTCCAGGACCAACAGGCCGATTAGGCTTGATGCCAACTTTAACAGGTGCCGATATGTTTGATACCGTGTCGTTGTCAGCACTCATTCGCACCTGCATGATGCCATCAAATTTTTCAGTGTAAACATGGCTAGCAACTGGGTTTGTCGTTGTTTGATCAATCTTACCATCGCCATCAAAATCCCATTCGTACTTTGTGATCTTACCGTCAACGACGTACGAATCACTGGCGTCAAAGGTAATTTCCTGGCCAATATCCGCATAATATTCACCGATTATATTATGGTATTTTTATAAACTATCTAGTCTATAAATTTATTTGATTAGCCTCTTTCGCTACTAGATGGTTCAATTTTTCGTAACAATTGGGATAAATCTTGAGTTAAAATAGCCTTAATCTCATGACCATCAACTTCAACTGTCACTAGTCTTACACCAAACTCATTTGGTATATCTAACTGAGTGCGTATAAAATCACTATCTTGGATACTAATGTTTTCCAGCACCTTGATTTTTGGCTGTACTAACCCGTTATTCTCAAGAGTTTTAAGTATTTTATAAGGCATGGCTGCTTTTTCATTTTCATATCCTAAACGCCCCATAGCTGAAGCGAGTAGTAGAGAGAACGTAGCGAATATACTTAAGAAAAAAACTGGATATATAATATACTGAACGTAAGGTTGCCACCTTAACTCCCGCGCAACAAAAAATAGTATAAGTAGAGTAGTAGCTAGGGTTATCAAAACCCATACTATATGGTGCAACCTGATATATCCAGGGTATTCACGGCCTCTCTTCTTCACGGGGATCATAATCATCTTATGATTTTCTATAATATTCCATGACAAAGGAATACCTATTATGATAGTAAGTATTGTTATAGGTACAACAAAAGATGTGCCGACAAAATATTTGTCCAACTCTGATTGTCCAAACAGAGGAATTATGGCTGCTATAAATGCAGCAACCAAACCCAGAATGCTTATTATATTTTGAAAACTAGAATCTTTATCACTCATATTAACTTTCCTTACATAAAAATCGCTATAGGCTTCACAATAAATACCGTGCCTTCTATAATGATCGGTATTTTATCTGGGACGTTAAACATCTCACTTATCTCGCCGTCTTCCTTAACTATACTGTTAAGCGAGCCAGAAAGCATAGTATCTAAATATCCCGGCTTTATCAGACCCAAGTCAGTTGATTCAAATATATTAAATCCACACTTTTCAATCCTAACTATCTTTCCAAAAACACTATACTCACCACGCAATAATCGTTCTATATTAAATTGTTTTGCAACATCTTCATCTAATTCAATGAGACACCTTGCGTTTTCCATATTTTCACAAGATAAGAGTGTGTCTCCTATCGGCTTAATAAGTTTACATATCTCGTCTATATCTTTCGTTAATTTAGTTTTACTCTTGCCATTAGTAAATTTATCGCCTAAAGACATAGCTCGGACCATCGTGTTTATCAGTCTTACAATTTCGATTTTTTGAAATTTAGACTTAAACTCAACAAAATCTCCAACACTGGACTCATCGTCCAAAGTATATTTAACTTTATCTCTTTCAGTAAGTATAGCCCTTAGTTTAGCAAATAAAGAGACGCTTGTGTGAATCTTTTTAGAAGAAATTTCTTTACTATTTGATTGGGTTTTTTCTCTAGATTTATTAAAACCACCCTCTCCGTCCATACTCAAGAAGCCAAGCGGTATTTTACCTTGTGCGTTAATTCTTGCATTGTCTACCTTAGAGTCATTTTTTGAATCGCTGTAGACAGTTTTAATCTCCTGAAATTGGCTAAGACCATCTTCAATCACAGCAAGCATATCAAATACAGTTTGGTAATCCAGATAAACCGGAGTGGGTATAGTCAGCTCTTGTAGGCATTTATCTTGTGATGTCTTTCTCTTAAGCTTGCGTAGAACCATTACACCCCTCCTTAAAATTTAGTAATTCTAAGTTACTAATATAGCCGATGGTGCTTGCTATTGACATCCGGTATTTTATTATCATAAGTTCCTTTCTAAATATAGTTTATATACTCATTGCGCTAACGTGACATGCTATATCTATTGCATGTATGGTTACCTACTAAAAAGTACTTTAGTGTGTTTACTGCAAGCCACGCACATTGCTACCACCAACACACCGACCAACCGCGACACCAATGACGCATCATCCGCACCAGACTGAACTGTCACCGTAGTTTCCTCTTCCGGATTCAGCCGACTGTCATCCATCCACAAACCCAGTGATGGATGGTTTTTGATAATCAGGGAATCTTCATCTGCGAGGTTTAGCTCACTACTATAGTTATACTCATCAGAAGCAGCGTCTGTTGCTAACTCATCTGGCTCATCTAGCTCGAGCTCTGCTGACTCGGTCAATTCTTCATCAGAAACAGGCTCTTCCAGCCTTTCAGGTGGCAGCTCAACATCTGATCTTACGCCACCAATCTCCATAACCGCTGTCTTAATTTCATCATCATACCACAAGTTGTTTTCTCCCGATGTTGTCATAATCACATCAGCTGGTTTCTCACGAGGCAAACCATCTTTTTCCAGTGCTTGCGCTAGTGCCTCCTTTAACTCAACGGTAGGGACCGACTTAGTAGTCGGTGGAACAGGGACTACGAGTTGCTCCACTGGCTCATAGTCATCCTTGATGATTTCGGGCACTGATGCTAGCTGGAGATTGTCCAACGGTTCTATAGACTCAATCTCAATCTCATCAGCCACAAAAACTTCCGGCTCATCAGTGTCTTCACTTGTCACAATCGTCGCTTCCGTTAACGGGCCTGTTGTCACTACCTCAGTCAAAGGTGCTTCTGGCTCCGCCACTGACGACTGTTCAACAAAGAACACCACATCCTCCTCAGCCCAGACTTCTTCGTCAGTATCACAGGAGCGCTTCTCTATTGCCGCATCATCAAACTGCTCAACTGGGGGAGTCTGCGCTTCATAAACCGTCTGATCCACTGCCGTTTCCTGATTACTATCCTGCGGTGGATCGGTCCAAAATTCATCTTCATTAACGACAGTCTCGACAGGAATAATTGGAGTCAGTGCTTCTGGCTCGATTGCGGCATTCTCCGTCGGTACCACTTCCACCGCCTCGTGCACCACTGGCACATCAACTGGCATTGGAGCCTCCACCGCAACCACTTCTTTGGCGGGTGTTTCACGTTTCACGTCTTCGGTCTGTCTATCAGCTGACGGCTCCGGCGCTTGGGTGGAGAGTTCTTGTTCAATAGCTGGCAGCGCGCTCTTTTCTTCCACCTCACTCACCGTATCATGGCTATTATTATAATCCCCCGTGTCATCGGCTGTGGTGTTATGTGACAGCATTTCTCTTGATGGCACCTCAACTGGTGATACTGGCGACAAACTGTCAGCTGTATCCACCGCCTTAACTAACTTTGGTTCTTTTACCTCAATTTGCGGTGATGCTTGAACATCACTCACTACCATGTTAGCAAAATCGTCATTTACCTTTTTCGCATCCTCGACAATAGGCACGACCGGGTCAGCTTCAATCACTATCGACGTCGGCAAAACCACTTCATCTTCTGGTGTCGATTGCTTGCTCATCTCAGCCGGTTCATCAAGGCCAGGATCGGTAGCTTGTGGCTCCACTATGTGATCATCTATTTCCATATTCTCCACAGTCTCAACATCAACATCCGCTACCTTACCATCTTCCTCATCATGGATATTACTCTTCTGTTCTTTGGGGTAGCCAACTTCCTCTGCGGCGTCTCCACCATCCAGAACTACTTCCACCACCTCAGGACTTGCTACTTCCGACACTTCTTCAATTTGGCTCAAGTCACCAGCTTCATCAGTCTCCGGTGTCACCTGTGCCCAAACGATCTCACCTGGCGCTTCGTCCTCTCGGAGTAGTTGCTCCAAGGTGCTCAGTTGATCTTCGGGCTGAAAGTTATTATTTTTCTCCATCATTGCAGCTTGACGATCTTGGCATAATCCTAAGTTGACACAACCAAAACAGGCCGCGCTGCCAAAATTTCGACAAAACTCAGGATCAATCGGCGTACAGTCTTCTTTTGTGTCGTTATCAGATATAGCAACGTCAAGCTCTGCCTCACCGCCGGCCACCGCTACCAAATCAAGCTGACCCGCACCATCAGCCACCACTTCGCCAATGCCAGATGCAAATTTCTCACCATCAGCACCGTCTCTTAGCGACGAAAATACATCAAAACCATCACCGTCAATTCCTGTCGGTGATAATTCTACTGTAGTCGTCGCCCCGATCATTGCTCAAAAAATGTCTCCGTTGAAATATGTGATTCGTCGACGCTAGCGGCGGTTAGTTTTTGCCAAACATCGCGCACAAACGGCAGGCTGCCGCAGACTAAAAAGTGCGCGTCGTCCGGCGTTTCAGCGACAATCTTCGCCACCTCAAAACGTCCGTTATGCCAGCCGTCTGTTTCCTCAACCCGCTGACGGGTACTAAACTTTTTGACGGCAACATTTGACGCTGCTAACTCTTCCGAGAACACCATATATTCCGGCGATTTTTGACTCAAATAGAGAAAAGTCGGCTGCTGGGCATCCGCCAAAATGCTCCAAATCGGACTCAGCCCGCACCCTGCCGCGATGCCAACCAATGGCTGCTCAGTCTGCGGATTGAAATCGCCGTATGCCCGGCTAATGTGCAAGGTATCGCCGGCACGGCGCGAACACAAATAGCTCGAGAATTCGCCGCCCACGTTTTTCACGGTAATCGACATCAGTTCCTCATGCGGACGCGAAGAAATACTATACGCCTTGCCTTCGCGCACCTGACTGCCATCGATAAACACCGTGATGTACTGCCCCGCCATAAAGTCAAACGGCCGCACAAAATACAGCGTTGTCACCTCGGGGTTTTCCTGGCGCACCCGCACAATTTCGACAGTTAGTGAATCACGCATTCCTCAACATACCTTTCCATTATTTTTTTGGCAGCTCTAAACTCTTCGTCAGTAAAGGTGTGGTAATTGGCAAACTTCGGGCTAATAGTAGTACCGGTGCGAAAATGCTGCAAAGCAAACCGCTTAGCGCCTTTGACTAGCTCGCCAATCTTCTCAAAATCCGCTACCTCCAACTGCTCGCGGACGATCGTCGTCCGAAATTCATGACCAATCCCTGAATCAATCATCAACCGCACGTTCTCCTTGATTGCCATGAGATCAATCGGCCGCGCCGCAATCTCCACATATTTTTCCAGCGGCCCCTTGACGTCCATAGCAATAAAATCAATCGTCCCCTCCTCGACCATGCCGCGCACCATATCTGGGTGCGTGCCGTTGGTGTCCAGTTTGACGTCAAAGCCCAGCTGCTTAATCATCCGGCACAGCACCGGCAAATCTTCGTTAACCGTCGGCTCGCCGCCAGAAATCACCACGCCGTCTAGCTTGCCGATGCGCGATTTCAGAAAAATCATCGCCTCTTCGACTGGAATGCTTGGTGCCAACCGCTCGGGCAATACCAGCTCCGGATTATGGCAGTAGCCGCAGCGCATATTACATCCGGAGAGAAACAGTGCTGCCGCCACGTGCCCTGGATAGTCCACCAGCGACAGCTTCTGAATCCCGCCGATCGCCACCCTAAGCTGGGACAGCGACGGCGCAAGCTCGCTGATGTTCGGCGGCATCGTCATAATGCTCCCTCATGTCAAATTCAGCTTGTTTACCCTTGTTCCACTGAGAAACTGGACGCAAGAAGCCAACCACACGTGAGTAAACTTCAGTCGCTTCACTACAGCTTGGGCAGGTTGGATGTTCGCCAACCAAGTAGCCGTGATTTTTACAAATACTAAAGCTTGGGCTAAAGGTAAAGTACGGCAATTTGTAATTTTCACAAATCGTCTTCACTAGTTTTTTCAGCGTCTGTGGATCATCCATGCGCTCGCCCAGGAAGAAGTGAATCACCGTACCGCCGGTGTATTTGGTCTGCAAATTATCCTGCAAATCCATCAGCTCGAATAAATCATCGGTGTAGTTAACTGGCAAGTGGCTGGAGTTGGTATAGAACGGATGCTTGACCGCCGCGCCGAGGCCATTGGCAAAGTGTGCTCGGTCAGGGAAGCTGGCTTTGTCAATTTGCGCCAAACGGTAGGTCGTACCTTCGGCTGGTGTCGCTTCCAAATTGTAATTATTACCAGTCTCTTTCTGATACTCAACCAGTCTGTCGCGCATGAAGTCAAGCGTTTTCTCGGCAAACGCCTTGCCCTTTTCGGTACCGATATCAACGCCCAGCAAATTCAATGCCGCTTCATTGGTACCGATCAAACCGATGGTTGAGAAGTGATTCTTCCAGTATTGATTAAATCGCTGCTTGATATTACGCAAGTAAAACTTGGTGTATGGATAGAGGTTGGCATCAGTCAATCGCTCCAATACCTTACGCTTGGTTTCCAAGCTATCTTTCGCCATATCCATCAATTCGCTCAGACCTTTGAAGAACTCTTTCTCGTTCTTTGATTTCAGCGCCAAGCGTGGCAAATTGATAGTGACCACACCAACAGAGCCAGTCATTGGGTTTGAACCAAATAGTCCACCACCGCGGTATTCCAGCTGGCGATTATCGATGCGCAGGCGACAGCACATTGAGCGGGCATCCTCTGGATCCATATCAGAATTGATAAAGTTTGAGAAGTATGGAATGCCGTATTTAGCACTGGCTTCCCACAGACTTTCAATCACTGGATTATCCCAGTTGAAATCTTTAGTGATATTAACCGTTGGAATTGGGAAGGTAAAGACACGGCCGTTAGCGTCACCTTCAGACAAGACCTCGAGTAGCGCCTTGTTGAGCATATTCATTTCTTCTTGATAATCGCCATAAGTGGAGTCCTGCATCTCACCGCCGATGATCACTGGGTTATCCGCCATATGCTTTGGACATTCGAGGTCAAGTGTAATGTTCGTAAATGGCGTCTGGAACCCAACCCGAGTTGGCACATTAACGTTAAAGACAAATTCTTGCAGCGCTTGCTTAACCTCATCGTAGTTCAATTTATCAGCGCGAATAAATGGCGCCAGCAGTGTATCAAAATCAGAGAAGGCCTGAGCACCAGCCGCCTCACCCTGTAAGGTGTAGAAAAAGTTCACTACCTGACCCAAGGCTGAACGGAAATGCTTGGCCGGCTTGGACGCTACCTTGCCGGCAACACCAGTGAAACCTTCTTGCAACAAGTCAGTCAAATCCCAACCGACACAGTACACGCTGAGGAGGTTCAGGTCGTGAATATGCAAATCACCTTCTTTGTGCGCCTGACCAATCTTTGGTGTATAAATCTTGTCCAGCCAGTAGGTTTTAGTAACTTCCGCCGAGACATAATTATTCAAACCCTGTAGACTGTAGCCCATGTTGGAGTTCTCGTTCACCTTCCAGTCCAGATTACCAATATATTGATCGATCAAATCAACATGCGCGTTGGATGTAATTTCGCGCAATTTTTTGTGCTGGTCACGGTAAATAATGTAGGCCTTGGCAGTTTTCTTAAACTTAGAATCAATCAAAATGTCCTCGACGATATCTTGGATATCTTCAACGTCAGGCAACTGCTTTTGGTTGCGAGCTTCCAGTACCGTCAACACTTTCTCGGTTAGCTCCTTGGCGGTTTTTTTATCAAATTCACCAGTCTCCAGGCCTGCTTTTTCAATGGCTTTTTCAATTTTTTTGCGATCAAATTTGACGGTTCGACCATCACGTTTTTTGATTGATTTGTACATACCCCTCCTTATTATGACAACAACAAACAGACCCCAACCTCCCCGAGGGGTGCGTGTTGCAAAAAACGTTATTTATTTTCTAAAACACCATATGTAGTGCTTAATATAGAATATACACGCGATATATAGCGTCTGTCAACGAAAATGCATTGTATTATTTACATGTGAGATGCGGAAGTATTTGCTCCCTCTGATAACGCCAAGATGTCGCGGCGAATCGTATCAACAATTTCTGCCTGAGCCAGCTGTTCGCCAATTCGCTGCTCACCTGGTACACCCAAAGCATCTTGATCTTTCCACCACTGGCGCATTTCCGATACACCAAATTCACGAGCGTTTGGCTTTGTGGCGTGGCGACGCACCGTTTCTTCAAACGATACATCAAAATAATAAATCAGCTTTTCGCCCTGAAAATCATTCAGCAACCGATGTAGCATTTCACCGTACTTTTTATTACTCAAAATACCTTCCAAAATCACCGTATAACCAACGTTATTGCCGTACATACACAGATCATAAATCAGCTGAATTGCCGGGTTACTTTCGCTGTCTTTCACGCGAAGCATTTCCCGGCGCACCACATCCTGCGACACCAACATCGTGCCGTAGCCTAGTTGACGCTGGAGTAGGCGCGCCGTGCTGGTTTTACCGCAGCCAGAATTACCGCGGAGGATGATTAGCGGATGAGAGGCCGTCATGTACGCTCCAACAAATCATAGATCATAACAGCAGTCGCCCTATTACACCCCCGTATCTCGCCGACAAAATCCGATCACTGCCACACCAAGAGCCACCAAACTCACACAAACTAAAACGACCAATTTCCCTAAGTCCAGCCCGTCCATCAAGGTCCCCGGAATATTGTAATAATGGATCAGCGACCAGACATCGTAATCTTTCCAGCTTTCGATCAGTTTGGCGGTGATTGACAGGGCGTACATTGCTAGAAATATTAGACTACCAGCGCCGACAGCCAGCCCGCGCTTGCCTGTCACTGCCTGAGTGACAAAGGTGAGGCTGCCAAAACTAAGCCCCAAAAACCACAAACTCACACAAGCCCCGGCAACGTGCGTGAGGTTTGGATGAAAATCAAACAGCGGACCGATGAGCGCAATAGTCATACACAATAGTACTGGAGGAATCACTAGCAATCCTGCCATCGCCGCATATTTTTGCAGTACAATCGTCACGCGAGTCCGTCGACTAGCAAGCAGCAACTCCAGCGTACCCGAATCTTCTTCTCGGCCAATTACCCCAGCGCCTAAAATAATCGCCGTAATCACTACCCCAACCATCGCCACCAGTGGAAACAGCTCAATACTCAGCCACCCTTCTGGCGTGGTACCGATCGCCAAGTCGCCAACCACCGCCTTCATACCAGCCGGCATCATGCTGACAAACGGACTTAATTGATCGCTAAATTTATTGAACAGCGCTGAAAACAACACCGCCACAACACTAATACCAATACCCAAAAACAGTGGCAACTTGTAATTTTGCCGCACCGTCTGCCACATCATCGCCCTACCTCCTCGCCTTCATAATAGCGCATAAATAATTCCTCTAGTTCTAACTCCGATTCGCGCAATAGTTTTGGTTGGTATTCGGCGATGAACGAGACAAACTCCGTCGCGTCGCCCTTGACCGTAAATTCGTATTCGTCGCCACGGTGTTGAACGTCGGTGATGGATGGTAGTTTTCTGGCTGCCGTTAGGGACGGTTTTTTGGCAAAGGTCACAATGTAGCGGTGCGTTGACAGGTGTTTCATGGTCGCGATGTGTTCAATGGCAATCAATTTTCCATCGCGAATAAAGCCAGCGCGGTGACAAATCTTTTGCACTTCAGCCAGATCATGACTGCTGACAAATACCGTGGCGCCTTGCCCAGAAACTTCGCGCACCAAATCGTAAAATACCTGCTTCATCAGCGGATCCAGCCCGCTGGTCGGCTCGTCCAAAATTAGCAATTTCGGGCAGTGCATAAAAGCTTGAATCAGACCAATTTTCTGGCGATTACCCTTGGAAAGCTGACGAATCGGTCGATCCAGCACTGCCTCAAAACGCTCAGCTAACTCATCAACATATTGCCAATCAACCTTCCGACCTGTCCGCGCCAAAAATTTCAGCAATTTCCGGCCAGTCATAGTTTCATACAGGGCGATGTCGCCCGCTAGATACCCAACCTGATCATGAAGGGCTGTTCGTTCCGCGGAATCCCGTCCACCCAGCAATTCTATCCAGCCGTCCGTCGGCCTCAAAAAATCCATCACCGATCGAATCGTTGTACTTTTACCCGCACCATTCGGCCCAAGAAAACCAAACACCTCACCTTCATGCAGCTCCAGCGATACATTGTCGACTGCCAGCTTATGACCAAAGCGCTTGGTCAGCCCGTGTAATATCAGCGGTGAAGTGTCACTCATAACGACTCCTTTTATAGTCATCATTTGCTATGGTTTAAGTATATAACATGGTAGGTTTTTACGCCACCAGATCAAATTTAAAACCGCTTCACTTATAAGCAGTCAACCAAAGCCTTAGAAGTGTAAACTAAAAGTCGAACCCTGGCCTAGTTCACTCTTGACGCTCAATTGATAACCATTTTTGTCAGCCACCGCCTTAGCGATAGCCAGTCCGAGTCCATAGCCCGAATTATGCCCACGCGTGCGCGCTTCATCACTACGGTAAAATCGGTTGAAAATTTTTGCCTGGTTTTGTTTGGCAATGCCAATGCCTTGGTCGACGACTGAGAGAGTTTGCCCGTCCAGCCGAATGACTACCGTACTGCCTGATGGTGAATATTTGATGGCGTTATCGATCAGCGTACCCAAAATTTGCGTCACCGCCACGACTGCGACCACATGATTTACTGACGGTACTTGCACATCCAGCACCACTTGCTTTTTGTCGGCCACCGGCTGATAGCGATCAATCGTGTCACGGACAAGTTTCGCCATATCGACCGCCTGTTTTTCAATCTGCTGATTATCGACCTGGGTAAGTTGCAACAAATTGTCCGTCAGTTTGCGCAATTTTTCAACCTCGTCAATGTTACGCTGGAAAACTGCCCTCACCTTTTTCTCATCCAGCGTTTTTTTGCGTAGCGCCACTTCGTTGGTGGTCATCAACGCCGTCAGTGGCGTCCGCAGCTCATGACTAGCATCCGACACAAATTGCACCTGCGCCCGCATTGCCCGCTCAATCGGCGCCAAAGTCCGCCGCGCCAACAACATACTCAGCCAATAGCCAACCAGTAGCATCACCCCGTTCAGCGCCGCCAGTGATATGATCACCGACCCGCGCGTCTCGCGGTTGCGCTGCTCCAGGCGGCGACTAAACTGACGCTCAATAAGCTCTGGTGGCTGCTGAGTATGTTCGCCCGGCGGCAGTGGCCGATTTAATTGGATGGAAGTGATGGCATAAATAATCACGCTAAACACCAACGACAGCGTCATAATCACCGCCAAATAGCTCAGCGCCAAGCGCCGCACTCGCTGCTGTCTCATGATTTTTCCTCCAGTTTATAACCAAAGCCTGGGACGGTGTGAATCAATTTTGAACCAAATGGTTTGTCGATTTTGCGCCGCAAAAACATGATGAAAAGCTCAACATTGTTCGGTAACACATCGGCATCAAAATCCCACACGTGCGAGATGATTTGCTCTTTGGACAAAACTTTGCCGGCGTTACGCATCAGATATTCCAGCACACCGTATTCTTTGGCGGTCAAGTTAATTTCCTGATTCGCCCGCATCACTTTTTTCAAACTCGGATCAAGCGTCAAATCACCAACCCGCAAAACTTCTTCCAACTTCTCGTTCGGACGGCGCAGCAATGCCCGCAGACGCGCCAACAATACCTCAAAACTAAACGGCTTCGCCAAATAATCATCAGCACCCACGTCCAGACCTTCAACAATATCGCGCTCGGCATCACGCGCTGTCAGCATCAAGATCGGCGTCTGATTACCATCTTTGCGTAGCGCCCGACACACCTCATAGCCATTCATTTCCGGCAGCATCACATCAAGAATAATCACATCATACTCATCCGCCGTCGCCGTCCGGTAACCCTCGTCGCCGTCATGTGCCACATCGACCGCATAGGCTTCATCTTCCAAACCTTCTTTCAGCGACTGGGCAATTGCCATATCATCTTCTACTAGTAAAATCCGCACGACCTACCCCAGCATCTTTCCTAATGCGTCAAATGTTCGCCCATTGCGGATTGTAATCAGTGGGTAAAACTTTTCTTTCATTAGTAACTTGTGATATGAGGTACGCAAAAAATCTTTCTCCGTATATTTACCCCAAAAGACAGCCTTTTTACCAAAATGAACAATCTCATCATGAAGTGGCATTTGACCGATCCGTTCCTTAATATATTCAGAATCGACGCCATCGGTATAGAACAATACGTCTTTTCGTGCCAGGGTTTGATGCCACCACTCTGGCAGGTTAGACACTTCGTCTAAATACTCATCTTTCGTCAGAATGACGTGTTTGATAGTAAATGGGAAACGCCCTAATATGGTAGTGATATTATCTTTGATTGTTGCCAGGTCATCATCAGTGTCAAATATGACGTTACCGCTATTGATATATGTGACGACATTCTGATATCCCAAATCTTCGAGTCTTGCTTTAAGGTCATTCATGGAAACTTTGTTTTTACCACCAACATTAATTCCCCGAAGCAACAGGATATATCTCATACTCTTTAGTATACTATCGCCTGCGCTTCCGGCCAAATTCGCTGCACTAGTCGTTTGCCGCGCGTGGTCAGCCGCACCCAAGCGTCGCCATAGGCCTGGTCGATCGCCATCAAACCTTTACGCCGCAAATCCGCTAGTACATTCATCGCCGTTCGACGTGGTATGCCCATTTGTGCCGCCAATATAGCCGCCTCATCACCGCCATCTTCATAGACTTGCTGCAACACCAGCGCCTCGTTAGTGGTTAAGTTGATTTCGTTTGCTTGCACCTTGTTCATAATCATCCTTTCTGTTAGTGATATCTTGATGATACGCTGCCAATCTTTAAAAAAGCTGTAAGCAATGATTATTTAGTAGGAGTATAGAACAAGGTGTCTGGTCTGCGAACTACATGTGTTATGTTGCTACTACGATTGCCGTATTTACTCTGTAGATCAATGATGGTGACGTGCTGTTCTGTTGGTTCTGGGCCTGTTTTGAGCACCTGAACCGTGACAACGTCATTGGTTGTCGTCACGCCATATAAGCGCCCGGCTGACAGACGAACATTGTCTGGCGAAGGGTCTTTGACTGACTGATTAAAATAGAATCGCCACTGCGCAACACTACCAGATTTTGGTGCCGGAATATATTCGGCACGCCGCAGCCGCGGACCCTGCCTGTCGACCAGGACAAACATAGTAGCAACAGCAATAATCGCGACCGCCATCACCCATTGCCATCGCTGCATTCTTTTCACAACACTAATAAACATACTGGTTTTTCTCCTTATCAATCGGTCTGACATAATCAGGCGACAGGACCGTACGATCGGTGGTGTTAGTATTTGGATTGGCGATAAACACCCCGCTGGTCTCTACCCACTGGTCTGGAGCAAAGGTTTTGCGCCAGCCTGGGCTGTACACCGGCACGCCAATTGGGCGAGCATCCAAAGCACAACATGTCACTACAAAACGCGAAACAAAGAAAACATTTTCATCATTGCTAGCCGTGATAAATCCGCTGACTTTTGCTGGTTTGTTTTGGTATTGTTTTGGGTCACTGGATTGGGATAATAAGAGCGACCAATCTTTGATGGTGAAGTTAGTATAACTACCCCGTTCTTTGAGAATGGCTGATTCACGAGCATCACCAGTTGCCTTCGCCCCACTATTCATCACTCGCTGACTCACTGTCAAGCTGGTTAGCGCTGCTGGCTGAATAACTAGCAATATACCTATTGAAATTATAACTATCACCGCAGTGCCATACGAGCGATATCGTTTATGTGAGGTTTTGTGATTGTGCTTTGGCAGAGTGATAATCGTGGCGAGGGCGAGTAAAACACCAGTTGTTGCTAGCGCCAAGGAAAATAATTCATAGCGTGGATGAATATACCACTTAAGTTTTTCCTCAAACGAGAGCCATATAGTAGCGATACTGGCAACTAGCATCAGCAGGATACCACTCCATTCGTCTACCTTATTAATCCATCTCGATATCTTAGAATACATAATTTACCACCAATCCCAGCAGCGCCGTCAGTAATACCACCAATAATGACACTTGCACCAGTACCGTTCGGCGATACGTCGTGCGCATCAAGCTCAGCATTTTGATGTCAATCATCGGACCAAACGTCAGAAAGCTAACTAGTGAGCCAGATGTAAACGTACCGCGAAATGCCAGCGCAAAGAACGCATCAACACTGGAGCAAATTGATACCACAAACGCCAGTAGCACCATGACCAACACTGACCAGGCCGGGCTATTCCCTAACAGTAAAATCGTTTCACGCGGCACGACAACTTGGATAAAGCCAGCCACCATCGCACCAATGATCAATGCTGGCATCATGGTGCGCGTTTCATGCTTGAAAAAATGAAGCGCGTCAATAAGCCTATTTGAATCGCCATCTCTCTCTTTGCAACTAGCGATAAATTCTGGGCGCAACATGGTCTCTTGCCGCGTCGAGCTGTATATCCAACCGATGAGATTGGCGATCAAAAAACCACCCAAAATCCTGGCAATCAGTACCGTATTATCATCAGAAAATGCCTGCTGAGTGGTGATAATGGTCACAGGATTAAGTATTGGTGCCGCCAGAAGAAAAGTGAGTGATTCTGCTGGTGTTAAGCCTTTAGCAAGCAATCCACGCGCCAACGGCACATTACCACATTCACAAACCGGCATAAACACCCCAAGTAGCGAGATGAGCGCGCGACGCAAGAACGGCTGTTTTGGCAAATGCTGAAGCAGCCAGTCGTGAGGCAACCACACACGAACCGCCATAGAAAAGAACATGCCTAGCATCACAAATGGCAATGCTTCGATGATGACGCTCAAGCTCAGGGTGATAAAGTCTTGGAAATGCTTGGGCAGCTCTATGGACAGGTTTCGTCCAGCAACCTTCACCGCAAGAAGCACTGCAACTACCACTGCAGCCAATAGCCAACGTTTATTTGTACTTTGACGTTTTTTCACTCATCTATTATACGTCTGATTTACTATTTTTAACAATCAAGAAAGCATCAGTCTGGTGTGGAATTTTGTATGGTACCGAATCGTATTTCGAGGAACAAAGAAAAAACACCTCCGTAGAAGTGTCTTTTCTTGGCTCCGGCAGCTGGGCTCGAACCAGCGACCTATTGGTTAACAGCCAACCGCTCTACCACTGAGCTATGCCGGAATACCGTATTGCCATTGTACCGTATCATGACATTATTGTAAAGAACTGAATTACGATTACATCAGGTGCTTTTGACAATATCTAACGCTTTTCTCAAGATAACCGCCTCCTCATGAGCCGCCTCATCAGCCGCGGCTTCACGTTTTTCGGCTTCTTGTTCCAGATGATGCCACCACGGCTTAGTCGCGCCAGTAGTAACCTCGTGATTAATACCAAGCTCCAACGACCTGGCTTTACCTTCTCGCTTGATCAAGGCTCCTTGTGCCACCAAACCGTCAATGTGCTTGGCTACTGTTGAGACTGATTTATAACCCAACGCCTGCATTATCTCTCGAAAGGTCGGACTATATCCCTGTCCGCTGATAAATCCTTCGATAAAATCGAGTAGTTGTTTTTGCTTTTTTGTTAGTTTCATATATGTTCTATTCCTTGCTATACTTATAATACAACCAAATAGGAGGATAATAAAGATGAAGATTTTGTTGACTGGTGGTGCAGGCTATATCGGTTCTCATACCGCCATTGAGCTGATTCACAGCGGACACGAGGTGGTTATTATGGACGATCTATCAAACAGCTCAGCGGAAGTGATACGGCGCATCGAAGATATTACCAAAACGACTATTCCGTTTGTGAAAGCAGACGTACGTGACAAAGCAGCACTAGAAGAGGTATTTGCTAATCAACAGATTGATGCCGTTATTCATTTTGCCGGATTTAAAGCTGTTGGCGAATCGGTCGCTAAACCGCTGGAATATTATGACAATAATCTCGTTTCAAGCCTGGTTCTTTTGGAAACCATGCAAAAACATCATGTTAACAAAATTGTTTTCTCCAGTTCAGCCACCGTCTACGGCACTCCAGAATCGCTGCCGCTAACAGAAGCGTCCCCAACTGGTCGCGGTATCACCAATCCATATGGCCAAACTAAGTTCATGATCGAGCAGATTTTGCAAGACGCTGCAGTCGCCAACCCAGAGTTGGAAGTGTCTATTTTGCGCTATTTCAACCCAATCGGCGCGCACGCATCGGGAACCATTGGCGAAGATCCAAATGGCATCCCAAACAACCTACTACCATACGTTGCGCAAGTGGCAGTTGGTAAATTGAATGAGGTTGGCGTATTTGGTGATGACTATGACACGCCAGATGGTACTGGTGTACGTGACTATATCCACGTGGTCGATTTGGCGCGTGGTCACGTGGCAGCGCTGGAGCACATGAAGTCGGGAGTGAATATATACAATCTCGGCACAGGACATGGCACCTCTGTTCTGGAAATCATCAAAGCCTTCTCTCAAGCCTCTGGCCATGACATTCCTTACGTCATCAAGCCTCGTCGCCCTGGTGATTTGGCGGCTTGCTACGCCAACTGCGACAAAGCTCAACGAGAGCTCAACTGGAAAGCTGAGTTGTCTGTTGAACAAGCCTGCCAAGACACCTGGAACTGGCAAAGTAACAATCCAAACGGCTACCACTCATAAGACGCTTTGCGCACTGAACCAAAACCAGCGGCTTACTACCGCTGGTTTTCTGTACCAAGGACGATGACAATGTCAGCATTATACTTACTGATGGTTGGCGGGATGGTAGTTACAACATTAGTGCCATAGGTCTGCTTCAACTTTTCGATAGTCTTTGGTTTCGTGCCGTTACTTAGGTCGTAGATGGTATGTTTGGCTTGGACGCCACCTGGATAATTACCAACCTGGACCACATTTAGCTCTTGCTTGGTTAATTTTGTCTGTTCAGCGGCTGCTACACCCGCGACACCAGAGCCATTCAAAATCACCAATCTCGCTTCTTCATTCATCTCAGCTGTTGGACTGATGCGTTTTTTAACATAATTTTTGATGGCTGTGTAATTATAGGTTCCAGCGGTCGGCACCACCACGCTAGCGCCTGCGATATTGGAAGTCGTCAGTAGCTGCACCTTATTTTTCTCGTCAACCAGTGGTATTGAGACAATCTTTTCCGCATTGAACTCCTTCAAAATTTCAATGATGGTCTGCATTTCTTTGGTTTCAAAGTTGGTATTAATGTTATTGCCTAGCGCATCGATAATCCCCATCATGACATTGAAATCTGCTTTGTTGGATGTTTTGGCTTTCTCGACGATGGCTTTGATAATTTTTTGCTGGTTGCGCTCACGGTCAAAGTTACCACCACTCAGTCCAATTCCTCCAGCGCTACCACGGGCACGGCTGAACGCTAGGGCTTGCTCACCATTCATATGAACTGTTTCGCCGTTACGGTAGCGAATCTTTGTAGCCACGTCATACACCATCGATGAGCCGTCGTAGGCCTCAACCTTCACATCAATTCCGCCAAGTGCATTAACTACCTCGGTAAGAACGCGCCAGTTTGCGTGCACTTTGTAGTGAATTTCCATACCCAATACTTCTTGCGCAGTTTTAGCGATCTCTGCTTGTCCAGCCTGTTCACTAGCAGCTTGATCTTTGCCGCTGTCTTTAGCGTCTTGTTTACCACAACCATAACTCTCGTTGAGCTTTCCAGCGGTAGTTTTCAGCCAAGACTGACAGGTGTGTTTGACGTAAAGGTCTCGCGGCAGAGACACAGTGTAGGCGTCCTTATTGTCTTGGTGGTAGGACAATACCATGATCGAGTCAGCCAAGTCAGCGCCTTCCCAGCCGTCAGGCGACGTACCAAAGATTAAGACATTCGTGCGGCCATTGTCATCCTGTTTAAGCCGTGTTTTGGTGAATAATCCAAGAATGTCTCCGCCGACAACTCGCGACAGATTGTTGTATAATCGCCACGCCTGAAAGCCCAAAAATATCAGTAGTGGAATTAATATTATCAGTATAATGCGCTTGATGAGTCGTCGCTTTTTGAACTGCTCAAACGACAGCGGCTTTTTGTTCTTTTTCTCACGCTTTTTATTAAGCTTCTCTAGCTTCTTTTCTACCTTGAGACGCTTCTGCTCTTTCTTATCTGGTTCTGGTCGGACTGGTCGAGGTGGCTGATGGTCAATTTCTCGCAGACCGGCCTGTATATCATTATCTTCAGGAAATGGCTGCTGTAATTGCTGTGGCTGCTGAAAATGCTGCGGAGCAACTGGCGTACGGCGTGGCTGCATACCATCAATAGCAACCGGTCTGCCCACTCGCCTCGGAGCGTCAGCACCGGGTTTATTCCCGACTCGCTCTGGTCGTCGACCAGCAGGAATGAAACCATCAACTGATATATTCGGCTTTTTCATCAACTCTATCTATTATAGCAAACATAAGCATCGCAACAAAATAAATATGAAGCGCGTTTGGTAGCCCTGAAAAGAACATCCACTGGAGGACAAACCCTAGTGCAATCGGCCACGCCAGCGCTTTTTTGACGGACATTTTTCGACATAAAGCCAGCAGTAGCGCTGTCAATAATACAACACCTACAATCCCCAATTCCACCGCCACAGACAAGAATTCATTTTGGACAATTTCAAATTCGCCGCTCGTCTTGCCAGATTGCTGAAAGATAGCACGCCCTGCGCCGCCTGCGCCAACCCCAAAGAGAAATTGCGTTGGGCTCTTCGTCCAAACCCCCAAAGCAAGTTGCGACATACCAGTTCGCTCCTCTGTCGATTTCGCGACATAGCCATCAAACACTGCTTTCGGTGGGGAGGCTGATATTGCCTGTTGTGAGCTGGCTGCTGAGGCATTCTCTTGAGGCGGTTGTTGAGGCGCTAGGTTTGGTAAGTTGATTTTTCCAAGTGACAGGTGGTTGATCGATTTGGTGATTGATTGATAAAACCCATCAGCTACCCTGGGATTAAGCTGTGTAAAGACTCCGTGCCACATCATACCAAAGACAAAGCTCCCCGCTAGCACCATGACGACCACAGCCGAGGACCGTAGCCAGTTGGTCGATGTACGCCAATGTACCAGTACTACCTGCACTAGCACCGCCGCCGTCACTGCATACAGTGCGCCGCGGCTCAGTGTGAGGTATAGCGCCACAAACATCAAACAGAGAGCAACTATGTCATATTTCGTGGCTTTGTTTTGTAGTAGTCGGTAGGAGACTAGTAAAATTGGCGCGATCAATAGACTCCCAAAAAACTGTGGTTCAATAGCAAAACCACTTGGCCGCACAAACCCAAATCCTCGCGCCACACACCCATTGCACAACCCCCAGTCAAACCAGGCACCGTATACAACCTGCACAATTGCCAATAGGCTCATGGCTACTGCGGTCGTGACGGTAATGCTCATCAGTGGACTAACCATTCTCTTGAGTGACGGCAAGCTATATATCACCAGGAAATCGAGAAATAGCACACTCCAGAGGCCGCTTACAAGGATTGATCTCAGAGGGTTAACCGACCAGATGACACTCAGGAGATTCCAGCCCACAAACATAGCTAGTAGCCAGACGGCCTTTTGCTGCCAGAGAAATTGCCGATGATTCCAAATTTGCGGCAATCCCACTAGCGCCAAAATTACTGCATAGATGACGGCAATCGATAACTCTAAATTAGTGCCGCTTTGCCGACCAAAAGATATGGTGGGAAAATACGAAAACCACACCGCCACGGGAGCTAATAGTACTAGCTTCTCTGTGACGCTAGCTGCTGCCAGCCACGACAGCAAACTTTGTCTTAGTTTATTTACCAGTTGCATCATCAACTATCCGCTGCAACTCCTGCTTAAATCTCGCGTCTGAAAAAGCTTTTGCTGAGGCTGAAACTTGCTGCTTGTCAAATGTCATACCGTCAAAGCGTTGCATTGCCGCCGCCAAACTTTCAACTGTCTGCTCATCAAAGAACGTGCCATTTTTCCCTTCGTGAATATAATCCAGCGCCCCACCTTGTTTCAAAGCGATCACCGGCACACCAGCGCTCAACGCTTCAATTGGCGCGATACCAAACGGCTCAATGCTTGGGAAAATAAATCCTTTTGCCTGGGACACCAAGGCATTCAACTCCTCAGGACTATCAATGCGCGGGATAAATCTAATGAGCGGACTATCTCCCGCCAGTTGCTGTAAAATGCCGTGTTCTGCGCCGTCACCCACCAGTACCAGCCGCTTACCTGACAACAGACACGCCTGAATAGCGATATCCAGGCGCTTCCAGTTGACCTGCCGAGAGGTGGTGATAAAAAATTCTTCTTTGGAACTAGCAACCGAGCCAACAGTAAATTTATCGACTTCTACCGGTGGGAACAATACCTGAGCGGACCGATTATAGTACTTTTCGGTTTCCGCAGCTGAATACGACGAGTTAGCCACCAGCACCGTTGGTCGCTGGGCAAATTTCCAATCAATCTTGCGCAGCGGCCCAACCAATAGCTTAAAAAAGAACCGTACGATGAAGTTCAGTTTACCAAAGCCAGGGTTTTTGACATAGTCATCATACATCCCCCAAAAATACTGCGTCGGCGGGCCTTGCAAATAGCAAATTCCTGTCTGGTATGGATAAAGTTTGATACCCTTACTTTCTGCCGTACAAACGGTGATGATGATGTCATAGTGACGCAACCGACGATGTAATCGATTGAAATAGAGCGCCCTGGGTACTGCCAAAATTTTCCTGAGGCGAGCAGGAAAGATATTCACCCAACCAACATGAACTTGGCAATCATCAAACCAATTTATCTGCTTGCGAGAATATTGCGAGGTAAAAATGGGTGCATCAGGGAATAATTCATGGATCGATTTGACTACTTTCTCTGCTCCGCCATAGGTTGTCAGCCAGTCACAGACAATAGCGACGCGCGGCGCCTCCGAACTCTCAGAAGCCATCATCGAGCTCCCCGCTGAAACAGTACCATCCCGAAGGTTTTCACTAAAATACGAATATCCAACCACAACGACCAGTTCTGTACATAGTACACATCAAGTTGGCGTCGCTCCTCAAAGCTAATATCGCGCCTGCCGGACACCTGTGCCAGACCAGTCAATCCAGATTTCACCGCCAAGATAGTATCTTTGCGCTTGTATTGATTGATTTCCTGAGGAATCAACGCTCGTGGACCAACCAGTGAAATATCGCCTTTGACGACATTTAACAGTTGTGGCAATTCGTCCAGCGAGGTCGCTCGAAGGAATCGCCCCAACCGAGTGATGCGTGGATCATTGTCCAATTGATCGCCATTGTCACGATATTGTTTGATCAGCTCTGGACGGCCCATCATGGTAAAGGCCTCTTCAGGGGTGGTACCGTTGTATTTTGATTTTTGGGAGCGGAACTTATAGATCCTAAACTCGCGGTTAAACCGTGTCAGCCTGGTCTGACGGAAGAAAACTGCTTCGCGTGGTGCGCTCAGTTTCATGATGATAGCAACCAACAACATGATTGGTGAGAGTAGTAGTAGCGCCACACTACCGACCACGATATCCATCAAGCGCTTCCACACTCGACCAACCCCAAACAACTGGGTTGCCTGAATTTCTATGATTGGTAGTCCAGCGATAATCTCCACGCTATTCATCCTGGATACCATTCGGTCTTGCTGCGGCACGAACATATAAGTCAGGTGGTTTGATAACGCGTAGTGATAGACTTCTTGAGACCGCGTGATATCAGTCTGCATGATGATGGCGGGGCGAACTGCTTCGACGGCAGTTTTAAAGTTTTTGAAGGTTTCTACTCCCTTACCGCCATAGCCCGCCACAACGCCGACGACATCATAGCCATAATTGATATGTTTACCAAAATACTCTGCCAGCTCAACAGTTTTTTCGTTATCACCAACGATCAACACTTTTTGCCGACCAAAGCCGCGCAGAATTAACACGCTATTGATCAATTTCACAATTTCACGACCCAAAATCATCAAGATAAAGTTGATGACCACAAAGTACACCGCAATGATTCGCACTGGAAACACATCTTCGCCAGTGAAAAATTCATAAGAAATCAGCGCCATCACGCTGATCACAGAGGTCAATAGCACGCGCATATATTCTTTGGGGCGCGACAAAAATATTTCTCGGTTGTATAGCCCAGACAATGCATTGACTATCAGCCACAACGGCAACAAAGCCACGATCAGCACGACAAAGTTACGAATTTGCGGCACAAAATAATACACGCGAGTGTCCAAGTGAGTTCGGTAATAATAAGCTAGCGCAAATGACAGCACCACCATCGCAACATCAGCCAGCAAGAGTAACGCTTTTGAGGTAAACAGGAAATCGCGTTTCATAGTGCTATTTTACCCCTTAATCACTGAAATCCCAAGGCTTTCTTGATGCGATTCACCTGCCTCAACGGAAGGCCGTGGTATAACAGTGATTTGATGTAGGTGTTTGAAACGGTTTTAGTCTTTTGAATACGGCGACGCTTAGTCAGTGATTTTGGCCACAGGCCTATGCTTTGTATAAACCCTTTGACTGCAAATTTAAAGCCACCTTTTGGTATTTGGTACACCATGAACATGAAATATATAATCGTAAATTTGAACCACATCGGTATAATCATAGGAAATGGTACATTTTTCCAAAATACCTGCGGCAAGTTTTTGAACACTTGATTGATAGTAAAACCAGGGATTTTGGAGCTTGTTGCTGAGTGTTTATGGAAAACTACAGCAGTTTTTTCATACCACACCTTCCAGCCAACCAATTGCATACGCCATGAAATATCAACGTCCTCGTTGTACGCGAAAAAATCCTCGTCAAAGAAGCCAATTTGCTGAAAAACTTTGGTGCGATACAGCGTTGCGCCGCCTGTTGCCCCAAAGAGTAAGCCACTGTCGGGAGCTTGGTCTTTTGGCAAATGCTCCGCCCGTAGCGCTGGAATACCCCAGGTAGAATATTCATCACCTGCGTCATCGATGAACTTGCCAGTAGTATCTAACATCAAGCTAGTGACTGCACCAACCTCTGGTTTTTGCTCAAGAGCGCCCGCCAAATTTTTCAACCAATCTGGCTCTGGAGCCGCATCATTATTTAACAAAGCCACCGCATCAAATCCCTGTTCAATAGCCCAACGAATTCCAATATTAACCCCGCCAGTAAAGCCAGTATTGTTTGGCTCTTGATGAAAATGGAGATTCTTCATCTTGATTTTCGATAATTCTTTAACCGAATCATCACCCGACCCATTGTCTATCAAATATATCTCAAAATCTTCATGTGTCTGCTTTTTCATAGCAGCCAGACATTTCTTTGTATCCTGCCAGCCTTTATAATTCAAAATAACCACTGCGGCTCTCATATTATCTCCTGTTTTAGCCTGATGCAATCCATTATACATGGTATAGTATATATATGACCAGAATGCTAGTCACGGGAGGCGCGGGATTCATTGGCTCGAATTTTGTGCATTATACCGTCAAACACAAGCCAGAATACGACATCACTGTTATCGACAAGCTCACCTATGCGGGTAATACCGCTAATTTGGAGCCAGTAGCTGACCAAATTAATTTCGTAGAAGGCGATATTTGCGATGCCGAGTTGATGGATAAATTAGTCGCTGAAACTGACATTGTAGTGCATTTCGCCGCCGAAAGTCACAACGACAATTCCCTGCGCAATCCCTGGCCGTTTGTCGAAACCAACGTCATCGGCACCTACACCATTCTTGAGGCTATCCGCAAGCACAACAAACGCCTGCATCACATCTCGACTGATGAAGTGTTTGGCGATCTGGAACTTGATGACCCAAACCGCTTCACCGAAGACACACCGTACAATCCGTCCAGCCCCTACTCCAGTACCAAAGCTTCCAGCGACATGCTAGTGCGCGCTTGGATTCGCAGCTTCGGCATCAAAGCAACGATTTCCAATTGTTCTAACAACTACGGTCCATACCAACACATCGAGAAATTCATTCCGCGCCAAATTACTAACATTTTGAGCAATATCAAACCCAAACTGTACGGTACTGGCGAGCAAGTCCGCGACTGGATTCACGTTGATGATCACAATTCGGCAGTTCACCTCATCCTGGAAAAGGGCGAGCTAGGCGAAACCTACATCATCGGCGCTGACAATGACCACGTTAATAACAAGATGGTGATTGAATTGATTTGCGAGCTGATGGGCAAAGGTAAAGATTGGTACGAGCATGTCAATGACCGCCCAGGCCACGACATGCGCTATGCCATGGACTCCAGTAAACTACGCCGCGAACTCGGCTGGCAGCCACAGTATACCGACAATCAAACTGGTATGCGCGATGGCCTGTTGCAAACTATCGAATGGTACCGCGAGCACGAAGATTGGTGGAAAGCCCAAAAAGAAGCCGTCGAAGCAGCCTACGCAAAACAGGGGCAATAGTCATGACTGATACGCCGTCAAAAACGAAAGTCAGCAGTAAAATCGTCTACCAAAATCCTTGGATCACCATTCACGAAGATCAGACCATTAGTCAAGACGGAAACAACGGAATCTATGGCTATATAAAGTCGCGAGATTCGTGCATGGTTGTAGTGGTAGACGACCAAGAGTGCTTGTATTTAGTGCGTGGTTTTCGCTATCCGTCGCAAAGCTTTGGTTGGGAGTTACCCGGTGGCGGGGGCGACAATGAAGATCTACTAGAAGCCTCAAAGCGCGAACTCGAGGAAGAAACCGGCATCATCGCTCGATCTTGGCAAAAACTAGGCGAAGCATACGTCTGTAATGGCCTAATGACGGAGAAAATGGCCGTTTGCCTAGCCCGAGAGCTAAGTTTCACTGGTCAGCGCGAACAAAGCGATGAAGTGTTTAGCGATATGCGGTTTTTCACGCTTGATGAGATAGACGATTTGATTCGAAACGGCGAAATTAATGATTGCCAAACTCTGGCAGGACTACACTATTATCAACTATGGCGAAAGGACAATCTATGAGCTTTGATCCAAACAACTACAACGAACTAACCGTCACCGAATCACCAATCCCCGGGTTGTTTGTAGTCAAACTACCAGTCCATGGCGACAACCGCGGCTGGTTCAAGGAAAATTACCAAAAAGAAAAGATGGAAGCGCTAGGACTGCCGTCATTCACCATCGTACAAAATAACATCAGCTTCAACGACAAAGCTGGTGCCACCCGCGGTCTGCACGCCGAGCCGTGGAATAAGTTCATCTCCACCGCCAACGGCCGCGTCTTTGGCGCGTGGTGTGATTTGCGTAAAGGCGACAGCTTCGGCACGGTTTTCACGCATGAAATCAACCCTGGCACGGCAATCTTCGTACCCAAAGGTGTTGCTAACGGCTATCAAGCGCTTGATGATAATATCGCCTACACCTATCTAGTTGACGCACACTGGTCACCAGACGCCACATACACCTTTGTTAATCTGTTTGACCCGGCACTCAACATTGATTGGCCAATCAGCCAGAACCAAGCGATTATTTCCGAAAAGGACGCCGCTCACCCACTGCTTGCAAACGTAATTCCGATGGAGGTGTAATATGAATTCAAATAACATTTTTATCGTCGGAGCAAATGGTCAATTGGGGCGAGCACTTCGTCAACAATATCCAGAAGCACGGTTCGCCGACATAGACGAGATGGACATCACTGACCGCCAATCAGTTGAGTCATTCGACTGGTCAGGAATATCAATCGTGTTAAATGCAGCAGCCTTTACCAATGTTGACGGTGCGGAAACGCCAGAAGGTCGCGTAGCAGCCTGGAAAGTTAACGCCTCGGCAGTTGCAAACCTAACCCGAGTTTGCCGCGCTCACAACATGACTTTAGTACATATTTCCAGTGATTATGTATTTGACGGGACAAAAGAACCACATTATGAAAGCGAATACTTTAGTCCACTGAGTGTTTATGGCGCATCAAAGGCAGCTGGAGATCTACTCGTTGAGCAGCTGGATAAGTTTTATCTGCTACGCACTACCTGGGTAATTGGCGAAGGTAAAAACTTCGTCCGCACTATGCTGGGATTGGCGGAAAAGAACATTTCACCAACTGTTGTTCATGACCAAATTGGCCGATTAACCTTTACTCGTGAATTGGTGAGAATTATTGACCACCTGCTATCAACTCAAGCGCCATTCGGCACATATAACGCTACCAACGACGGACCATTAGAAAGCTGGGCGGATATCACTAGGCGGATTTTTGAGTTAGCTGGGCGCAATGATCTGACCGTTACCAACACAACAACGGCTGAATATTTTGCCGGCAAAGATGGCATCGCCCCTCGACCACTAGGTAGCGATATGAGTCTTGATAAATTACATTCTACCGGGTTCACTAGTCATGATTGGACACATGATCTAAAAGATTATATACTGAACTAAAAGGAGTTTTTATGAAAGGAATAATTTTAGCAGGTGGATCGGGTACGCGCCTTTGGCCAATTACCCAAGCGATTAGTAAACAGTTAATGCCAATATATGACAAGCCGATGATTTATTATCCGCTTACCACGCTGATGCAAGCAGGAATTCGCGATATTTTAATCATCACCACACCGGATGATCAAGCCGGTTTTCAGCGACTGCTCGGCGACGGTTCGCAGTGGGGTATCAATCTGGAATATGCTGTCCAGCCCAAACCAGAAGGTCTAGCACAGGCTTTCATTATCGGTGAAGAATTCATTGGCAACGACAAAGTGGCTCTAGTCCTGGGAGATAATATTTTCCACGGTGAGCGGCTAGATGAGTCCCTACAGGAGTGTACCAATCCTGACGGCGGTACGGTTTTTGCTTACAAAGTTTCTGACCCAGAGCGATATGGTGTTGTCGAGTTTGATGAGCAAAATCAAGCCATCTCCATCGAAGAAAAACCAGCCGAGCCAAAGTCAAACTTCGCCGTGGTCGGGTTATATTTTTATGATAACGATGTTATTGAGATCGCCAAAAACGTCCAGCCTTCAGCACGAGGCGAGCTGGAAATCACTTCCATCAATGCTGAATATCTGCGCCGCGGTAAATTGCAAGTCCAGACTCTAGATAATGGCGACGTTTGGCTGGACACCGGCACCATCGACAGCCTGACTGATGCCGCCGATTTCGTGCGCGTCATCCAGAAACGAACTGGTCGCATCATCGGTAGTCCGGAAAAAACTGCCTTTAAAAATGGCTGGATCAACCGAGAACAGCTTG
>CAUOLC010000001.1:0-110592 GCA_963456285.1 uncultured Candidatus Saccharibacteria bacterium | reverse complement strand
TTAAGGCTCTACAAAAATATAAACTGACGATGATATTGCACAATCAAATTGTTAAAGTTCGATAGACTGGCCAAAAATCCTCACGTAACTTGATCATTACAGATTGTAATTGTCGTTTCGCTCGCATCCCCACGACCAGACTGATACTTATCATACATCATCAACCAACCTTTGGTCAATACTATTTTGTAATTATTTTGTTGCGAAAAAGACAACAAGCGAAACAAGCATTCCTATTGTGGCGCCAACAGCAACCTCAACAGGGGTATGGCCGTGCGCTACACGGATGCGAGGCAAAGAACTTTTCTGCTCATCTAAGAGCTGATTTAGCGTGTCTCCCTGTTGCCCAGAAGAGAATCTCACCATCATGGCATCATATAAAATGATCATAGTCACCCAGAGAACGATAGCAAATTGTACCGTATCAATACCGTCATATAACGCAACCACAGCAGTCAATGAAACCACCGTTGCAGCATGAGCACTTGGCATACCACCAGACAACAAGAGGGGCGACTTTGGATTTTTGCTAAATACTCGACGATTTCTACCCATCAAGCGAAAGATATGCTTTAAACCCTGAGCTAATGCCCATGCCAACAAAGGCACTAGCACGTATCTCATTTAGTATCCTCTTCCGGAAGACGTTCCTCCATTAACCCTATAGAAGATACTGCATCATTGTCACCCAATCGCATGATCGTAATCCCTTGGGTTGTACGGCCCAGCAGCTTGATATCTTTGAGACTAATACGAATCGTCTGTCCATTTCGTGACACCAAGATAGCATCTGTCATAGTCGGGTCAATCGTCTGAACTGATATGATTGGGCCCGTCTTTGCCGTCACAATCGCCGCTTTAATACCTACCCCGCCACGCTTATGGCTCGGAAAATTGGTCACCTTAGTGCGCTTACCAAAGCCTTGTTCACTGATAACCAATAGCGTTTGATCGTCGCTTGTCACGATATCCATACCGACCACTCGGTCATTTGGTCGCAGACGAACACCGCGCACTCCGCGAGCAGCCCTACCCATCGGTCGTGCATCTTTTTCATTAAATCGAATCGCCTGACCAGCTGATGTTGAAATAATTACATCACTTTCTCCATCAGTTTTCTTGATCCATTTCAGTTCATCGCCATCATCTAGTTTTATGGCAATCAAACCATTCGTACGGATATTAGCATAGTCACTCAGCGGAGTCTTCTTAACGGTACCATTCTTCGTCGCCATGAACAGATAACCAGCGTCGCTCGCGTTCTTCTCGTGTTTAATGATAGCTGTAATCTTCTCTTCTGGCTGAAGCTGGAGCAGATTCACTGCAGCAACACCTTTAGCGCTGAGGCTAGCAGCCGGGACTTCATATGCCTTGAGACGAAATACACGACCCTTATTAGTAAAGAACAGCAGGTAGTCATGCGTACTTACTGGAATTATTTGTGCGATGATGTCTTCTTCCTTTGTGGTCATCCCGCGCTTACCCTTACCACCGCGGTTCTGCTTACGGTAGTCGCTTGCCAAGGTTCGCTTGATATAATTCTCAGTTGTCAAAAGGACAACAGCATCTTCCTCTGGGATCAACTCCTCGTCAGAGAACTTGCCAAGCTCATGGTTGATAATTTTACTACGCCTCTCGTCACCATATTTCTCTTTCATTTCCAAGAGCTCAGTCTTGATGATGTTCAGAATCTCTTGCTCATCAGCTAAGATGGCTTCTAGTCGTGCAATCAGCTTCAGGAGCTCGCGCAGTTCATTCTCAACCGCTTCACGCTCAAGTCCGGTCAGGCGTCGCAGCTGCATCGCCAAGATAGCCTTGGCTTGAATTTCGCTCAGTCCGAACTTAGCACGCAAATTCTTCTCTGCCTCATCCTGAGTTTTTGAAGCACGGATTGTTTTAATCACCTCGTCAATGTGATCCAGCGCAATCTTATAGCCCTCCAGAATATGTGCTCTTGCCTTGGCTTTTTTCAGCTCAAACTCAGTACGACGGCGCACCACAGACTGACGATGTTTGACAAATTCGCTCAAAATATCATGCAAACCTAAAATTCGTGGCTGCATAGTATTGACCAATGCCAGCATGTTGTAATTAAAACTCGTCTGGAGCGCTGTTAATTTGTACAGCTGATTCAACACCTTCTTTGGATATGCATCTTTTTTCAGCTCAATGACGATGCGGACCTTGCCTCGAGAACTTTCATCGCGTAGGTCAGCCAACTGTACCCGCTTTTCTTTGTGAAGCTCACCAATTTTTTCAATTAATGTTGCTTTATTTACACCATATGGTATCTCAGTTACAACAATCTGATGTCGGCCTCGTTTCGTCTCCTGGATCTCTGCCACCGCTCGCATCATCACACTACCGCGACCAGTCGCATACGCCTGACGCATCGGCGCACCACCATAGACAATTGCCCCTGTTGGAAAATCTGGACCTTTCACATGCTGTAGCAAGTCGTCAACCGTTGCTTCAGGGTTATCAATCAGCTCAATTGTCGCATCTACTAACTCACCCAGGTTGTGTGTCGGGATACTCGTTGCCATACCAACAGCAATACCAATCTGGCCGTTCAACAGCAAATTCGGTAACTTTGCCGGCAACACAATCGGCTCACGCTCTGAACCATCAAAGTTATCCTTAAAATCAACGGTTTCCTTCTCGATGTCAGTTAGTAATTCTTCAGCCGGCTTATCAAGTCGCGCCTCAGTATAACGGTGAGCAGCTGGTGGGTCTCCGTCCATTGAACCAAAGTTTCCCTGACCTTGCACCAAGGTATAGCGCATCGCCCAATCTTGCGCCAGACGAACCATTGAGTCATAAATCGCTGAGTCACCATGCGGGTGATATTTACCCATCACATCACCGATGATACGTGCTGATTTGACGAATTTCGCAGTACTACGGTTGCCGTTCTGATTCATTGAATACAAAATACGGCGATGCACCGGCTTCAGACCATCACGCACATCTGGCAATGCCCGGTCAACGATGACGCTCATCGAATAACGGAAGAAATTATCTTGCATCACATTTTCAAGTCGGCGTCGCTCTAATCCTGCTGATACTTCAGTCACCATATCTGGTGTTGCCTCAATTGACTCATGTTCACTGGTTGGTTGCATCTGTTTGTCCTGATCACTCATAATTAAATATCCAAATCCTCTAAGTTAGCATTTTTTGCCCAGCTCTGAATAAAGCTTTTACGCAAGCTCACATCATCACCCATCAGTCGCGTAAAGATCGCGTCCGCTTCCTCGGCGTCTTCCACTCTGACCTGAATCAACACGCGATTTTCTGGATTCATCGTCGTCTCCCATAGCTGGTCAGCGTCCATTTCACCAAGACCCTTAAACCGTGAAATCGTCACGCCAGCCTGCTTTGTGATATCCTGTTCATCATCAATCGCTGTACCGCGACCCTTCTTATCAGCAATCAGGTCTGCCAAGACTTTGTCTTTCTCCGCCTCATCATATGCGTAGATCTTCTTCTGGCCGCGGTTGATTGAGTATAGTGGTGGCTTAGCAAGGTACACATAACCACCCTCAACCACCTCTTTCATATAGCGAAATAGGAAGGTCAACAGCAAAGTCGCGATGTGACTACCGTCAACATCGGCATCGGTCATGATGATAATTTTGTGGTAACGCAGACCATTGATATCAAACTGATCGCCAATCCCAACGCCAAACGCCTGGATCATTGCCACAATCTCTTTGTTAGCAAACATTTTATCAAGTCGAGCTCGCTCAGTGTTCAGCACCTTACCACGAAGTGGCAAAATTGCCTGTGTTTTACTGTCGCGACCTTCTTTGGCTGAACCGGCCGCCGAGTTACCCTCAACGATGTAAATTTCACTATCACTTGGGCTCTTACTTGAACAGTCCCACAATTTGCCCGGTAATCCCATACCATCAAGTGCGCCCTTACGGATCACGTTATCGCGAGCTGCTCGTGCCGCTTTGCGAGCTCGCGCTGCCAAGGTCGCTTTGCCAACAATCTTCTTAGCAACACCAGGATTTTCCTCCAGATAATACGAAAAGTACTCATTCATCACTTGCTCAACATAGCGGCGCATCTCTGGATTACCAAGTTTATTCTTGGTCTGACCCTCAAACTGTGGATCGGGCAATTTGACTAAAATAATCGCCGTCAGACCCTCACGAATATCGTCCCCAGTCAGGTTATCTTCTCTTTCTTTCAGTAGGCTGTTCTTACGCGCATAATCATTAATAACCCTCGTCAATGCTGAGCGAAAACCAACCAAATGTGTACCACCATCCGGCGTCAACACGTTGTTAGCAAATGGTTTCACTGTCTCAATGTAGGTGTCGTTATACTGCACGGCAATTTCCACCATACAGTCTTCGACTTGTTTTTCGACATAAAATGGCGCATCGGCTAAAACATCTTTACCCAAGTTCAAATGCTTCACATAACTTTGAATTCCGCCTTCAAAGTAGAAAGCCTGACGATCACCCGTACGCTCGTCTACAACAGAGGTGTATACGCCTTTGGTTAAGTATGCCTGGTGGCGTAAATAATTAACCACCCATTTATAATCAAAATCAACCGTTTCTTTAAATATTGTTGGGTCGGGATAGAAAGTTATCCGCGTACCAGTTGGCCGATCTGTCTTACCGACCTTCTTGAGCGGCTCCACAATGCCACCAATTGCAAACACCACCCGGTAGAGCTGACCGTCACGCACCACTTCAGCGATCATCTTAGTAGAGAGAGCATTAACAACACTTGATCCAACACCGTGAAGTCCAGATGACACCTTGTAGCCACCGCCGCCAAACTTACCACCAGCGTGCAACACTGTTAACACAGTTTCCAGTGTACTCATGCCGGTCTTCGGATGTTTATCCACTGGTATGCCACGACCATCGTCAGTGATCTGAACACCGCCGTCCTCCAGCAATACTACTTCAACTTTTGTGGCATACCCAGCGATAGCCTCGTCGATCGAGTTATCGGCAATCTCCTTAATCAAGTGGTGTACACCGTCATAGCCAGTACTACCAATATACATACCCGGGCGCTTACGAACCGGCTCAAGTCCTTCGAGAACTTGAATTTGTGATCCATCATAGGATTGATTATCTGTTTGTTTAGCCATGTCTCCCTCACTATTTCCTGACTTGTCAGCTATTTACAACTCTCTCATTATACCGCAAAAAAATTGTTCACTCAAGTGCTTTACCTGAACATATTTCTTATGCTAAAATGGAGTAGATATTATCATAATAATAGATTACATAAACATACAAGAACGGGGCAACCATGTTTAGAAAAATAGTTTCTCACTTGCCATTTAGTCCATCACTTATCAATGAATTGGGCTTTTATGCAAAAAGGTTAAGTAAAGAGGAGGCTACTCGAAAATTAGGCTTAATTTTTACTGTTCTTGCGTTAATCGTCCAATCATTAGTGGTATTCTCTCCTCCGGAATCAGCAAATGCTGCAGACCCAAGCGACATGGTTCGAGGTGGCGTATGGAGTGGAAGCCAAATGATGAATCACTATGATGCTAACACCAACGATATCCGCTCATTGTTCAATACAATTGGTATTACCCGCGCAGAGCTATCAAATGCAACTCGCAACCTGCAAACTCTACACAGCCGTGACGGCAATTATTCCTGGGGAATGACTCCACATTTTGGATCAGCCCAAGGAGAGGGTTCCTATTCTGTTAAATCAGCCGGTAGTGGAATGCGTAATTTTTACTACAGACCACATCAACTTTGGGGTAATTTTACCTATACGGCATACGTAGGCCACTCGGCTAAGTTCGGTTGGTTCGCGATTATGCGTAACTGTGGCAACCTCATCACCAAAAGTATTCCACCAGCACCAACCTGCCCTCCAGGACAAATCGGTACCTATCCAAACTGTTCTACACCTCCAGCTCCCGTAGTCACCTGTAATGCCTTAGAGGTGAAACAAAGCGATAATAATAAATATCAGTTTACCGCTAACACAAGTGCCGCTAATGGCGCCAAAATACAAAAATATGTGTTTCAAGTTTATAGGGGTAATTCTCTTGTAAAAACTCTAGAGAGCACCACCCCAAATGTAACATATCAAGAAAAAACCCCTGGATCATACAAAGTAACTGTAACACTCAAAACTTCTCTAGGTGACCGCACCTCTGCCGGCTGTCAAAAGACGTTCAATATCGCTGCGCCAGAAAGGTGCCCGCAAAATCCAACACTACTTAAAAATGACCCACGCTGTCAGCCATGTGCAGGCAACCCAACTCTTTGGATAGAAGATAAGCAGTGCTCTGCTTCCTTTATCCAACAAAAGAGCGCTATAAACCTCACTCAGAGTAATATGGACGCTACTAAGACCACCGCGAAAGCACATGATCGTATTACCTATCACCTAAAGGTCACCAACAAGGGTTTTGCACCAGAAAAATATACATTCACAGAGAACTTGGGTGATGTTCTGCAATATTCAACTATCTTTGAATCGGGTGGCGGAACCCTCAAAGAAGATGCCAATAGCAATGGAGGCAAGACCATTCTCCAATGGCCAGAGATAACTATCAAACCTGGCGAGACCCAAGAACGCACCTTTACGATACAAATGGCCAGTAAAATATCCTCTATGAGCACTGGTACCAGTAATCCTGGATCCTTTGACTGTAGGATGGACAACACTTTCGGTAACACCGTAAGCGTTAAAGTTGATTGTCCAAATGAAAAGAAAGTCGTCGAGACGGTGGCTACGCAGCTGCCCCGCACTGGAGCTAGCGAGAATATGCTATTCGCAGGCCTAATCCTTTCAGTCGTCACATTCTTCTACTTACGGTCCAGGCAGCTCAAGAAAGAAGTGCGCATCATACGGCACACATATAACTCAGTAGGTACAATTTAAATAAAAGTTAGGTGTAGTCACAATGAAAGAATCACTTAAGTTCAACAACGAGGCCAAAATATCACACGAAGGCCTGAATGATCTGCGAACAGAAACACACAATCGTGCAGCCGAAGTTATCAAAAATCGAGTCGAAAAAGAAAGCTCACCAGCAGAAAAATCAGAGGCTGAAGCACGTGAGCAACTCGAAAAAGTCATTGAAAAGTCCGAAGCTGAAGAGGTAAAACAAGAAAAGAAGAAGCAACCCGCAAAAGCCGAACGCCTCATAACCAAAGAGGATCGCAAAGACAGCTTCAAAAAGACCATGGAAACAGTTCAAAGCCAGCTCCCTAAATCCAGCCGAACTTTCAGCAAGGTTATTCATAACCCCACCATCGAGAAAGTTAGCGAAGTCACAGGTAGAACAGTTGCTCGACCAAACGCCATACTGTCTGGCTCTGTGGCGGCTTTTGTCTTAACTCTCGCTATATATACCCTAGCAAAAATAAACGGGTACCCTCTGTCGGGATTTGAGACGATTGCAGCATTCACCATTGGATGGCTTGCTGGTATGTTGTTTGACTACATCCGCATAGGCGTAAAAGGCGGGAGTAGCAGCTAAGCTACTACCGAATCTTAGGCCTCTTATTCTAAATTTATCGCAATTTTATTGATATTTCTCTGTCCGAGTCCTGATTACCATCCCTGAGGTCAAGCCTGTTGTTAGACGGCTTTGGTTGCGCTGAGTCTAGCTCTTGTTGCATTCTTTCTTGGATAGATAAATTCTCTTTATTAAGAGTATCTGAAGATGGCATAGCATTGGCAACCGGAGGTGTTGTCGGTATATCTACAGGAGTACCAGGATTATCCTGAGGCGACCGTGACAAGCCACCCATCTGACCACTACTCAAACTCTGCATGTTGGGGCCTGAACTAGCAGTAGACATTGGCGTCGGTATCGTCACTGGCGTTGCAGGAGATAACGCGCCAGAGGCTTTTTGTGTTGGTACTGGCTGCGCACCGCCTATCTGCTTACGCTTCGACAACCACTCGTCTAGGAAAGATTTGTTTTCTCGTAGTGCAGTAGGTTTAGGTGAAGTAGCTTGTGTCTTTGTATTTGCCCTACCTAACCGCTCAAATATTTCCTTCTCCACAACAGCACGCGGCCTACCATATTTCGCAGAGGACAGCCTCACCAGCGCATCCCGCAGCTGAGAATTCTCCTGTCCCATCGGTGGTATCCAATTCATACTAAACGGCGCCGATGGAACATTATTAATCATGACTGAGGTAATTGATTGGAAGTTTGGCAACTTAGACAAATCATCCACATCAAAGACTGGCTGAAATTTCTTGACCATCAACTCAGCGTCCGTCACGCCAATACGCCCAGAAATCACTGTACCGACGTTACCAATGATTGCTTCACGTATCTTATCCGTCAACTGGGTCATGAACTGGTTACCCATGATAAGGCTTAGCTTATATTTACGAGCCTCAGACAAGATAGACTCAAAGCTATCTGTAGCAAAGTTCTGAAACTCGTCAACATACAATGAAAAATCAACTCGCTGGTCCTCTGGGGTATCGGCTCGAGCCATCGCTGCAGCCTGAAACTTCATCACAAAAATAATACCGAGCAGTTTGGAGTTCAACTCTCCCATCTTACCCTTGGAAAGATTAACCAATAGGATCTTATTATTATCCATTATCTCCCGCAAGTTAAATCCAGACTTCGTTTGTCCAATGATGTTGCGCATTGCATCGTTAGAGATAAATGGACCAAACTTTGCGACAACCCAAGACACAACTTCACCAGCTTCATTAGATCGCTGTGACGCTGGAAACTCCTTTGTCCAGAAATCAATTACTTGCGGGTCGGTAACATATTTCAGTTTACTCTTCACAAATTCTGGGTCTATGAGACATTTTGGTATATCGATAAACGTTCCGCCCGCGGGATCAGACATCAATAACAACGCACAGTTACGGAAAATGTGCTCCAAACGAGGACCAACGATTCCCGTATGCCCCGGGTCATACAACCCATACAGCATATTGATTGCTTCTTGCACCAAAAAGTCTTTCTGGTCTGGTGTATCAAACTCAAACATATTCAAACCAATAGGGTTTGTCATGTCGGCTGGATTAAAATATATAATATCTTCGACACGCTCTTTTGGCACCTTACCAAGAAGAGACTCTACCAAGTCTCCGTGCGGATCAATAAACGCAAAGCCTCGACCATCCATCATGTCTTGATATGCCATATTCTCCTGCAAGACAGACTTACCGACACCAGTTTGACCAATGATATAAACGTGGCGACGACGGTCTTTTGTTCCGATGCGAATAGGTTTTTTAACTCCACGAAATTCGTTATAACCAATCAACAGGCCTTCGTCCAAAACATCTGTAGGACCATCAACCTGTTTAGACATCTGGCGTTTAACTTGGGAGGTCGGTATTGATGAGGAGCCAGGTAAATGGAACAACGTTGCCATTTCTACACTATTCAAGATGTTATATTTTATCTGTTGTGGAAAAAACCTCATTATGTAGGCTGTTGTAATTTCCTCTATATTGCGCGTAACTGAGAACTTAAAGCCATTATTTCGTGGTGAATCAAACAACGCAAAAGCGGCAATAATATTCTTTAACAGAGATTGAGACCTTGCTGCAGTATTAGAAGAGACCACAACACGAATCAAAACCTCATAGGCTGGATACCTAGTCTTTTCACTGACAGCATCAACTTCTGCCTGCTCAAGCGAACTCAACGGCTTATTTTCTTCTTCTTTTTGCTTTTCATCATTTTCTTGTGGTGGTTTCCACAATGCTTCCAAAATATCCTTTGGAGCTATAAGTGCACCAATACCCGTCTTTTTCTTTTTATGTTTTCGCAAATTGTCAATGTGAAGCTCAGAGGCTTTAGCCCAGCCGTCATATGCTGGCCTGATGAGAAATTGTATACCAATTCCATCGTCTTTCGATGCAGACGAAAGTGCATTAAGTAATGCCCGCGATGCATCACGCTTTGATTCTTGATACGTCGCTATTGGATAGATGAAAGACTTGCGCAAGGTGAATTCACCGCCTATCATGCCAGAAGTGCGACCAATCTCACTAAAAATATTCACTTCGCTCATCTCCTCCAATCGTGCTGATGGATAAGCTGCTATGATAGCTTGGCGAATAACGTCGATCAGCACCACAGGCACCACTGCATAATAGTGGACTAAACCACCAGTAGCGACAATCTCAAGAGATATATGACGCTGACCATAAAACTTACTCTTAAAGCCTTTGGTAGCGGTGCTGGATATAATATTATACATAACCTGTGCCTGAGAGATGACCTCCTCATTGAGGTCACGCTGGTCACGGCTACCATTATCTATATCCTCACTGGTCGGAGGCAAATGTATCAACAAAGGCACCATTTTTAGGCCGCGCTCATAGTTCTTTGCTTCACGCATAGCATTACGGTACAGTATAAAAATTACTGATGTTCCAACAGCTATAATCCCTAATACCAGTAATCCTAAGATGAGAACTCCACCCATTAATCCATCCTACTCATTAGACTGACCAAGAGTCTTATTATATCGTTTCTTCAAATAATCTGCTTGCAGCTGAGCAATGACCCGCGCTCGTTCATGAGGATTCCCCTCTGTTAGAGCAATTAAGCTCTTTAGCTTATCAACCCACTCTTTCTCGATTAAGTCATCGTCACCTGCTATAGAGGGAACCCCTGCCATAACCACATCATCATCCGTCTGTGTCGTCTGAGGACTAGCAGGATCCCGAGGAATAGGCTGGGCCAAGCTGACCGCATCAACAACGGGCAGCGCCGGCGTAGCAGGTGGCTGCTTCCCCTGCTCGATGGATTGTGTCCCGTACTGTTCAAAACTTTTTTCTTGATTGCCATATTGACGCTCTACATCAGGAGCTACAGGAGCTGATTCTGTCCTTGGTATTACTGGTGTCGTCTCAGGATTCATACTCAAATTATATCATGGTGTACACGAAAAGACCATGTTAGAACCTCTTATATACGTACAAACAAGCAATCACTTCAAAGATGACAACGAGACAGATATCAAAGAGCTTTATGCCGCCAATAGATTGAATTCCTAGCAATATAACTGGAGCCAAAGCAAGCACGCTGGAGAAATAATACAATTTTATATCCTGTCGATTTTTACTACCATCTCTAGGATTTGGCACATGTAATATAGAAAATAAAAATCTCAGCAAAATATATAAAGCGCTAGTTAGTGCCACATATAGGGAAAATAAAAACAAAAGAACCCCAAAAGGACCTATGCCAGATGGGGTAGTCATATTTATAATCAATAATACCGTTAGGGTTGCAACGCAGCCAATTGTAATAGCGATCTTCTGCTTCATATCACATATTATACACGAGCGCATAGCCCAAAAGAGCCCGAGCGATAACAGAAGTTGAACTACAAACGCTCCATCCGCCGCTTCAAAACAACTATTAGGGCGCGGGCATTGCGAGTTCGTCGTTATCGCTCAAGGCGACTGACCGCTCCTTATATAAGGAGCATGTCCTTGCGTGAAGTTCCTTCCACACATCCAGTACTCTCATTACCAATACCTTACAAAGATAAGGATAAACTGGATGTGTGTGTACTATCCACGCGCGCTCAACACCTATACTATTTGTAACTTGCGAATAATCACAAATAACTTTAGTGGAGCATCGGCGGCACCATGACTAAAACACAATAACCAAATATAGACTATATGCTTTCAGCTTCATGTTGCAGCCGTTCCCTACACCAAAGTAATATTTAGCGCTAAGCGATATTCTAGAATTAATTATTTTAATGTACTTTTTTGCTTTGTTTATTTTTCAAAAGCTTATGTACACATATTAGCATCTATTGCGAAATAAATCAAGTATCTTTCCAAAAAATTTGTTGTAATAATCACATAAATTAATAATATTTACCATACAATCATCTGTAAAATCAATATTCTAAGGACAGTGACCATACAGTGAATATTACAACAATAATAATTCACCAGGCTTATATCTGCCAAGAAAATTCTTTGTCTATGCCAATTAGGTCACAACTCATACAGTAGCAATAGCTAGTAAATACGCTACAACTTATCTAACAATTTCTTTAGAATTACTTAAACAAAAGCATACTACTCAATATGTTACAAATATATAATCATTGTCCACTGGGTGCAGACATGCGCGCATACAATATCAATCACTATTAACCAACGTCCCTCGCCTTTGTGGTAGATTTTTAAATCATGTCATTGCCACTACCAAAGTCTCAGCAGTCTACCTCTCGTTAAGGATGGCGGCGTTATTCCTGTATTGCATGGTCTATCGCCCTCCTCCACATACCGTATAAATATAGCAAGCAGAAGGACTACGCGGTTGGTAGCAACCTAGCATCACTAAGGACTGCTTGAGAGTTAAAAATAGCTGTTCTTGCCCTACAATCAGGTGTAGTTTTTTTTACTCATTAAATCTTTAGTAAACATGTTGACATAACCGTTTTCATAGATTATTATAGGGGTAGCTTCTGAATAAAAAAGTTGTACAAACTAATAATGGAAGCCAAAAATAAACAGATCATCAAAAACTCCACTTTTTGAAAACGACCACTACTCGCAGGTGGTTGTTTTCTTATATGAAAGTTTTTCATAACAAAAAATCAGCCTAATGGCTGATGTTAGTTGAGCTGTTTGGTGGAGCTGCCGGGTACTGCCCCCGGGTCCAGTTGGTATCATAAATATTCGTCTACAAACATAGGATCATTTACATTTTTATAACACAGCTTGGATAATAAACGAACCCAAAAACCGAGCTTGTTACGTGGCAAAAGTCCCATGTATTTGCCACTTCCAAATACATAGCGAGCAACATAAATTCTGACACCTCAAATCGTATCATGTTGCCTATACGAAGAGATGGCTATAGATTAAGCTACAGCTGGCGCAAAGGCTGGAGCCTTGAACAGGCTAGCTACTTTGCTTGCAAAGTTTTTTGCATCTAACAATATGCGTATCGTGCATGTTCGGTTTGCAGAATATTTTGATAAAGTCCAACTGTCGAACGCTATTTCAGCCCCACAATCATATACAGTATACCACCCCACCTTTAAAAACCAAATAAATTATGGTTAACTGTACATATATGACGGTAAGCAAGATACTCTCTGCAACACCATGTGGGTTTCAAGGCCAATTAATTGAAATTGAGGGAGATTTATCAAAAGGGCTGCCGAATATCCAAATTGTCGGCTTAGGGAATAAGGCGATCGACGAAGCAAAGGACCGAGTCCGAAGTGCTATCAAGAACTCTCTACTTGAGTTCCCAAAGGGCAAAATTGTCATCAACCTGGCGCCAGCTGAACTACCAAAAGATGGTACCCAGTTTGATCTGCCGATTGCATTGTCAATATTACAACTGAATAATCTCCTCTCGCAAGAATCCGTTAGCAACGCGCTCTTTGCTGGAGAGCTAGCTTTGGATGGTTCCATCAGACCCATCCAATCAGCTATTACCATCGCTGAGGTAGCCAAGAAAAACAACATTACGACTATTTACATTCCGGCTGAAAATACAGAACAGGCTCTCCTATTAAAGAACATCACTGTTATCCCTATCAAAAGCCTGCGCCAATTATTCCTACATCTGAAAAAAGAATGCCTGATACCACCTGCTGTTAAAAAAACTATATCTGATGTTACAGAGGCGACAGACACTCCAATAGACACGATCATCGGACAAGAGCAAGCTAAACGAGCCATTAGTATTGCAGTAGCAGGAAGACATAATTTACTATTTTCAGGACCCCCTGGGTCTGGCAAAAGTATGCTAGCAAAGGCTTTAGCGAGTCTATTGCCTCCTTTAAGGGGTCAAGAAATAATAGATGTCACCAAACTGCACAGTATAGGCAACCCGGACTTAGCAGACAGCATAGTCTCATCTAGGCCATTCCGCGCACCGCACCATACAGCGAGTAGAGCTTCTATCATAGGGGGAGGTCCTAAAGCCCGACCAGGAGAAATAAGCTTAGCGCACAATGGCGTCCTATTCTTGGACGAAATCTTAGAGTACCCACGATCGGTCTTAGAAGCCTTACGCCAACCCATGGAAGACCATACCATAACCATCAGTCGTGCTAACCAAAAATACAAATACCCTGCCAGTTTTTTACTAGTTGCCACTATGAATCCTTGTCCTTGCGGATATTACGGAGACGCTGAGAAAAATTGTACTTGTACATCTTCTCAAATCCTTAACTACCAAAAACGACTGTCAGGGCCGCTCCTTGATCGCATAGATATGACAGTAACTGTCAATCGCGTGAACCATGAAATGCTCCTACAGAATAAGCCGTTGAATAATTCACAACAGTTGAAAATAACAGAGAGCATACAACAGGCATTACATTTTCAGCAACAGCGTTTCAATAGTAGTAAAAAGCACAACGGATCATTAAAAAGCTCTGAGATCGACCGCTATGCTCGCCTATCTCCTGAGGCAAAAAACCTTCTCATTAAAGCAGCGAAAAGCTTGGATCTTAGCACGCGAAGCTACTTTAAAGTTATAAAGGTAGCTCGAACCATCGCCGATTTGGAAGCTTCCGACACAGTTGATACGCCCCACATCGCCGAAAGCTTGCAATACCGGCAAATTCAACATTCATAGATCCTTGAAATACACGCTCTCATCTGTTAGAATTGATTTTGGAATTAATCTAACGATTCACTTTATAAAGGAGAGCTAACGATTAATAAAACAATTCGTACCAACGGAGCTATCCGTGCTCGCGAACTACGCGTTATTGGTTCAGATGGTGAGCAGCTAGGAGTGATGTCACTCCGTGAGGCACTAGCAGCGGCAGAAGAAGCGGGACTAGATCTCGTGGAAATATCACCCAACGCTAATCCACCTGTGGCCAAAATCGTCAACTGGGGCAAATACCAGTACCAGAAGATGAAGGACCAGCAACGTAATCGCAAACTAGCTAAGGCCAGCGACCTGAAACAAATGCGTTTCGGTCTCAAGATAGGCCAAGGCGACTTGGAAGTAAAACTTCGTAAAGTCCGTAAATTCTTAGAGGAAGGACACAAAGTTCGCATCCAAGTAATGTACAAGGGACGCGAAATGGCGCACAAAGAGATTGGTTACGAATTGGTTGAAAAAATCACTACCCTGCTTGAAGAAGTTGCAATCGTGGAACAAAAGCCTCAGATGGCAGGTCGCAATCTGAGCGTAGTAATAAGGAGTAAGTAATGCCAAAACTAAAGACCCACAAGGGCACTGCTAAGCGCATTAAGCTAACCAGTACCGGCAAACTAACCCGCCAACGTGCATTTGGCGGTCACCTCTTAGCCAAGAAGTCTAAGAGCCGTAAACGTGCCATTAACACAACAGCAACCGTAAAAGGCTCTATGGCCAAAAACGCTCGTCGAGCAATGGGAGTGTAGTATATTATGCGAGTAAAACGAGGTGTTTCAGCACATGCGAAACATAAAAAGATCCTTAAAGCTGCTAAAGGAATGCAACATAACCGTACGCGCAGTTTTCGTCTAGCAAAACAAGGCGTTATTCGCGCTCTGCAATACGCTTATCGCGATCGTCGCAATAAAAAACGCGACTTACGAGCATTGTGGATTACACGTATTAATGCAGCTGCTCGCCAAGAGGGTACTACCTACGGCAAGTTGATCGCTGGCATGAAGGCTAATAATATTGAGGTGAACCGCAAAATATTAGCAGAGATAGCCGTAAACGATCCTGCAGCATTCAAAAAAATCGTTCAAGCAGCTACAAAATAGGTCACAACTTACAAATAATATAGTAAAAATCCTCCTATTAATGGAGGATTTTTACTATACAGTCCACCGATAAGCCGGGTTCTGTCGTGAGCAATCATCTATCTAGTTCATTTGTTGCCAAATGAATCAAGCGGTTCTCGACCTACAGGTGGACACCCGAAATGTAGATCTCCTTGCAACCGACAGGGTTTACCTCCTTGCTATGTCACCATAGCAAGCTGTAAGCTCTTACCTTACTCGTTTCACCTTTTCCCATAACTATGGGTAGTTTTGTTTCTGTGGCACTTTCCCTAGGGTCACCCCCGGTCGCCGTTAGCGACTGTCGTGTCCTTTGTTGCCCGGACTTTCCTCTTGACAAGAGTCAAGCGATTGCCTAGTGAACTGCTGTATCTGATTATATATGCTCTGTAATTATTCGTCTACCCACCAAGCCCAATTAAAAATATGCAAACAAAAAGCCCCCGGGCCATGAACGCTTGATATTCCCCGCATAATGCAAGGTGGGTGCTCGCAACATATCACCACGGTGATATATCATATAAAGCTCCCTATCATATGATGTTAGGAAAATCATATGCGCCCATAGACTCAAGGGACTACTTATATTATACACTAAAAATCAAAATAAATACCTGAAGTGTGTGTATAATCAACCAATTCATAAACAAAGATATAAATGGCGAACCAACCATGACAAGAGCCATGATGATGACAAGCCCATATTGTTCGACCTGTCTCATAAAACCTCTCACAAAGTCCGGAGCCAATGCATAGAACACTCTAGATCCGTCAAGTGGTGGTATGGGGATCATATTGAAAGCAAAAAAGCCCAGATTGACAAATACAAAAGTCTGAAGCGTGACGCCAATCAATGATGGCGAAAAACCAAATTTATCTACAAAGCCTAAACTTACGCCAATACCAAAAAAAGTAAAAGCCAACACTAGGTTGGTTAGGGGTCCGACAATCGCCACCAAAGCGACACCCCATTCCCCAAATCGCACCTTATGTGGATTAAATGGTACTGGTTTAGCTCCACCAAACACCGGAGCACCTAACATCAACAATACTAATGGCAACAGGATAGTGAGAAAAGGGTCGATGTGTCTTATAGGATTGAGCGATAGTCTTCCCTCTGCTTTGGCGGTTTGATCACCCAAGAAATACCCCATAAAAGCATGCATCGCCTCATGAATAGTCATTGATACCAGAATCACTAACAATGTAATTATCACGGCTGTAAAGTTCATGTATTTTATTATACCATCTTGACTATTTTGTGATATACCGTTACAATATTAGGGATTGTTTAATAAATGAGAGGTTGGAAATGGCATCACGATGCGAACTAACCGGCAAAGGCAAACAGTACGGCCATAACGTGAGCTTCTCACTGCGACGTACAAAGCGAGTCTTTAAGCCGAATCTACAAAAAAAGACCTTTACGGTCGGTGGCCAAAAAATCACAATGGTACTTAGCACCAAAGCAATTCGTACTCTTCGCAAAAAAGGAATTTTACAGAGTACAGCAAAAGCTAAATAAAAAAATCCTCCATCATGGAGGATTTTCTTTAGCTGAACTAGCTACGATCTATCTTAACCACTGTTAATTGCTCAGGTAGAGCTTCCGTGGACTTAACTTTCCATTTAGTGCCAGCATCTATACCAGAAGCACCTACTTCTTTTAAGAATGTATCTAATACATCCTGTGGTACCTCATACGCTAATTCTGGATCTGAATAATGAACCGGTATAACAACTCGAGGATCAATTTGCTTAACAATTACTGCTGCTGCCGTAGCATCCAGAGTGTATCCTCCGCCACCGACAGGCAGTACAACGATATCAGTAACTCCAATTTGCTCCAATTGTTCCTCACTCAACTTTGGGTCAATGTTCCCCAGGACAGCTATTCTCACCCCGCCTATCAGAAGTTTATAGATCGTACTATTACTCCCTTCTGCATCGATGTGTCGTTGAGCAGGAAAACCAGCCAACCCGACGTCTACCACCTCATATTCACCAGGGCCATCAAATTGTACGCGAGGATTACCTACTGTTGATGCGAATCGGTCTTCAGTGAGTACCTCGACCACATCCTCAACAGATAAATCCTTCTTGCCGACCAATGACAGTTTTGGATCAAACATAACTTTTACATTTTTTGTTGTAAAAATAACAGCATTAGCACCCTTATACTCTATGTCAAACATATTATCTCCTTATTTTAATATTCTATCTACATCAACTAACACTGAATGCTTACCACTCAAAATATCAGTCACAAACCTATCACGAACGCTCAACCGATAATAGAAGTCATCATATGATAACACGGCATAGTTAAGGCTCTTCTTTTCTAGTTTTTCGGCTTTATCCATCAATTTTTCCAACTGAGATTGTACGATCTCACCCACAACCAATAAATCTACTCTACTAGCAGAACCTCTAACCAACGTTCCTGCTGCTATGGCAAGCCGCAAACCAGAGAGTTGACCCACTTTAGCTAACCAAGTTGTGTCTTTTGCGACAGCTTTTGGCTCTTTTGCTTTAGGTGAGTTGTCAGCAAATATCATAGATAAAGCCTCGAAATATTGGTACTGTTGATTGACTGCATAGTACAGCTTATTGTCAGCATTATCAGACACAATGATACCGACATTCATCATATTGGCTAATTCACGCCTCACGGAATTAATCTGCTCATCAATAAGACGCGTAATCTCTCGCACGTAGAATGATTTTCCGGGATTATTTAAGAATAAATGCAACAGCTTTACTCTTGTTTTTGAACCAAATAATGAATCAATCATTGCACAATAATTGTATCACGGATTGCCTAGGTGAGCCAGTATCTGTGATAAATAGTGTTCAGCTGAATATAGGTCACACCACACAATATAGGGGTTGCGTCTCAACCAAGTCATTTGGCGTTTAGCTAATTGCCGATCACTAACAACCATCCTCTGTATCATTTCAGCGTAGTCAATTTTACTACATATATATTGACGTATTATAGGATAGACATTGCCCGTCATCGCCTCACTATACCAGTCATACTTACTGCCCAAGTATGTTGCCTCATCTACAACATTATTGGTCAATAGTTGTTCAACCCTTTGAGCAACCCTGTTAGCCAGTTTATTTTTTTCTGTTGCTATTCCTACAACAATAGTATTCTCTTGTATTGATGCATTTTTTACTACAGTTTGAGCACTTCGTTCGATGGCCCGAACGACATAGCGTTTGTTATATTTATTCTCCGGCAAAGACATGTTGTTATCAACACAATACTTATGTAGGTCTTCTATGCTCATATATTCTAGCCTCTGACGATACCTTTCATCGCTCCTATTCGCAAAACTAAAATTAAAAATAACCCCATCTATATATAATCCGGTGCCCCCAACCAGAAATGGTATGTTGCCACGGTCGCGAATTTCTGCAATCTTTTTTGTTGCATACTCCTTAAAATCAGCGGCCGAGAAAAGCTGCCCTGGTTCCACTAAATCAAGCCCCCAATGAGCTACGCCTTGCATCTCCATGGGGGTTGGCTTGGCAGTTCCTATGTCCATGTCGCGGTACACTGTCCTGCTGTCTGCACATATAATCTCGCCGCCAAACTTTTTTGCTAATTTTATAGCCAGGGACGTTTTGCCGCTCGCCGTCGGACCGGTAATAACAATCAAAGGCGCTGTTTGCTCTAGCTTATTGGCTTCCATCGCCGCTCCTCAAAATCAATTATTCGCCACCGTGCATCACAAAAAATCCCATCTTGTTCAAGCAATTGTTTTTGTGCCCCTTGACCACCAGGAAAACCGACAGCTAATCCACCCTTAGCATTAACCAAGCGATGCCATGGTAAATCCAAAACCCCATTATGGGCGATACCTCCAACGATACGCGCTGCATATGGATGCCCAGCCATGGCGGCTAAGTCTCCATAGGTAGTGACTTTGTCATTTGGTAATTGCGCCATCAATTCATAAACTTTATCGCGCAAGCTCATCGCTGATAGTTTGTTCAATATATTACTCCAAGTTACTTGGCTATTTCATTGGTTATTGTATGTTCTGGATATAGCTAGCCAATTGATCAATCGAAATTTGTTCTTCGCCCTTACGAGTACGCACACTAACGGCACGTGCCGCTTTATCTCTTGGGCCAACAATAATCTGTATTGGTATTTTTACAACAGTTGCTTCACGAACCTTCTTGCCAATTGATTCATTTCGAATGTCTGTTGTAAATCTGACTTCATTATATTTTACTGGTTGCATCAAAGTAACCCCTGATAAAATCGTTGTTATTTCATCAACATAGTCCATAACAGTGTCATTGATCGTCAAAATACGCACCTGTTCTGGTGCCGCCCAAAATGGAAACCAACCACCTGTGTGCTCGATAAATACGCTCAAGAATCGTTCGATTGAACCCAGCAACGCGCAGTGAATCATCACAGGTGTTGTAAAATTACCATCACTCTCTGTATACTCCAAGCCAAACCGTTGCGGCTGCACAAAGTCTAATTGTACTGTCGCAACTTGGTGTTCACGACCGATAGCATCGGTTGCCATGAAGTCAATTTTTGGTCCGTAAAAAGCAGCCTCACCTTCCTGTTCAAAATAGTCCAGACCAACTTTTTCAACTGCTGATTTCAACTGGTTTTGTGCAGAAGCCCATAGCTCACGCTCGCCCAAATATGCATCAGAATCATCACGATAACTCAGTCGAACTCGCAGCTTCATATCAATGGTATCGTACAGTTCTCGTGCAGCAGACAATAAATTATTGATCTCTTGCTCAATCTGGTCTGGACGACAAAAGACATGACTGTCATCCTGGGTCAACGAACGCACACGATTCAAACCACCCAGTTCACCAGTTTTTTCGTCACGATAGTCAGTGGTTGTCTCCAAATAGCGTACCGGCATATCACGGTAACTGCGCGGCTGTGAAGCAAAAATTTGCGTATGGTGTGGGCAATTCATCGGCTTTAGCGCCATTTCATCACTAGTTTCCTGACTTTTAACCAAAAACAGCTCTTCACCAAATTTGGCCCAATGGCCTGATGTTTCATATAGATCCTTTTTGGTGATATGTGGCGTCCAGACTTTTTCAAAACCAAATCTCTGGCGTAATTGATTTGAATACTGCGCCACGATATCGCGCAGAATAGTTCCACGAGGCGTAAATAACGGCAAACCAACCCCCACGAGCGGCGAGGTGGTGTACAAATCAAGCTCCTTGCCTAACTTGCGGTGATCACGCTGTTTGGCCAGTTCTAATTTCTTCAAATATTCATCCAGCTCTTCCTGCGTAGCAAAAGCCACACCGTACAATCGCTGCATTTGAGGATTTTTTTCATTACCGCGCCAGTAAGCGCCTGCAACCCGCATTAATTTAAACGCACCAACTTCACTGGTATTTGCAACATGCGGTCCGCGACATAGGTCCCTAAACGATCCGTTTGTATAGAATGAGACCTCATCAAGCGCACTATCGCCTTCGGTAATTGTGCCCATTTCTGCGGCATCCAGATCTTTTGCCACTGTCGTTCCGGCACGTTTCAGGTCGTTAAGAAGCTCTTCTTTGTATGGCTGATGATTATCCTTGGCCCATTGAATCGCTTCGTCAATTGGACATTTTGTGCAAACAAAGTCCTGCTTCTCGGCAATAATTCGGCGCATTACCTTTTCAATTTTATTGAATTGTTGCTCACTAATCTTTGTTTCGCCAAGATCAATATCATAATAAAACCCGTGTTCAACAACCGGACCAACCCCAAACTTAGCATCTGGCCATAACTGCTGCACGGCTGTTGCCATGATGTGTGCTAGACTGTGTCGCATTGCATAGAGTTTATCTTCGCCCATAGAACCTCCTTTAATGTCCTGGATACATTTGGCTTAAATAATACATAGATATTTATATGCCTCGGGCCAGAAAAACTGGCGGTTCCACCTTGGCGATTCTCTTGCTCCGACTGTTATCGTTCATTCAAAACGCATGCGTCGCAACCGCTTCCATGAGGTTCCGAAGATGGTTAGTCTTCATCACTACCTTGCGGTTATTATACCAGCTAATGACAACTCTCTCAATAAAAGCTATTTTGCTATCCCTAAACACTCTACAACCACTATATCTTGTAGGATTGGAGCATTTCTGATACTATCAGTAAGCGGGGGCGATTAGCTCATTTGGCTAGAGCGCAGCATTGACGTTGCTGAGGTGATAGGTTCGAATCCTATATCGCCCACCATACTAAGCACCTTTATGGGTGTTTTTTTTATTTATTTACATATTCACGCCATGATATATCGATTGTGAAATTGTTCTATTGACTTTTTAAACCGTTTATGCTAATATGTAAGATATGAGTAATCGTGCCACTACTAACGTGATCGCGTCATCAAAAAAACAAGACACGTCACTTCTCAGCAAAATCACTATCCATTTTGAATATGACAAGCAGATCAAGGAAGTTCGTGCTAACTACTGCAGGATGAACGAGAAAGTAAAATAACCATCAGAGACCATTTTACCCCTATCCCCAGTAATAACTCTGGGGATATTTCTTTATCCACTACACACTTATGGTTTTCCACTAGATTTTTTAATAGCGTTATGTCAATATATATACATGATATGTATAAATTGTTTTCACAACAAAACTCGTGTGATAAACTCACGAAAGCATAAAAAGTACCCTCAGCTGTGGCGGCGAAGATCTTGCGACAACTGTCACACTACTTTTACTACGTATGAATATCCCTCAATTGATAACACACCAGTCGTCAAAAAAACAACCGAGGAACCATTCAATATCGGTAGATTAACACTCAGTATTGCGAAAAGTCTCCAGCACGATGACCATTCAGCGAAATATGATAGCTTTCATTTGGCACAGACTGTTCAGAGAAACCTCCTCATTAAGAACATGGCAACGATACCCATAGACAACATCACGAAGGAAGTTCATGCTGTGCTCAATAGATATGATCCCGTAGCGGCTATACAGTACGCCGCCCAGCACAAATTGCTTATTTCGAAGCGCCGCCCTGGTCGTCCTTCGACCGGTTACGTTCTGCCTTCAATCGATCATTGATATCAACGGTTAGTTTCTCGGTAACATCAAACTTATCTAGATATCGTCCCGTCATTAGCTTCGTTTGAGCAGCATACGCCGCCATGGAGCTATACAGAATAGACGTAACTGGCATCAAGATCCACTGTATCAACATCAAGAAAGTACGTCGCTTCTTATAGCGCGCTGGGCGCGGCGGTAAAATCTTAAATGAAGAAAAGATAGCAATCACCATACCAAGCATTGCAATAGTTTGCAATAAACTAATCGTACCTGGTAATTGGTGAGCATCTATGTTTCGTACTGCCTCTGGGTTTAATAGAAGCGGTAACCACGCTCCAAAGGCCGTTACAAGCGCTACGTACGCTAATGTGACATGACCGTCCAATAACCTCAAAAAACGCGTCAGACTTGGCCAGAACGGTGCTCGACGCTTAGAACTGAACACCCGAGACCCTACATATGCAACGTCAGAGGCGCCATATGCCCAACGACGAAGTTGAACAAACTGTGCCTTTAGTGTCTTTTTGTACGTTTCGGACAAAACCGCATCTTGGTAAATTGGTGCATATATTGGCACTACCCCGTATTTACCATCGAAATGGAAATAACTACGCCAATATTGGTGCCCGTCCTCAACGATTGTCCTGACGCTCCAAAAATCCATTTCCACTAGCGCATCCATCGGTTGCGCATGTGATGCAAAATTCCTTAAAGCATACGGGCGCATTGAACTAACAATATTCCAAAATGAGTTGCCCGTTGCGATCACGCGCATAGGTGCCGGCACGTCCCATATGTTATTAGTAAACAATGCAATCGGCTGATACGATAAGTTCTTGCGATCTTTATAGACAATGTATTCATAGGTGATGTAATCAAAATAGGTGGGGTGTGGTTTGTTATCACAGTCCATTGTGGTGACCAACACCTGAGAGAAATCTATCCCAAGGTCACCCAGATAGCTTTTCAGCCAACGCCCTGCATGCGTGATGTTGCCACCCTTACCTATCACCTCATGTTCTATGCCCTTTGGATGCTCAACAATATGGAACGAATGGAACGCATCGTTATATTTCTTTTGTAGTGTCTCGGCGGTTTTTTTAATTTCAGCGCCTCCGCGCTCCTCATAGGCAAATACGACAATGAGACGCGACAGATCATAGGTTGTATCTAGTAGCGACTGAACTGCGGGCTCAATAATTTCAATACTCTCATTGTATGCTGGCATAATGATTGCATTATAAATTTGTGAGGGCTTAGGATAGTCTGATGGTTCATCAATGATACTTTGTAGGTTTCTTAGATGGGTCTTATATTCAAACTGCTTGTTTTTTGTAGCAAACAACCTAGCATGAGCAGCTGCTGGATCTTCAAGGTCATGTAGTCTTTGCGACCAGTCTACCTGACAGGCTTTCTCCATGTTTGTACGACCAACCAACATATGATAGCTGATACCAAAAATCTTTATGAGAGCCATAGATATCAAGACCAATAGATACACAGAAGCGAGTAATGGATTAAAGATTGATAGCAAAATTAATAGAATAATGACGCCATAGCTCAACATTCCGGGCAGCATCTCTAAAAAACGGTAGAATGGTTTTCGTTTGCCTACAGGTATTTCTAAATCCATATCATTTATCCAAATGAAGCAATTCGTAATATTGGTAATGCAAACAATAAGAGGATGGCTGAAAAGCCAATAATTCCCCAGGCTAGAGCTAAGCCAAGATGACGACGCTCCAGCTTCACTAGTTTAACTGCAAGAATACTGTGCCCCAGAACGGCAATAACTTCCAGCAAGGCGTAAAACCATAGTGTATACCAATAGTCTCTATATAGACTTGTGATACCAAAGGCACTATATTGGGTGATAACCTGTGTTTCACGCGGTTTTATGTGAGCCGCCAAAACGATCACGACGATGACGGCAAAAATGATGTTAAAAATTATCAAACCGGCCAACCAGCGGTCGTTCATAATAGTCTTAATACTCGTCGTTATCTCTTGTTTCATACTACTATGGAGCCGCTGACCGGATTCGAACCGGTGGCCTACGCTTTACGAAAGCGCCGCTCTACCGACTGAGCTACAGCGGCAAGACTCCTCCGCATAATTATATCAGATGTGAATTATTTTTCAATCAAGAGAAATGTAGTAGGTAGCCTTCTTTTCAGTCTTGAATGTATCAACTTTAGCCTTAAATACCGTCAGCGGCACATGGATGTAGCTATACTTCACAGAACTATCAGTTCGCTCATCAACACGAATAAAGTAGTAGCCGTCACCAGAAACCGTCTGCTTGGCTTCTGAAGTGGTTCCTGGTTCAATTTTCAGAGCCTGTTCAGTGATGCCGTCAGCATTATCCTTGCCAACTGACATGTCGGCAACATATTGCACTGATTGACCATGTTCTGTCGCAATATCTGCCAAGCTTTTACCTGATTTTATGGCTCCATCTATAGCAGAAACCAGGTTGGTTGCCTTGTCATCAACAGCAAAGGATACTTTACTAGTGATGAGGCTATCTCGAAGGTTTTCTTTCATCTCAGCGAGAGACAATCCCAATGTCTTACGAACGGCAGCATCATACGAAGCATCAGAAAGTCCGCGCTTATGCCGTTGCAACGCTGCATCAATCTCAGAATCTGATACTGTAATTCCCTTTTCTTGAGCAATTTTCTTTGCGTATGTAATTTTTACAACTAAGTCCATAGACTGTTGTCGTTGAAACTTCACCTTATCATCACCACCCAGACGATTGACTGACTCGAGGGAAGCTAATGTACTGCGGTAGTATCGTAAATAGTCACTATAGCGAACTGTTGCGCCTTCAATGGATGCCACAGGCAGTGGTACAGTGCGCGTGATGCGATAAGCGACATCCCCTGTGTCACGCCAAATGTAAAGCTGAACCCACACAAACACCGTCATCAAGATTGCTGTTCCAAGTCCAATGAATATAGCGTTCCACACCAACCGGTGCCTGGTGTATTGAATTGGGTACTTGTGCTTACGACCACCCGCTAGAATCTTCTCACGATGTTCAGCGACCGTATCGTTAGTGATACGCGTTGGTACTTTTTTCGACTTTTCTGACTTACGCTTCAGTGCTTTCTTGATCATGACTATTCCTTTCATTCGCTATTTCTACTGCATCTTGCAACATGTTGTAAATTTTATTTGGGTGTTCCACATTCTTAATCACAAGATCACCGACAAATGTTTGAATAATAATCGTTCCAAACTTGAACATTTCACCGCTGAACCCTGGGATATTATAACTGATAGTTTGAATTTTTCGTAGTTGCAATTCTACAACATCCTTACCAAAGAACCCACGTTGCGTAACCTGGCGAATTCGCCGATCCGTCACGATGAAGTAGGTAAAAAACCACATGAGAAAATGATAAATAAACAACAACAGCCCAAAGATAAAGCTACCAAAGAATACCCACAGCAGTTCGAGGTTGCTTTGCCAAATCAAAAACGGCACTGCACCAAATGTCATCGGTAATAGCAGACAATAGAAACCTTTGCGCATGGCAATAATGTGGCGACGGAATACAAACAACAACTCCTCGCCATCACGCTGACCATCAAAAGCCTTAACTGTTTTAGTCTTCTTTGTCATAGTCTATGGTACCCCGGGCAGGAGTCGAACCTACAACCTTATCCTTAGGACGGATCTGCTCTATCCAGTTGAGCTACCGAGGCATATTACTATTATACCACGGTAACTCTGTGGACATACCAGCGCTAGCGAGTAAATTTTTCACTCAGTGTTGTATAATTTACCAATTCTGCCTCTTCAAACCAGTGAGCAATCTCTTGAACGGCCTCTTCAGAGTCGCCAGAGGCATGGATCAGGTTTGGAATGCCCTTACGGCATGAGTCGGCATAACCAAAGCTGACGTGTGAGTAGTCACCACGGATTGTGCCCATGTCAGCAGATTTCGGTTCGGTTGGGCCAACAATTTTACGAACCACTGCTACAGCTTCCACACCCTCGAGCACCATGGCAATCACTGGACCATCCATCATCATGTCCAGTGTGATATTGAGAGTCTCTTCACCACGACGAGTTGCTAATTTGCCAATGCCCTCATAGTGTTTTTGATAATGTTCCCTGTCTGGAGATACCATCTTGACACCAATAATCTTTAGACCAACCCGCTCAAATCGTTGTAAAATTTCCCCCACAATTCCCCGCTGGACTGCGTCTGGTTTGAATACAATCAGTGTTCGCTCAACTCCACAGAAAACCTTTCCATCATTACTTGCCATTGTAGCTCCTTTCGTTAGTATTTGTCTTATGATAGCAAAAAGCCATTATTTGATAAACTGCCTAAATACCCGTACAATAGGCTTATGTTTGTATCAGAGGCACTAACTGATTTCCTGGAGCATTTAGAGATAGAAGGCGGTAGAAGCCAAAATACCATCCGAAACTATTCGTTATATCTGGAACGATTCATTGAATTTGCTGGCGACATAGAAGTAGTAAAAATTACATCAGAGATGATTCGGCGCTATCGCCTGTGGTTAAATCGTTATAAAAATGACAACGATGGCAAAGAGTTGTCAATTTTAACACAGAGCTACCACTTGATTGCGCTGCGTGGCTTTCTCACCTATCTGTCGCGGCGTGATATCCCCTCATTATCTGCCGACAAAATCATCTTGCCGAAGACGGTTCGCAAACAGGTGACTTTTTTACAATACGACGAGGTGGTTAATCTGATAGACAATATACCACTAGACAGTGAGCAAGGTTTGCGCGACCGAGCAATCATAGAGCTACTTTTTTCCAGCGGGCTGCGTGTGTCGGAGCTCGTCAATCTCAATCGAGATCACATCAACCTCAAACGACGAGAGTTTATGGTGCGCGGAAAAGGCCAAAAAGACCGACCAGTGTTTGTTTCACAACATGCCGCTGAACAGGTCGAAAATTACCTACAAGCTCGTCAAGATAGCCTGCCTGCTCTTTTTCTCAACTACAGTAGGCGATCAACCAAGCCAACCACATCAGGCGATTATCGTCGCTTATCTGCACGTAGTATTCAACGGATGATATCACACTATGCTCGCCTAGCGGGGATAACTAAACACGTCAGCCCCCACACCATGAGACACAGTTTTGCTACGGACTTGTTAATGAATGGCGCTGATTTACGCTCAGTTCAATCACTCTTGGGTCATAGCAGTATATCCACTACTCAGGTGTATACGCACGTCACTGACCAACACTTAAAAGACATACATGAACGCTTTCACAGCGATACTTCTCAGTAAGATTTAGGAGTCGCAGGCTCCACCTTCTACGATATTGCCAGCAAGTGAGAAATCCTTACACAAGTTATTTAATACTTCCACAGATCCGGCTGGATACCATATATCCTCACCAAGTCGGAGGCGCGCTTCTACACGACGGAACAGATTATTTGCCCTCCCTGTCGAGTCAACCGCCGGCTGAGCACCATAAAGCATGACCTGTTCTGTTCCTTTCATGACGGACACACGAACATTGGCACCCCTGTAGAGATGATTTATCGCTAGAAAAGCATTTGCGCTGGCCTCTGGGCTCACCTCATCAAGCTCAATAATAGCTCTACATGAATGGCCATGAGGATGTGCAAAATCCTTAGAACATAATACCCCTGTTGGTTCGTTGCGAGTCGTTGGCGTATCAGTAGCGCGGCGTAATGAACCCTTGTGCACTACATTTTCTACCGCTGGCACCCCTGAAACGATACCGTTAGGGCGCAAGAAGACCGCCTGCGATGCTGACGAAGAATCTAGGCTATCTATGGTGAAATTATTGCCTGGTGTAATAACCTGAGCACGCAAAACAGCTGGAGCTTGAGTACTCCAAGTAGCCTTTTCTGGTAGGCTAATATCGCCATTGTGAACATCGGCCAACGCCACGTTTTTATTGGCATTATCTTCCTTATTAAACCACTCGATTATCACTTTATCGAACGCTCCCCGAGCACGCAACGGCACCAATTGCACCTTATTTTCCGCTCCTACATACAAGAAATCTTCAGTATCCATAGAAACCTTCAGACAGGTATACGCCTGATCGAATTTCCTACCGTTTGAACTGTTGGTTTGGACCAAGGTTTCTTGCGCATTGCCAGCACCTCCCAATACCGCTGATTGACGAACACTGTTGCAATCTTTCTTTTCCAGGGCATCACATGCCGAAGCATTGCCCTTCTGACACGCACGAATCACGCGTTTTGCGTCTTCTACACCAGCCAGCGCGGCATCATAGGCACTTTGCGACAAGTCGTTATTGATGGCTTGCTGCTGATCTTTGAGCATTAATTTCACAAAGCCAGCTGCTAGAATGGTCAATAACATTGCCGAAAAAATGACTGCAAACAAAGATGCTGCGCCCGATTCTTTTCTCTTATCCATTGGTCCTCACTATCATCTCAAAATTATTAATTGCACAGAAATTGAAATTGGCCTCATTGTCTTCTGGTGGCTTACAGGCCATGTCCTGCAGCTCGGCAACAGCACTTGTCCCCAGTGTGAACGATACTTTGTACAGCGCCTCTGAATTATTAGCTGACGTAACGCGAGACGCCGTAAAATCATGCACGGCAATGGCTACATCAGTGCCATCAATAGGCCGCAGCAAATGCGTAACTCGCTCTGGCTCGATGTCCATCGGATATGAACCTGAGGTCGATTGACACAACGCAGCATCTTCATCCAATACTCGCGCTAGGTTAATAGCCTGACCATTAGAGCGAACAACTCCACTGCCACTCCGGCGAATCACTGGATCATCAATCGCGGAAGCCATGTTCCAAACGTAGGAATATTGACCCAAACATACACGACCGCTTCTAACTGACCCAGATTCACGGACTAAAATAACTGGGTTGGCTGAGTTGACAATCTTAGTGGCGCTACTCTGTAGAAAGTCTCGACGAATGACATCACTAATCGTTCTACCCGACTGATTAACTGTCTTCATGACGGTACCGCGGTTATATATTTTGCCAGCCTGAACAGCAACCATAGCAACAGACAATAGTAATACTGATACAAATGCCATCGCCAACATCAGCTCTACTAAGGTAAATCCTGAATTAGCTCTTCTCTGGTGCATATAACCTCACAATCGTTCCTATCGTCACAGGCCTTGGCTGACTTGGCGCGTACCAACAAGCCTGAATATACGCATCGTAGGCAGATCCACCGGTGACATGCACCAATTGCACAGAAATACCGTATGAAACATCACCCTCTTGTTTGGCATACACTTGAGCTGGCATATACGACGATACTCGACCAAGCGAATCGCTGCGCGAGCGCAGTGCAAATTCACTGTCACCAAAGTGGTCTGGGCAAGTGTCGACATTTAGGATCTCATTTGCAGCATCTTTTTTGGGCAAGTTCTTCCACAGCTCAGCCATGACAGCATCACCCTTGTGGGAATTGTTATGCACAAAACGGAGCATCTCTGCTTGCGCGTCAATCTGCTGGCGAACCAGTGTTGACTCAAGAGACTGCTGAGCTATAGACAGTCCCCGATTCATCACCGTCAGACAACCGACAGCAACTGCGCTAAAAACAGCGGTCGCCAACATGACCTCAATCAAGGTATCTCCAACCTGATGCTTACAGCGCTTTACACGCATTTCCCGCCTCCTTAACCGTCAATGCTTCACTGGATCCAGCACGCGCACCGATAAAGACCGATAAGCGCTCTGGAGAGAACCATTTATCATCATAGATACAAACTTCATAGGTCGCGTCGCCACTACTCGTCAATAGTTCACTGATTTTATCGTCTGGATAGGTGCGTGAATCTGAGCGTATCGCCAATTCTCCAGTGGCAGGATTGCGAACCATAGCGACCGACAAACCGCCGCCAGCTGGCTCAACAAGCGCTGTTTTTACACTCCAGTTGGTCTGATATTCAGCGACATTATTGTTGGACGACCGATATGACCAGGTTTTTCCATCAGCCCCAAGCAACGCATAAATTAGCTTCACGCGGAAGCTTCTGCCCTGATCGTCGCCAATGATATAACGTCCTACTATCACGCAGTTTGACTGCCCCCGATAGCCATTGACACTAGCTCCCGGAATAGGACACGGATCTGTCGGTTGTCGATCATTTTCTATACTAATAACCTTTGAGTACTGTTCGGTTAAAAAATTAGCGTAAGACTGGACAGCGTCGCGATACTGTTGGCGCTGAATGGCTACGCCGATACCAGCTAACAACGCAATCGCCATGGTGCCGGAGATTGCTAGAAACATTGTTACTTCAATTACAGTAAAGCCACCCTGTCGTCGCATATTTCTAGTATAGCATAAGCGGTTTCTTTAGCCATCATATGAGCGGGAATAATCCACGGATAATTTCTGGACCAATGAACCAGGTCAGTAAAAATCCAACTATCAAAAGCGGCCCAAACGGTACCTTAGCCTTACGGTCTAGTGTTCCCCGTACCATCCCAGGCAGCACCATCAGGGTACCAAGGAGATTGGCTGCAAAGAGACATAAAAATGCTAGTTTCCAATCAGCCAAAAACAACGCCAAACCAAGACCGAGCTTGACGTCCCCAAACCCGATCCACTCACCTTTGGAAATAGCGTATAGTACAAGGTATAGCCCACTCAAAATAATTACCGCTCCACTGAGTGTCATCAAAAGGCCGACGATGTCCGAAGAGGTTATAAACCGTGTAGCTACAAAAACACCGCCCAGCGCAACGAATGGCCACATGGCAGTATCAGGCAAAATAGACCATTTTAGATCGTAAACGAATAACATTGTTAGTGGCACTAAGGCTGACAGCCACACAACGACCCGCAATAACCCTAGATCAGAGAACGACTCTGGCCAGAACCATACTGAAAGCGCAAACAAAGCCCCCAGACCAAGTTCTAACAAAAGTTCAGTATAGCCAATGTTCGCCTTACAATACCGGCACTTGCCACCAAACCGTAGCCAACTGACAACTGGGATTAGATCCTTCCAGGTTAAATCATGGTGGCACGATAGACACTGTGAACGGTCTTGTTTGAGTTTTTTGCCAACGAGCGGCTTGAGCTTTTTCCACTCGGCAGCATCTATCTTTTCACCAGCGGCTTTATCTTGTTTGAGTTGCCAAGCTCGCAGGCGCCAGACCTGAGCCCCAGCAAAGCTACCTAAGACCGCCCCTAATAGCCCAATCCCTACGGTCATACTGATCATAATACAACTGTTCATACCTCTTATGGTAACAGAAATGCCAAAAAAAAGCAGCCTCTGTTGATGACGAGGCTGCTGTGATTGATCTAGTTTCTAAGCACCGCTGTCTTGGCAGAAGTGAGTTGGGCCACCCTCAAGCAGTACCACGACCGCAAACTGCCGTGAAGTACCAGGTTCTAATTCCTGTTTCTCCTTAGAGCTTTCCCCACATTTCATGCCGGTAACAACCTGAATTTCGGTATCGCTAACAGTAACTGAATTCTTTTTACTGTCAACTGACACGTGATCTTTGTTGGTGTATTTTGACAGATCTGTACCCAAAAATGATCGGAGTTTCTCAGTGCCTGGCCACGCGCCACGGTTAGCATTGGAGTAGTTAGTAACTGCAGTTGAAACAAGGCTCAAGTCGTTTTTACGAGCCGTGTCACGCTGGTTACGGTTTAGTACTGGAACAGCGATGAAGACCATCAGGAATATCAGTGCTGCAATACCCAGAACCAATACCACTTCTATGATCGTAAAGCCTTTTTTATCTTGTGTGTTGATCATAAAGTTTCCACCTTTCTATGATCTATTACTAATGTTAGCGGTAGTGCTTATCCTTATAATACACGGTAACTAGCACGTTGTCTAGATTCCTACGTGGTTAACCAGACTATAGATTGGGAACAAAATGGCTCCCACCATACCAGCTGCGACAATAGCCAAAAACACCATCAATACTGGCTCAATGGCGGTGGATATGGCTTTAATTTCCTCATCAAGCTCATTTTCATAAATCTGAGCCGTCTTGCCCATCATTTCATCAACCTTACCTGATTGCTCTCCAATTTTGATCATATGAGGCACCATCTCCAAGATATATTCCTCACTTTTCAGCGACAGGGACAACGCCTTTCCGCCCTTCACCTTGTCGGCAGCGCGCATGATTTCCTCGCTGACAATGACGTTATTAACACCATCTGCAGCAATTTTTAGCATATCAAGCATTGGCACACCAGTTGACAATAGCGTCTGTCCGGTTCGGGTAAACCGCGCCATGTAGAGCTTACGGAACATGCCTTTAAACAGCGGCACATTGAGCTTGAATTTGTCCTTCATATGAATACCCGCCTCTGTTTGCAAGTACTGAGCGAAGAAATAAATGCCAAATCCCAGTAAAATAGCCAGTAGCCACCAAAAATTGATGAAGAAATCAGCGATACTGACCATCAGTTGCGTCAAAATCGGCAATTCTCGCCCAACGTCTTTATAGAGACCCTTGACCTGTGGTACGACCGAAACTGTCATAAACCCAACCACCATAACGATCACCGCCAGCACAATGGATGGATAGGTCAAAGCACCCTTGACCTTACGCAGCATCGCAGCGTCTTTTTCCTGCTGGTTCGCTACTCGTTTCAGGGCTTCATCTAACGTTCCAGAGGCCTCACCTGCTGAAACTAAGGCGATGAATAGCTTATCAAACACTTCAGGATGTTTCGAAAAGGCATCAGACAACTGCTTACCACCCTCAATATCAGCGATCACTTCCTGGACGATACCCTGCATGCGCTTATTGGACGTTTGTTCTAACACCGTACGCATACTTTGCGACAAAGGCAACCCCGCACCAATCAACGTCGATAGCTGACGCGTGAACAATATTTTATCTTTGGACGTGATACGCCCCAGTATCCTATCGATAACGTTTGACTTATCGTCTTCAAGTTCAATTTTTAATGGCACAAAGCCTTGATCGGTCAACAAGCGGGCAGCCGCATGTTCACTCTCAGCCTGAACGACTGATTTGACTATTTTATTGCTGGCACTATCCCTGGCTTCGTATGCGTATTTTTTCATATATTATCCTCGCAATAACCTTTCTAGTTCCGTTAGATCAACTGCAAATTCACGTGCGCTATCATAGGTAATCGTACCATTCTGCACGAGATTTGCCAGAGTTCGGTCCATGGTCTGCATGCCCTGCTCGGCACCGGTCTGGATCACTGCGTCTAGCTGGTGAGATTTGCCTTCACGGATGATGTTACGCACTGCTGGGTTAGCAATGAGGATTTCTGCCGCCACCACACGACCACCACCGATGGCTGGCACTAAGCGCTGCGAACAAATAGCCATCAAGATATTACTGAGCTGTGCGCGAATTTGTGGCTGTTGGTGTGGTGGAAACACGTCAATCATACGGTCAATCGACTGGGCAGCCGAGTTGGTGTGAAGGGTTGCAAACACCAAGTGTCCTGTTTCGGCAATGGTAATGGCTGCGGAAATAGTTTCCAAGTCACGCATCTCACCGATCAGCACCACATCTGGGTCCTGACGCAAGCTGGATCGCAAGGCCGCTGAAAATGAGTAAGTATCGTAGTGAACTTCTCGCTGCACAACGACTGATTGCTTGGATTTGTGAGTAAACTCAATTGGGTCTTCAATAGTGATGATGTGATGTGACTTTTCTGAGTTGATCTTGTCAATCAATGATGCCAGGGTCGTCGACTTACCAGAACCTGTTGGACCTGTCACCAACACCAAGCCTCGCGGAAAGTCAGCAAAACTATTGACGATCGGCGGCATGCCCAGCTCGGTGGCTGATTTGATTTCATTTGGAATCAAACGCAGCGCAGCTGCCAAATTACCTCTTTCATGGAAGGCATTCACACGAAATCGCCCCAATGTACCAAACGCGAAGCTAAAGTCAAACTCTTTGTCTTTCAACAAGATCTGGCGCTGATCTTCATCCAAAATTTGGAACACCAAACGTTCGACCGCCGCCTCATCAAGTGGCATAGTACCAGCTACTGGCATCAAACGCCCATCGATACGCAGCATTGGTGGCAGACCCACTTGAATATGGAGGTCAGATGCACGCTTCTTAACCACATCTTCCAGTAACAGTTCAATTCTTAGCTCTTGATTATTCATAATTCCCCCCTTTTTTATGCTGTGTCTGCTGCAACACGATTAACTTCTTCCAGTGTCGTAATACCACTCAAAGCCTTCAAATATCCGTCCTGACGCATCGTAATCATCCCCTGCTGGACCGCCATCCGCTGAATCTCTGCTGAGGTTGCTTGTTTGACGATCAAGTTTTGGATCTCTTCAGTCACATCCATCACCTCGTACAAACCAGCGCGCCCCAGATATCCTCGCGGTGACTGAGGAGTGTCCCGACCCCTCACTAGCGTGTATGATTGTTGACCAGCCAGCGGCAAGTCTTTATATCCCAAGTCTTGAGCATATGGCACAACTTGTTCTCGTGATTGCGGTAACAAATGTCCAATCGTTGATTGAATAGTTTGCGTCTCCAGAGGTGAAGACTGATAAGCATCGTGTTTCGGGGCAACTCGCCGGACCAGGCGCTGACCGATAATCGTGTTCACAGTACTAGCAATCAAAAATGGCTCAATCCCCATATCCAACAAGCGCGGCAGCACGCCAGCTGCTGAGTTGGTGTGCAGCGTTGAAAACACCAAGTGCCCCGTTAGTGCCGCCTGAACCGCCAAGTTAGCGGTTTCCGCGTCACGAATCTCACCCACCATCACCACATCTGGGTCTTGACGCAAAATAGAACGTAACCCCGAGGCAAACGTCAATCCAACCTCAGTGTTCACCTGAATCTGATTGACGCCGTCCATTTTATATTCCACAGGGTCTTCCAATGTCACGATGTTGACTGAGTCGTCTTTAATTTCTTTGATCAGAGCGTACAAACTTGTGGATTTACCAGAACCTGTCGGACCAGATGTCAAAATCATACCGTTTGGCCGCTTAATTCCTTTTCGGATGCTGCGCAGGGCTCGGCCCGCATAACCCATATCTTCCAAATCAAACGAATTTCCCGTCTTATCAAGCAGACGAATCACCACCTGCTCACCCCAAACCACCGGTGATATTGCTATACGCAAGTCGACCGCCTTACCAGCTACATTCACTGCAAACTGACCGTCCTGAGGGATACGGTGCTCGTCAATTTTCAAGCTGGATAAAATCTTTATACGGCTCACGAGCGCTGGCTCAATACTTTTCGGTAGCTGCATGACCTCCCTGAGCACACCGTCAACACGGCAGCGAATCTTCAGAGCCTTCTCGAGCGGCTCAATATGTACGTCAGAGGCATGGCTTTTCACCGCATACTCCAAAATAGTGCTTAATGCGCGCGAAATTGGAGAGTCCTGGACGATAGTCTTGATCTCGGTCGCTGATTCAATAGCTGCTTCCTCTTGTGATACCTGAGCTGCGTCACTAACCGTCGACAAATCCGCCTTGTATTGACCTAGGACATGCCTGACGCTGTCCTCAGATGCCATAAATACCTTTAGCGGACGCTGAATGCGATTTGCCAAATAGTCAACGGCCTGGACGTTATTGGCATCGATCATAGCCACCGCTAAGCGATTTTGAACTTCAGCCAACGGAACCGCCATGAAACGCTCCGCCACTTCAGCCGGTAGCAGAGATAAGATATTCTGATCGATGAAGCTATTGCTCAAATTTACATATGGTACGCCTGAAACTTGAGCCACCGCGTGCGTCAGAAGCTCATTGTCGATGACACCTTCTTCGGTCAACAGCGAAAAAAGCGGCTTATCTTCTTTTTTCGCACGTGTTTCTGCATCGTCTAAAACCCGTTTCTCAACAAGACCCTCATCAATCAAAAGCTTGATGAGTTTTCCCTGTATTTCATCTGTTAGCAGCGCCATGTTGCTAACCCCTTATCCGTTTTCGCCACCAACAATCACTTCAACGGTAGGGTTGATCGCTTTATCGTTAAAAATATCTTTACTTGGTTGCGTTACGTCTGATGAAATTTTGCGAATCGTTTGTACTTTCACGCCACTGTCTGGTAACTTCAGAAATGACAGGTTAGACGCCACCACATACGCGACGATCACGCCCAAACTTGCTACTAAAATAATCATTGCTATATCTGTTTTTTTCATGGTTTTACCACCTTATTTTCAAGTGTAATTGCCTGTGCTGGATTGTATGGAACTTTGCCTTGTACGTTAAGAACCACCTTGCCGTCACCTGCTTGAATTTCCATGGCAGTGATTTCAATGACACGAATTGATTTCTCAAAACGCTCCATCAATTCTTTCAGCTTATCAGGCGCGCCACTAACCGAAAGGTTAAATTTATGTGCCGACTCTGAGGTAGACTCCCCTTCATTGGCAGATGCTGCGTCCACAGTCAAACTCTCTAGTGTCAGACCTGGCACTGCTCCAATGAATTTTTGTTGCAAAGCGGCACCCAAGGCATCGGCATTTGGCTCAGCTGGTAGCGCATCCAAAATAGTTTGTAGTGGATTACTGTCATCGCTCGATTTTACTGATTTGAGTGCATCATTTGTCTCTAATACTCTGATGTTATCTTTTAGCTCTTTGGCGTTAGAGATATTGCTGTGCAGCGTACTCACAGTACCATTTTTTGTAGCAATAACTTTAGAATGGAAGATGATCTGTTGTATCAAGAATATTGACACCACTAGGGCAACACCCGCCAAAAAAGCAGCACCCGCCACAAAAAAGAACATTGTCTTTTTTGAAGAATCTATCTGTTGGCGTTTGCGAATTGCCACATCTTGCTCACCTGAGGGCATTATCGATTCTCCTTCTTCTGTTCAGTTGATTCACTACGGCTAAAGAGGCTCTCTGGAACGCCTAAGCGTGAATCTGTCACGTTTGTCTTGCTGGTCGGCGTAATGATTGAAATCGTTTCTTTTGAATGTGCAAACAGGTCATCAGGATAGGTGAAAGTAAAGGCAAAGCGCAACACCTTCTTACCTTCGGCATTCTCGCCAAATGTTGTTTCACCGGCTTTCATATCACTTGCTAGCGGCACACCGTCACCCTCAGTATTGCCCTTTTTCACCTTGGTGCTGGTCAATGTCTTCTTCAAAACTTCCAGCGCCGCAAAACCATTGACGGCTGAACCTTCCAGGGTAATTGTCTTTTCTTCTGGGTTAAGACGCGCCATTGATATCTGTACATTATTTGGCGCTGGCGGGTTGATGGCGCTGATCAGAGATAATAGCCGCGAATTAATCTTTTTGTCATTATGTAATCGATCGATCTGCCCCAACTGCTGCTGCAGCGTTACGGTCTTGTCTAGGTCGCTAATTTGTGACAATTCACCATATTTGCTTTTTATATCACTGTCTTGCTTGAGTTCAAACGCTAGTTGGCCACCTAAAACAACTGCACAGAATACGACGATAGCGATAGATACGATGCCTACCAATATCGACATTGATATGACCGCGTTGCGCATCATGCGAATGCGTAGTAGCTCGCGCTTCACATCTGGGATCAAGTTGATTTCAATCATCCGAGATTACTCCTTTGCGCTAACCCGACGACTGTTGCAAACTCAGAGGCCACTGGAGCCAATTGCTGCTGATCATTTTGTGACATCAAAACACGTTGCCATGGATTGGCAGTAACGGCGTTGATACCAGCCTTTGAGGAAATGTATTGATCCATCTGCGGGATAGCTGCGCCAAATCCAGACAATAATATGCCAGAAACCTGCAAGCTCGTGTAACGCGTCTGGAAAAAGGTGATTGATTTGACAATTTCTGAAGCAAAATTATCCAAAACCATATCAATCGCTCGAAGCACTTGACCATCCAGGCGATCTGGTGCCAAACCAAACTTCAAAATAAATTGCCGCGCCTGGTCTTCTTGGACGCTCAAGTTCTGTACTGCTGATCGCACCAGTGACTGCAGGCCTGTTGGCACCGTACGTACCAATCGAGGTGTTGTGCCATATACCACAGCTAAATCAGTAGAGATCTCCCCCATATCGAGGATCAATTTCACATCCTGGTTATCAGACGGCGTCAATGAGCGAACCATTGCGATTGGGTCTGGCTCCTCAGCGATAACATTAAAGCCTAAGCCTTCCACAAATTCCAATTTGCTTTCGGCATATGATTTAGCTGTACTGGTCAATAACACCTCATACTGGTTTTGCGTTCGCAAGCTGTCACCGAGCAACGCCCAGTCAACCTTTGCATCGTCAATCGACATTGGAATATATTGTTCCACCTGATATTTCATGGTTGCGCGCAGCTCTTGGTCAGAAACTTTTGGCACATCGATGATAGTGCTGAAGGTTTTACTCGAAGGCAACCCGATGGCAACATTTGAGGTTTTGATGCCACTTTGCCCAACAGCAGTCATGATCACCTCTCCCAAGCGACGCTTGGCCTCTGGTGAGTCACTGCTTGATATTTTGCTATCAACTGGTGCATATCCGTAATGCATCAAGTTCCAGCCTGAACCACTGCGGCCCAACTGAACAACCCGCACCGCGTTTGTACCGATGTCTAGTCCGAAGAAGTCGCCCAACCCTTTTGAGAATTTCATATCACCTCTCATTATACATAAGCTTTTTGTATTTGTAAAACAAAACGTTAAAAACGTGGCGGTAGTTCACGGGAATACATAGTCTGAATAGCACCCGAATCACGTGAACGTCCATAATTTGCTAAATACGCATCTGGTCGCAAGTTCAAAATCTCTGCAGGCTTGCCAAAATCAGTCTGATCAGAACCGTGCGTACGCCGCAGATAGAGCGACCCGGTGACAATTGGTCCGTTGACGCGAAGCTGCTGTTTATCACAGGCTCCACTTGCCAACAAGTCCGCCTCTGGCCAACCCTTACCGTTCTTGGCTTCAGCACAGGTACTGACAGTCTTGTTAGCCAGCAACCAGGCATCGACACGCTGCACATTTGGCTCTATGATGATATGGTCTGCTCGAATGATGAGTTGTGGAATAGCTCCAACGCTTGATAATTGGCCATTTGCATAGATAATATCACCGGTGATTCGCACCGTTCGCCCATATACCGTGATGTATGCACCGGTCTTCACGGTGCCGCCAGTAATCTCTACTTGCGCTGCACGGTATTCTGCATTGCCAGATAACTGCCCGTCACCGATCTTTATAGAGCCACTGTCCGTTCCTTTGATAGCCGGGTAGTTGTATCCTGTGAGGCGACCAAACTGCCCATATGGTGTTTTAGTGTTACGGAATGTCAAGGTATTATATTCACGAGCTAAGCCCCCAGCTGGGCTGCCATCGGACAATCCAGCACCTGAAGCAGAAATGATATTTTGTGGCGACAAAATGCCATACTCTGCCCACGATCCGTACCGTTTATCGTCCAAAATAGTCATACTGGTTTGCACTAAGCCCTTACTGGTCGCTCCGCCAAATGATACACCAGCCCTGACGTCGCCACCCCAGAACTGAACTTTTGGTTTCTTACTGACAACCACACACTTCACGGCGTATGATGACGTTTCTTTACCAACCTCTTGTTTATAAGCAGCAACTACCGTTGCATAACAAACCCTATCGCCCGACTGGACCGGCAATCCATTGATATCATCGTCAGACGAATGAATCATGGTTTGATTGACTGGAAAGTCTCGATCCGAACCATCTTTGTAAAGGTCTTTACAAGCACCAGAAATTGTCACGCCATGTTTTGCGGCAATGTGAGCTGCTAATTCACATGGATTCTCAATGGACATCTTTACATTATCACCAGATTCAGCAATGGTATTACCCGCCTTTGCCACAAACCGCACTACCGCACTACGAGTTGGCTTGGAGCGTGTCGGTCCGCTATTGTATATCGATCCCTGTACTCCAGAGACTTTCTTTTGTCCCAGAGTAATCGTGGTTGACGCTACATCAATTGATGGTCTCAAAGTGTATTCATATGGCACAACAGCACACGCGTAGTTTGAGCCAGCAACGCCACCCTTGTAGCTAGCTGGTGCCCATTCAATTCGTTGACAGATATTTTTTCCCGCATCACTTGCTTTGATGGTATATCTCATGACATTCCAAGGGTTCTTTGCACCAGCGTATGGACCATAGTGTTGAATGAAGGTATCTCTTCGTAACGGTGGGCTGGACCAGCCAAAGTCAATCACGCTAGCATCTTCCGAAGCACTAATATGCGGACTTCGTGGCAAATTATGCCCCCTAATGGTGTGGCGAATCTGCTGGTTGGCATTTGCGTCACGCATAGCCAGTCGGTGGGTAAAACCAATAGTCTCGCCCGGTTTAGCAAATAACGTTGCTTTCTGCCAATCCCGATCAACATTGTTATTTGCTGTTGTTTCACGACGAATATAACTCTCTCCCTCTGCGCGCCATGGAGCTGCTTGGCGGATTATCCTGACCGGTAACGTTTCTGCTCGACATCGATCAAGCGATCCATTCTCTTTGAAGTCACCACAACGCCGAAATGTCAGGTATACAACCTGTCCATTCGGGTCACCGGGGGTGGCAATATTTCTAATATCCAGAGTAGCTGGCAACGACCCTCCAATTGACGTCCAACCACTGGCATCACCACGTCCACGGAAAAGATTGGTGCCATGAATAGTTAATCTTGATGATAGTGACTGAATAAACGTAGCATAAAAGGGATCGCCCTCGCATCCAACCATTACCGCCGATCCATGAAGATAAATGGTGATATACTGCTGGTCATGAGCGACAGCCTGGACACCAGTTGAATAATATCCTCGTTCCCAATCATTTGATGGACCATAGTTTCCATCTTTATCATTAAACCACAGGGCTCCTTGTCCACAAACCTTGTATCTCAAATAATTGTTCCAGGCATCTATCTCTGAGTTGTTATATGCTGGACGTGCCGCATAAGCATCGTTTGTCAAAAACAACGCTGAGGCCATGGCGCCCACCAAGACCAATGAAGCAAACGCCCACCGCCGATTCATTTAGTCTCCCCGCCTCTGATCACCCTGCTTATCATGTGAGCCCACAATATTCTTTATGGCATCAAGGGTAATAATGTCATTAACTCGATGGTCTACATATACACCAGAATTGTTCACTGCTTTTTCAAGGGCTTCATAGCCACTTTTTGCCGCAGCTGCATCCCGCGTGTAGTAAAACGGATATGCCAAAGCCATGAACGCACAGGTTGGATCCTTGTCATAATCCTTCTTTGCCTTCACATCATCGACAAACTGCTTCATTTCTTCGCTATGTTTTTTCTTGGCTGCTTCATCAATTGACAAGTCGGTATCTTGACGAATTTTATTATACCGGTCAATCATATCTTTGCCGCATATCACATATGGTGTTTTCACCACTTGCTGTGGTTGCTTAAAACCGAGGTAGACAAACCCGCTCTTTACGCTAGCGACGACAATAGCCACCACGACCACTACTGATATAATGCCCCATATAATCACTTTCTTCATACTGCTTATTCTAATACAGCTACGCTATCCTTGCAACTGTCAGTGATGGTATAATAAACCCATGAGTTTATCTATTGGTATCGTGGGACTCCCCAATGTTGGCAAGTCAACCACGTTTAATGCATTAACAAACAACGATATTTTAGCAGCAAACTACCCTTTTGCGACGATTGAGCCAAACACGGGAATTGTTCCGGTGCCAGACGAACGATTGGAGGTTTTAGCAAAATTATACGGCTCAGAGAAAATTTTACCAGCTACAGTCACCTTTGTGGATATTGCTGGGTTAGTAGCAGGCGCCTCTAAAGGTGAAGGATTGGGCAATAAGTTTTTAGCAAACATCCGGCAATGTGACGCAATTGTGCATGTGGTTCGTGCTTTTGAAAATAATGCCATCTTGCGACATGATGAAGCACCAGTAAACCCCAAAGCTGACATTGACATCATCAACACCGAGCTAATCTTAGCAGATATTCAAACCATAGAAAATCGATTGCCGCGGTTACAGAAAGAGGCCAAAGCCCGTCCAGCAGCTCACGAAGAAGTCGCCTATCTACAAACACTACTAGAACAACTGCAGTCTGGTGTACCGCTATCTTCAATAGCCGACTTGAACACAGAATTGATTCAAGATCTTCACTTGTTAACTGCCAAACCGGTTATTTATGCATTCAATGTTGACGAGGCGGGGCTGACTGATACTACCCTACAATCAGAACTCACTTCTCTGGTAGCACCTGCTAAAGCTTTGTTTTTGAGCGCCAAACTGGAAGAAGAACTGAAGGGATTATCACCCACAGAAGCTGCCGAGCTGTTGGAAAGTTACGGCGTCACGGAAACCGGACTCATGCAATTGATTCATGCTGCGTATGATACCCTCGGCCTTCAAAGTTACTTAACTGCTGGACCTAAAGAGGTTCGTGCCTGGACTATCCACAAAGGATGGACAGCGCCACAGGCTGCTGGTGTTATTCACACCGACTTTGAAAGAGGCTTCATTGCTGCTCAAGTGGTCGACTATCACGACCTCGTCAGTGCTGGTTCTGAAGCTGCCGCCCGTGCCGCCGGTAAGATGCGAACTGAAGGTAAAACCTACGTCATGCAACCTGATGATGTGGTCGAGTTTAGATTTAACGTGTAGCTGGTTTAACTACTTTTAGTACATAAAATCGCTCACGATTGCCGCGAGCTCCAGCCACGGCACTATCAGCTTTGTCCACCGTCACGAACAATTTTGCCGACCACGCCTCAAAATCACGCAAAATCTGCCGCCGAATTGTATCATTTTTGATGACGCCACTGTTACCCAGCTGCTGACGCGCGGCTTCAAACTGTGGCTTAACCATAGCAACAATTAGCGTCGTGTTCTTACAAATACTCGCAAGATGCGGTAAAATCTGCCGTAAACTGATGAACGATACGTCGATCAGCACAATATCTGGCGCTTCATCTGGCACAAAATCCCGAATATCAGTTTTTTCGTGCAATTCTATCCTTGAATCACGCCGCAGATCTGGATGCAACTGATCAGTTCCAACATCAACCGCATATACTTTTTTAGCACCATGCTTCAACGCATAATCAGTAAACCCGCCGGTGCTACTGCCAACATCCAGCACAACACGGTCGGTAAATGTGATACCCAAAGCTGAAGCGACACTCGCTAGTTTTAATCCCGCACGACTGACGTATCGCTCACGTGACGACAGTGTAATCAAGGACTGCTCCCCCACCATATAGCCTGGCTTTTGCACCACCTTTCCGTCAACCACAACATCACCAAGGCGAATATAGTTTTCTGCCTGCGACCTACTGGCGACCAGACCACGGACAACAAGTTCCTTATCAAGCCGCCCCTTAGCCACCATACATAATATCCTCAAGTTTACGAGTTATCTCGGCTATTTTGCCCCATGACTGCCCCTTGGTGATGATTGACATGACATACTTCCCCTTTGGATGAGTCACGATAGCCGCATCATTCAAGTACCCTTCCAAAAAACCAACCTTGTCCTGCACTGTGCCGCCACTGCCAGCCGGTATACCCTGGCGATATACCTGTCGCTGCATCAATCCCAATAGGAAATCACGATGGCTACCCCTAACCAAGGTGCCATCATCAATTCCCTTCAAAATCTTCGCCAAATCATTAGTCGACGTCATCACATACGATCCCCTGAGTGACGTCTCCTTAAAACCTTTGCCCTCACGCAAATATTCAGTAATACCGCTAGCGGTATATTGTGCTATAGTTGCCTCCGGACACGCATTATCTGAATTTACAATCATCCGCGTTATACATTCTTGCACAGATACCCCGCCGATTTTATCATTCATAGTCAACTGATTATTATCAATTTTATCCATCAAAACCATAGCTATATATAATTTGTACGTGCTGGCCGACACACTGGACTCGCTGCCGCGCACCTGAGCACTCCAGTTTTCGCCAGACACTTGGCTAACTGTCAGGCGAATATCATGATCACGCGCCACTGAATTAACATAGGCCTGTAGTCCCAATGCCGAATGAGAGAAGGTCTCTTTGTATACTGGTTGCGGTGGCAACTGCTTGGCCACCAGCGCAAGTCGACTATCTTTTTCCTCTGTACCAAGCAGCACCTCTTGTACTTTTGTCGTCATTTGCGCGACATCGATGCCCCGGCCCGGCGCCCCATTCTCACGTTTCGTCTCTGTGCCGTCATGCATATAAATAACGGTTTTACCAGCTGGTTTATTGACTACTTTGCCAAATGAATGTTCCAAAAACTCCGTTAGTTTCGCCTGATTGAGCGCTATTTTAGGGATATTATGTCCATCTTCGATGAAAGACAAAAGTTTTGCGATGGTTGATTTGTCAACTTTGACTGCCTTACCTTCAAATTCCACGGCGATATTTCGCTGCAAAATCTTTTCAACACGAGAGCGTAACTCTTGCAGCTGTTTTTCCGTCACCTTGGCAGACAGACGTTTACCCTTCATCTGCACCTCGGTCTTGTCACCCAAAGAATACTGGGTCGAAGCTATCGCCTGACGCGCCTCAACACTTTGCAGTTCACGACCAGCTTTCTCTGCTACAACCACCACCTTGTCATTCTGAATCTCTACTCGTGCATTTTCGGGCGGCAATGTTAAGCTGTCACCATATTCAGCCATCTTCGTTTCCAACGCACTTTCATCAAATTTCACTTCAGCATTGTTAACCTCGACCGAACGCCACCACAAACTAAACGGCATCAATCGCTGCCACCACGGATAGTCCAACGCTTTATCAGCTACACAACGACTACACACTGTGCCACCAAAATTGTCTACGGAGGATGCTTGCTTACCATTTCTTGTCACAAATTGTAGTTGCGTCTGCGGGGTACTATCTTTCGCTAATTTCTCAATATCATTGCGCGTCCACCAGCTAACACTCCGTCCCATCATGTGCGCCTTGCTAGTCAAACGATCTCCAGGAAAACCCACCTGAACAACAACAGACAACAAACAGATAAAACAAAAACCGACGCCACCATAAAAGACCCATCTCAACGATGAGTCTTGATGACATCTTTTACAAAAACGACGCATTCGAAGACGGATAATCTTCAACCGTAGCGTGAGGTATTTCCTCAGTTCTCTACTTTTTTCTTTCCCTATACTCACCAGTCGTTGTATCGACATTAACAATATCCCCCTGTTTGATGAATGCTGGCACCTTGATGACTAAACCCGTTTCCAGTGTCGCATCTTTCAATACGCTCGATGTCGTATCACCCTTCACGACATCTTCAGTATACGTCACTTCTAGGTAGAGGTTTTTTGGTAACTCTACGTTGATGACTCGTCCATCAAAAAACTGCAAGCTCAATGAGTCACCTTCCTTCAAAAAGTCAGCCGCTGAATCAACAATTGCTGCACCCAATTCAAATTGTTCAAAGCTCTCAGGATCCATAAAGTAAAATGTCTCACCATCACGGTACAAATATTGAACAGTTTTATTGGTCACCTCAGCTGACTCAATCTTCTCTTGCCCCTTGAAGGTTTTCGGGATAACGCTGCCGTCAATCAAGTTTTTCAATTTCACATTAACAATCGATCCACCGCGGCCCATCACCTTCTGACCGTATTCAACCACGCGATATGGCTTACCGTCTATTTGGCAAATCGTTCCTTTTTTTAACTCTGTTGGCTGGTACATCCTTGCTCCTTTATTTCATCTTTAGAACTGTTGGCCGGCGCGCCACATCCTTTGGTGCGCCGAAAAATGTTCCAAATTAGCCGTGTGTCACGAATGGCAACAATGCCAAGTGGCGGGCACGCTTGATGGCGACTGCCAAGCTTCGCTGTTGTTTCTCAGTCAAACCAGTTTTTGCAATTGATTCAATTTGACCGTACACGTTGGTGTATCGTTGCAACGTCTTTACATCTCGGTAGTCAAATACACTTGGTGTATCCTTTTTTTGTCGTTTAGCCATTTTCTACTCCTTGTTAGAACGGAATTTCTGATAAATCAATCGGTTTATCATCAATCTCCGTCACTACTTCTTCTTTCGTTGATATAGTTGCCGTTGAGCTGGCAGTGTCACCACTTGGCCCATCCAGGAAGGTCACATCAGAAGCAACCACTTCAATTCGTGAACGTCGCTTGCCAGTTTCCTTGTCTTCCCAGCTGTCTTGGCGAAGGCGTCCTTGCACCAATACGCGTCGGCCTTTTGATAGGTACTGCATAACCAACTCACCGAGCTTTTCCCATGCAGTGACATCAAAGAAATCAGCTTGATCATCTTGTGTTTGGCGATCCACCGCGATAGAAAAGCTCACCACCGTCCTACCTGACGTTGTTGTGCGCTGCTCAGGATCACGGGTCAATCTTCCCATCAAGATGACTTGATTGATACTTCGTGCCATAGTGTTACCCTCCTTATTATAGTGTTATTATCGATATCGTTTGCGATAATTATGCGTCAGCTTCAGCGGCTTCAGCAGCCATTTTCTCAGATCGCTCGCGCTGCTCTGCCAATGCCTGACGAGTCTTTTCATCAGTCTTTACCAACAAGTAGCGCAATACTTCGTCAGTAATGTTCAATGTGCTTGAAATCTTGCGTGGCGCGTCTGATGGTAGTGTTGCCTCAAAGTATACATACACTGCGAAATCTTCGCGGCGAATTTGATAAGCCAGTTTTTTCTTACCCCAGTTGTCTTCTTTGGTGATTTCACCACCATTGTCTTTGATCAACGCTCGAACCTTGTCTAGCGCCGCGTCCAAATTTGCTTCCAAATCTGGATGAATAAGAACGGTCAGTTCGTATTCGTTCATGTTTCCTCCTTCGGAATCCTTCACGGATGGTTATGCTATCTCACATAACCTTAGGTTATTATTCCCTCGTATTATACGGTAATCTGATATAAAAGTCCAGTGGTAGACCACCAGACCGTGTTACAATAGGATTCATGCGTATCGCTATTCAAGGACAAGCCGGATCATTCCACGAACAAGCAGCAAAACAATGGTACGGGCCTGACGCCACCATCGTTCCGTGCATGACCTTTGGCGATGTTTTTCAAACCTATGCCCATGGCCAGGCTGACGCCATTGTCGTGGCGGTGGAAAATACCATTTACGGCACCATCAACGAAACTTACCGTCACATCGAATCCTGCAGCGCTCCTATCGTCGGTGAAGTGACATTTACCATTCAACAAACCCTCATCACCAATCCAGGCACAAAACTTGAAGATATCACCGCTGTCTATTCACATCCTGTCGCCTTGTCACAGTGCCATCAATTTCTCCAAGAATGCCTACCACACGCTGCGCAAATTGAATATTTTGATACCGCTGGAGCTGTTGAGTTCATCAAGCAACACGGTTCACCACACCTAGCAGCCATCGCTGGTGAGGTCGCCGCTCAGCTACACAATATGCCAATTCTCAAGCGACACATCCAAGATGCCCAGGACAACATCACTCGTTTCCTCGTTCTCGACCAGACAACGACAGTGGCTGATGCCAATCGAGCAACGCTTGTGGTGACCACCGCCCATCAACCAGGCAGTCTCCTCGAGATACTCCGTACGTTCGCCAATCAGTCCATCAACCTTGCCAGCCTCCAATCCCAGCCCATCGTTGGTCAACCGTGGAATTATAAATTCTTCATGACCGTTGATGCTGCCGGTCCGTCATTACGTCGCGCCATCAACAAAATCACCGCAACTGGTCACAAAGTCACACTACTCGGAGAATACCGAACCGCACGATAACTAGAACACCGCTTCAAATTAGCCATCACCAAGTTCATCAAGGCTTGATACCAACACCTCTCGTGGCTTCGATCCATTAGCTGGACCAATAATCCCCTGGTCTTCCATCTCGGCCATGATACGAGCAGCTCGACCATACCCTATCTTCAACCGCATCTGTAATAAACTAGTGGAGGCTCGACGACTCTCGATGACCAAGCGAACAGCATCCTTAAACATCGCGTCACCGTCATTACCTTCCAGATTCACCATCACGCCACCCTTGCCATTGAGCTGGACAGGCTGCGCAACCACTTCATCATTGTACTGCGGTGCTGACTGCATCCTGAGATAGTCGGTTATCTTATTTACTTCGTCATCAGTCACCCATGCACCCTGAATACGCTTTGGCTTGCTCATGCTTGGTGTGTACAGCAACATATCACCCTGACCAAGCAGTTTCTCAGCACCAATCTGGTCCAGAATAGTTCGTGAGTCAACCTGAGAAGCTACGGTAAAGCCAATTCGTGCTGGCACATTCGCCTTGATCAAACCAGTGATCACGTCAACACTCGGCCGCTGCGTCGCCAAGACCAAATGAATACCCACTGCTCGGGCTTTCTGTGCCAAGCGAACAACCAACGCTTCAACATCACGCGCTGCCACCATCATCAAATCAGCTAACTCATCAATCACAATGACGATGTATGGCATCGCCCCGTCTTCATGTTGCTGAACATTTCCGTTCTCATCAGCAACCGGGATTTTCGTGCCAGCAGTCTTGATTTTTTTGTTATAGCTCTTAATATCACGAATTTTCTCCGCCGCCAACAACTTATAGCGCCGCTCCATCTCATTGACCGCCCATTTCAAGGCCGAGATAGTCTTTTCTGGCTCAGTAATCACTGGAGTTAACAGATGCGGGATGTCTTCATATGGCGCCATTTCCACTTGCTTTGGGTCAACCAAGATCAATTTCATGTCACTCGGACTATTGCGATATAACAAACTAGTCAATAGAGTATTAATCATCACCGACTTACCAGAACCGGTCTGACCAGCGATCAACATGTGCGGCATCTTGTTCAGCTCACCAACCACTGCTTCACCCGAGATATCCTTACCGATAGCAAAGCTCAACGGTTCATGGGCGTGCTTCCATTGTTTCGAATCCAACACACCATATAGTCGCACATCAGCCGCTCGTCGGTTTGGCACCTCAATACCAACGGCTTTTTGCCCAGGAATCGGCGCCTCAATCCGCAAACTCTGCGCCGCCAAATTCAAAGCAATATTCGTCTCCAGTGCTGTGATGCGCGTCAATTTCACACCACTCGGCGGCCGCAAAGTATATTGCGTCACCTTCGGCCCAATATTGGCGTCTTCCATCTCCACGTCGATGTTGAATTCTGCCAAGGTGTCGTGAATGATCTGCGCGTTTTGCCGAATATCACCAGCATCAGCTGGGCTTTGCTTCTTCTCTAGTAGATCTAGGCTTGGTGATTGCCAATTTGGATCATGCACCGAAACTAATGCTGCCTGTTCTTCGGCAGATTTGTCCTGCTTTACGCTACCCCGCAAACTACTTAACGGCGACGATTTTTTGGCTTTAGCTGGTTTTTCTGTATCTACCGTCGGCACGCCAGCGTTCAAATTAATCTCGCTAACCTTTCGTGGCTCAGCTTTTTCTGCCTTGGCGGCCTGTCGCATAATTGCCTTGTTCTCATCATCCTCCGAAGAGTCACGCCGCATCATCTCCCATATCTTACCGAACAGCTCGACTGGGGTCATGAGCGTGATGAACAATGCCGTGATAAGGATGAGAACGATATATATCAGAGCGACGATTGGCTTTTCTGCCAGGGTCATCATTATATTGTTAGCAATATCCCCAATAACACCACCAGCCTCCGGGCGGGCGGCAGTCTTCAGTAGTCCAAACAGCCCACTCAGCCACACCACCTCCAAAACAGCCGCTATTTTCATGACAATTGGTAATCGATTATTCTCTGCGCGGAAAGTCTCCACCGCAATATACACCAACAACACTGGCAGAGCATACATAGCGTAACCAACGACCTTCAAAGCGGCGTGGTTGGTCCATTCCAACACTGGACCGCCTACATCAAACCATGCCACCACCAAGAGTAATGACAACACAATCATCAAAACTGCCCCAACTTGCGACCAAAAACCGCTCGGTACGTCATGCTTTGGCGCAGTCGCCACTGATTTCTTTTTCGTAGTCTTTCGTTTTTTAGGCATAACTATTATCTATTATACCCCGTTTTACGGATTATCACACTTATTTATTATATCATACTTTATTAAATATGTCTAATAAGCCGGTGCGTTGCGTCGCTCTCGAGCCTTGGTGTCGTTCGCCTCCGTGTCAGGGATTTGTTTAGCTGGAAATCGTTTTTTGGGTAGCTTTGGTACAACTGGGCTATCAGCCGCTGCTTCTGGCTTAGCTACTCCCTGGGCACCACGAGAAACTTTTCCTGGAGCTTTCAAGCCACCACCGATTTCATTGATAACAGGGATAACAATCGGTGTCCGACGCGTCTGATCATACAAAATATGCGTAACTTCATCCTTGATTTCCTTTTTCACCACATCAAGGTCATACTTGCCGGCAAAACTGCGCGCTGCCTTCTGTTTCAAGTACTGGCGAATCATGTTCATCAATTCCTCAGAATCACGCAAGTAAATGAAGCCGCGGGAAATGATATCTGGGCTAGTCAATAGCCGACCCGTACCACGTTGCACCGTCAGCACCACCACAAACATTCCTTCCTGAGACATATGAATGCGGTCTTTTAGTACCACCTCGGATACAATAGCACCCGTATCGTCATACATCACACCACCAACCTGAATTCGACCAGCTTTCTTAGCCTGCCGCTCAACATCAATCTCAATGATATCACCAGCGTCGCACACAAAGATATTCTTCCTCGGAATCCCACACTCTTTCTCTGCCAGCCGCGCGTTGTGCACCAGCATGTGGAATTCACCGTGAATTGGCATGTAGTACGTTGGGTTCAAGGCGTTAATCAGCTTAATGTGATCATCGTAATAGCCATGACCCGACAAGTGCAGCGGACCAACACCCGTCAAGTGTGTTTTGCCATTCTGAATCACATCAGAGCCCTCGCGCATCAAACCATCAACTGTTCGCACCACGTTTTTCTCGTTGCCCGGAATCGGATTGGAGCTAAACACCACCACGTCAGAGCCTTTGATCTTCATGTATTTATGCGCACCAGTCGCCATGCGATTAAGCACAGCATTAAACTCACCCTGTGAACCAGTACAGACCACGGTGACTTGGCTGTCTGGCAACTTGATGATGTCTTCCATCTTCATGACGGTGTCTTTCGGGATCTTGATGGTGCCTGAACGCAGCGCCACTTCCAAGTTCTGAATCATCGAAAATCCAGCAAACGCCACCTTACGCCCGTGCTTATGCGCTTCTTCCAAAATCAATTGCAAACGGTGCACCTGTGATGAGAAACAGCTCAAAATCACCCGGCTGTTACTGAATTTATCCATCACCTGACCGATGGAATATTGAATATCAAACTCGGTGTGGGTGTGCGTACCAGCTGACTCACAGTTGGTCGATTCATTCATGAACATCAACACACCTTCTTTGGACGCCACTTCAGTCATGCGTTTAAGGTCAAACTTCTGACCATCAACCGGACTTTCCTCAAATCGCCAGTCGCCAGAATCAATGATCACACCCAGCGGCGTCCGAATGATCACCGCTGTCGAATCTGGAATAGAGTGATTCACCCGCACTAATTCCACTGAAAAGTGTTTCGACACCTGAACAATTTCATGGCTCAATGGATCCATCACCCGGAAGTCTGGCTGAAAATCAGTATCGGCATCAGCCAGCGACTTATCGAGCATACCGATAGTAAACTTCGACGCATAGACCGGTGCTGGAATCCGATGAATAAAGTGCCGGAAAGAACCGATGTGGTCAAGATGTCCGTGGGTGAACACGTGCGCCTTAATCTTGTGCTTATTTTCCTCGAGCCACGTGATATCTGGCGTGATGTAATTGATTCCTGGATAATCGCTACCCGGAAATAGAAAACCCATGTCGACAACGATAATTTCATCGTCGTACTCAATGGCGTTCATGTTTTTACCGATGCCCATTTCGCCGACACCACCGATTGGGATGATTCGTAGTTTTGGCTTGCCACCGCGAGTCCGTTTTGGCTGCATTTTGGCGCTAAATTGTTCGCCGCCATAGCCATTGTAAACTGATTTATTGACTGGGATATTGATCACGTGCTGCGATGCCCTGAGGTTAACATTCTCGCTCGTTCGTCGCTGCGCGCGAAATACCTCACCTTTACGAGTGGTCGTACTATTTAATACTGCGTTGTTGCTTTTTTTCGACTGAGGACGCTTTTTAGCATCATCCTTCTGCGGTGTTGCCAGTCGCCGCTGACCCATATTGTTATACTCCTTTTTCGTTATAATAATTCAAGAATCAGGCAGAGAGTTATATTACTACTGTATAAATATCCTCTCGTTAGTAGTTCCAATTGTATCAAAACCCCGGTGCTTTGTCAAAAGCGCGTAATAACAGCACCACTGTTATCTATATCAATCATCGCCGTCCACTGATGTGTGAATAAATTTTCGCTTGCCGCGGTAGACGAAGAAGCCGATGAGGAGCGCGTTTGCCACCAGCGCAAAGCCAGCCAGGATGAGCATGTGCTGCGTATAGAGCGCGCTATCTACCCCACCCGAGATCGCATGACGATAGGCAATGATAGAGTGCGTCATGGGTAGCCAGGGGTTGATAGCTTGGAAGAAACCAGAGGCTGTTTGGATGGGGAATATCCCTTCGCTCGCTGCCAGCTGGAGCACCATGATGATCATTACCACCAGCCGGCCAGGGTTATCCAGCACCATTACCAGCAGCGTAATGAGCGACATAAAGGCAAGCGAGGCAAGGTAGCTTGTGGCAGCAAATAGCCACGGGTGGTCGGGTTGCAAGCCCACCGCATAGACTAGCACTAGCATCATAATCGTTGCTTGCACCAGTGCAGCCAGCCCCAAGACCGACATCTTAGCCAGCCACCAGCGCCAGGCATTTTCTTGGCGCGAGAAGGTCTTGCGCACTGGGTACATCGTCGTCAGAGCCAGCCCACCAACAAAGAGCGCTAGCGAGAGCATATATGGTGCCATGGCATAGCCATAATTTGGCACACTGCCAGTACTGTGCTCGCTACTCGCCACAGGCGCGGCCATCTGCTGCTGAGCCGCTGGGCTGGTTGGCAAGAGCTTTACCTGAGCCGCACCAGTCTGCAGTTTGTGCGCCAGTGTGCTCGAGCCATCCGCCAGCTGGTTGCTTGCCTGCATCAGCGTACTAGAGTGCTGCTGCAAGGTGGCTGCGCCCTGAGCCAGTTGCCCACTACCCTGCTGAGCTGTTGCGAGATTGCCCGCCACCTGTGCTGCACCAGCCTGGAGCCGCTCGCTACCAGCCCGCACCGTATTGTACCCCGCAAAGGCAGTGGTGGCTTGCGGGGCGAACTGCTCCACGCCAGTGTTGAGTGCTACCACACCATTCTTGAGTGTTTGCTGCTGAGTAGTAAGTGTTTTAGTAAGAGTGTCGAGGTTGGCCAGCAAGCTCTGCGTTTGCTCGGCAATGGCTTTGGTCTGCTGCAGAGCACTCGCCAAGGTCTGCAGCTCGGGCAGTGTAATGGTCGTGCTACCGCCAGATGCAGCCGCCTGCGCACTAGTCTTTTGGAGGATCGTCCCGGCTGATGCGGTGGGTGCTTGCATTGCCTGGAGCGCACCCACGACTCGCTGCGCATCTTGGGCTACTGCCGCCTGCTGAGCCGCCACCGCTGGTGATGGCTGAGCCACCTGAGTGTTGAGTGTATTTATCCCTTGTTTGATCTGCTGCATACCAGCCGTTAGCTGGGCCACTTGGGCCGCCGTTGGTAGTTGGCCAGTTAGCTGTGCTGTACCTTGCTGGACTTGCACTGCGCCGGCCTGCAGCCGCCCCAGGCCTGCCGTTAGCGTCTGCTGCTTGCTCGCCAGTTGGCTGACACCATTAGTGTATTGAGTAAGACCCGCTTGGAGCTGCGCCGACCCCTGATGCAAGCGCCCAGCACCATCACCAGCCTGCGCCATGCCATTACCCACCGCACCAATGCCCGCTGCCACCTCTTTGAGGTAGGTTTGGGTCACTTGCTCGGCCACTGTTTCCTTCACTTTTTGCGCGGCTTGGCGGCTAATGACTGCACCAATGTAATTCTTGGCTGGCGTCAGCTGATACGACACCACCGCTTGCTGCGGCTTGTCCTGCCGAAGTGACGCCGCACGCTGTGAGAAATCCTCTGGCACTGTCACTACTGCGTAGTAATAACCACGGCGCACGCCATCATCGGCTTGCTGCTTGGAGACGAATTCCCACTTAAGCGCCTTGCTCTTACGTAGAGACTCAGTCATTGTCCGGCCGATCTGCAGCTCCTTGCCATTGATCTGCGCCCCCTTATCCTCATTCACAAAGGCAATCGGCAGTCGGTCGGTATGCCCATACGGGTCCCACACCGAGCTGAGGAAAAACGCCGCATATATCACCGGCACAAAGGCTAGCGCTATCACTGCCACCAACAGCGTCTTACTGTGCAGCAAGTGCCGCCATTCGGCCTGGACCATCACGCTGCGGCGGCGCCGGATGGCTTGCTTCATCTTCTCACCCATTGTTAGCCAACTCCCGAATAATATCGTGCAATGTCACACCCTGCAGCGTCTCAGCCCAGCGTGCCTGAGCCCGATCGAAGGCACCAAGGATGCTCACCTCACCGCGTTTGATCTTGCTACCATCCGCCTGGCGGGCAAACATCCGCTCGGCCACTCCTTGGTATTGGACGAAGCTCTCCGTCCCCTCGACTGCTGCCACGATATCCCACAGCGTCAGCTCCGTACTAGCCCGCGCCAGGCGAAAGCCACCACCCGCACCCCTCGCCGAGGTAATCAGCTGGGCTGTTACGAGCTTGCGTGTTACTTTGGTAATATACGTTGGCGACACCCCCATTTGCTTTGCCAATCTCTGATTCGTCACTGGTGATCGCAGGTCTGGATGCGCCAGCAAAATCACAATGCAGCAGGCCTGCTCGACTGCTCCTGATAGCTTCATCTTAATCCTTTCATAAATTAGCCATAGTAGATATCTACTATCCACTATACTACACTCATCCTACATAAACAACCCTCCCGGTCAATTAAAAAGCTCCGCCACACGACGGAGCTTCTCACTCATTCTACCTGAGCTTTAACTTTGGTTTGCCTTCTCGGTCAATACGCGGCCCAAAGCATTCAGCTGAGAGTTAACCTCTGCCTTTTGGAATGCCTCATTTAGTTTCTTTGGAGCGTCACCAGCCTTAAACTTTGTCAGTTGACGGTACAATTTACTCGCAGCTGCTGACAGGCCAGACGCATCGCCAGCATCATGAGCTTTTTGCATCTCCTCAACTATGCCTCGTTGTTCATCAAAAGCATCAGCCAGTTTCTTTGCCTCTTCGGACAACAATTGACTCTTTACTTTGGCTAATTTTTTAACAGCAGAAACACAAGAACTAACAGTTTTGTCATAGTTCTCTAGCAACTTACTACGGTCTGAGCTGAATCGAGGAAAGGTAGTAGCGGTTCGACAGTTCTTTGTGGTCTCCAACAATTCATCAGATGCATCAGCCAAATCACCTACCATTGTGGTAAATTCATTGTTTTGTTTGATGAAATCATCATATTTTTGCTTAACATCTTTGTCGCGCAAGGCTTTCATGTCTTTCAAGTCATCAACCGACTTCTTGTATTCTTCTACTGATTCTTTGATCTTATCAGTAGACGCGGTTGATGTCCCATATGAAACCATACGAAAGGCTGAACCAACCCGTAGATAGGTACCACGCACTTTTGTAACCTTATCATGCGCTTCCTTGTAATCTTCTTTGCTTGGACCGCTCAATAAAATCACTGCCAAAACAATACCAACAACTAACAAGATGAAGGCAATCGAACCACCAATGATACCCCACAACATACCCTTGCTCATACCCTTTTTCTTGACTGGTCCCTGAGGAGCTGGCTGAGTTGGCGCCGGTTGCACACGTGGTTCCGGAACGGTTGCAGCAGGAGTTGGTGTCGAGTTTGTATTATTACCTTTGTTATCCATGCTTTCTCCTTTTCTTACTCTATTAATTGTACACTATTTACGATTTACTGAATACGGTTATGGCTAGATTACAAACCGATCATCGTCAAATTGATCTTGCCGCGCTCATCAATACCAGTTATCTTTACGCGGACAGTCTGGCCTTCTTTGACGACATCAGTCACCTTATTGACCCGACCTTCGGCCAGTTTCGAAATATGTACCATACCATCGACTCCTGGCAAGATATTCACAAAAGCGCCAAAGTCTTTGATACTAACAACCCGACCCTCATAGATCTTGCCAACCTCTGGCTCTTCTACCAAACTCTTGATCCAGTTCATGGCTTTTTCAATTGATGCGCCATCTGGGCTAGCCACAGTGATGAGACCATCCTCTTTAATGTCAATTTCAGCACCAGTTTCAGAGGTGATCTTGTTGATCATCTCACCACCCTTACCGATCACCGCACCAATCTTGTCTGGGTTGATCTTGATCTTCTCAATGCGTGGTGCATATGGGCTCAACGCCTGGCGCGGCTGTGGTAATACTGACAACATATGCTCCAAGATGTGTGCTCGGCCAGCTTTTGATTGCTCAATTGCTTGTGCCAAGATGTCAACCGGTAGGCCATGCACCTTCATATCCATCTGTAGTGCCGTGATACCGTTAGCTGTACCAGTCACCTTAAAGTCCATATCACCAGCAAAATCTTCAGCATCAGCGATGTCGCTCAGCACATATGGTGTACCCTCGTCCATCATTAAGCCCATAGCGATACCAGAGACAGGGTTCTTGAGCGGTACACCCGCATCCATCAACGCCAAACAGCTTGAACATGTCGCTGCCATTGACGTCGAACCGTTCTGGCTCATGATTTCGGTCACCGAACGAATGGCATATGGGAACTCTTCTTCACTTGGCAACACTGGCGTCAATGCTCGCTCCGCCAAGTAACCATGCCCAATTTCACGGCGACCTGGACTACCCAAACGGCGCACTTCACCAACAGTATAACCCGGAGCATTGTAGTGGTGCATATACCGCCGCTCGTAGTCGGTCTGTTCCATAGTGTCCACTAGTTGCGCGTAGCTCAGCGGCGCCAAGGTAACGATGTTCATACCCTGAGTCACGCCGCGGGTAAACAAGCTTGATCCGTGTGCTCGTGGCAAGAAACCAACTTCTGAGCTGAGTGGTCGGATTTCCGTCAATTGACGGCCGTCTGGACGCACCTTGTCCTCAACGATGCCTCGACGTACGTCCTTATGGAGCGCCAAGGTAAAGGCCTCATCATATTGAGGTCGCAGCTCATCATAATTCTCACCGAGCTTTGTGGTAAATTCATCATGAAACGCCTGACGAATATCCGCGATCAGTTCGTTACGCTCTGGGTAGGCACGACGAATAGCTGCGCCAAATTTACCAGCAACCCACGCATCAACTTCTGCTTGGATGGTTTCATCTGGTAGAACCAGTTCGTACTGCTGCGCGGCTGGTGCGACTTTTTCTGCCAACTCACGTTGAAGCTGGATGGCTGGCTGCATCATGTGGTGTGCCCACGCCATAGCATCGATAATTACCTGCTCGCTCACTTCATGAGCACCCGCTTCCACCATGGTAATGCCGCTCTCGATACCAGCGACAACCAAATCCAGGTCACTGGCTACGCGCTCATCAGGGGTCAAAAAGGCCTTAAATTCACCGTTCACTCGGCCAACACGCAAACCCGCCACCGGTCCATCAAATGGGGTGCCAGTCAGGCTCAGTGCCGCACTAGCGGCTACCATTGCCACCATATCAGGACGGAAACTTGGGTCCATACTGAGGACGCTTGATACGACTTGAACCTCTTGACGATATCCCTTTGGGAACAGTGGACGAATTGGCCGGTCAATCAGTCGCCCGATGAGTATCGCCTCGTCAGATGGACGACCTTCTCGCTTGATAAATCGGCTACCAGAAATCTTGCCGGCAGCATAAAACTTCTCTTCATAATCAATTGACAATGGGAAATAGTCTAATTCCACTGGTCGCGAGCCGACCATCGCCGTACCCAGCACAACAGTGTCACCATAGCGCGCTACCACACTGGCGGTGGTGCGAAAACCAACTCTATTTACCTCTAATGTCAGTGGTCGACCACACCATTCAGTGGTAACACTAAAAATATCCTTGCCACTTGGATTAATAATGCTCATCACGAGCCTCCTTTCTTATCGCGAAAAGTAACAGGGGTGAAAGCTGATGTTGCATGAGCTCTCGTCTCTATCACCATTCGCGGTTAGTTACCTTTTTATTATACCACACTCTTCATTCATCACCCGGCAGGCTGTTATAATGATAAGCGTGAAGATTAAACGCACCAAAACGACAAAAGATTATATCATATTAGGTATAGCACTGGCATTGCTAGTGGGTGGCGGATATTTACTTATTACTATTTTTAGTCCCTTTTTCGCAACACAATTCATCGACCCAAAAAACAATGAAACGACCAAGGTTTTGCAAAAAACAACTGATGAGTTTCATCCAGAAAATCGCATCTACATCCCGGCTATCAATGTCAATATCCCGTACAAAACCGGTGGTGCAGAAGTGTTAGAGTTGACCGCCTGGTGGCGTAAACCAGAAAATGGCAACCCTAAAGAGGGTGGAAATTTCATCGTTGCTGCTCATCGCTTCCAAATTGGCCCCACACCACAACGCACCATCAACAATTCTCCGTTTTACAACATTAACAAGCTCAAAGTTGGCGATTCCATCACAGTTGATTACAACGGCAAACGCTACGAGTACAGCATATATGATATATATAAAGTTAAGCCTGATGCCGTCGAGATAGAAGAGCGAACCGATCAACCACGCTTAACGCTGTATTCATGTTCTCTGGGTGGGTCATTTGATAAACGTGAAGTTATCATCGCTGTTCCTAAATAGTTCATACAAATATCCGCCCCGATATATCGAGGCGGATATATAAACTACTTGGTTTGCTTATTTACGTAGTCCCAATGTAGCCAGCACTTGCTTATAACTCTCAAAGTCAGTTCGCTCCAAGTATCGCAGTAGGCGCTTGCGCTTACCTACCATCTGGACAAGGCCGCGACGAGCCATGAAGTCGTGTTTGTTGACTTTCAAGTGCTCTGTAACCTCTTTGATACGAGCTGTCAAAATCGAAATCTGCACCTGAGGACTACCGACATCGTTTTTGCCAACCTGAGTCAAAGCAATCGCTTTTTGCTTGTTCTCTTTACTGATCATAGCCGTTTGATTATATCAGGAGTGACCAATATTTTCAAGCAGTGCCGCTAGAATAGCTGCGCGTAGCTATATATGGTTGAGCCACTGTCTGGTGCTTGCGTGCTATTGTGATGACAACTTGAACGAATACGATTGAAGGTTGCTACGTCCTCGGTAGATGGATTATTCAATGCGGCATATATCACAAACCCCTTACCACCGTCATGACACTCATAGATTCGAAAGATTGCTTCCTCATTTGCTGCTTTTTTACTAGAAACACCTTGCCGATAGTCAGCCTTCAAATAATCCGGAACCAAGGTTTGTACACCATCCGGCGCGTTAAACGGACCAAATCCAGTGATACGCTTTCCTCTAGCCTCCGCCAAAGCAGCAGCATCGCCCGCAGTTTTAACTGCAGATCGAATCTTCGCGTCCAATCCATTCTCACGCACCGACCGATACGAGACAATCGCTATTGATGCCAACACGGCAATCACCGCTATAACAATTAATACTTCAATCAGTGTAAAACCCTTATGCTTCATATCCATATAATACCACTCTAATTCTCTATGCCAAAATCCGACAATTTTGCTGCTCGTTCGATGGTAAAGTTAGCAATTTTTGTGCGCCGCAACGATTGACAGTAAGCACCAGTCCCCAAATAGTTCCCAATGTCCTCTGCCAGCGTACGAATGTATGTGCCACTAGAGACATGAGTATTGATACATAGTTTTGGATAGTTATATGATGCAATTTCAATGTCATACACCGTGATCTGCCGTGCGGGCATCGCAACTTCCTGACCTTTTCGCGCGAGGTGATAGGCGCGCTGCCCATTGATTTTGATGGCGCTAAAAGCCGGCGGGGTTTGTTCAATCACCCCAATGAACTTCCGTACAGCCTGATTCACCTCTTCAGTTGTCGGCTGATGCTCAGACATTGGCGTAAGCTCACCTTCAGGATCTCCCGTCGTGCTAGTCACCCCCAAAATGATTTCTGCCTGATACCATTTGTCTAGCTTGGTAAATGACCCGGCTTCTTTACATTTTTTACCCGTTACTAAAATCATCAGACCAGTAGCAAACGGATCCAAGGTACCAGTGTGTCCAACTTTTGCTTTCTTACCTAGCTGTTGACTGAGCACTCTCCTGATTCTGGCGACTACGCCAAAACTACTCATACCAGCTGGCTTATCAATGAGCAGGATATCATCATTTGGTATCATGCTAGTTTTGTCCCGGAATCTGGAACTGGGTTGGATTAAATTCAGAGTTAGTAGTATTTACAACTGACGGGGTTGCCGCTGGCGCCGATGGGACGGTAGGGCTGACTGCTGGAGCTGGCGGAAAAGCCGGTGGCAGTTCTGGCAACGTACTAAAGTCAGGCATTGGTGGCAACCCTGCTATATTTTTGGCAGAAGACTCAATTTCCGCCAAAGTTAGGGCGCCAGGGTTTACCGCCAATGGATCTGGAACATTAGGTACCGCTGCTAATGCTTCACTAACCGCCTGATGGGTTGGTTGACCCAATGACTGATTAGTCCCCAATACCTTTGAGGTATCTTCACTGAGAGCAGCCATGACATCTCCATTATGTCCAGCGATAGCTGAAGCTTCTCCCAGAGGAGAGATAGACCTATTGTTCTGTAAATTGTTGTTCGTTTCAGCAAACGGGTCAACTGATTTTAGCTCATCATTATGGCGAGCAACGGTGGCGTTTATCGGTGAATCGCTAAACCCCCCTTGACTGCTGCCAGGTTGACCATGATTCAAAATCGTGCGGTTACGACCACTTTCAGCCTCGCGCTTCTTGTCTTCTGCAGCCTGTTCAGTTGAAGCATTGAACGTACCGCCTACTGACGGTTCCGGCAACTCATCTTTCGGAGATTGTGGACTGCCCAGCGGCTTGATGGCTGGTAAGCTATACTCTGGTTCTGATAGCTTTGCTGGCTCTTCTTGTTCTACCGGCTCTTCTGGGGTAGCTTTAGCTAATTGCTTTTCTAGGTATGACTCAGCGGCGCGTGCCGCCTCGTCTTGAGCCTCAGCCTGCGTTCGGCGAGCCACCTCATCTAGGTCACCCCTCTTTTGATGTGATATTTCCAAGGTGCCATCATCTGGTTTTGGTAGCTCTTTGTCTGCTTGTTTTGGCTGTTTACGTGATGAACGGCTAATTGACAGTTTGGTGTTATCTACTTCTGCTTCCTCAGCATCTGATGGCTCACTCGAATCACCACCATCTCCTGGTTCATCAGGTTCATCAACAGGGGCTTCCAATTCCTCAGCTTCCACCAACTTTGCTGCAATCAACTGCTGGTTAGCTCCTGCAGCCATCAAATCCGCAGCCGCTGTCATGACGCGAGGTGATGTCAGGTTGTTACTAAACCTATTAGTTACAGCAACGATACCGGTCATAAACGCATTTGCCATCTGCTCGTCCAGTGTCGCCTTGACAGTCTTTAGCTCGTCAACCAATTCCAAAAGCATCTCGCTCACACCACTGGCGTTGCGCTCGTGCCAATCAATTGCGCCCAGGCTACTCTTAATGTCGCGAGCTGTCACTGTCACAACATCAGCACTGTGCAAAATTTTACCATGAGCCGTCAAGGCTTCATCAAGATGATTGCTGTCTTCAACGTTCAAAGCCAACACCAGCTCAATGTTGTAATCACCCTGTGAGAATTCCAAGTCCGCTTCAGTAATCGTCGTTCGGTACGGCGTGATGAAAATTTTCACAACTGCATCGTCAACGATTTTGTACCGCAAGTGATCCGCCTTGTCCTTATCAAGCGCTATGATAAAGTCCCTGAGACTGTCCGCCGTGTCTTCAAACGTCTTATCAGGCTCCAGGAAATTTATTGCCGGTGGAATTTTACCAGAGAATACCGCTGTAGCATGCTTTCCAAGCTCATTCAAAAATAGCGTTAGCCCCAATGCCGCTGACAACTCATCAACACTTGGATCACGACTAACCGTAACCAATATATTAGTATTTTCTTTGATTTTTTGGATTACCTGCTGCTTGGCGGAAGCGGTGCTCATTGTTTGTTTTCCTGTTTCTTTTTATTGCTATAGCCTTTGGTCGAATTATAGCATAAGCATAGGCGATTAGTCAAGATTATACCCCGTTTCGTCCCGCCCCTTTACTTTTCATGTGATTTTCTGTATAATGCATCTTTGATTAGCGATAACAACTTATAGAGGTAAAGGAGTACCATGCCAATCATCAAATCCGCCATCAAGCGCGCTAAACAAGCAGTCAAACGCCGTGAAAAGAACATCGGCATCAAAAAAGATATCAAATCAGCAGTCAAAGCTTTTCACGCAAATCCAACCGCTACTACCTTGGCAGCTGCCCACTCTGAGCTAGACACTGCGGTTAAAAAAGGCCTTTTGAAGAAAAATACTGTAGCTCGCCGTAAAAGCGCTCTCAGCAAAGCAGCCAAAGAGGCTGGTGTTAAACTAGAAGCTGCCAAAAAGCCGGCAGCCAAGAAACCTGCTGCAAAGAAAACACCAACTACCAAGCCAGCTGCCAAAAAAGCACCTGCTAAGAAGCCAGTAGCCAAGAAACCTGCTGCAAAAAAAGCTGACAAATAAGACTCATTAATTTCAAACAACACCTCAGTGATGATGCTGAGGTGTTGTTATATAACTACAAATCTACCAACGCCGTTTCTATCAGTAGCCACGGATTAACTCCGGTCGTTTTCATCTGGAGATCTGCCTGGAACAACGCATCGTTGATCCGCCTGAGATGTTCAATATCAATAGTTCGAGCTGACGATGACAAGCGCTGCAGTACATATGGATTAATCGACAAATCTGCTGCCACCGTGTTATTGTCACCGCCCGCCAACACCAATGCTGCCATATTGGTCGCCTGCGAAGCGAGTAGCCCCATCGTTTGGTAGGCGCCGTCTGTACCACTCTCCGATTCCAAATAACTGATGATGTTATGCACCGTTTCATAATCTTTCGACAAAGCAGCCACAAACAAATCAAACACGTTTTCCGACCTCGCCAACGGCACCAAATCATTGATCAGCGCATCGGTCATCTTCTCCGCGAGCGCCAATTGGTCCAAAAAATTACTGAGTCGCAGCTGGTCAAACCCTAACCGGTCAATTAGCATGCCTATTTGTTTACGCGTCAACTTATAGCCGCGCTCATGGGCCTGCGTTTCACACCAGGTGATAAGTTGCGGCTTCTGGCGGTCACCGAGCGCCACAAATTCTTGGGTTTTAGCGGTTTTTTGTAACCATTTATAGGTTTTTGTTCGCTTATCAAGTTTATTCTCTACTAAGATAATGGTGTTATCGTCATCAAACAATATCTCTGGTAGCCGTGGCCAAATATCAGGATTTTCACTCAATCTCGAGATAACGTACACCGAAGACTGCGTAAATAATGTCTGACCAATCGTTATTTCTTGTATATCTGCCAGTGTCAACGCTTCACCATCACGCCGCATCACGTCCGCATCACCAACGAGTGCCGCAAGCGCCGCCCGTTTTTCAAACTCATTGTTACCGTGGAGAAGATAAATCATATAACCTCCGCTTGACATACCGGACAGACATGCGTACCGCGGCCGCCGACTTTCAACTTGATAATCTCTTGGTCAGGGTGGCGATGGCAGGCTTGACCTTCACGGCGAAACACATGAGCAAATGTCAGATAATTCCCTTTTCGACCTTCGGCATCAACATAATTTTTATCAGTCGAACCACCTTGGTCGATGCTGAGTTGTAAGATGTGCCGCAGCTCATTAAATAATGTATTCAACTGCTGATCGCTAACGTTTTTTACCCGCGTTTGCGGATGAATCTGTGCTGCCCATAGCGCCTCGTCAGCATAAATATTACCAACACCGGCGATCACCGTCTGGTCAAGAAAAGCCGGCTTGATCATCGAATTCTGGCGGCGGCGAATCCGCTGGATAAAATCCTCAGCCCGTGTCTGAGGATCAAGCGGTTCTGGACCGACTTTTTGCATGAACGGTAGGTCTTTCACCTCATCAGTCGGCAGCAACTTCACCCAGCCAAACTTGCGCTGATCGTTAAAAAACAGCCGCGACTCATCAGTAAAATCCACCTGCACCCGCGTCGACCGATCCGGCAGCTCACCAATCAAGCTGTCGTTTGGATGACCACCAGCGAAGTTAGATGCGTCAGGTATTTGAGTGGTGTCCCTGGTCACAATCTGGGCGTGCTTGTCACCGGGACCCGGATTGTTAGCAGACGACGCCCGAGAATACCATTGGCGAAACACCAGCTGGCCCGTCATCTTCAGATGTATCACCAGCGAGTAGCGAGTATCCAGATCAATCATCAGCACCTTCGCTCGCCGTCGCACCGCCGTCACGCGCGCACCATACAAAAATTGTTCAACATCAGCGGGCGCATTCGGAAAGCTTTTTGGCGAGTCAAACACCGCCACTCGTGCTACTACTCGACCCGGTAACAACTCCGCCAAACCGCGGCGAACCGTCTCAACTTCTGGCAGCTCAGGCATCCAACACAACCTCCATCCCTCGTTATCTATTACGTGTATTAGAATTGGAAGAATGTATCTTCCTGCTGCAAACCAACACCCGCAGCAATCTTTTTCCCGTCAGGAATTTGATTGAGGAACATCAGCAATATGTCATTGGCATTGGCAGTTGCTGAGCCTTTTGAGCCACCACAGTCCGACGTCCACAGCGTCTTCACTGGATTTCCGTGATATAACGTCTCAAACTTGTATACTTTACCGTTGGCGCAAATACCCCTCAAATCATTTTGTTCTTCTGGCAATTGACGCCCTTCCATCATCTTTCTTTTTTCCAGAGCGTACACCAATTCCTCATATGCGCGGCTATTATTATCTAACTTTTTCTCATCAATTTGCTTTTCCAGATAGCCCTCATAGGTACTCATGCGTCGAATGTCCGGTGTGATTTCAATCTGGTAGGAGCGGAATTTTTCCTGCGCCACAATCGGTCCGCGAACTGTCAAACGCACCGCTCGGTTAGCGTCAGTCGACAGCAATGATTCTTTAGCAATATCTGCCTGAGATTTTGGTTTATTCTCTGGATTATTACCGCCCAGCAAAGACTGACCAATGGCGATCACCGCTGCCACCGCCACTACCATGATGATAATAACCAGTAAAATCGGTATCAGTCGGGAAAAAGAATTTGTTCTTGCGTATCTCATGGGGTGATTATACCATAATATTAGAATTTTTACACTAGTATAATTAGTATCCTACGAGAGCTGGGCTATCGCTTGACGGAAGGCCTCAGGATATTTGTTTTTCAAATAATCAGCCGCTTGTTCAGGGCTTACCCAATGAAGTGTAACACCAGGCTCACATGAACGAGGAATTTGATCTGCCGGTAGCTGAACACGGTACACAATCAACATCAGACTTGTCATTATGTCGTCATATGGTAATAGCTTGACCGCTTTTGCTACGTTCCATAATTCTTGTTTGGCAATGCGATGAATGCCAATCTCCTCATGTAGCTCACGTAACAGTGCAGCCGTTATATCCTCGCCCTGATCCATCCTGCCGCCTGGAATATCCCAATAGTCCTTGCTTTTGAGTAGTAAAATTTGGTGTTCATCATTTTGAATAAGGGCTTTTATACCGATTTGAAATAACTGCTCTGTCATCTTATGTCTCCTCCCAGTTTTTGCCTATTTGTACATCAACCTTCAATCGAATTGGCAGTTCTGGGCAAACGCCTTCCATTTCCGCACGCATAATGCCACCGACTCGCTCAACGTCTTCCGGCGCACATTCCACCAAAATCGAGTCATGAACCTGCAGGACTGGCTCGGCCAGCCCAGCCAACTTGTCCTCCAGCCGAATCATCGCCAGTTTCATCAAATCCGCTTCCGTGCCCTGAATCGGCATATTCATCGCCGCCCGCTCAGCCGCCGAACGCACCATAAAATTGCTCGATTTAACATCTGGTGTTGGTCGGCGCCGACCAAAATAGGTTTCGACAAATCCTTGTTCGCGCGCTTGAACTAAAATTGTATCCAGATACTGGCGGATTGGCTGGCGCACCGCAAAATAGTGTTCAATAAACCGCTTCGCCTCAGTAAACGTCATACCGGTAGCTGCCGCCAGCCCATGCGGGCTCATGCCGTACAGCACGCCAAAGTTGATCACCTTGGCCGCACGCCGCTGTAATTTTGTCACCTCAGTCATCGGCACGCCGTAGGTCTCGGCCGCCGTCTTCGTATGAATATCAACGTCGCTATTAAAATCGTTAATCAGCTGCTCATCGCCCGCCAGTGCCGCCGCCAGTCGCAGTTCAAATTGCGAATAATCGGCGCCAACGAAAACCTTACCCTGGCTCGGCACAAACGCCTGGCGAATTTTCCGACCTAGTTCCGTGCGCACTGGGATATTCTGCAGGTTGGGATTGGTGCTGCTCAGCCGCCCAGTGCTGGTGACATCTTGGTTAAACGTCGTGTGAATCCGCCCGTCCCTAGCCACCAACCTCGGCAGCGCTTCAATGTAGGTGCTGATCAATTTAGTCAGCTCCCGGTACCGCTCAATCAGCTCAATGATGGGATGTTGCCCGCGCAGTTTATCCAGCTCTTTCTGCCCTGTCGAATAGCCGGTTTTACCCTTTTTGATACCGGTCGTTGGCAGCTGCAACTTGGTAAATAACACCTCAGACAGCTGCGCCGGACTAGCGGCATTGAACTCACGTCCGGCCATCGCATACATTTGTTGTTCAAGTTGGCTCACCTCCGCCCTCAGCTCCTCGCCCATCTGCTCAAGCAGCACTGTGTCTAGCTTCATGCCGCGCTTTTCCATCTGAAACAGCGGCCAAATCACCGGAAAATCAAACTCACGGAGCACCCGAGCAACTTGCTGATGCGCCGCCATATAATCCTGCTGCTGGCGGTAAATCTGCCGTAGTCGTGCCAACTGCCGCGACGCGGAATTATCCTCAGAAAAATCACCCGCCAGTGCTGCTAAACTACGGTCGCGCCTCAGCGGATCGATCAAAAACGCCGCCTGCCCAACATCCCAGACCTCATGAAACCGCACCGTCACATCGTGAGCATCCAGTGCGTGATACAACTCCTTGACGTCCGCCGCAATCACTACGCCCTGCGCCAACAGTTGCCAAACATGTTGACCAATTTCACTCATCTTGGCCCGCCACGCCACGCCAGGCTTGGAATTAATATACACCGTGTCCGGCTCTAAAGGTTCGATATAGATAATATTCTCTGTCTCAAACAGCGGCTCAGCCGGCAAATCTTCAACGCGCGGCAGCTTCAACTCCACTGTCTCCGCCACCTCGTCCACCGCCTGCATTGTCCGCGGCAATCGCCCAATCAGCGAATGAAACTCCAATTTTCGCAAAATCTCCGCCACCCGCGCAAAGTCGCAGTCGTTAACATCGGCTACTTCCCAGTCCAGCTCCACTGGCGCGTCAGTCCAAATCTCCGCCACCCGCTTAGTCAAATATGCCGATTCCCGACCACTCTCCAGTTTTGTCCGTAAAGCGCCTTTTTGCTCGTCCAAGTGCGCGTACACCCCGTCCAGCGTGTCATATGCTTGCAATAATTTCACCGCCGTTTTTTCACCAACGCCTGGCACGCCTGGCAAATTGTCGCTCGAATCACCCTTCAGCGCCTTCAAATCCAAAAACTGATCCGTCCGAATACCATATTTTTGTTCAAAATATTCCGCCGTAAATTCCTCGATGTTCCTCAGGCCATTTTTCATGGCGTAGACTTTAGTGAGTGGCGACACTAATTGCAGCGCATCCAAATCCGACGTCAGCAGACAGGTCTGCACGCCGCGCGCTTCCGCTTGCCTGGCAAACGCACCCATGATATCGTCCGCCTCATAATCATCGAGCTCATACAGCGGCCAACCAAAGGCGTCCAGCAGTTCCATCAAAATCGGAATTTGCTGATAAAAATCATCAGGCGCCGGTTTGCGACCCGCCTTGTATTCTGGGTATAATTCCCGCCTCTTACGGATATTGGTGCCGCGCTTGTCCCACGCCACCGCCACATAATCCGGCTCCAATTTCTTGATCAGCTCAATCGCCAAATTCACAAACCCATACACACCACCGGTCGGCGTACCGTCCGCCGTACTGAGCCCCGGCATGGCATAATACCCTCGGTAAAACACTGATTTTCCGTCGATGACCGCCAAACGCTTCATATACTCAGTATAGCAAATTTGCTATACTAACAACATGACACAACCACATGCAAACATTATCGCTCTCGTTGGTCTGGCTGGTAGCGGCAAAAGTTCGGCGGTCGAATATTTCACCAAAAAGGGCATTCCGAAAATTTACTTTGGCGGCATCATCTACAAAGCAATGGAAGAAGCTGGCATCGAACCAACCTGGGACAATCAGCAAAAATTCCGCGAGGAAATCCGCCGTCGCGAAGGCAAAGATTTTGTCGTCAAACGCGTTGTTAAATCGGCGCATGACTTGATTGACGCTGGCCAAAAACTCATCGTCCTGGACGGTTTGTACACCTGGAGTGAATATAAAATCCTCAAGCACGAATTCCCTGGCCAAATGTCTGTCATCGCCGTCGTCACACCAAAACATCTGCGCTATCAACGTATGGCCAAACGCCCTGAACGGCCAATGCAACCGCGCGAAGTTGACCAACGTGATTGGTCGGAAATTGAAAATCTAGAAAAAGGCGGACCGATTGCCATTGCCGACTATTTTGTGATGAACGACCGCGGACTAGACGAGCTATACGCGCAGCTGGAGGCCGTCACTCACCATGAACATTTTTGCAAGGCGCCTGAGCAGTGCTAAATTACAACACATCAAAAAAGCCAGACGCGAAATCCGCCTGGCTTTTTTACTATCACCCGTCAATCTAGCTCAGATATTCATATAACTTCTTAGCGTCTTTGTGCTTCCGTAGCTTTGCCAAAGCCTTCGCCTCAATCTGGCGAATTCGTTCGCGCGTCACGGCAAACTCCTGACCAACTTCTTCCAAAGTGTGGCTTTTACCATTGTCCAACCCAAAGCGCATACGGACAATTTTCTGCTCACGATCGCTCAAGCTCGACAACACATCATTAACCTGCTCTTTGAGCAACTGATTGGTCGCTGACTCCTCTGGTGATACCGTATCCTCATCTTCGATGAAGTCACCTAACACCGAATCTTCTTCATCACCATCACGACCAACGCCAGCATCCAAGCTTGAAATATCTTGCTTGATTTTCATCACATATTCAATCTTTTCTGGCTCCATATCCAGCTCTTTAGACAGCTCTTCAATAGTCGGTTCACGGTTCAGCTCTTGCGTCATCCGTCGCTGAGTGCGCAACAATTTATTGATGGTTTCCACCATGTGCACCGGGATACGAATGGTTCGTGCCTGGTCAGCAATCGCTCGAGTAATCGCCTGGCGAATCCACCAGGTGGCATAGGTTGAGAACTTAAAGCCTTTGTCTGGATCAAATTTTTCGACGGCACGCAACAAACCAGTATTACCCTCCTGGATTAAATCCAGAAAATCCAACCCACGGCCCGAATACCGCTTGGCAATCGACACCACCAACCGCATGTTCGCCTCAGCCATCTTATCTTTAGCCCTTTTATCACCCTGAATCACACGGTGTGCCAATTCCATCTCTTCTTCAGCATTGAGCAGCGGAATTTTACCAATCTCACGTAAATACAACCTAACTGAGTCATCCGATATATCATCCAGGTATTGCCCAGCGTTCAGAGCATCAAGGTCTTCGGTTTCCTCGTCATCATCAACATCATCGATGGTCGGCTCATCGAATTCCGTCTCATCAGTTGCTAATGGCCTGTTTTTTATTGGGTCGTCGGTCACGCTTTCTCCTTAATTAGTGCGTTCAGCTGATGTCGCAGATCGTGAGCCAACGACTCATCATTTGCAATTTCAGCGTCACGCAAATTACTCATTAATTGTTGTATTTTGTTTTCACGGTGTTTAGATATTACATGTTTGACCAATCGCGCCATCTCACCTGGTAAATCGTCTCGATTCCAGTCGGCATAACGAGTGTCGAATTTTAACTGTACTATCTTTACATACTCCTCAATATTTTTCAAGTTTTCGGGTATCGGATCCAGTGCTGCATTGGGGTTTTGGGTGAGATATTTCAACAGTTCTCGGGTGTTCGCATTATCTGTAGTTTCTGTTGGCACCGATGCCAACCAACGCCTCACTCCTGGCTCTTGCACTGCAAGCCCCAGTAACATATCGAGTGTCTCATCTGATAGTTTTTGTGGTGCTGTTTTCTTAACTTTTGGTTGGCGAAGAACCGTTTCCTTTGTTGTGATGCCAGACATCTTTGCTGTAAGAGCCTCTATACTAGCCCCTGTTTTCTCAGCCACCATCTGCAAATAGTGCTCTTGTTCTACTGGATCATGCAAGCTGCGAATCAAGTTCAGCGATGCAGTTGAAAAGCGTCGTTTTCCCTCAGCAGTCCTGACATTTTCTCGTTGCGAGTATTGTTGTATCACCCACGCCACAGCAGGCGTAGCTTTAGCGATGACCAACTCCCATTGTTTCACACCATGTGTTTTGATCAATTCATCTGGATCCTTACTACCCTCTGGTAAACTAACAACCTCCAACTCCACCCCAATGGTTTGTGATAGTTTGATAGCCCGTTCAGTCGCATTTAAACCCGCTCTATCACCATCAAACGCTAATTTAATTCTACTAGCCAGCCTACTCAAGGCCTTGAGGTGCTGTTCAGTGATGGCTGTTCCAGCCGTGGCGACAACCTGCCGTACTCCTGCCTGATGACTACTCACCACATCCAAATTACCCTCAACGATTACCACTTCGTCTGATTTTCGAATCGCCTCTTTAGCCTGAGACAAACCAAAGATGTGTCGTGATTTATCAAACAAAAGTGTTTGCGGCGTGTTCAGGTATTTTGGGGCATTTGCCTCATCGTGAATGATCCGGCCGGTAAACCCAACTACTCTGCCAGTCGCATCCATAAGTGCCACCACCATTCGACCACGATACAAATCACCACCAAATCGATTCGTCAAACCAGCATCGGCTAATTCTTGTTTTGAAAAACCCCGTTTGGTTAAGGCCGTCACCAATGATGATCCGTCATCTGGCGCAAACCCAACCATAAAATCCTGAATCGTTTGTCGAGTCAGACCACGTTTTTTGACGACATAGTCCAAGGCTTTGGGTGTACGCAGCAGTGATTGCTGAAAGAATTTTGCCGCTAGCTCCAATGCTTCAGCCGCTCGTGCTCGCCGCTTGGCGGTTCTCCCATCACCGCGAGAAAACAAACTCAAATCCACGCCTGCTTTGCGCGCCAAATGCTCCAACGCCTGGCGAAAATCCATCCCCTCCACCAGCATCACAAATGAAAATACATCACCGCCCTTGCCTGACGAAAAATCATGCCAAATCTGCTTTTCTGGACTAACCATAAAACTTGGCGTTCGCTCGTCGGTAAACGGACTAAGTCCCTTCATGTTACGACCTGCCCGCTTCAGCTGAACATACTCACCAATCACGTCCTCAATATTCAGTCGTGCCCGCACTTCTTCTTTGGCATCTTGCATGTCTTTATTATATCACCCTTTACCTCTGTTCGTGTTTATGCTTAAATAGTACTATGTATCCAAATGATCCATATTCTCAACCACCAACACCATCTGGTATTGATTATCTCAATCAAATCGCTGCTCCACCAGAGCCAGCTGGATTTGATAAGAAAACCAAAATCATCATTATCATCATTGCACTGGTTGGTGTGCTCAGTCTTGGCTTCATTTGGGCGGCCAGTCAGTCAGGTTCTGGTCCAACGGTTTCTAACGCCATCATGAGGGTTGCCCGCCTACAAACCGTCACTGAACTACAGAAAAAGCGTCTAAAAAATAGCACGGTCACTGACATTAACAGCTCCCTTGATGCAATATTAACCACCGCCGTCAATAAGGCAACACCAATCGCTCAGTCAGAAAAACTGGATATTAACAAAGCTCTCAAGGTGCCGGACTTTGAGGTAAAGCTCAATGAAAAGCTAGATGATGCCTTTTTAAACGACCAGCTCGATGCCGTCTACACCAGGGAGATGGCCTATCAACTTGAGCTGCTTAGTTCAGAATTATCCAGCTTGTCAAAAAAAGCCAAAAAATCTGACGTCAAAGAGTTCTTGGAAAAAACACAGTCAGACATCACCTCCATCAAGAAGCGTCTCGAGAGCTCTCCGGTGTAATACCACTAACCAACTGCCAGCTCAACCGCGCCAAATCAAAAATTTCTTCATCACTCAACTGCCCCGAACAGATGATGGTGTTCCAGTGCTTTTTGTTCAAATGATAGCCTGGCAATACCGTTTCGTATTTTTCCCGCAAATTCTGCGCCAGCAATGGATCACATTTCAAACTCACTCTGAGCGGTTTTGAGCCCTCCGCTACCAATGCCACCATTTTCCCCGCGCCATCATTGCTCTTGCCAAATTTATACACCGCGATATCCTCGCCAAACGGATAGTCCAACCACACACCCGGCAAGCTCAAGATAAATTCTTCAAATTGTTTATGGGTCATGGTTTCACCTTCTTTAAATAATACTTAAGTTCCATGATACTGCCGCGAATATCCTCCAGCGCCCGATGATCCTCTGGCTTGGCAAATTTCTTACCATATTTACCCTCAAACACTACTTTCCAAGCACTGACATCTAACATTCGGTAGTGTAGTCTTTTTGACAACGTAGGCCACCATTGGTCGATGAACCGCCGGTCTTGATGAATTGAATTGCCACCCAATAAAATCCGTGGTTCATCCGCAAAATGCTCATCGCAAAATGCCAATAATTCACGCTCCACCTCACTCAGCGGCTTACCGGACATATTTTGCTCCTCCAAACCGCGCCGCGCTGCTGGATGCTGGTCCCAAAAACTAGCATTTCGGTCCAGTAGCTTACCTAGCTTCTCGGGTTCATGTCGCACCACACCCTCATAGGTCGCAATTTCCGTAAAATCCCAATCCGTCGCAATCGCCGCCACTTCCAAAATCTCATCACACACCGGATCTAGTCCGGTCATCTCCAGGTCAATCCATAAAATTTTTTTTGGCTTAAAAGTTACTTTCATATCTTTATTATACTACTTTTTAGAGTCGTAATAGTCACGAGAAAACTGCTCTGGCACCTGCTGCAGCAACCGTTCAACAGCGTCATCAAATTTTGCTACACTACCAAGCTCCAGACGATTTTCTCTTTCAGTCAGAAAAACGCCAGATGCATTACCGTCAGAGGGAACAAAATTTGTCCGATTGACTAACTCATAGTATAATTCAGCAGCGCTCATGTCTTCACAGCCATATGGCAACATCCGGTAGAACCTCAGATTTTCTACGTAGCGTTCGGCCAATTCGTCGCTGACTTCTAACGCCTTATCTAGTTGCAACGTTTGCATGAAATAATCATCTCTTGGATCGCCATAAGTATCGTCTGGCAGCTGGACGCTTTTAATACTTGCATCGTCAATTCCTTGAACTTGCATATCTGAAAGAAGCCGCACAGCCTTGAGGGCTAATTTGTTACCAATACGATAGCTATTATCAGGATCGTGCTCAAATACCGTTGGCCTGATAACGTGCTCGGCAGTATCCAACACTGCTTGAGTACTGGCCAACAGCCTCCAAGTGTCACCGTCCTTGTGTATAAGCACTTGATTGATTGTAAAATCATGCTGCCTCATAAACTCAGCGACAGAGTGTACAGGCTCCGCACCATAGCCATTCATTGCATCACGCGGCGAAAAACGCATTGAAAGATTGCTCGCTACCGCCCGAATCTCATCTGGATCATAATCGCCGTTAGCAATAACTTCTTCTAAAATTACCAAATCGACATCGCGAGGAGGTGGTAACTGACGGTCACTGTGTACTAGTGCCTCCAAAACCTGGCGAACCGCCCCGCCCTTTACACCAATAAATGACGGTAGCTCATCTAAATCAAAACCCAAACTAGCCCGCTCAATAGCATCAGCAGACAACTCATATTCATATATTTCATTGCAGCGAGCTTCCGGGTTACCGAGTTGCTCACAATCATAGTCTTTCAATTGGAGGCTCGCCCCTCCTAAGTCCGCATAATGTTCACCGCTATCAAGCATTTGCAGAACACGAGGCTGATGCATCTTAGCCTCTATATCGCTCGGGTTCGGGCTTACTTTTTCCACGTACTATATTTTAGCATAAATCATTTAAAAAGTCAAACAAACACGGTCGGCGTCTCTTCCAAAATCTCATCACGCACTGGATCTAGTCCAGTCATCTTCAGATCGATCCATAATATTTTTTGCCTTACTCATACTACCTCTTATACACTCGTTATCTTTTTATTTGACCATAAAAAGCTTCTTGCTGTTCGCTCGTTAATACCTCTTGCACCACAGCCCAAACCTTAGCCTCCGCTTCATGGACATTGTGACTATTTACCGCAGACCCGTCTAGGACCTGACGCAATTGACCCTTAGTAATAACTCGCTGATGTTGTAAATCAAACAATACTCTTACTTGTTTATTGGCCCTGTTCTTCATCGTGTCCACTATCAGCGCGATTTGCTGATCTGTTGTGGCAGGGATTTTTTGCTGCTGTTCTGGACCGATCACTAGTGAGCCAACTTTCGGCTGCGCCACATGAACCAAATCGCCATTCGGCGCCACCCGGTCACCAAGGAACTCAGGCACGGCACTGTCGCTCAGGGATTGCGTGATTTGATCCTTCGTCACCGGCAAAATTGTATTGAGCGTATGTCGACGACCATCATGCGCGTCATACCACCACGGAAAGGCTACTACCAACTTCAGCGCCTCCATCCCCATGCGCCGCGCTAAACTATACGAACTAATTTCGTACTCAGAAATACCACGTTCGCCAGTATGAATATTTCTGTATTGGTTAACCGTTGTTCGTCCAATACGCCGACTGCCCGCTTTGACGTACAATAATTCTTGAAAACCCCGTACTAAAGCTACTGATATGTTATACTTCTCTTCACTATTTAGCTCACCCATATCAATGTCGTTCGGGTTAACCGCCAGACGCCGACATATTTTGTTAAATTGATAGTGAATGTTATCTGCCTTATTTGGGTCAATACCATTTGCCAAATAAGCACGACCGTCAGTATGGTAGCTATTATAGGGATCTCTGGTTCTCAAAAAAGCATCGTATTCGGCAAAAAAGTCATCTGTTGTATCTGGGCTGACAAATTCCTGGAACAATTCCTTTGGTTGATGCCAAGCAGCAAAGCCACCACCAGAGATAGAAGCCGCCATCGCTGACAGCGCTAACACTTCACGCAAGCTTCCTCCACGTTTAATCATTTCTGCTAATGCTCGAGATAATTCTGGTGACAATGGTAGATTATCCATAAATTCACCAATTTTTGTAATCCGCCCTTCTTCATCAATTGCCTCCAGCGTTTCCAACAAATCGTACGACTCTTGAATAACTTTTTTACTAGCAACAGGATGCATCAAGTACCGGTTCAAGTCTTCAAAATCACCGTTCAAATTGATAGCCGACAAGACGTTACGCACGATATTGGTGTGATATATCTCCGGTGGGATGTGCTGTTCGCGGGATTTGATGTCGCAGAATCCTTTCAGCTCCTCTGGCAGATAAATCTTACCGTAAGAAATTGGCCGCGCCAGCACAAACTTTGCACCGTCAATATCACGGCCACCACGCCCCGCCTGTTGCATTAACTCCGCCTGGGTACACAATCGAGGTGGCAGTCCTTCCGCACCCTCTTCGCCAATTTCTTTACTCTTCGTCAGTCCATTTGACAACACCAAATCAACCTCGGGGATAGTGATGCCAGACTGTCCAGCCGAGGTTGAAACGATGACAAACGACTCGTCTTCTGCTGGTTCAGCAGTAAAAATCTCTCGGCGCGCAGCTTCTGATATACCAGAGTGTAGTTTGAAAAATCGTATCCTCCCGGATTGATGGCGGGTGTGACGTTTGATTGACGCAATAGTCTCCTCAATACTTCTCACCCCTTCAACAAAGACCAGTGCTTTTTTTGAATCCTTACCATATTCAAGATACGCTTCAGATACGGTCTCCACGTTATCTTCTGTAATGTCAATATCATGCGGCCGACCCTCGATGGTTACGACTGGCAATGCTGATCCATTAATATCTTCGTACATCGCCTGAGAAACTTCCGTGTCAGGCGTCGCACTGGAAAAAGCCATATGCCATTTGTCGGTATTCTCTATCGATTTTGCCGCCAGGGCCGTAGCAAATTCCATCTCCAAATTGGCTTCATGTATTTCATCAACCAACACCAGCGTTTTCTCACCATGCCAATCACGAGAAAATTGTTCCAATTTCTTTGTAAACGTTGCTGCCGTCATGAAACAAAGTCTAGTATCTGGCGTTGCTTCCGTAGCGCGTCCATGAATTTTTCCTACCAAATGATCAGGATATTGTTTGCCCAGCTGTTCACGTAAATTCTGCTCGACATATTCAGTAACATTATCGACGATGACCCGCCGCGGCATCAACACCACAACACGATCAAACCGCTCGAGTGCATACTGAGCGGTTTGTGTCGTCTTTCCGCTACCCGTCGGTCCGCACAACCAAGATATTTTATTTTCCGATAACGTATCTAATATCTCTACTTTGTGCTTATACGCAGGCAATTCTTTGTCGCCAAGATCATAGTCGGCGAAAGAAGTTTCTGGTAGTTTACTATACCGTTTCCGTAATTCTTCAAGGCGCTGTCTTCTCTGCTCGGGAGACTCGCCATAGCTATATGGCGACCGTCGAGGACCTTCAATGTTTTTACTTAACAAATGGCTACTACTACGCTCTTTTGGCGTAGGTAAATAACCCGCCCTCCGGAATCCATCTTTCACGCTATACTCTCCTTTATACTCACATTGTAGTGAGGAGCGCGCAAAATGGCAAACGTAAGCGTTTTAGTCTTTTTTCTTGTCTAATTTATCAAGTTTCAAGAAATGGACAATTGCATATACTACAAAGGCAACTGCCAACAAGGTGATCAATGAGCTGATAAATGCTCCGTACAAAAATTCGCCGCGACGTCCAGCGATCTCAACAGTAAATGACGCTGCCTGAAGACCCTGTTGCGAACCAACGATCAACTGTACAAGCGGGTCGATAAATGCTGTCACCAACTTTTTCACGGTATCACCAGCCGCAGTACCGATCGCCAAACCGACAGCCAGACCAACGACACCCTGCTCACGAATAAACGTCATAAAACCACCGCCATGGCTTTTTACCGCGCCTGCTTTTTCTTTCAACGCCGCTACGCTTGGTTTTTTAATAATTGACTTCTTGGTTGTCGTTTTTTTGACTGCCGCTTTCTTGACTACTTTTTTCTCCGCCATAAAACTCCTTTACGTTAAGTAACACCTTGATTGTACCATATTATAGTACAGAACGATTTATAGTCTCTCTGGTGCTACAATACCCAAAATAGTCAATCCTGCCTTCAAGATATCAGCGTACACTGCCACCAAACCGACGCGGTGTGCTTCTTTATCGCTGCCGACGACCTGATTTTTCTCATAATAGCGGTTGAATTCCTGGGCCAGTTCAAACAAATAAGTGCAAATATGGTGCGGCTCCAAACTTTCTGTGGCGCGGTTAACCGCCTCGGCGTATTCGCTCATTTTCCTGACTAACAGCCGATCTTCGTCAAATAATTCCGTCGGGAAAGTGGCTGCTTGCTCAGATTTTGCCAAAATTCCTCGCGCCCGAGCGTGCGCGTATTGCAGGTAGCTACCGGTGTTACCCGTCAAACTGACCGCATCATTGATATCAAACACTACGTCGCTACCGATTTTTACCTTCAAGAATTGATAGCGCAGTGCGCCCGCCACCACCTCGTCGGTCGGCTCGCCGCCAGCTTGCGTGATGGCTTTCTTAAACTCGTTAAACAGCCAGTCAATGGTAATCACCTCGCCGGTACGCGAACTCATTTTGCCAGTCGTTAATTTGACCAGGCCAGTCGCATAATTAAACAACTTACCTTTCAATTCTGGAATTGCGAGTTCGCTAGCGGCAATCACCCCGCGGAAATACGCCGCCTGCTCTTCGCCATTGACCGTAATCGATAAGCCCAAGTTTGGATAATCTTGATGTTTCAGCTGGATCAGCCCCATATCGTGTGCACCATACAACCCGTTGCCGTGCGAACCGATAAACACATTATCAAACGCACCATACTGGCTGCCCTTGAAAATATACGCGCCATCCGACTTCGTAAAGACCTCTGGGGTTTTTGCTTTGATCAAAGCTTTACCTGGCACTTCGGTTTCACTCTCGACGTAGCGCCGCTCGATTGGCACATTGCCCAGCCGCGCCACATTGGCGTCAATTTCATCAAAACTCCAGGCTTTACAAATCTCATACACCTGCTTATACAGCGGATCGTCCAGCACAAACGACTGCTTGGCTAGCTCATCAATTTCCACCCGCGCCTCTGGTGATTCTTTAGCTGCCCGTGCGCCTTCAACATACATACGGCTCATAAACTCGTTGCGCTTATCAGCCGGAATAGCGTCTAGTTTGCTGACATCACCGTCAATTTCGCGAAGAATCGCCCACATACTCTTACCGACATGTGTGCCGACGTCGCCGTGATAACTCACTCGGTGCACCGACGCACCATCCACCGCCAGTAAATTCGCCATGGTATCTGCCAAAATCGCATTCAAAGCGTGACCGATATGCATGGCTTTGAATGGATTTGGACAATTAGTCTCAATAACAACCATTTGTCCTGAACGATTGGTGGCCGGTCGCACTTTCAGTGACTCCAACACCGCTTGATCGCTCAATTTCACATTGATAAAGCCTGGCCCAGCCACGCTCACCTTACTAAGCTCCTGGTGACTACGCAACTCTTCAGCGATCGCCTCAGCAATCTCACGTGGATTTTTGCCCAAGGGCTTCGCTAGCTGCAGCGCCACATTCGTCGCAAAGTCACCAAACTTTGGATCAGGACGCGTCAACTGCACCCTCATTTCAATATTAAATAGCTTTGCAATAACTTCTTGAATTGTGTGTTCCATCACCACCAGTATACCACCAGATCAACTAGTCTTCCACTATGTCCAAGTCCAACGCCGTGGCGGAGATTAAACTCGATCCCCGGACATGACGCAAAATATACGACAACGTTGATAAATCATCCTGTGTAGGCAACGCTTGTGGTTGCTGTGATAACGCTTGCTCTTCAGCCATTAATTTCCTTTTTTGTTTCATTCTTTATATGTTATGATAGTATCATATTATTTTTAATTTGTCAATGAGATGTGTTCGGTAAGTTAATTTATTCTTTAGGCAAGTGACGATCACCCTTACTGACTATTCCCTTAAATACACTACCCTTCGTCAAAATCTTCTTCAGCTTATTCCGCATAGCCTTTCTCGTCTCTGGACTAGCCTCTACATAAGAATGCTGAATTATATTAAGCCAGTTGTCCCTACTATCACCAATATTAATTTTCAGGTTATGGTCCTTCAATACAGCCGCAGATGGTCCACCAGAAAAATCCTCCGCCTTATCGCTTGAGATAGATATCGGTAGAATATCAACACCGGCCTCTAGGGCAATATGTGCCGCTGCAGAACCAATCTTACGATGCTCCACCGATTCGTGGTCTGAAAACCCTGCCATAACTAATATCTCACCATCTTTAACTCGCTCAACAGCCTCCTTATAATCATCTTCAGTAAAGGGAACTGGTTTTTTATTTTTCCTATCCGTCCATGTATACGGTACAGGGATAAAGTTTTCTCTTCCCGTTAAAATATATTGTATAGGCTCCGGATTAAATCCACCCACACCTTCTTTTATCCAATCACCGTTGGTTGAAGCTATCCCGATACTAGTCTTACCCACCAAAGAGGCTAAATAGCTAGCAGTAGGCACATCAAGCCCAGACTCATGTGATGTAATCACCACAAGTCCCCTGTTCTTCTGCTTAGCTCTATCATCTGGAAGCGGCTGCTCTAACGAGTCCACTAAAGAGTGGGTGTGGCCGAAATGGACGAGATTTAAACTCTGGGTGAGCTTGTGTAGCAACGAAATAGTCACAGTGTGGCGATTCAACAAATTCAACCAATCTGCCGTCTGGCGAGGTGCCCGAAACAACCAAACCACCTTGTTTAATCGCCTGAACAAAATCCTGATTCACCTCATATCGGTGCCGGTGTCGCTCCGTCACCTCTGTCATACCATACGTCTTCGCCGTTAGCGAGCCTTCTTTCAGCACTGCTGGATAATCACCAAGGCGCATCGTGCCACCAGTCGACTCTTTACCTGCCTGCCCATCCATTAGATAAATCACGTTCGTGCCCTGACCTGCACCAAATTCTTCACTATTAGCACCATCCACACCACCTCGACGTGCCGCGGCAATTACCGCCGTTTGCATACCCAAACAAATACCCAAATATGGTTTATTGTGCTCCAGACAATACGTCGCCGCTGCAATTTTTCCTTCAACACCGCGTGAACCAAATCCGCCCGGCACCAACACAGCATCAACCTCAGCAAAATCGTCATCACTGGCAGTCTCTGAATTTATCCACCGTATATTGACTTCACAATTCTCCGCCCAGGCTGCCGATTTGAGCGCTTCAGTCACCGACAAATACGTATCGGTATTGTCAATATATTTTGCCACCAGACCAACGGTTACTTCACGAGCATAATCAGTCGTGTCACGCGTGGCGAGATTTTCCCAGCGAGTCAAATTAGGCTCCGTTGTTACTCCAGTAAATTCACTCAACATTGGTCCCAAGTCGCGCGCAACTGTCAGCGGCACCTCATACACGGTATTGACATTTGGCATCATGATGATACCCTCGGGGCGTACGCCAGATGAGATAGCAATTTTTTCGCCAACACTACGCGGCGGTTTATCGTGACCCTCAGTCCGCACCGCCACGACGTCTGGCATGATCCCAAAACCACGGAGCTCCGCCATGGCATTTTGTGCAGGCTTTGTTTTGTACTCCTGACTCGCTTCCAAAAACGGCACATACACCACATGAACAAAGAGACAATTATTCCTGCCTACTTCTTGTGAAAAATCACGAATTGCTTCGATAAAGCTCAGACCTTCGTAGTCCCCGACCGTACCGCCGATTTCTACAATGTGAACATCGCCCTCAGCTGCTTCGTGAATAGATTTTTTAATAGCATTGGTCAAATGTGGCACTAACTGCACTGTTTGCCCACCAAATTTACCAGCTCGTTCATCAGCGATGAGATCACGCAATAGTCGACCTGACAGAGTAGTATTTTTCCGCGTCAGTTCCAAATCCAAAAACCGCTCATAATGTCCCAAATCCAAATCGGTCTCGGCACCATCTTTGGTTACAAAGCATTCACCGTGTTCTTTGGGATTTAATAATCCAGCGTCAACATTCAAGTACGGATCACACTTTTGTACTGACACTGACAAGCCTTTGGCTTGCAACACCGCACCAATACTTGCCGCCGTGATTCCCTTACCAACACCAGACAACACCCCACCAGTTACAAAAATATACTTCTTCGTCATCACTTCTCCAACCTATCAAAAGAGGCGCCGAATCGACACCTCTGTTGTTTTATTCACAACCGTCACACACTGTCAAACTTGCGGGATCGAGCGGTGCTGCAATGCCACCAGATTTTTTTGCCTGGTCGTCGGCTGCCTGCTGGACTGCTTTCATCGCTGCATCGATAGCACTTAATTTTTCTTCCAATGTCATGTCGTCAGAAATAATTTGACTTGCGTTCATGTTCCTGTCTTTCTATATATTTAGTATCTGCTTATGCTTATAATACGCTATATGTAGCGGTTATGCAACATAGTGTAGCCAATTTCCTGTTGTAGTTTTTTCATCAAGCTTGCCGATTGGCATGATGTAAATTTGCCTATGTTCGACGCGTGGCATAAAGTCACCCAGCTTGTTAGCATAGGCCTCCAAAGCCGCCGCCTCTTCTTCCTCTGGCAGTTCTCGTACCGTTGTTGTCAAAAAAACAGCACTCTTTTGATCGTTCCACACTACAAATTCGACAACACCGCTGCGGTAAGCATTGACGGCGTGACGAGATTGTCGGTCAGAAATCCAAATAATGTTGTCATTTTTATAACGTACAAAGTGGAGCGGCGTCACTAGCGGCGTTCTGTCACGATTGACGGTTGCCAAAGCCCCAACTTCAACTGTGTCTAAAATATCTGTTGTAATTTTGTCCATAGTAGTTATTTCGTGGTATTTACTTCATAGCTAGTGTTAGTGCTCTCAAAGAAATTGACGAGTTCCAGGGTATCGTTTGCGGTAGCCATCCACTTGGCTGGGTTGGCCACGTTGTATTCAGGCTCAAAGCCAAGCTCGACCAAGCGGCGGTCAGTCATGTGCATGACGTATTGATTGACATAATCAGCGTTCAAGCCAAGGATTCCCTTTGGCAACATGTCCTTGTTGTACTCTTTTTCTAGCTCAACCGCCTGCAGGATGAGGTTGCGAATTTCCTCAGCAAATTCCTGGGTTTGCAGTTCTGGGTTTTCGTCCAAGATGGTGAGCAGCAAATTGATCCCAAAGGTCAAGTGCAAATTCTCATCCTTGGTGATCCAGTCCAGTAGCGTACCGACATTACGCAGCAAGTTGCGCTGACGGAAGCTCATACCAACCATAAAGCCCGAGTAGAACCAAATACCTTCCAGTACGATGTTATACGCCACCAGTGAGCGAACAAAGTTTTTCTTACCCTCCAAGGTATAGATGTCGAGATTTGGATCAAGCATAACATCCAGGTGCTTGTTCTGGAAGTTCGCCTTGTCAGCCAGCGATTTTTTGCCAAAGCCCGCCGCGTAAATCTCCTCGCGATCAAACGGAAAGGTCTCGATGATGTATTCAAAGGTCATAAAGTGATTGGCCTCTTCCCACATCTGCTTTGACAGATACAGTTGCGCTTCAGCAGCATTAACATATGGGTAAATGCCAAAGGCTAACGACTTGTTGATCAATAGCTCATTCGGGTTGAGATAGCTGATGACAGTTTTGAGCGCGTGCTTTTCTTCGTCACTAAGTTTTTCAAAATCCATCAAGTCCTGTGCTAGCTGAACTTCATTAGGAAACCAAGTGTTAGCCACCGCTTGGTTGTATAGATCGTATGCCCATGGGTAACGAATTGGGTGTAAACTCAGCCCGTCGCGCAGCCCCGAGCCTAAAATTCCACCTTTTGGATGTGTATAGTCTGACATGATAACCCCCTTTATTTATTAATTTTCGCAAAGCCAAAGCCACGCGCCTTGCCTGCACCTGTTCTAATCTTTTGCTCAGCAATTTTTTCCACTGAAACCGTCGTTTGCTCTGATTGATGACGTGGTTTAACGTGTAGATAGTAGGTCGTTTTCAAACCACGACGCCACGCCTCAGAATAAATCTCCACATATTCATCAATATCGCGCGTTTCCAAGTACATATTGCGGCTAATCGCCTGATCGACCCATTTTTGTGCTCGTGCTGCTACCTCGATAAAAGCATAAGGACTGAGCTGGAAGCTAGTTTTGTAAACGTCTTTGAGCTTCTGTGGGATAGCGTCGATGTGTTGAATATCACCCTGGTTGGCAAACACCTCTTCCTTGATGTCATCCCACAAGTTCAGCGCCTTGAGGTCGCGCACCAGGTTATTATTTACCTCCAAAAACTTACCATTCAGAGTCGAGCGACTAAAGATTTGTGCAAACTGCGGATCGATGCCTGGCGTGGTACCAGCAATATGACCGATGTTCGCGGTTGGTGCGATAGCCATCAATGTCGCATTGCGCATACCCTTTTTCACTTTCACCCGTAGTGAATCCCAATCGAGGCTCGATTTGTGGTCAATTTTCACCTTTACCTTGCGGTCAGTAGACAGCGTCTCCAGGGTGTCAATCGGCAAAATACCCTTACTCCAACCGCTGCCCTTGTAGGTAGGATAGCTGCCTAGCTCCTGTGCCAAGTCTGCTGACTGGTCGATGGCGTGATAGCTGATGAATTCAGTCAGTGTATCGATCAAGTTATATGACTCCTTAGACTCATAGCAGTAGCCAAGCTTTTCGAGCACATCAGTAAAGCCCATTATTCCCAAACCAATTGCCCGCGTTTGGTTGTTTGAGTGCATAGCTTCCGGAATCGGCGTCTGGGTGATATCTACCAAGTTATCCAATTGACGCACAGCAGCCCGTGACGCTTCTTTGAGTCGATCCCAATCCCACGTCTTATCTTCGTTCAAAAACGCTGACAAATTGATACTCACCAGGTTACAGGTAGCAATGTTGTCTTTGTCCTGCGGTAAGGTAATTTCCGTACAGAGGTTAGACAGGTGAATCGTACCCGTATTGTTGTTTAAGGCTCGAACGTTAATGGTGTCTTTCCAGGTGAGCCACGGGTGACTGGTAGCCTGTAGGCTGGTCAAAATCTGTTTGAATTGCTGGCGAGCTGATGTCTTTTCAAAGACGCGCATTTTACCAGCTTCAGCCAACTTAATGTACTCTTTATAACGTGCGGAAAATTCTTCACCATACAACTCTGGCAAATCTGGCGTATCTGCTGGATCAAACAAGTACCAATCTTGGTCTTTTTGCACCCGCTTCATAAATTCATCAGAGATAAACACCGCAGTGTTAGCAAAACGCGTTCGCATGTATGGGTCACCGGAGTTAGAGCGTAGGTCGATGAACTCCCTAAAATCAATATGCCAGTTTTCCATATATACTGCTGCTGCACCCATCTTTTTACCCTTACGGGAAACAGCAAATAGCGCCGTATCGATCATCTTGATAAATGGGATTGGTCCAGTACTCACCGTATTGGTTGTCTTGACTGGACTGCCTGATGCCCGCAATTTAGTAAAGCCGATACCGATACCACCAGTACCCTTGGCGATCCACATCGTGTCACGCACCGCCTTAGCAATTGATTCCATGTCATCATCAACATTCAGCAAGAAACAGTTACTGAGCTGCGGGAATGAACCACCAGCATTGACGCGGGTTGAACCACCTGGCACATACTCCAGACTACTCATGTGATTGTAAAAATCGATGGCTGCAGCTGTCGGATCTTTTTCATTGTAGCTCAGTCCCATAGCGATGCGCATGTGAGTAAACTGTGGTGGTTCAATTGGCTCACTACCATGTTTACGCAAAGCGTAGCGGTTACGGTTAGTGATGACACCGAGGTACTTACTGAGGTCGTCTTTAGCAGGATCAAGTGCTTCACCAAGCTTTTTCAAATCAAACCTACCGTCAGTCATCCGCTGGTCCAGTAATCCAACCTTTACTGCATCCTTCACGAACTGAGGAAATTTCTTTGCGTGCAGTTTCTTTAGTTCATCAGCAGTTTCATAATCATCTAGGGTGTTCTTATAAATATTTTTTAACAACAGCCGTGCCGCGATCTTATCATAATCTGGATCGTCTTTAACATTCTGCAAGGTTGTCTGGATGACCGCTTGGTCAAGTTGCTCAGTCGTAATGCCGTCAAACAATGTCAGCTGCAGTTCAGTAGCCACCTGCACGACCTTGGATACTTGATCAGGCAACCCCTCTGCCGCCTTCAGTAACGCAATGTTGATTTTATTTGCATCAAACGGTTCTTTCGTCCCGTCTCGTTTGACGACATGAATGACACTCATTATACCTCCCTTAAAACTATATTGGTCACAGAGACACAAGAAAAATACCAACAGCACCTCCCCTGTGGTATCAGCTTTTCTCACCTCTTGGTTTTTGTTTATCTACCCGCTATAGATATAGCGTATATACACCATGATAAACACTAAATGTAGGGTTTGCAATAGGTTTTGTTAATTTTACAATGACGATTGAAAATAACCCTACTTGCTATTTGGCGGAAGGACGGGGATTCGAACCCCGGAGACCCCGTAAAGAGTCTACACACTTTCCAGGCGTGCCAGTTCAACCACTCCTGCATCCTTCCGTCTTGATTTAGTATACAAAACTTTACAGGAAATAACCAACCACCACGACAGCAACACGGTAACGGGCTGATGATGTACATTTTACATAACTATTATGGTTGCATATCCTCCCATACTGCATATAATAAATATAGTATGGATACGCCAGTTGCACCGTGTATAAGACTTACGAACATTACAAAGTGTTTTGGTATCGGCGATGCGGAACACTATGCTCTTGACGACGTGAACTTGACCGTCGAGAAGGGCGAATTCATCGCCATCATGGGGCCAAGTGGTTGCGGTAAAACCACTCTCTTAAACATCATCGGTCTGTTAGATCAGGCAACAGATGGTGAATATTTTCTCAACGGTGATTCAGTAGATAATCTGAGCTCAAAAAGACTGGCGCGAATCCGTTCAGATGACATCGGTTTTGTGTTTCAGAATTTTAATCTGATTCCTCGCTTAAGTGTCTTGGAAAACGTTTCTCTACCTCTGACCTACAAAGGAATGAGCAAAATCAAACGACTACAAGAAGCCAGCCGAATCTTAAAGAATTTCCACCTGGGCGAGCGTGAATATTACATGCCACATCAATTGTCAGGTGGACAGGTTCAGCGCGTAGCAATTGCCCGCGCCCTGGTGAACAGCCCGTCAATCATCTTGGCGGATGAACCAACCGGCAACTTGGACAGTAAAGCCAGCCACATCATCATGGAAGAGTTGGCCGATATTCACCGCCGTGGCAACACCATCATCATGGTAACCCACAACCCTGAGTTGACTTCGTACGCCAGCCGCGTCATCACCATGCTTGACGGTAGGATCGATACAGATGAACAGCTGCAGAAATCAGCACCATTCAGGAAAAACTTGGAAATTATTGACGAGAAAAAAGAGGCTAAACCATCAGACAAGCCTAAGAAGTCTGAGAAAAAAACTACTGAAACAACTGAGAAGTCCAAAAAGGAAGATTCAAAGCCTACTGAACAGCCTGAGAAAGAAGAATCCAAACCTGTTGAGAAACCAAAAAAAGAAGATGATAAACCTGCTGAAAAGTCCGAGAAAAAATCTTCAACCAAATCCACCAAGAAGACACAAGCTTCCAAAAAGGAGACGACCAAGTGAGGTTTTTATTCAAAAATCACATAGAAAATGCCATGCAATCCCTCCGTGCCAGCCGTGGTCGGACAACGTTGACTGTTACTGGCATCACCATTGGCATCATGTGCATCACCATGATTATGTCTTTGTCTGTTAGTGTCAATAAATTGATTAACCAACAGTTCTCAACAACCAAAGACAGTGTAGCATTGATACGGTCTGGTTTGGGTGGTAATGTTGAACGCTCATTGTCTCAAGCGCAAAATATTACACCTTTACCAACCCTAACTGAATATGATGTACAGGACGTTGCTCGCATCACCCAAAACAGTGCTCCAATGTCAGTTATTCATAACACCATCACTACCACTAATTCACGCGTTGACGCCAACAAAACTGCCATCATTGGCACTACTGAAAAGATCAAAGACCTTGCAGAGTTAGAACTACGCGATGGTCAGTTTGTTGGGCAGGCTAACGGTGTGGTGATCGGCCATCAGCTGTCAATTGATCTGTTTGGTACCGAATATTCACTTGGTAATGTACTGCGTATTCAGGACAAGCCGTTTACTGTTATGGGTGTTTTAAAACCAGTCAAACAACCGCTTACTTACTTGGGTGTTAATTTCAATAACTCAGCCATTGTTTCACTGGATGTCAGCAAGAAGCTAACACAAAATGTCGCACAAATTCAGCAAATTGCCATCAAAACTGACGGCGACTCATCGCTTGAGAAAGCAATTTCTGACATTACAGCAAAGCTCAATCAAAATCACCACGATGCTAATGACTACCACATCATAACTGGTAAAGATATTACCGCCACTAGCGATGCTATGCTGCTATCACTGTCGGCAATCATGATTGCTGTATCAATCATATCGCTGTTCGTCGGTGGAATTAGCATCATGAATATTATGTTAGTAAATGTTGCTGAAAGGCAGCGTGAAGTTGGTATCCGTAAAGCAATTGGTGCAACCAACCGACACATCATTCATCAATTCTTGATTGAATCAGTCATCATCGGATTAGCTGGTGGTGTTATGGGGTATATCTTTGGCTTAATTGGTGCGTACACGGTCAGTACGTTCCTACCGGTTTCGCCAATTTTGAGCTGGCAGCCTGCTGTCGTCAGTATTGGTGCTGCCATGCTGGTCGGTGTCGTCTTTGGTATTTATCCAGCCGTACGTGCTGCCAACCGCAACACTATCGAAGCAATGCGCAACTAAATAAACCGCGTTTGATTTTAACTTAATTCTTGTTTCAAACGTTCTACTAATTTTACCGGTGCTGGATCAACACCATTTAGAATTGCTGTGTAAATACTTGCGGCATCACCAAGCGCCAAGCCCCACAACAACTGCTTGAGCAAGGTTTCGCCTTGTAGTTCCACCGATACAGCGTGCGGACGCATACCACTCAACAATCGATCACTCAGCTCCATTCGCTCACGAATGCGCGGATGTTCCAAATGACTCATCAAATCAACAATCACAAATGGCTTTTCAACCGGATGAGATGACCAGCCGATAAATTCATTGTGATTAAATTCAGGGTACTGATTACAAAAAGCTATATTTTTTGCCGATTCATTCCAGCTAATTTTCCATTTATACGCCAGCGGCCAGGTTAGCTCGCCAGCATAAATCACCGGAGTTTTGCCAGCTGACTTGAGCGCCAACTGTTTAGCAATGTTTTGCTCGGTCGGTACTTCTGGTGCCCAAGCTTTTACCTGACCAGATAACCACTCGCCGCTTTCTTCCAATTTTTGATATAAATCACCATCGATGATCAAAAAATGTTGTAATATCTTCAACAATCCTCGCAGATGGTAGACTGTTGACATACGTGGTTGCGCACCGGCTGGTATTTTTATCCTCTTGACGCCATCAGCTGCTGCCTTTTCAAACAGGGCTCCGCCTGTCGTGATTGTCGCCAGCTGACAATTGTTGGCACGCGCTTGATCATAGCAACTCAGGGTTTCTTCGGTATTACCGGAATGGCTGATGGCAACTACCAAGGTACTGTCGTTCACAAAACCTGGTAAATCATAGCCTTTTGTCACCACCAGAGGAATATGTAACCAACCCCTCGTTAACGCAATTACCATTTCTGCTGCCAGCGCCGAACCACCCATACCAGCAATCACCACCGCATTGATAGTGCCCGGGACATAATCATTCCCTTCGATAACTACTTCAAACGAAGTCTGCGTTGATAACTGCAACAAACCAGACAGGGTGTCGGCTGGATCTTTTCGCCGAATCATCATAGGATCATCAAGCATCTTGTCATATCACCTTTCTTCATGCTAAAGTATAACATATATAAGCATAATCATTAATAAGATGGGTGGGGACATGCAAAACCAATCAGTTACCGATGATCAAGAGCTTGCCAAGGTTTTGGCAGGTGTAACACAACAAACAGATGATAATTTGAGCTTTGAAGAGACGGGGACAACTCCGCAGTCAGACGACGCTCAGGTAGTCGCGCCACCACCAGACAATTCAATCCCAGTGGCAACAGATGATTTAATGGTCGCACCGCCGCCAGCAGTGCCGATTTCCGTTGACACTGTGACCCCTGTAGTCCCGGTAAACGATTCAAATCTGGACTCCATCAAGCAACAAGCACTACTAGAGCTTCGTCCCCTGGTTGATAAGTTAAACATTTCCCCAGAAGAAAAGTTTGACACCTACCTACTGTTATTACGCTCAACAGATGACAGCGCTTTGATCGCTCCAGCACACGCAGCAGCTGGTGCCATCGCTGATGAATCTCGCCGCGCCCAAGCTCTGCTGGATGTAATCAAAGAGATAGATTATCTGTCAAATCCACAAAAATAACCATTTCAATTCATTAAAATAGGGCCTGCTACCGGCCCTATTTTGTTTGATGTAGCCTGCTACATCATCCCCATGCCCGGCATACCACCAGGCGCAGCTGGAGCTTCTGGCTCTGGCACATCGACGACCAATGCGCCCATGGTTGCTGCGGTTGAAGCGATAGATACCGCGTTCTGCACTGCTTCTTTGGTGACGCGTGCTGGGTCGATGACGCCAGCTTTTTTGACATCCACGAGGTCTGCTTCCGGTTTCATGACATTAACGCCAAAGCCCGCCTTGCCCGCCTTGACTTGCGCTAGCAGTGCATCGGCGTTCAAGCCAGCGTTACGCATAATCTGCAGGAATGGCTGCTTCAGAGCGTCCTTTAGAATCTGCCGGCCAGCCGCGATGCTGTCTGCACCAGTTACCTTCAGGCCACCAGCCAAATTTACCAGCGTCACACCACCGCCAGCGACGACTCCCTCGGCCAAGGCTGCTTTAGTCGCTGCCACGGCGTCGTCTACGCGGAATTTCTTTTCGTCAATTTCTGTCTCGGTCGCGCCGCCGACTTTGATAACGGCCACCTTGCCGCTCAAGGCCGCTGCCCGCTTGTCGAATTGTTCTTTTTCGTACTCGCTGGAGGCGTTGTCAGATAACGCCTTAATCTGAGCAATCTGCTCCTTCACTGCTGACGGCTTGCCCGCGCCCTCAACGATGGTGGTTTCATCTTTGCCGACAATCACCTTGCGCGCTGAACCCAACACTTCCAAGCCAGCATTCTCAAACGTCAAACCATGATCTTCAGAAATCACCGTTGCGCCGGTCAGCACCGCGATGTCGCGCAAAATCTCCTTGCGGCGGTCGCCAAAGCTTGGTGCCTTGACCGCGACAGTATTGAATACGCCCTTGAGCTTGTTCAGCACCAAAATACTTAGCGCTTCACCCTCAACTTCATCAGCGATCAGCACCACGTCCTTTTTGCCAGATTGTGCCAATTTCTCCAACATCGGTAGGAATTCTTGCACGCTGGAAATCTTCTTATCAGTGATCAAAATCGCTGGCTTTTCATAAACCGCCTCTTGCCGACCAGTGTCGGTAACGAAGAACGGACTAACCCAGCCCTTATCTAGGCTAAAGCCCTCAACAACCTCAGCCTCCAGCTCCAAACCTTGGCCAGCTTCGACCGTTACTACGCCGTCTTTGCCAACTTTCTCGATGACACCAGCGATTAGCTTACCAATTTCCGCGTCGCCCGCCGAAATAGTTGCCACTTCCGCCACGCGCTCAGACTTGCCCTCAATTGGCTCAGCTAATTTATTCAGCTCTTTGACAATTTCCGCGCCAGCCTGCTCGATGCCTTTGCGTAGCTCCATCGGGTTGTGACCCGCTGCGATCAGCCGGTTGGCCTCCTTCAAAATCGAATAGGTCAGCACCGTCACCGTCGTGGTACCGTCACCAGCCTGCTTGTTCAAGTTCTTGGCCGCCTGCTTGATCAGATCAGCACCAACCTTGTAGCCCAGCGTCTCATCATCATTCTCTGGCAGCTCGATGCCTTCTGCCACTGTTACGCCGTCGTGCGTCACGGTTGGTCCGCCAAACCCCTTGGCAATCACCACATTGCGGCCCTTTGGCCCGTAGGTTACCTTAACTGCGTTATATAGCGCTTCAGCACCGCCCAACACGCGAGCGCGCGCATCGTCATCGTAAAAAACTTTTTTTGCCATACTAAAAACTCCCCTTTTCTCAAACAACCGTTGCTAAAATATCTTCCTCGCGGACGATCAAATATTCCGTGCCGTCAATCTTCAAGTCCGTAGTCGAATATTCCTTATACACAATTTTGTCGCCCACCTTCACATTCTTGACATCGCCACCGACCGCTTTAACCTCAGCAACCACTGGCTTCTCCTTCGAGCTGTCCGGCAAATACAGTCCGCTCGCCGTCTGCGTCTTCGCCTCCTCGCGCACCGCTACCACGCGGTCACCGAGAGGCTCAATAGGTACACTCATAATATCCTCCATTTCATTAACAATACATCTTATTGTATCGCACCACGTTAGCACTCGTCAAGGGTGAGTGCTAATTCACTCAATACCCTTCCCTAAAAATAGCCCTCCCGCCTTGATATTGTTATAATAATCTATATGAAGCTATTCAAATCTCTCATCTCGTGTCTATTAGTGCGAATCATGCGTAAATTTTTCCACAATAATCCACACATTCGCCTGGTCGCCGTTGTCGGAAGCGTCGGCAAGACAACTACCAAATCAACCATCGTCGACGTTCTCAAACACAACAAAAAAGTTCGCACCAACAGGGGCAATTTCAATGCTGAATTTAGTGCACCCCTGGAGATGCTTGGTATTGATGGCCCGAAAAATCCTCGATCCATCACCAATTGGCTATCAACCATCTACCGCGCCTATCGCTCAGCTCGCCAACTTCACGACATCAACGTCATCGTCCAAGAATTTGGCATCGACCACCCCGGCGAAATGACCGCCTTTGGTCGCTACGCTCACCCTGATATTCTCGTCGTCACAGCCATATCTCCTGAGCACATGGAGTTTTTTAGCAATCTCAAAACAGTAGCCCAGGAGGAATTTGCCCTATCTAGCCACAGTATCGTTACCCTGTACAACCGTGATGATATCAATTCTGGATTCATCGCTTTTGCCAATTCTGAACGCAATCTTTCTTACAGTACTGAGCCAGATGCTGACTATTACATCACCGCTCATCAGTTCAATCACAGCCAAGGATATACCTGTACTCTCACACACGGCGAGCAAACCTCCCGTGAGTTCATCATGCCTGTTGTCGCTAAACATCAGCTACGCATTGCTGCTGGAGCCGCCGCGGTTGCGCTAGAATTCAACCTTGACGTTGAAAGCGTCATCACCGCTCTAGAGAACTTCACTCCCGTGTCGGGGCGAATGAACCTCCTAAGTGGTATCAACAATTCAATGCTCATCGATGATTCATACAATTCCAGCCCACTCGCCGCCAAATCAGCGCTAGAAACCCTCTATCAGCTGCCTGGTAAAACCAAAATCGCCGTCTTGGGAGATATGAACGAGCTTGGCGATACAACAGCGTCTGAACACCGCACACTCGGCACCCTATGCGACCCAGCGCAACTATCGCACGTCATCACCGTTGGCCCCAACGCAGCTACATTCTTGGCGCCAGCCGCCAAAGACAACGGCTGTACTGTTACCTCTTTTGACAAAGCCACTGACGCCGTAGAACTGTTACAGTCCCTGGCTCGTCAAGATACCGTCTTACTATTCAAAGGATCTCAAGGCGGTGTCTACCTCGAAGAAGCCATCAAACCACTCCTCAAAAGTTCGAAAGATACCGAAAAACTTGTCCGCCAATCCAAAGAATGGCTTAGCAAAAAACAAGCTTTTTTCGGCAAGTCACTAGGTTAATTATTCTGCTTTTTCCTGTCCCAAAATTTCACGTACCACCTGGCTATCATTCCACGGCAGCCGTTGTCCATTCACGATTCGATACTTCTCGTGTCCCATCCCGGTGATCAGCACCATATCACCCTTTTGCGCAGAGCCAAGTGCTCGCTCAATCGCCTGTCGCCGGTCAGGAATTTCTGTTGTCTTGGCGTCACCGTGCGCCCGTTCAATTCCTTCATAGATCATTTGCCTGATCTGATCAGGATCTTCATTATAGCTCTCCTCGTCGGTCAGGAATATCCTGTCGGTGTTTTTGGTAGCAATTTCGCCCATAATTGGCCGCTTGCTCTTGTCGCGATCCCCACAAGCCCCAAACACCAAAATCACTCGACCCTTGGCAATTTTACGAGCGGCCGTCAATAATTTATCCAATGCATCAGGGGTGTGTGCATAATCCACGATTACATCATAGCCAACACCCTCGACTGCTCGCTCAAACCTACCAGGAACCGCCTCTACATTCGCCACTCCTTCTTGGATATCCTGCAGCTTGACGCCCAGCAGATACGCCAACGTCACCGCTGCCGTCATGTTGTGCACATTAAATTCACCCGGCAGCGCCGTCGCCAGCTCCAAATGCGTTTGATGATCCAAAACCACATCGGCTTCAGTACCCTTGCGGTACAGCTTCACTCGCTGAATCCGCGCCTCTGCTTCCGGATGCTTACCGTAGGTCATTTTTTGTTCACCAGCAACGAATTGATCAAAATAGTCATACCATTCATCATCGCGGTTCAAAATGATATATCGCGGTTCCAGTGCAAACAGCTTACCCTTAGCCGCTGCATAATTCTCCATGGTCTTGTGATAGTCCAAATGATCTTGCGTCAAATTGGTCATCACTGCTGCCTCAATCGGCACTCCGTCAAGTTTGTGTTGGTCAAGCGCGTGTGACGTGATTTCCAACACGACATAGTCCACATCAGCCTTTTTTGCATCACGAAAGAACTGTTGCATCCTGCCAGTCGAAGCAACTGTTGCATTCAAATCATTAACCTGAGCCTTCCCTGCCACCTCTATCAACGCCGTCGTGAACATCGCTGTCTTAAATTTGGCCTCCTTCAAGATCTCATTGATATAGCAGGCGGTCGTTGTCTTCCCGTTGGTACCAGTTACTGCGATAACTCGCAAGTTTTTTGACGGGTTACCATACCGCGCGCTCAATAGTCGTACTCTAACTCGGCGATATCCGTTTTCCACGCCATGCAAAGCACTAGCGGGCAAAATACTTCTGGCTGCTTTGACAAGAATCTGTTTCATATATCCATGATACCACTTTTGCGTGCTGATTCACACTTCCAGGCAACAGAGGCGAATATGTGCTATACTATGCCATAGTTATGAGGATTTTGGGAATTGAATCAAGCTGTGATGAAACAGCTGCCGCTGTCGTCGAAGATGGTCATCTACTATTATCAAATGTTGTTAACTCACAAATCGACATCCATGCCGAATATGGTGGCGTCATTCCAGAAATTGCCGCCCGTTCACATCTGGAGGTTATCAACCCGGTTGTCAAAAAGGCGTTATCTGAGGCCAACTGTACTTGGGATGATATCGACGCCATCGCCGTCACTTACGCTCCTGGTCTCATCGGCTCACTCCTCGTTGGTACCCTCGCTGCCCGCACTCTCGCCATTATTCATCACAAACCGTTGTATAAAATACATCATGTAGAAGCTCACGTGTATGCTAATTTCATCAACCAACAGTCTGATAGCTTATCTTTAACACTGCCAAAAAACCAACCCATCTTCCCTCTCCTTGCCCTTATCGTCTCTGGTGGACATTCACAGCTCGTCCTGTTCCGTAACCATGGCGACTACCAGCTCATCGGCCAAACCCAAGATGACGCCGTCGGTGAGGCGTTCGACAAAGTCGCTAAAATTATCGGTCTACCCTACCCTGGTGGCCCTGCCATCGCCAAAGCAGCTGAGCTCGGTGATCCACAGGCCTTTCATCTACCCATCGCCAAACTCGCTGGTGAATACAATTTTTCCTTTTCTGGCCTTAAAACAGCCGTTCTGAGGACAGTGCAGCGCGAAGTCGGTAAAGACTTTACCTTCCCATCACACGAACTCCCTGCTCTGGTGACTGATAAATTACAACACAACATGGCAGCCAGCTTCCAGTACACTGCCATCAAAACCCTGGTCGATAAGACTAAGAAAGCTTATGACAATTTTCAGCCTGCTTCCGTCGTCATCGCTGGTGGTGTCGCCGCCAATCAAGAACTGCGCCGCCAACTAAGCCTAGCCCTGCCTATCGACATTGAATACGCACCCATTCAGCTCTGCACCGACAATGCCGCCATGATCGCCGCACTCGGGTATTTCCGCGCCCACATCGACCAGCCCACCGACCCATACAATATGGAAGTCCAGCCAAGTCTATCCATGCTCGACACAGCGTAAGCCATAACGCCAAAATCCCAGTTCTATGGTATACTATAACCAGAAATAAACATGGGAGAATACACACATAAGCTCGCTCGAGGGTACTTTTTCGTGTGAAAAGTAGTCAGTGGTTTATGTGTGCCATTTTTCCCGTGAAATATATAGGAATCAGATCATATGCAATTAGCCAAACAATACATTCCAAATGACTACGAACCAGATATTTATGCCCTATGGGAGACGAGCAATTCTTTTGCGCCCACAGGTGAAGGTAAGCCGTACAGTATCGTCATGCCACCACCAAACGCCAACGGCAACCTACATATCGGACACGCGCTTGATATGAATCTGAAGGATATTTTGATTCGCTATCATAGGCTCAAGGGCGATGATGCAGTATTTATCCCCGGTGCCGACCATGCTGGCTTTGAAACATGGGTAGTCTACGAAAAAGAGCTGGCAAAGCAGGGTAAAAGTCGCTTTGATTTTTCGCGAGAACAATTGTACAGCCAAGTATGGAACTTTGTCCAAGAAAAGCGTGGCAATATGGAATTACAGCTACGCGCCTTGGGTACTAGCGCCTCCTGGAAGCACCTTACATTCACTCTAGACGACAAGGTGATACAGACGGTGTACGACACCTTCAAACAGATGTGGGAAGATGATCTGATTTACCGTGGCGAACGAATCGTTAACTACTGTACTGTTCACCAAACTAGCTTCGCCGATATCGAGGTCGAGCACAAAACAGAGAAGGGGACGTTATGGAAAATAGCTTACCCAACCCTGGACAAAATTGGTGAAATCGTAGTTGCCACCACCCGTCCTGAGACTATATTAGGCGACGTTGCTGTGGCTGTTCATCCTGATGACGAGCGCTACAAAAAGCTCATCGGCACCCGTATTCTCCTACCAATTATCGACCGCGAAATCCCCATCATCGCCGACGAATACGTCGACATGAGCTACGGTACCGGGGCCGTCAAAATAACTCCAGCGCATGATCCAAACGACTTTGAGATGGCAGAACGCCATGGTCTACCAGTCAAAAGCATCATCAGCCATGATGGCAAATTAATCAATGTCCCGCCACAATTCTTAGGTCTAGATCCGCAAGAAGCAAGACGCCGCATCCTAGCAGCCCTAGAAGCCATGGAGCTACGCCGCGGTGAATCTAGTATTGAACACGCTGTCGGTCATTGTTACAAGTGCGGCACCGTCATCGAACCAATAGTGAAAGAACAGTGGTTTATCAAAATGCAACCACTAGCCAAGCCAGCCATCGAGGCGCTAGAGAAGGGGGAGATTACCTTCCATCCAGCCTCAAAGCGCAAAGAGCTCATCGCCTACCTGGAGCAGCTCAAGGATTGGAATATCTCTCGACAAATCCCATGGGGCATCCCAATCCCAGCGTTTGTCAATGAGACCGACTCAAACGACTGGATCTTCGACACCCGGGTAACCGAAAAGCGTATTGTTGTAAATGGAACAACATACATCAGAGAAGAAGATACCTTTGACACCTGGTTTTCATCTGGGCAGTGGCCATACATTGTCACCGATTATCTCAATGGCGGGGAACTAGCCAAATACTTCCCAACCAGCTTGATGGAGACTGGTATGGATATCATGCGAGCATGGGTGTCACGCATGATTATGCTCAGCCTGTACCGCACCGGCAAACTACCATTCAAGGACGTTTATCTGCATGGTATGGTCAATGACGAGCATAATCAAAAAATGTCCAAATCCAAGGGTAATGTCATCAATCCGATGGAACTAGTCTCAGAATTTGGCTCAGATGCCACCCGCATGGGTATCATCGCCGGCCGCGCACCAGCCCAACATCAAGCCTTCAATAGGGGTGCGGTCATCGCTGCTCGCAACTTCTGCAACAAACTATGGAACATCGCTCGCTTTGTTGAATCACAAATTGGCGACAATCACGTCATCGTACCACTACAGCCACAAACCCCAGCTGACCACTGGATTATCCGTCAACTGAACGATGCCGCCAATAACATCGCTGTTCGCTTGGAACAATACCGCTTTTCTGAGGCCGCTGAAACGGTCTATCACGCCATCTGGGACGACGTCGCCGATTGGTATGTTGAATCATCAAAAACCGCCATCAACCGCCCATTATTGTCGTGGGTGCTGGCAACCAGCCTGAGGATTACTCATCCATTCGCACCATTCGTCACCGAAACAATTTGGCAGACGCTCAACTATACCGACGGTATCCTGATGCGCGACTCTTGGCCAACACCTGAACAATACGACGAAATTGAGGCTGAACAATTTGAACGAATCAAAGAATTAGTCTCCGAAGGTCGCTGGGTAATTACAGAGCTACCGGGTAATAAAAAATATCGCTTACTGTACGGCAACGACAGTCTGGTCAAAGAAAACGCCGACACTATCAAGCACCTCATGCGCCTTGCATCAATTGAGCACACTGATCAACCACGTGGCCTCAGGCTAGCCGCAGCCAACAGGGAGGTGTGGCTGGATATCGATGATGAAACGCTCTACCAGCACCAAACTGAGCTGGAAATGCGCCTCGCAGACGCTAGAAAACGCCTCGAGGGGCTTGAAGCGCGTATCAACAATCCATCCTACGCTGAAAAAGCACCAGCCCACTTGGTGGAGGAAACTCGCCAACATATTACAGAGCAGCAAGCGCTCATCCAACGACTTATCACCGAGCTGGAAGTCATCAAATTTAACTAAAAACAAATCTTACCGATACACAAGCGTTGCCCATCAAACTCAGGGCCGCCATTACCCTGGGCACGCTTGACTTTCATGTATTTTCGGTCATCATTACGCGGTGTCGAACGTGGGTTTGCTGATCCATCATGAATGATACTACTCAGTGATGTATGTTCCGGGTGTGTATGCGCTGATGAGCCAATCCTCGTCGTTTTCATACCATCGTCACCCGTTGATCCCTGAAAATCAACTGTACTAAATACTGATACCACCGCCTTATCCACGTGGGTGTCGTGCATCAGTACACCACAAGCAGTAGTCAGGCTCACAAATATGGTAAATTGTGTAATAATCTGTTGTAATATATTCATTTATCTCTCTGTTTATGTTTTATTAACGCGCACCAAGCGCTGTTAAACTGATTATCATATTAGCATAAGTTTTATTTTATGTCAAGTATATTTCACGTTGATGGTAAATAAAAAACACCTACTTGAGGTGTTTATATATCATTCTGGCGGAAGGGGAGGGATTCGAACCCTCGGTACGTTTTACCGCACGCCGGTTTTCAAGACCGGTACCTTCAACCACTCGGTCACCCTTCCAGAAATCTGTTCACATTATACCATACTCCTGTTCACAAATAAAAATTCCCAACCCGTAAGTTGAGAATTTCATATCAGTTTCTGGCGGAGGAGGGGAGATTCGAACTCCCGCTACAGATCTCTCCGTACTAACGATTTAGCAAACCGTCCCCTTCAGCCACTTGGGTACTCCTCCAAATGTAGACCATGAAACCTGGTTACATTATACCACACCTGTACAAAATACCATAGCGTTGACTTTTTTCTACCAACCAAGGATAATATAACTATTATGAAGAAGATTGTAACCGTTGGCGCAAGCATCATCATAACAACAGCTTTAGCATTAACCATCACTAGTCTACCGGCTCTGGCACTTGGTGAGGGTGGTTTTGCAGAAGGTGTAGAGGCAGCTCGCGGCAATGGCGTGCCAACCAACCTATGGAATGGTGATAGCTCTCTGGTGCGTCGGGTTATTAACTTCATGTTGATCGGTATCGCGGTAGTCAGCGTTGTTATGCTGATCTTTGGTGGTTTTCGTTATGTCATATCTGGTGGACGAAAAGAATCGGTTACCGCCGCCAAGAACACCATCTTGTATGCTGTCATTGGTTTATTGATTGCTCTTTTTGCCTATGCCATCATCAAGTTTGTCATCAATTTCGCCGTCAGTGGTGGCTCTACTGACGTCTAGCCTACACATTGTGCTCATGGTATACTAAAACCATGGAAGCAGAACCAACCAAAGCAACAGCTCATGATTTGTCTGAACCGTTTTCTTGGCACGCCCCAGAGACCAGAGGTCCAGTGCGCGGTCTAGGCTGGTATCTATCATTTGCCGTAGTCATCATGGTGCTCATGGCGCTGTCTGTCTTTTGGATCAAAAGCTGGACATTCACGGTGTTAATACCCATCATGGCGGTAGCGTTACTATCTCTATCCACCAAAACCCCTCGCATGATCAACTACGCCATTAGTCCTAAAGGTGTCTATGTGGCGGACAAATTGTATGATTTTAGTGAATTCAAAGCCTTTGGTGTTATTGAATATCAAGGTCAATTCTCAGTATTACTACTTCCCGTTAAACGGTTTTCACCAGGGTTAACCATTTACTTTTCAGAGGCAGAAGGGGAAGTAATTGTCGATATGTTAGGCACACGCCTGCCCATGCAAGAGATAAAACCAGACGCTTTGGAAAAACTCATCCGAATCATTAAGCTTTAGCTTGCTCTTAGCTTTTGATATGTGTTAGAATGTAAAAGTTCGATGTTCATGATGTGAACAGAGAAGGTACCTTATATTTTTGTTATGGCCAATCGGTTTTACCGAAAGGCTGTATGCACCCGTAGCTCAGCTGGATAGAGCGTTGGCTTGCGGAGCCAAAGGTCGTACGTTCGAATCGTGCCGGGTGTACCAATTAGCATTATCAAAACAACTCTTCGTCATGGAAGAGTTGTTTTTATTCTGAACCACTCCCGTGGATTATTCTTCTGTCGGCTCCTCTTTAGAAGACGATTCAGACAACCTAACTGTGTTCTCAAAATGATCTACCTCAATGGAGTCTGCAGTATCAGCAGCAAGAAGTGCATCTGGTGGAGTAATACCGTATTCTTTTGCCATTACATCAAGAAATTGAACGGTATTAACCGCCGCCCCTCCTAAGCCCCTAATAACCTCCTCGGCAATTTCAATATATTTAGACAAATTTTCATAATTAAAATCCATATTATCATCTCCTTTTTACCATATTTCAACATTATTATATCATACTATTCATCTCTGGTAACACAAAACCCTCACAGAGGTGAGGGCTGACTAAACATTCCATGGCGGAGAGAGAGGGATTCGAACCCTCGAAGCCTTGCAGCTTACCGCTTTTCGAGAGCGGCCAGTTCAACCACTCCTGCACCTCTCCGTGATTGACTTTTTCATTATACCAGAGGTTGGGTTATACTTGCAGTAGATATGCTCAAAATTATCACAATCGGCAAGAAAAATAATCCATGGGTCATGGACGGCCTAGAATACTATCAGAAGCGCCTGAGAGCCCCGTGGAATGTTGAATGGGTATTGTTGGCTAATTCTTCACTCGAAGGCTCCAGAGCGCGTCAGGAAGAGTCTGAGCGGATACTCAAGCATATCAAGCCAGATCATTTTGTCATTTTACTGGATGAAAGAGGTAATAATTTATCGTCTCCTGAACTGTCTGCTTTCCTAGAAGAGCAGTTCACCCACAGTCAGTCCGTGGTCATCATCATTGGTGGGGCGTTTGGTGTTTCTTCAGAACTACGCGAACGGGCTGATGTCGTTTGGTCGCTGTCAAAGCTAGTATTCCCGCATCAACTTGTCCGCCTAGTTCTGACAGAGCAGCTCTACCGCGCCCAAGAAATCGCCAAAGGCAGCGGATATCACCACGTCTAATCAGCTGTAGTTTCTTGTGAAGTTTGCCGCGTCAGGACGATGATTGTCACTGAGGTAGCGCCCGCCTGACGCAAACAGTTGGCAGCCTCCCGCACTGTAGCACCAGTAGTGAATATGTCGTCCACCAGACAGTAATGTGTGGCTGGATCGATATCACCCACCACCCGGAAAAACTCTTTTGCCTGCAATATCCGCTGTTTGGCCGATGTAGCAAAATGCTGCGTGACGTTATTGCACCGCTGAAGCACTTGCTCAACAGGGATTCTCCTGGCGCGCCCCAACTGCCGACAAATCAGCTTCATGTGGTCATATCCTCTAATGCGCGTGTTTCGTGGTGTGGTCGGAATAGGAACTAGTACGCTATTAGCTGGCAGCTGTGGCAGCAATGCGTCAGTGATATCCACCAAGTCGTTGATAATAGCTCGTTTGCGTTCAAACTTGAGCGCGTCAATCGCTTGCAACACCGCACCTTGCCTAAGCAGTAAACAGTAGATCTGTCGAACAGGGAAGCGATGTCTACCACAATAATTACCATATTTAGGCCGCCGATCGCACAATACACATGTGGTATAGTTCATCTGTATGATGTGTTTTTTACATTTTTGGCAAATAGTTTGACCAGTTTTTCCACACCCATAACAGTAGTGAGGAGCGATGACTGACAATACTCTATCAAACATTGTATTTTTTACGTTTTTTACCTTTCACTGTTGATTATAACGCACATAACCGTTATACTAATAGGGAACATTGTCAATTGAGCCAAATAGAGTGGAGGAACAACTATGGCCCGGAAACAGGACGATAATTTATTTACAGATGACGATTTGACTGCTGCATTTTTGGATGAAGCTGATTTGTCAACACCAGCACCAACACCAGCACCAACCATGACTGCTGCTGAGGATAACTGGGAAGAGGACGCTGATGACCTGATGGGTCAGTTAGCGGTTGATGTTTTTGAGACCGAGGGAGAATTGGTCATCAAAGCGCGCACCGCTGGCGTTGATCGCAACGACCTGGATGTCAGCATCTCTGATGGCATCTTGACCATCTCTGGCACCTTGTCCAGTGGTGATGAGACTGAAGTTAACAACTGGCACATTCAAGAATGTTACTGGGGCGAATTTCGGCGAACCCTAGCTCTTCCAGTTGCAGTCAAGGAAGAGGGTGTAAAAGCAGAGCTAAAAGACGGCGTATTGACAATTACCTTTGAAAAAGTAAAACAAGAAAAAGCTAAGAAGATTCAAGTTCTGTAATCAATCACTGATCTCTACTAAAAACACCAGTCGTAATGACTGGTGTTTTTTGAGATGTAACTAGGTGATTAGTTACCGGTAACCTTATTGACCACAAAGTTAACGATAGCGTAGGCAAAGATAGCAATCAACAGACCGATCAAGGAGTACATGATGGTATTCTTAGCAGACGTCACCTTAGCACTGTCACCGTTTGATGTGGTGTATTTGAAACCACCAAGGATCAACATAAACACAGAGACAATCGCAATCGCCATCAATGCAAAGTTAATTGACTTTGAGATGATGTCGTCAACGTTAGCACTAGCACCAGTATTGGCGCTTTGAACCTTGTTCAAACCTTCTCGAACCTGTGCAAACGCATTGTCACCAGAAGCCAAAAATACGACACCCATAACCAACATAGGAAGGGCAAACGCGCCAGCTATTTTAATAATGGTTTTTTTCATGAATTTCGTTTCCTTTCCTTGGAAAATTGATTGTTATTTTACTTCATTATACCATATTTTACGGTCTGTCTATACTGTGTTGGGCTCTATTTACCAATTATGCGAAGAAATACGTAATCAACGATAGCATACGCAAGAGCAGAGATGATCACGCCAATGATGGCGTACATGATAGTGTTCTTAGCAGAGCTTAGCTTAGCACTGTCGCCATTGGAGGTGCTGTATTTCAACCCACCAATGATAACCATCACAACTGATACGATACCAGAGATAATCAGCAGATATCTGATGACTGTTTTGATAACAGGGTCAACTGATTCACTACTGTTAGCACAAACAATATTGTTTGGATCAGTATTACACGCGTCATAAATTCCGACTGCTGAAGCAGCTTGTGACAGCAAAAATCCACCGACTATGGCGAGAGCCAGGGTAGCGGTAATAGTTACGATTTTTTTCATTAGTTAAACCTCCCTGCGACATAATTTGTAACAACAAAAGCACACCATACTACAATCAAGCCGACCACCGAATAGATAATACCGTTTTTAGCCTTGGAGACCTTACCAGGGTCACCAGCGGATACGCTGTACATGATGCCATAGATGATGATGGAGATGATAGCCACAACCGCCGAAACAGCAAACACCAGGTTGGCTATGTCACGCAGTGCCACGCTGTCATTTTTACGGTCAGGAATCCCCACATCGCTTGGAGAACCTAACTGACTAACAATTTGAACGATAAACTTTTCCATACTTATAATAATGCTCCTGATACCCAGTTTACTACACCTACTGAGGCGACAGCTATAACCAGTCCGATGATGGCATTAAAGACTGTTTTTCGTCCACGAGCCGCCCGATCTGGCGATCCTGAACTGGTGATAAACAAAAAGCCACCATAGATGATATATCCCGCAGCAATATAGCCAGTGATTTGAAATAAATCTTCGATGAGGTTCAAGGCAATGCGCCAGATGTATGGGCCAAAACCACCAACGGCACTTGGGCTCTGTAGTTCACATGAATCACCCGACATCAAGTTATAGTACCACGGTTTTAGTGTCATAATACGACCACGTTCATCACAAGCACCAGCTAGGGCGGGCTGCGTATTGACAAATGCCATACCAAAACTACCCATAAACACCAAGGTAACTGCTATAATTGCTCGCTTGATCATGAGAATACTCCTCCTGGAATTAAGAATTGAGTCAGTGTGACAAAGAAGGCGTATAACAGTAACCCTATCACAACATTGATCCAGATCTCGCGAGCTTTTTTGATGTTTTCTGGCTTATCTCCAGATGATGAAAATAGTATCCCCCCATAGACTACCGCACCAACAGCCGTGACACCTACACCCATGGTTAAAATTTTTACTGCCTGTTTAACAATGTCAAAGATAGCCTCTTTACCGCTCTTACCGCCACATTCTATAGTTGAGGTAGGAACACCAGCACATTTACTTGAGTCTGCTTCCTCGGCAAACACTGGGGTCGATATAGCAAAACCGACTAGTAAAACTACGGCAATGATGGTTTTTGTAAAGAAATTTCTGTTTACCATTGAATTGTTCTACCAATATTAGGTTGATATGTGACTAATTGTAAGATATTGTCACGCAAAATGCAAACAACATTTCACCCAGTAGCTCTTGAATATTAGGGCAGTCTTTGGTATTATCGAGCTAGTTGACATGCGCTCGTAGTGAAGTTGGTCCATCACGCCTCCCTGTCACGGAGGAGATCGCCGGTTCGAATCCGGTCGGGCGCGCCACAGACACCCAGTTGACGGGGTGTTTTTATTTTGCTGGTTTTCATACTTGTATTTTCGTATACTTTGTGTTATAATCACGGCATATCGATTGTAGATATGATACGTGTAACTAACCTGGTAGTAAACCAGAGAAAGAATCCCAAGCGTTATGAACGAGCGTAACCCAAGCGATTCAAAAGATACATTAAACCGCCGAAGGTTCATGGAGCTTTTTGCGGTCGGCGCTGGAACAATGGCTGTAGCAGCCTGTGGCGGTGAGAAAAAAACTACACCAGAACAAACATCAGGACAACTACCTGAACATGCAGAAAATAGTCCTTCACCAGAAGTGTCTCCAACCCCTGAAGGGATGCGTACACTGGACCTAGATCCTTCAACAGAGGTAGAGCTTTGCGAATCGTATGTAGACACAAGATTCCCTGAGGAAGAGGTTAAGAAATTAGCCATTCCCGTTAGTGCTTTCGAAAGTCCCGACGAATTAATGCAACACCTGAGCACTATAATTGAAACAACAGTCAACGTAGTTGCTGATAAAAAGGATCAGGAAAACCCACCGTCATCCGAGTATAGCAGGGTGTATGACGAAAAGAGGTTCCGCTACTTAGCAGAGGAAAAGCTTCCTATGGGCAGCACGCCTCCTACTTTCGGATCAACACTAACCCCATATATCCTCGATCGCATAAAAGGAGTTTTTGAAACTCCAGGCAATGACGCACGTGGAAAGTCACAACCAATTAAGTACGGGGATGGTTTCAAGAGTCTCTTGACAAATCTTATAGATGCACAAGAAGCATTACGGATCGATCACAGCACTCGCCTTGAAAATGATGAGAATGGTTTTCACAGGACGGCCTATACGAACCCAATAGACCCAGAGATGATATTGGGGCCTGTCACTATTGCAGGAATGGAACATGGTGAGCCAAAATACAATGGTGATACCATTTCTATGACTTTCTCATTCCGACCAGATAATGGCGCCCAGCATTCTGAGAAAATTACTGACTTCCTTGCTAATAATAGTGTTGGTACGATGCCTGTGGAATGGGTACTAACGGCCGGAGTTGGCGGTATGCAAGGTAACGTTACATTTAAGAAAACCGGCCCTGGTGCTGTTGTTATTAGCGAGCTAGAGTTTAGTCGTAAAGAAAATGTTCCGTATTCAAAATTGCGTGAAGAAGGTAAAGCGTAAGCCGACTTTCTAAGCATTTGCGCTTTTGAGACATATACACTACAATTTGTAGTGTATATGTTTTTTTCTGAAAGGGCATCAAAACATGAGTAAAAAGCGAGGGTTGATAGTACTCTCCACACTAGTAGTGGCACTTATATCAGCGGTGTTACTTGCTCCGCAGGCAGAAGCTGCGAAAAGTTTGAAGTTAAAGCAAAAAGTTGAATCAACACTACTTTACGCTAATTTAATGAAGCGTGGCACCAACGATTGGACATGTATGACCGATTTCGAGGGGATGCGGTATAGAAACACAACAAGCACCGACTCTAACTGGGCGCCATCTAACGGTGATAATGAGGAGCGTGCAAATACCTTTGTGGGAAAAAATACTAAAGGCGGTATTAAATCCTACTCAGGCGTCGACCCCATCACAAAACAAATCGGTGGAGATCTCAGCTGTGCTAGCCTCCTAAAAGCGGGGATTGATATTTGGGAGGGCTCTTCTAAATATGCTGACTTCTACCGGCATATGGGTGGTAAATTTTTTATTGATCAAACCAAAGCTGGCTGGGTATTTCGAAATTGGGAAAGATGTAAAAAGTATGAATGGAATTCCTGGGGTCGTTTTACACAAAATGTTAACGACTTACGGAGTGTATCAAAACCAAATTATTTTACTTCATACACTGTTTACTATTCTAGTAGTAATTTAGCTCCTGACGAAAATCCTCCGGGTGGTTGTGCACCAAAAAAGGGTGGCGCAGCCATTAAAGAACGTTTCAAAGACGGTATCAAAAATGCCACCGGCAGCCTACCTTCTATAGCTTCAGGCAGCGCCGAACAATGGTATATGTATTCAAAAACATTTACTAGTTCTGCTAGCGGTTGTTCTGCTAGCGGTGATAAATCTCTCAAGGAAATCCCTAAAGAAAATCCAGATAGCTCGGGGTATTATTACTACAAAATTCCATTTACCAGTACAGGTGGCAAAACCGCCGACATGATTTATAAGACTTCCAAGGGTAATGAAAAAGTCTGGTTGGCAGCAACCGACGACACTGAGGGAGGATTAGTCGAAGTAAGCTGTAGCGATATCGGTTCTTGGCTCCAAAACAACAGGGGTGCTTTTGATAAGTTTGCCAAATACGCGTCTGAACATAAAGAAGAACAAAAAGAACTTTCTGTAGGGGATACTCCGGAACAAAGTGCTGACGCAACAGCACAGTCGACTGAGGGGGCAGGAGAAGAAAAAGAGGAAAAAACGTGTACCAGTGAACTAACGGGAATAGGATGGTTTATCTGCCCAGTTATTGACAAATTGGCTGAATTTGCCGACTCAGTCTGGGGAATGCTGGAGGGATATTTAGTAACAAGTCCATTACAGGCAACAGGAAATACATATGATGCCTGGAAAACTATGCGAGACCTTGCTAATGTCCTGTTAGCACTGGTATTCATACTAATCATCATCTCACAAGTATCGAATGTCGGTATCTCTAACTACGGTATCAAGAAAATGCTACCTCGTTTCATCATCGCTGCGGTTGCAGTGAATATATCCTACTTTGTCATCCAAGTCATCGTTGATACCGCAAACATCCTTGGTAGTACTCTGCTAGGAATCATTACAGCTCCGATACAAAATATGAGTTACAAAGATGTTGGTTGGGGTGCCTTATTGACGGCAATTTTAGCAGGTGGTGCTACAGCACTTGGCTCGACAATAGTCGGCGGGGCAATTGCTATCTCGGTCTTTGGAATTGGAACCATGTTTATGTTTGTACTCATGGCCATCGTTCCAGGTGTGATCGGTATCGTCTCAGGCTTATTGGCGTTAGTATTTCGATCAGCGGTGATACCGGTCCTAGCCATCTTGGCTCCACTGGCGTTTGCGGCCTGGATTTTGCCAAATACTCAAAGCGTCTTTGACAAATGGAAGAAGGTCTTCACGGGTATGGTATTCCTCTATCCTTTGGCAGCAGTGTATTATGGTGGATTAAAATTATTAGCTTTTAGCGCCCTCATTGATGAGAATGGTGGAGTGGTAAAACAACTGATGGCCTTGGCACTCTTGTTTACTGGTACTTTTGTCATCCTCGGTATGGCACTGAAGTCTAATGCCATTATCGGTAGCCTGATGGGGCGAGCTAGTGGATTACTAAACAAAGCCTCGGCACCAGCGCTTAATGCGGGAAATAAGTTTGCCAAGCGTCGAGCAAATATGAAGCGTAGTGAATTTATGGCTAGAGATTTTAGCGATAGTCCAATTAGAAGACGACTACAGGGAGGTTTACGAGGATTAAAGCGACGATCACTCGACAGGGAAACCCGAGCAGCCCTAGCAGAACAGAGCGAACAGCAGCGCTACCGAGCAGGGCTGGCTGAAGCTTCTGGCGGAGATTTGGAGAAGCGCTTAGGATTTGCTGCTGCCACTACCGGTGGTCAGGAATATATTCATAAACTATCTCAAGAAGCTGCAGCCAAAAAATTGCGGTTTGAATATAATAGTAACGCAGTTGAGGCTTTACGATCAGATGACAAATACGTTCAGGCGGCGGCGGCGGAAAAACTGTCTCAACAAGGTGCTTGGGGAACAGGACAATTGCGTAAATATCTGGAAGAGGGTGGTAAAATTACCAGTATCGAGATGGGAGATGCTCTCACTAATGTCAAGAAATACGATGCTGGAGTGGCCGCTGCCGGAGTGGCCGGTTTTGATGCAATAGGTAAAGGACAGCAGGCTTATGGTGTTAGTCGAGACGAGCTAGCCCAAATGACAAGTAAAGCATTTGAGAACCTTTCTGTAGATAACTTATCTACTCAGAGCGCAGAGGCACTTGTCAATGCTTACGATAAGGGAGGTCTGGCGAACAGTAGGGCTGCCGAAGTGTCCGACAGTTCACGATACATGGGTCAAGCTAATGGTAAAACCGCACCAGTATTTGAAGCCTTGGGCCAAAAAGGAGAAAAGGGTCAAACTAATCTTAAGGCAGCAATTGACACAATAAAGTCCAATATGGCTAGTTCGCAGCCAGCAACACCATCCGTACCACCATTGCAGCAAAATCAAGCTCCGCAGGGTGTGGCGCAGTCAACACCTTCTCAAGCGCCAAGCATGGCCCCTGATCGTCAATACGCCATCAAAGAACAGGCACGAGGAGCAGAAGCTCCAAAACCAGATTCATTGTCCTCATCTTCAGGTGGTCAAACACAGGCTCCAGCTCCACAGGTTAACGTTACTGTGCAGGTAGACAGATCTTCTGATCCGACGAGTGCTACCAGTATCCCACCGAGCTATATTGACCAGGGTGGTACCAGTGGCACTGGACGGTCACAACACCGACGCAACCGACCGCCTACTGCGTTTGGCCGATAGATTCATATAGTTGACTTTTGCGCGAAAAAATGCTACCATTTACAGTAATGGAGTGGTTGAAAATGCGAGTGCGTCCGCA